>NZ_JBFUFW010000003.1:0-589526 GCF_056403235.1 Rhodoferax sp. P2_H8_2
AGACCGGCCAGAACATTCCGGTCACCGGTGTGGTCGGTGGTGACGCCAAGGTCGGTGATACCGTCACCCTCACGGTCAACGGCAAGACGTTCACCGGCACCGTCGCCGCTGACAAGACCTTCTCCATCAATGTCCCAGGCAGCGATCTGGCAGCCGACACCGACCACGTGGTCGATGCTTCCATCACCACCACCGACGCCGCTGGCAACTCCGCAAGCTCCACCGACACCGAGTCCTACTCGGTCGCAGCTGCTGACACCACGGCGCCGACCTTGAGCGCTCAAACTTTCAACTATCTAGAGAACCGTGCATCCGGTGCAACTGTTGCCACCATCGTGGCATCGGACAACGTTGCCGTCACCGGCTACAAGTTCACAACCACCAACACCAACACCAGTGCGGATGGCTACTACCAGATCAGCAGCACTGGCGTCGTCACCCTGACCGCCGCAGGTGCGGCATCAGGCGCCAATGATTTTGAGACGACGCCAAACTCCCGCGTCTACTCGATCACAGCAAGTGACGCGGCCGGCAATTCGACCAATGCCAACATTACGTTGAACGAGACCAATGTCAACGAAGCCCCGGCCGGTGCCGACAAGACTGTCACGATCAATGAAGACAACAGCTACACCCTGGCGAGCGGGGACTTCGGCTTTACCGATGTGGACGGTAACGCGCTGGCGTCAGTTACCGTCAACGCGCCCAGCAATGGCACTTTGACATTGAACGGCGTAACCATTGGCGCAGCAACGTCAGTGACACTGGCACAGATCAATGGCGGATTGCTACGCTTCACACCGGCAGCCAATGCCAATGGTGCAGCGTATGCCAACTTCACGTTCCAAGTGAAAGACGACGGTGGTACAGCCAACGGCGGCATCGATACCGACGCGACCCCAAACCGCATCACCTTCAATGTGACCGCAGTCAATGACGCCCCCATCAGCGCCAGCGTCAACCTCAGCACCAACGAAGACACAAGCCGGGTATTCCAGCTCAGTGACTTTGCCTTTACCGATGTCGACACCGGCAATACGCTGCAATCGGTTCGCATTGCAACACTGCCGCTGGAAGGCAAGATCGAATACTTCAACGGTACGGCCTGGACAACTGTCAGCACGGCCAATACCGACGTCACTGCAGCCGACATTAGCGCTGGCAAGCTGCGCTTTACGCCAGACCTCAACGAATCGGGTGCAGACGTCTTTGGTGGCAGCGGAGTCGGCAACAAGGCCGCAAGCTATGCCACGTTCACCTTCCAGGTCGGCGATGGTACCGCCTTGAGCCCTGCGGTCACCGCGACCATTGACGTAAATCCGATTGCCGACGACCCAATACTGAGATTTGGCGGCGTGGGCATTGTCGATGGCTCCACTGTGATCTCGACGCCTCCGGCAAGTGAGGGGCTCACCACGCGCCTCTATACCGGCCTGGCTACGCTTAACCCCGCAGACGTGGACAGCACGGCCGAAGTTCAAACCATTCTGTCGCGATTGAATGCCGTAACCCCCGATACGACAACCGTATCCACAACTCCGCAAAACTATACGGCATCCAGCCCACCAAGTGGAATATCCACCGACGGGGCCTACCGGATATCCGGCCTGATTTATATGGAAGCTGGTAAGTCCTACACCTTCAGCTCTTACATGGACGACACTGCCGTCTTGAAGATTGGCGGAGTCGAAGTTCTCAACAAACCATATAACAGCTTCGGCAATATCACGGCAAACACCTTTACGGCGACGGCAGATGGTTACTACACCTTGGACTGGGTGGTCTACAACGGGGACGGCGTAGGTGCATTGAAGCCATACCTGAGCGTCAACAATGGCACTGCGCTGGACCTGACGACGGCCAACTTCAAGATTTACAGCTCGCTGACCCAACTCGAAACCCTGGGTGGTGTGCACGATCCGCTGGTCGGCAGCAACGGGGAAGGCTACTACCCCACCAGCAACAGCGGCGTGGAAGACGGCACGATCAAAATCTCGCCCATTACCTTTGCTTTGGCCGATACCGACGGCTCTGAGGCCCTGGTCAGCTTGTTTGCCAAAAACCTCACGGTGGGCACTGTGCTGTCCGATGGCACCAACAGCTTTACTGCGGCGGCCAACGGTGCAACCATCAACATCACCGGCTGGAACCTCAACACCATCACGCTGAAGCCACCAGCAAACTTCAACGGCACCTACACCCTGACCGTGGAAGGTACCGCCAAGGAGTCTTCTACCGGTGCACTGGGTGTCACCACTGTCAATCTGCCTATCAATGTGGCGGCGGTGAATGATGCGCCGGTCGCCGCGAATGACGTCTTGTCTGTGACCGAGGATTCTGGCAATTACAACTTGGCAGGTGATGTGCGTGGCAATGACGTTGATATTGATGGCGACACGCTCACCGTGCAATCCGTGACCGGCTTTAGCAACCGGGTTGGTGTCGATGTGGCAGGCAGCTACGGCACTTTCCATCTGAATGCCAACGGAAGTTACACCTATAACCTGGACAACACCAATGCCCGGGTCAATTCGCTGAACAGCGGCCAGACGCTGACCGAGACTTTTAGCTACACGGTGGCCGATCCGAGCGGCGCCAGCAGCACTGCCAATGTGGTGATCACCATCAACGGCGCCACCGATACCACCGGCGTTACGACGATCAACGGCACTGCCACTGCCAATACATTGACTGGTACCGCAGGTAATGATGCGATCAACGCGCTGGCAGGCAACGACAAAGTGGAAGCTGGCGCTGGCGATGACGTGGTCTATGCGGGTGACAGCAGCAACACGCTGACTTTTGCCAACGTTGCTGCCCACGCTTTCATGACCAGTGCTGATACAACGGGCAATCTGGTCAATGCGAGTGGCAACCTGCTGGTCTCCGAAGCCAATGCAGATGTGGTCGGGGGTGGTACTGGCAACGACGCGCTGTTTGGCGAAGCGGGTTCGGACTTGCTGTACGGTGGCACCGGCAATGACTACCTCTCCGGTGGCGATGGCATTGACGGCCTGCGCGGCGGCGCCGGCAATGACCGACTCGACGGCGGCAAGGGCAGCGACGTGCTGCGCGGGGATCTGGGCTCGGACGTATTTGCCTGGTCGCTTGGGGATCAAAACGCTACCCTGGGCACTGCCAACGCTGGCGCCGGAAATGCCTACGGCGTCGGCAACGCGATCAAGATATCCGGCACGACCGATCTGGTGATGGATTTCAGCAAAACCGAGGGCGATGCGCTCGACCTGCGTGATTTATTGCAGGGCGAGGCGCATCTGGGCCAGAACCCGGGCAACCTGGACGACTACCTGCATTTCGAGCTGTCCAACGGCCACACTGTGGTGCACATCAGCACCAGCGGCGGTTTCAGCGCGGGCTATGACGCGACCAAGGAAAACCAGACTATCGTGCTGCAGAACGTCAATCTGACGGTGGACTCCAACAACGTGACGCTACTCAATGACAACGCCATCATTCAGGATCTGCTGAATAACAAGCGCCTGATCGTTGATTAAGCCCCCACGCTCCGCCGCTACGCGGGTCGCTGCCCCCCCAAGGGGGCTAATTGCCTAACGGCGCTGGCCGCCAAGCGGTCCAGAGCACCTTGGGGCGGCCCGGCGGCGAATTGCCCCCGCTAGACCTGTGGTTCTCTTACGCCAGGTCCGGTGGCGCCATCAAAGCCTAGCGCTTTGATGGTGTCCCACTCGGCCTGGGTTGTCACACCTTCGGCCAGCACCTGCAGGCCAATGTTGTGGGCAATGCTGCACAAGCCTTTGAGAAATGCGGCGTTGCCGGCGTTGGCCTCGATGCCACGTACAAAGCTGGAATCCACTTTCAGATAATCCAGCCCCAAATCGTGTAACGCACCAATCTGGCTGAACTGATGGCCAAAGTGCTCAAGCCCGACGTGGCAGCCGGCTTTCTTGAGGCCCAGACAAAGCCCGCGGAACTCCGTCATGTATTTCAACGCGCCAGACTCTGCCACTTCCAGCCACAAGCGGGGTGCCAATGATTTGTGCTCCAGCAACTTGGCTGTCAACGCAGCGCGGAAGTCGGCGTCAGCCACCGAACTGGCCGACAAATTGATTGCCAAACCAGGCAACTTGGGCTGGGCCTCCAGTTCTTTCAGGCCCAAACCAACCGCTGCCAGATCCAGCGCCGGAGTCAGCCGCAGGCGCTCAGCCACTGGCAGGAAGCGGCCCGCAGGCACCCACTCGCCTTTCTCATCAAACATCAAACGCAACGGGCACTCGCGATGTGACAAGTCGCCGTCCACCTGCACGACCGGAAAGGAGATCAGGCGCACCCAGCCCTGTGCCAGCGCGCGCTGGATCATGCCCTGCCACTGTTCAGCGGTACGGGGCATTTCGTCGGCGGTATCGTTCATCGCTTCCTGCAAGCCATTGCCGCGCTCGGCCTCCGCACCGGCAAGCGCCAGATCGACGCGCGCCAGCAGCGCGCCCACATCGGTACCGTGCGCGAATTTTCCAAAACCCAGCCATGCAGTGGCTTGGTCTTCTACAAAGGGCGCGGCCACCTGGATCAGGTGCTGCAGCAAATCGTTGGCCAGCGTACGTGCGACGTTTTCCCCAGGCAGCAACACGGCGAAATCGGCGCCATTCAAACGCGCAGCCACCCCGTGGCCCACCTTGTTGGCGCATGTTTGCACCGCCTGCGCCACCACTTTGAGAAAGTCGTCAGTAGCACCACGTCCCAGACGGCGGTTGATGCCCGCCAGGTCGGCCAGACGCAACATGATCAGCGTGCCACCGGCTGAGTCATCGGCATCAATCAAATGCCGCAGGCGCCCCATGAAATAGCTGCGGTTTGCCAAGCCGGTCAGGCTGTCGAAGTTGGCCTCCTTGCGCACGCCTTCCAGCCGCGAAGCCTCTTCTTCAAACATCGATTTCAAACGCCCAACGGTCGCATTCATCGCAACGGCCAGTTGCTTCAACTCTGGCACCTTGGGCAACTCCACAGTGACAAAGCGCCGCTGCGTGATGGCCTGCGCCTGTTCGATCACGGTTTGCAACGGGCCTCGGATGCGCCGCAGCACCAATGAACCCAGCAGTCCGCCCACGATACCGGCCAGCGTCAACGCAGCCACCATTTCATAGGCACTCTTCCAAAGCGCGCCGTAGGCGAACCGACTGTGACTCACTAGCGAAACCGTGCCGAACTGCTTCCAGCCACTGCTGATTTGAGCCTGGCCTGGCGTCGCGTGGATGGGCAACAACTGGACAAACCAGTGGGGTGCGTCCAGTGCGCCGGTGTCGGCGACGCGTTCAACCATCACCTTGCCTGAGGGATCGAGGATGCGAATCGACTGGTAGTGCCCGCTGTCAAACAGCGAAGCCACCACCAGGTCGGCCATCACCGGGTCCGGATTGCCCTGGCTGAGCGACAGCGCCAACGCAGTGGCGTTGTCAGTGTTTTTGATGGTGAGCTGCGACTCAAGATAACTGCGCGCACTCAAAAGTGATGCCAGCAGGCCGCCGCTCAAGGCAAGCAACATGCTGGCAATGATGGCCAACCAGAGTTGTCGGTACATGGACATGGTCTAGCTCCGTAAATAAGTCATTTATTCAAAACCTTCTGCCTTGGCGCGCTGCAGCAGGTCTTCCCAACGTGACAGGCGCCCGGTGCCGGCGGCCGGCTTGGTCTCCTGCCCGGAGACTCCGCTGAACACGCCTTCACTGTTAAAACTGAACACCGGCACCAGATCGGGCCGGCGGGAGGCGGGTTTGATATCTCCCACCAAGTTGTCCAACACCAGTGGCTCAGCATCGGGCTGCGCGTAATACGCCAGCACCATGTGCGCCTGCATAGGCGCGCTGCTGTCACTGCCCGTCTTGGCCCGCACATAGATCAGCCGCAGCTTTTCGCGGGCGACCCCGGCCTCGCGCAGCGAGAAGTACTTGAAGATGGCAAAGTCCTCGCAATCACCCGCGCTTTTGCCCAGGGTCTCCAACGGCGTTGCCCAGTAGTCCAGCTGGCCCCAAATCGCCATGTCTTCGCCAAACAAGGTTTGCCGATTGACAAAGTCATTGACGCGTTTGAGCCGCTCGCTGTCCGTCGCACCAGCCAGATTGGCGACCAGCGTGCGCCAAGCGGTGAATTTGGGAGTGACCCCGGCACCCCAGCGCTGCACCGCATGGGCTTGCAATTGGTCGAAGTTGGAGGCTGAAAGTGCGGCGCTTACGACACCCAATAGCAGCAGCCAAGTCAGGCCGGATGCCCCAACATGACGTCGCCAAGCACTGGCAAACGCAGAGGTAACGGGACCGCGTAGCAATTGGAATGTCCGACGAGAAGATTGCGCCTACAGCCAGCCCTTTTCCCGGTAGTACCGCAGTGCGCCGGGATGCAGTGGTGCGCTCAGGCCGTTTTTCACCATCCTGGCGGGCTGCAAGCCAGCCAGCACCGGATTGCTTTGTTTGAGCGCTTCCAGGTTGTCAAAAACGGCGCGCACCAGCCCATAGACCTGCTCTTCGGAAGCCGACTCCAGCACCATCAAAGTTGCCAGTGAGCCGACCGACGCCACCGGCATCGTCTGGCCGGGATAGGTATTGGCGGCGATCTCGGTACGCTCGAAATAGGGCTTGCCAGCGATGAACTGGCTAATCTGTTCTTCTGCCAACGAGAGCACGCGCGCATCGCAACTCTTGGCCGTACGCATCACATTGGGCGCGGGGTGGCCCACCAAGTAGGCAAAGCCGTCGAGCTTTCTCTCACAGAGGGCATAACTTTGCTCTTCAATAGGGCGCTCCTGCGCGGTGGCGAAGTCTGCAGCGCTCCAGCCCACTGCTGCGAACAAGCTGTCCATGGTGACGCGACCACCGGATCCCGGCAGACCGCGGCTCAAACGCAAGCCCTTCATCTCTCCGAGTTGGCGTGCCGCAATGTCTTTACCCGCCACAATGGTCAGCACTTCCGGGTACAGCGAGAACACTGAGCGCAGATTCTTCTGTGCGCCTGCGGCAGCGAAGGGTCCGTTGCCCGAATAGGCGTTGTAGTGCACGTCGGCCTGTATCAATGCAAACGGGGCAACCCCACGGCGCAGCAGGGTCACGTTAGTGACCGAGCCTTCGCTGACCTCGACGGCGCAGCGCGTATTGGCCGCGCGGTCCTTGTTGAGCTGTCGGCAAATACTGCCAGCCACCGAGTAATAGACACCGTTGACACCGCCGGCGGCGATGGTCACCAATTGCGGCTGCGTTTGCGCCGTGGCCGGACCCAGCTGGCCGGCGATGAGCGCCAGCGCACAGAAGAAAAATCGCATAAGCGTGACAGTCATCGCATCGCACCTTTCGTGTCGTCGTCTAAACTAACCGGTTGGTCTTGAAGGGCTTGTATGGGCCTTGGCAACAGTCCTTGTCTTCCAGACTAGCATAGGCATATTAGCGCGCTGCATCTGAGATACTGGAAAGTTCGAACGTGATTCATTTGAGACACCTACAAAAAAACTGCCTGTTCATTGCAGGCCTGTGCTTCGTTGGTAGTGCCGCAATGGCCCAGTCACCGGGCAACCTCCGGGCAGCGATTGAACAGGCGGCGCTGCAAAACCCTGAGGTCAAGCTGCGCTATCACAACCTGCAGGCGGCCCAACACGACCGCCGTGCCGCGCAAGGCGGCTGGCTGCCCCGGGTTGATCTGGAAGTCGGCTCTGGCCGCGAACAGTACCAAAGCCCCAGTGTCCCTACCACCCAGACATACGCCAGCAACCGTGCGTCGCTGCAGTTGCGCCAGACCCTGTTTGACGGTTTTGCCACCAAATCTGAAGTGCGCCGCCTGAGCTACGCTGAGCAAGCCGCCTTCTACGAGCTGCTGTCCGCCAGCAACCAGACCGCACTAGAGGTCGGGCGGGCCTATATCGATGTGCTGCGGTTCCGCGAACTGGTCGAACTTGCAGGCAGCAATTACAACGCCCACCAGGAAGTGCACGACCGCATCGCCCAAAAGGTCGCCGCCGGCGTGGGCCGCCGGGTTGATCTGGAACAGGCCGCCGGTCGCATGGCCCTGGCCGAATCCAACTGGCTGACCGAGGTCAGCAATCTGCACGACGTGTCGGCGCGCTACCAGCGTCTGGTCGGGGATACCCCTGCCGAAGTACTGGCGCCGCTGGAACCACTGGGCGAATTCTTGCCGGTCGGTATTGGTTTTCTGAACGATGCGCCTCGCACCAACCCGGATTTCCTGGGCGCAGTGGCCAACATCCGCTCCTACCGGGCTGACCGCGATGTACGCGCCGCCAGCAAGTACCCCACGCTGGAACTGCGTGCACGCACCGGTACCCAGAACAACGAGAGCGGTGTGATTGGGCAGTACAAGGACTCAACGGTTGAGCTGGTCCTGAACTACAACCTGTTTCGCGGCGGCTCGGACGCTGCGCGGACCCGGCAGAGCGAGGCCAAGCTGGAGGCGGCTTTCGATTTGCGTGACAAGGCCTGCCGCGATATTTTTCAGACCGGCCAGATCGCCTTCAACGACTCGATCCGCCTGGTCAGCCAGCTCAAGTTGTTGTCCCAACATGAGCTGTCCACCTCCAAGGCACGCCAAGCCTACCAACAGCAGTTTGACATTGGCCAGCGCTCTTTGCTGGACTTGCTGGACACGGAGAACGAGCTGTACCAGGCGCGCCGCGCACTGGCCAATGCAGTCTATGACCTGAGTCTGTCTGACGTACGGGTACTGGCCGTCTCTGGCACGCTGCTGGAAGTCTTCAAGTTGCGACCGATGAACAGCTCCCTGCCCGAGGCGAGCGGCGGTAGCGAAGCCAGTGACGATGCGCTGCAGTGCAGTGACCGCATCATTCCGACACTGGTGCTCAGCCGCAATGCCGAAACCCGTTTTGAAGACCGCATTCCAGTGCCTCCGGTCAAACCTGAGCCGCTGCCAGCCCCTACCCCGACACCTACTTCGACACCTGCACCGGCGAAAGTCACCGAGGCCTGCCAAACCGAATTGAGCAACTTTGTAGATGCCTGGATTGGTGCCTGGAACCGCAAAGACTTTGCGGGCTACCTCGCCGCCTACGGCAGCAACTTTGTACCCGCCAAAGGACTGAGCCGAAGTGATTGGGAAAAATTGCGCCAGACACGCCTGAACAAGAAGGGCAACATCCGCGCCGACATCACGGGTACCAAAGCCTTGTCGTGCAACGTCAAGACCGGCGCAGTCTCTTTCTCGCAAAGCTACGGCTCCGACGATTACCGCGACACGGTTGAGAAAACACTGGATCTGGAGCAGGTCGGCAAGCAGTGGAAGATCGTGCGCGAAACCGTAACCAAGGGCCGCACTTTCTAACGGCAGACAACCCCAACAAAAAAGCGACCCTTGGGTCGCTTTTTTGTTGGCGCGTGGGCTTTAGAACGGAATATCGTCATCCATGTCATCAAAGCCACTGGCCGGGCGTGGAGCTGGGGCCTGGCGCGGGGCGGCTGCGGGTGCACGCGCAGCAGGCGGCGCGGGGCGACGCGGGGCCTGTTGCTGATAACCCCCTTCATCACCTCCATCACCACCGCCAGGACCACCCATGCCTTCACGGCCACCCAGCAACTGCAGTTCGGTGGCAACGATGTCCACGGTGTTCTTTTCCACGCCCGCCTGGTCGGTGTACTTTCCGTACTTCAGCCGGCCTTCCACGTAAATCGGGCGGCCCTTCTTGACGTACTCCCCGGCAATCTCGGCGAGGCGGTCGTAAAACGTGACGCGGTGCCACTGGGTGTCTTCGATGGATTCACCGGTGTTTTTGTCCTTGCGGCGGCTGCTGGTAGCGACGCTGACGTTGGCTACGGCCTGGCCAGAGGGCAAATAACGGATTTCGGGGTCGCGGCCGCAATTGCCGATGAGGATGACTTTATTGACGGATGCCATGGTTTTCTCCAATTTATGCTGCAGTTTATCCCGTCCGGCAAGCCGGTCTGCCGGCCCGCTTATCCAGGGTTGGACACGTGGGGGCGAACTTCACTATCATGGCAGGTTACTCTTTTGGCGGCCACGAACTTGAACTCTCCTATTGACGATAGCAAATACCTGGCCCGCGCCCTGCAGCAGCAAACCATCAGCGTACGGGGTGCGCGCACCCACAACCTGAAGAACATTGACCTCGATATCCCGCGCAATCAGCTGGTGGTGATCACCGGCCTCTCGGGTTCGGGCAAGTCCAGCCTGGCGTTCGACACGCTGTACGCCGAGGGCCAGCGCCGCTATGTGGAGAGTCTGTCTACCTACGCGCGCCAGTTTCTGCAGCTGATGGACAAGCCCGATGTGGACATGATCGAAGGCCTGTCGCCCGCGATCTCCATCGAGCAAAAAGCCACCAGCCACAACCCGCGCTCGACCGTGGGCACGGTGACCGAAATCCACGACTACCTGCGCCTGCTGTTCGCCCGCGCTGGCACGCCGTATTGCCCGGACCACGGCCTGCCACTGCAGGCCCAGACCGTCAGCCAAATGGTGGACGCGGTGTTGGCCTTGCCCGAAGACACACGGCTGATGATCCTGGCGCCGCTGGCGCGTGAGAAGAAAGGCGAGTTCCTGGATGTATTTGCTGACATGCAGTCGCAGGGCTATGTACGTTTTCGCATCAATGGCCAAGCCTATGCGTTTGACGAACTGCCCGCGCTGAAGAAAACCGAGAAGCACGACATTGATGTGGTGGTGGACCGCATCAAGGTGCGGGCCGACATGAAGCAGCGTTTGGCCGAAAGCTTCGAAGCGGCACTGCGGCTGGCCAATGGCCGGGCCATTGCGCTGGAAATGGAGAGCGACAGTCGCTCCGAAAATGATAGTGGCTTACGTACAACGGATAAGCCTTCCAGCTCGAAAGAGCACCTATTCAACGCCAAGTTTGCCTGCCCGGTCTGTAGCTACTCGATTGCCGAGCTGGAGCCACGCCTGTTCTCGTTCAACTCGCCGGTAGGCGCCTGTCCCAGCTGCGACGGCCTGGGTGCGCAGGAGTTTTTTGATCCGGCGCGGGTCGTCGCCTTTCCCACGCTGAGCCTGGCCAGCGGCGCCATCAAGGGCTGGGACCGGCGCAACGGCTATTACTTTTCATTGCTGGAAAGCTTGGCCAAGCACTACAAGTTCGACATTGACCAGTCTTTCGAAGCGCTGCCGGACGCGGTGCGCCAGGCCATTCTGTATGGCTCGGGCGAGGAAGAAATCAAGTTCAGCTATGTGATGGAGTCGGGCAACTTCGCTGGCAAGAAGATCAACAAGAAGCACCCGTTCGAGGGCATCCTCCCCAATATGCAGCGACGCTACCGCGAGACGGATTCGGCGCTGGTGCGCGAAGACCTGGGCCGCATGCGCAGCACGCAGCCCTGCCCGGATTGCAATGGCTCACGCCTGCGTCGTGAGGCACGCCACGTCAAAATTGGCGAGGGAGATCAAGCCCGCGCGATTTTCGAGATCAGCCACAGCACGCTGCGCGAGAGCTATGCCTATTTCACGCAACTCATCATGCACGGCGCCAAGGGCGAGATTGCCTCCAAGGTGGTGCGTGAGATTGGCCTGCGCCTGAAATTCCTCAATGATGTGGGTCTGAACTACCTCAGTCTGGACCGCAGCGCGGAGACGCTCTCGGGTGGAGAGAGTCAGCGCATCCGCTTGGCATCGCAAATCGGCTCGGGTCTGACCGGCGTGATGTATGTGCTTGATGAGCCCAGCATCGGACTGCACCAGCGCGACAACGACCGACTGATAGACACACTCAAACACCTGCGTGACATTGGCAACAGCGTGCTGGTGGTGGAGCACGACGAAGACATGATGCGCGCGGCCGACCATGTGATCGACATGGGCCTGGGCGCGGGTATCCATGGCGGGCGCGTGATTGCGCAGGGAACGTTTGACGAGGTCAAGGCCAACACCGAATCACTGACCGGCCAATACCTGGCGGGCACGCTGAAGATCGAGGTCCCCAAACGCCGCACCGCCTGGCTGCCTACCGTAGCCCCCAAGCCCGCAGAGAAGAAGGTAGCCTCCAAAGGCGCGCCCAGCAAGGCCGCGCTGGCGTGGGGCCAGCGCCAGGCACACCACCTCGCAACCCAAGGCGACATGCAGGCACTGCGTGTCGTCAAGGCATCAGGTCACAATCTGAAGGACGTCAGCGTTGAGTTTCCGGTGGGCCTTTTCACCTGCGTGACGGGCGTATCCGGCTCTGGCAAATCCACACTGGTCAACGACACGTTGTACGCCGCGGTAGCCCGCTCGATCTACCGCGCGCACGATGAGCCTGCGGCGCATGAAGCCATCGAAGGCATTGAGCATTTCGACAAAGTCATCAACGTCGACCAATCGCCGATTGGTCGCACGCCACGCTCCAACCCTGCCACCTACACCGGCTTGTTCACCCCGATCCGCGAGCTGATGGCCGAGGTGCCGGTGGCGCGCGAGCGCGGCTACGGGCCGGGGCGTTTTTCTTTCAATGTGGCTGGTGGCCGCTGCGAGGCCTGCCAGGGCGATGGCATGGTCAAGGTCGAGATGCACTTCTTGCCGGATGTGTACGTGCCCTGCGATGTCTGCGCCGGCCAGCGCTACAACCGCGAGACGCTGGAAGTGCTCTACAAGGGCAAGAACATCGCGCAGATCCTGGACATGACGGTGGAAGCCGCCTATGCCTTCCTGCAGGCTGTGCCCACCATTGCGCGCAAACTGCAGACGCTCTTGGACGTGGGCCTCTCCTACATCCGTTTGGGCCAGGCTGCCACCACCCTGTCGGGCGGTGAAGCGCAACGCGTCAAGCTGGCACTGGAGCTGTCCAAAAAAGACACCGGGCGCACGCTCTACATCCTGGATGAGCCCACAACAGGCCTGCACTTTGCTGACATCGCTTTGCTGCTCAAAGTGCTTCACCAGCTGCGCGACGCGGGCAACACCATCGTTGTCATCGAGCACAACCTGGACGTCATCAAAACCGCCGACTGGCTGATTGACATGGGGCCGGAAGGCGGCTCTGGCGGTGGCACCGTGGTCGGCGTGGGCACGCCGGAGGATATTGCCGCCAATCCCGACAGCCACACCGGGCGTTATCTGGCCCGCCTACTGTAAAGGGCACCTGCCGCAGTACCATAACGCCATGAGCAATCAACCCTCCCCGGGCGGCGCGCCGCTGCAAGCTATCAGCCTGATTGCCCGCCAGGCCATCGTGGACGCACGGCGCAGCATCGTGGCCTATGAGCTGTTTGACCGCTCCACGCAAACCCAGGCCCACGACGCCGGCAGTGACATCTCGCTGCTGTTCAATGCGATGGCCGACACCAGCAACGCGCTGGGTGTGCAGACCAAGACGCTGTTCATCAACCGCACGCACCACAGCCTCGTGGGCGATCACCTGGACATCGCAACCCCCGAAAAATTTGTGATCGAGGTCGCGCCGGTTGCGGGACACGAGCCCGAGGCCATTGCCAAGTTGCACACGACGCTGGCCGAGTTGCACGATCGCGGCTTCAAGCTCGCGTTTGACCATACGGTGGTGGCGCCCGCGTACAAGGACTGGCAGTTGCTCGCGCATTACGTCAAGCTGGACATGCAGGGCGTACCAGCCGACGTGCACAAGCCCTTGGCAGCTGCCATCAAGGCGCGCACCCAGGCCATACTGGTGGCCGAGAAAATAGAAACCCAGACGCAGTTTGTCGACGCGATGGCGCTTGGTGCGCAACTGTTCCAGGGCTACTGGATTGATCGCCCCGAAATCATCAAAACCAAGGTGGTGACACCGGCGCACGCCAGCGTGTTGCAGCTCTTCAACCTGGTGCGCACGCAGGCTGACATCGAGCACATCGAAACCCTGCTCAAACGCGATGCGATGCTGGGCTTCAACCTGATGCGCCTGATCAACTCAGCCGGTTTTGGGCTGACGCAGGAGGTGACTTCATTTCGCCACGCCGTGATGCTGATCGGCATGAAGCGCCTGTTGCGTTGGACCGCGCTGTTGCTAACGGCAGCGCGCACCAACGAAGCCTCGGCAGTGGTCGGCACCACCGCTGTAGTGCGGGGGCGGATGATGGAACTGCTGGGTGCGGGAACCTTGTCGCCGGAAGAATGCGAAAGCGCCTTTGTGGTCGGTCTGTTCTCGCTGTTGGATGACATGCTGGGCGTTCCCATGGCCGACGCACTGCAACTGCTGACGCTGCCAGCACCGATTACCGAAGCCATTGAGAACGGCACAGGCACGCTGGGCCGGATGCTGGCCTTGACCAAGGCAGCCGAGTCCTACGATGACGCCAGCTTTGCCAGCCTGGCCACTGAGCTGAACTACAGCAGCCACACCATCAACATGGCGCATATGGATGCAATCGTGTGGGCCGACTCTATCGGTTTATAGGAAAAATTGGCTGTAGCGCCCGTAGATATTGTGTAAACAGCTACTAAAATTGTAGCAATCGCTACGCCATAAAACCGAGATTGACCGGGTACCCGGTGCCGCCAAAGTGCCCGATGTTGGGCAGTATGCCCACCATCTCTGAATCCGCCACCCCAAACCAGCGCGCCAGCGTCGCCGCATATTGGTCCACCGCCGTGCTGGGCAGCAAACGTCCCTGACCCACATGCCACTGGTCTGCCGGTGCGTAATTGCCACCGCTGTCCTTGGTATCGCCCACGCTGATCGGTGGTGGCGCGCCGTAAAACGCATTGCCCTTGACCGCACCCCCCACAACGAAATGGTGACTGCCCCAGCCGTGGTCTGAACCATCACCGTTGGACGCCAAGGTGCGGCCAAAATCGGATGCGGTGAATGTCGTCACCTGATTGGCTACACCCATCTCCACCGTCGCGTTGTAGAACGCAGTCATGGCTGCGCTGACCTTGCCCAAGAGGCCACTGTGGTCACGGATAAGGTTGTCGTGCAAATCGAAGCCGCCAATGGAGACCAGAAACACCTGGCGGCGTGCACCCAATGCGGCCTGGCCCTTGATCAGCCGCGCGACCATCTTCATCTGTGGCCCCAGCCCATCCGTCGGAAACACCGTCGCAGGCGCAGCCGCGGAGAGTGCGGCTGTCACAGCGCTTTCAGCGCCCATCGCGCGCTTGGTTACGGTGTTGTATTCGTTTTCCAGTTTCTGGCTGCGTGGCTGCTGGATCAGCGTGCTGATGGCATCGCGCACCGCGGTGGAGCCATAGACCGCTGACGTAGCCGGCGCAATCTTGATGGCGCCGCTGGTGCTGAGCTGGTATTGCAGCGCCGTGTCGCCTGACAGGAACACCGCGTTGCCGGTGACCGACATACATGTGAAGATGGAGCTGGTGTTCAGGTTATTGGCAATGGCCAGATCACCGATATTGCCGCCCCAGCCGACCTTGGAGCCTTCCGGTGACGACGATTGCCAGATCGATTGTTGGTCGTTATGCGAAAACAGTTGCGGTGGCCGCGGGTAGGTAGCTCGGTCTGAACTGTTGTACTGCGCCCGTGTTAACGGCACCACCAACGGGCCGACATTCATTTGCACCGCGGCCTTGCCCGCATTGAACAATCCCGCCAGACCGGTCATGCCCGGGTTCATCGCAAACTGGCGTGTCTGCCCCAACACGTCCTGGGGTGCCACTGTAGGGGTCAACAGCGTCGCCGCCAGATCGGCCTGCGCCAGCGCAATGCCACCTGCCGTGCGGCCTGCACCACCGCCGCGGATGGTGCTGTACTTGTCGTAACTCGCGTTGTCATACGGAACGACCGTGTTCGCGTAGTCATTTCCGCCATAGAGGAAAACGCAGACCAGCGCCTTGTAATCGTTGCCGGGTGCGTTGAAGGCGGCGGCTTCGCCCATGGCCGCAAGGTTCAGTGCCAGCGGCAACGCAGTACCGGTCATTGCCAATTGGCCGGACCGACGAAGAAAAGCACGGCGGGTATGGAGCTCGGGCTGGAGAAAATGCATCGCGGCGCTCCTATTTCTGAACCAGGTATTCGGCAGACGCCATCACCATAAGCACAGCAGCACAGACCCGGTTGCGTTTGACGGCATCCGTACTGGTAGCCGTCACGGCAGTGGCATTCAGCGCGTTGACAATCAGTGTTTGCGTAGCGGCCGACAGCTGCCCGGCACACATCAGCTTGTTCAAACGCTGTACCAGCGCAGCCGTATCCAGCACCAACGCAAGCTCCGCGGTATAGGCGGCCTTGATATCGCCGGAATTGATGCCAGTGTTAATCACACCACTCATGTAGTTCAAGTAGCCACTCACGCTGGTCTCGTTGACCAGCTGGAACTCCGGCGCCACAGAACCCGCACTCAACGTCGTGGCAGGGGGCACATAGCCGGGGCGGAAAAAGTTGAATACCGATGGCGAACGCAACGGGCTTTGGCCCAACTGGCTTGCCGCATTGCTCAAATCGCCGATCTTCCAGGCGTCGGCAGCCGACGTGACATTGAAGGTACGCGCCCATTGCACAAAGCGCACCATGGGCTCGCGCAATTTGCCAAACTCTGTTTGCGTCAAACCACCCGGGCCACGCGCTTCGTCGTCCTGCAGGATCGCAGCAAACACCGCGGCCAGATCGCCGCGTACGCCCTTGCCGTTGTTGATGAAGATGGCCGCGACACGACTGACATAGGCCGGGCTGGGGTTGCTGGTGACCAGCCGCTGGATCATCTGCTTGCAGAAAAACGGGGCAGCGTTGGGATGGTTATGCAGCGTGTCCAGTGCCGTTTTCAGCGCGTCTTTCGCAGACGCCCCGGCGGGCACGTTGGCCCCTAGGAAGTTGGCCGCCAGCGTTGTGTGGTTGTTGCCAACCTGAATCATCGGCAGCTTGGCGAACGCGGTATTGCCGACATTGCGCGTGCCACCACCCGTTTGCGGAATGGCTGTCACCACGTTCTGGCTTTGGTCTAGGTCGTAGCCGGTGAAGACCTGCGCGATGTTGCTGACGTCGGCGGCGGTGTAGCTGTCGATCTTGTTGCCGCCCGAGAGCTTGGGTGTGCCGTCCTGGTTGAGTTGCACCAGGCCGATGGAGAACAACTGCATGACTTCGCGGCCATAGTTCTCATCGGGCTGGCTGCCCTTGCCATCGGCTTTCTTGTTGCCCTTGGTGTTCAGATAGAACCCCATCGCCACATTGAGCGTGACCGCCTCCAGCAGGCTGCGGTGGTTGCCAAATGCATGGGTATTCAACACATCCCACCACGCCGCCGCGCCATGGCTGCGCCAGCCGAAGTCCAGGCCATAGGCAGACACGACAAAGAACTCCGACAGCGCCAGCACCACGCGCTTGCGCATCGCATCGGGCGCTGCGATCAGCTGGTTCCAGGCCATGTAATCGCCCGGCGTATTGCTGTCGTAATAGTTCGCAGGGTTCAGCACATCGCCGTAGCCCTTGGCATTGAGCCAATCCCAACCCGTGCTCGACATCGGCGAAGCTATCTGCTGTTGCAGCCATGCGGCATAGCCAAGGGAGCGCACGGACGCAATCTCTGCATCCGATGCGGAAAACTGCGCCTGCAACAGAAAGCGGGCGGCCTCCTCATCGGTGCGCGCAGAAGGGTAGGCGTAGAGCGCCACGGGGGGTGGCGCCGGTGTCGGCACTGGGGTTGGAGTTGGGACCGGTGTAGGCGTCGGCGTGGGGGTCGGGGTCGGCGCAGGGGTAGGTGTTGGTGTTGGCGCAGGGGTTGGCGAGGGGGTAGGAGCTGGGGTCGATACAGGCAGCCCACTCTCCGAAGTGCCTCCTCCGCCTCCACCGCAGGCACTGAGCAGCGCCACCACGCCAACCGCTGCCGCGAACTTGGGAGCATCCAATGCAACCGCAGGCGGATCCATCACTTCAATACCCATGCTTTGCCCCAAATTTGAGAGATAGAGACCCAGGGGCCATCGTAGGCCGTATGTAGCCTACCGCACAGACAACTTGCAATGTGTTACTTCCCGGGTAACGCGTTTTAAACGCTATGGCTCAAACGGCTGCGCTAGGGCGTACGTTGACACGTGCGCGCCAGGCCGCTAGCGCCGGCAACCCTGCCTCCTCCGGCTTGAACTTCATCAAACCACGCGCAAACTCCAACGCGCAAAACGCGGTGATGTCCGCGATCGTGAACCGCGCACCGGCCATCCACTCCTGCTGTTGCAGCAACTGGTCGAACCAGCGCGCCAGCACCATCACCTTTTCACCCTGAGACCGGCCAAAGTCAGGAAACTGAGGTTGTTCCAGCACAGCCAGCCCGGGGTGGGTATGGCGAATCGCATTCGCAATGCCACCCATCAGATACAGCTCCACGCGCCGGTCTGCCATCTCGATAAAGGCGCGCTCCACCGCGTCCACGCCCATCAAATTGGGCTCCGGGTACAAGCCTTCCAGGTAGGTGCAGATCGCACGCGTCTCGGTCAGCACGCGTCCATCATCCAGCTCCAATGCAGGTACCTTGGCCAATGGACTTTTGTCCAGATAGCCAGGCGTGCGGTGTTCGCCCTGGTTCAGATCAACATCCACCATCTGAATGCCCGTGATGTTCTTCTCAACCAAAAACATCAGCACGCGGCGCGGGCTGGGTGCACGGTGGGCGGTATAGAGCTTCATGGTTTGGCCGCGCCGTTTTTGGATTGGCCCATTTCCACCATCGTGCGAGCAGCCTCTGAAAACTTCTTCGCTTCATCACTGCCATCGCGGCGCAGCTCCAGGGTCGACGGAGGTGCATGCAGGCCGCGTTGCACCGCATCGCGCACCTTGATGGCCTCCAGCCAGCGGCTCAGATGCGGCAAGTCATCCACGTCCACGCCAGACCAGCGGTGCGTGCGCACCCAGGCGAAATTGGCCATGTCGGCGATCGAATAATCGCCTGCCAAATATTCGTGGTCTTGCAGGCGCGTATCCAGCACGCGAAACAAGCGCTTGCTCTCGCCTTGGTAGCGGTCAATCGCAGCCTGGATCTTTTCAGGGAAATAGCGGTAGAACACATTGGCCTGCCCCATCATCGGCCCGATGCCCCCCATCTGGAACATCAGCCACTGCATCACCAGCGAGCGCCCCTTTACATCCTTGGGCATGAAGAGGCCCGTCTTCTCGGCGAGGTAAACCAGGATCGCACCGGACTCAAACACCGCGAAGTCATCCGCGTCGCGGTCAACAATCGCCGGAATACGCCCGTTGGGGTTGATCGCCAGATAGGCGGGAAGTTTTTGCTCGCCCTTGGACAAGTCCAGCACCTTGAGCGTGTAAGGCAAGGCCATTTCTTCCAGTGCAATGGAGACCTTGTGCCCATTGGGTGTGGCGGCGGTATAGAGATCAATCATGGCTGCATCCATCCTTCGTCGCATTATGGATGGCTGCATGAAAAAAGCCCCGGGCGTCTCCACCCCGGGGCCTGCTCCAGTATCAGCGCGGCAACTTACTTGGCAGTCGCTGCGATTTGCGCGTCGTGCTTTTGCTTGTGAATGGCCTTGCTGTCGCGATTGGCTTCGCGGTGCAGTTTGCGACGTTCTGCGCGGGTCAGCTTGCCATCGGCCTTGGCTGCGGCTTCATCGGCATTGAGCTTGGCTTCGCGCTTATCCAGGCGGTTGGTTTCCTTGGCGGTCAACTGGCCGGAGGCCACGCCCTGGTCAATACGCGCTTGCTGGTTGGCTTCGCGCTGGTCCAGCTTGGGGGTTGCGGGAGCCGTCGGGGTTTGCGCCATGGCCAAACCACCTACCGACAAAGCCAGAACTGCCATCAAGGTCTTCATGTTCATACAAAACTCCGTTTTCATTAAAGTATGGAACGACTCCATGGGACTACAACGCCCATGCCCCAACGCGTCGTTGACGGAGAGTTGTAATGAAGTGTTGCTACTGCAAAGATGCGGTTGCAGCTGCCTGCAATGCATCGCGTGTGCGCGTGGCTTCGGCGCGCGCAGCCTGTGCAAAGTCGGCGCCGGAAGACGCATACAGGATGGCGCGCGATGAATTGACGATGATGGGTGCTGTGGTCTCACCATTGCTGGCGCGCCAACCGGCCTTGACCGTTGCCGCAGCGTCACCGCCTTGCGCACCCACGCCAGGAATCAGCAAGGGCACATGGGGTGCCAACGCGCGCACACGTTCAATCTCCGCCGGGTAGGTGGCACCGACCACCAGGCCCAACTGGCCATTGAGATTCCACGGCCCTTGTGCGAGTCGCGCAATGTGCTCGTACAGCAGCGGTTGCCCATCGACCGACGCCAAACGCTGGTTCTGGAAATCATCGCCGCCAGGGTTGGATGTTCGGCACAGCAGGAAGGCGCCCTTGCCGTGGTACTTCAGATAGGGCTGAATGGAGTCAAACCCCATGAAGGGTGACAGCGTGACTGCGTCGGCACCGTAGCGCTCGAAGGCTTCCTTCGCATACTGCTCTGCCGTGCTGCCAATGTCACCGCGCTTGGCATCGAGAATAACGGGTACATGCGGCGCGTTTGCGCGCATATGCGCCATCAGATTCTCCAATTGGTCCTCAGCGCGGTGCGCCGCAAAATAGGCAATTTGCGGCTTGAAGGCCGTCGCCAGATCGGCCGTTGCATCGACGATGGCCGCGCAAAAGTCGTAGATTTTGGAAGCGTCACCGCGGTACGCATCGGGGAATTTGGCAGGTTCGGGGTCCAGCCCCACGCACAACAGGGAGCCGTTTTCGCGCTCGGCCTGGCGCAACTGTTCTAGGAAGGTCATGGATCTATTGTAAGAAGCCACCCAAGAAACTGCTTCGACTTTGCCCGAATGTATGCCAATGCACAGAGCAGAACGCCCGCCCCAAGTATTGTTTCTACCTGTAAACACGGTTTCCCAAACGCACTTTCAAATCTACACTTATTCCATACAACTACGGTACACACCATGAAAACTTTCAAACGCTTCGTCGCTTCGCTGCTCATCATATCGACTACGTGCCTGGGTTTGCCCATGACAGCGCAAGCCAGCATTGTTCCTACCGAAGACGCATTACAAGCCCCCTCCGGCAGCCCGGCGCGCGAACGTGTCGCAGCCTTCCTGCAACGCGAAGACATCGCCAAAGCCATCCAGGCGCAAGGCGTGAGTAGCCAAGCCACGCTGGAACGCGTCAACGCGATGACGGATGCCGAAGTCGACCAATTGGCGCAGCGCATTGACCGTGCACCAGCCGGTGGCGATGTGTTGGGCGTGCTGTTCACTGTCTTCATCATCCTGCTGGTGACCGACATCCTGGGCCTGACCAAAGTATTCCCGTTCACCCGCTCGGTACGGTGAGACTGCGCCTCGCGCGTCTGGCATCCCCCGCCTTGGCGGGGTTTTTTGTTTGTACCCTGCTGGGGCTTGGCGGCTGCGCCACGCCGCAGGTCAGCCAGCTTTCGCGGACGTGGCCCGCAGAGCTGCCTGCGAAAGTCGCGCTGTCCAACACCCCCTTCATCGCACAGGAAGACTACGAGTGCGGGCCGGCAGCGCTGGCTATGGTGTTGCAATCCGCGGGGCTGTCGGTGACTGCCGAGCAATTGGTCGAGCAGGTCTATCTGCCCAACCGCAAAGGATCCTTGCAGATCGAAGTGCTGGCTGCCAGCCGCCGCCACGGTTTGCCAGGGTATGTGCTGGAACCGCAGGTGGATGCCGTGGTGCGCGAAGTGGCTGCGGGCCATCCGGTGCTGGTGTTCCAGAACCTGTCATTGCCGGTGTACCCGGTGTGGCACTTCGCGGTGGTCATGGGCTATGACCGTGACAGCAACACCATGCTGCTGCATTCGGGCCGCACGCAAGCGATGGAGATGTCGCTCTATGCGTTCGAGCGCACGTGGGCGCGCGGTGGCTACTGGGCCATGGTGGCGCTACCGCCCAATCAATTACCAGCCACGGCACAGCCGGAGAACATGGCCAGAGCCATCGCCGCGCTGGAGCGCGTACAGCCGAGCGCGGCGCAAACCGCCTACCGTACTGCGTTGCAGCAATGGCCAACGCAACGCGCGTTGATGCTCGGTGCAGGCAACACAGCCTATGCCTTGCAACAATGGGTTGCTGCGGAGGCGGCCTACCGTGCGGCTACGCTGGCGCATCCTGATTTTGCCGACGCCTGGAACAACTTGGCGGAAGTGTTGCTGCAGCAGGGCAAGCGGGCGGAAGCCCAAACTGCGATTGGCAACGCCATCGCCCTGGGCGGCGTGCGCTTGCCGCAATACCAGGCGTTGCAAAAGCAGATCGCTGGCGGCTAAGCCTCAACCACATCCATCGCCAGACACAGGTCGGCCCAGGCTTTCGCCTTGTCGCTGCTTGCGCGCAGCAGCACTTTGGGGTGGTAAGTCACCACCACCGGAACGCCCTGGTAGCGGTACACCGTACCGCGTAATTTGCCCAACGGTTGTGAGGCCAGTTCGGGCTGCTCGGCCAAAAGGCTCTGGACCGCAAAGCGCCCCATTGCCAGAATCACTTTGGGCTTCAACAGAGCAATCTCGCGCTGCAAAAAGTGCGCGCATTGCGCAAGCTCCGCCGGTTGCGGGTTGCGTCCCTGTGGTGGCCGGCATTTGACGACATCGGTTGCAAAGGCGGTTTGCACTTCACCCTCTTTGCCTATGGTGCGGCGCGCGCCTACCGCCTTCAGCATGTTGTCCAGCAACTGCCCGGCCTGCTCGACAAACGGCTGCCCGCTGCGGTCTTCGTCTTCGTCCGGCGGGTCGCCGACGATCAGCCAATCGGCTTGCTGCGTGGCGGGCACTGTCAATGTGGTGTTCTTGCGTCCGGCACACAGACCGCAAGCTTGGCAGGCAGCTGCGATCTCACGCAATGCAGGCCAGTCAATGCCATCCAGCGCGGGCATGTCACCCAACGGCGCTTGCCGCGCAGACACGGGGGTTGAAGTGGGTGCCACAACCTGGGCCAGCGGCCGTGCCGCGGGCGGCGCCGACGCGAGCTCGGTCACTGGCGCAGCGGCTACAACGGGCTCTACCCAATCAGCGCGCGGCAGCCACACCGGCACATGCATTTCCTGCAGCATGGCGCGTTGGCGATCGTCGAGGTCCAGACTCATGGCGTCAGTGTACGTTCAGAGACGCAGGCTCATCACGATCGCATCTTCACGCAGCCCGTGGAAGGCCGGGTAATACTGCTTACGCTGGCCCACCACGCGGTAGCCGTGCGCCTCGTAGACCCGTTGGGCGCGCACATTGCCCACCCGCACCTCCAGCCACAGCCACAGTGCGGCCTGCGAGCGCGCCCAGACCGTCAACGCTTCCAACATCAGCTTGGCCCAGCCCTGACCCTGAAACTCTGGCGCCACGGTGATGTTGAGCAGATGCACTTCATCGACGCCCTTCATCGCAACAAAATACCCGATCAGCGTGCCATCGGCCACCAGCATTTGCGCCTGGTAACCCGAGTGCAGCGCGTCCATGAAGTTCGTATAGTTCCATGGGTGCTCATAGGCTTCCAGCTCCACCCGCACCACTGCGTCCAGCCACGGCGCCAGCATGGGCTCGAACGTCACTTCCGCGGGCTGCATGCGGGCGTTCATGATATTGCGGCGGCCTTCTCTGCCATGCGCTCGGCGGTGGTTTTCGCCACCTTGTCGCGGATATAGCTGGGCAAGGCCTGATCGGCGGGCACGGCCTTGCCGTTCGCCAGCAATTGCGGCGCCAAGCGCAACATGGCGGTGGCTGTCGGCAGGGCAGTTATGCAAGGCAGCCGCTCGCTCACAGCCGTCAGGCGTTGCGCATACACCGTAAAAACATTGCCCGCCAACGTTACTGCCGCGGCGCTCTGTGCTGCAAAGTCTTCAGGGCGCACCAGCACGTCGCCCGACAACGTCGTCCAGAGCCCATCGCCCCATGCAAAACGCGCCGTGTACATCTCGTCCATGCGCGCATCCAGCAGTGCAACGACTTCAACCTGCGCAACATCGGCCATCGCCGAAAAGCGCGCTTCCTCTGCTACCGCCAACAAGCTATCGACGGGCAGCACCGGCACACCCGCGCCAAACGCCAGCCCCTGCGCGACCGCGCAAGCCGTGCGCAAACCGGTGAACGAACCCGGGCCGCAGCCAAAGCAGATCGCATCCAACTCGCTCATTTGCAGACCTGCTTGCTGCATCAGGTTGAGCACGGTGGGGATCAAGTCGGTGGAGGCGCGCGCGCCACCGGTGCCGCTGTATTGCCACAGCTTCAAATCGCCCGTGTCATCGCGTGAGACGGCCACGCTCAGGGTTTCGGTACTGGTATCAAACGCGAGTAATTTCATCGGAAAGCAGCTCTATTTTCCAGCCAAATCAGGCTCCAGCGCCCGTATTGCGTGCGTGAACAGCTATGTTTTCAGGAGCAATCGGCGCGGCCTTCGCCTTGTAAACACCAAACAGAATACCCACCGTCACCAGCGCGAGCCCTGCCAACAGGTTCCAGTACAGAGGCTCACCCAGAAACACCACAGCCGCCAGCGCCGACAAACCGGGCACCAGCGCGGTGATCATCGTGGAGCGCACCGGTCCGTAGTGCTGGATCATCTTGGTGAACGTGATGCCCGAGATCACCACCGAGCCCACGCCCTGGAAAAACATCTGGAACACAACATCATGCGCCGGCGCGGTCCAGATATGCCCTGGCACCCAACCGGCCAAAGTCAACACCGTATAGACCGGCACAAAGGTCAAAAAACCAAACGCCGTGATTGCAATGGTCGCGCGCACCGCGTCCAGCGCATGCTTGCGCGACAGCACGCTGTAGGTGGCCCAGGTCATGGACGCGCCTATGAAAAACAGGTCGCCGCGCCAAACACCGCTGCCATCCAGTGCATGCAGCAGGCTGGCGCCGCCCACCAGCAAATCACCGCCGACGATGCAGGCCAGGCCCACGGCGCGCGCTGCGGTGACGGGTGTCCCCAGCAGCAACAGCGCAAGCAATGCCGTCCACAACGGCAGGCTGCCGGGCATCAACACCGAGGCATGCGCGGCAGGTGCAAACACAAAGCCGCTGTAGGCCAGCATCGCGTAGAGCAAGCTGCCAAAAAAACCGACTTGCACGGTGATGCGCAAGGGCAAGGGCGACAGACCGCCCAAGGACCCTGCATTGGCGACCTGCCCGGCTTCGCGCTGGCGCGCACGGTCACGCCGCGTCAGCCACCAGCCCCAGGGCAGCAAAAAGATCGCCGCGCCCCAGAGACGGGCGTAAACAATGTCGAAAGGCGCCAGCGTTGGGTTGCGTGCCGGGTCGGCCGAGGCGCGGGCGATGACGATGAATGAGGTCCAGATCAGCACCGTGACCACCGCCGCCATCAGGCCCACGGTCTTTGCGGAAAAGCGGGGGGTAGGCAGGGGAGGTGTCGCAGGCATGGCCCAATTATCGGCGACACCTCACCGTGGCATTGGGCAGGATAATGAACCCATGCTGCGCCCATGGACCATCTGCCTGACCTTGCTCGCCTTGATGGCTCCTGCGGCACATAGCGTCGCCGCGCC
Organism: Rhodoferax sp. P2_H8_2; assembly: GCF_056403235.1. Taxonomy (NCBI): domain Bacteria; kingdom Pseudomonadati; phylum Pseudomonadota; class Betaproteobacteria; order Burkholderiales; family Comamonadaceae; genus Rhodoferax; species Rhodoferax sp. P2_H8_2. Next base: position 25,337 of record NZ_JBFUFW010000003.1, read on the forward strand.
GGGACTGCCGCCCGAGGTGGATGCGGCCCTCGCCCGCGCCAAGGTGCCGCGCGATGCGATCTCGGTGCTGGTGGTGGATGCAGACGGCGGCGCAAATACCGCAGCGCGCCTGAGCCACCGGGCCACGGCCTCAATGAACCCGGCCTCCGTGATGAAGCTGGTGACCACCGTTGCTGCACTGGACTTGCTTGGCCCGGCCTACACTTGGAGCACGCCGGTCTATGTAGAGGGCGCGGTGCGCGAAGGCACGCTGTACGGCAACCTGTACATCAAGGGCCTGGGGGACCCCAAGCTGGTGCTGGAGCGGCTGTGGCTGCTGTTACGCCGCCTGCAGGGCATTGGCATCCAGAGCATTGCGGGTGACATCGTGCTGGACAACAGCGCGTTTGAAGTGCCGGATGTCGACCCTGGACAATTTGATGGCGAGCCGCTGCGCCCCTATAACGCCGCGCCCGACGCGCTGCTGATCAACTACAAATCGGTGGTGATGACGTTCACGCCCGACCGCACGGCCAGTCTGGCGCAGGTGCAATACGATCCGCCGCTGGCCGGTGTGTCGATGCAGGCCACTGTGCCGCTCATCACGGGCGATTGCGGTGACTACCGCGGTGCATTGCGTGCCGACTTCTCCAACCCGGCGCGCATCCGTTTTCTGGGTAGCTACCCGGCCAGTTGCAATGAAAAAGTGTGGCCCGTCGCGTATATCGATCCGAAGAGCTACGCAGTGCGTGCAGTGCAGGGGATGTGGCAAGACATGGGCGGCAAGCTCGCAGGCACGGTACGCATGGGCGCCGTTCCGCCTACTGTAGTGGCCGGCAAGCCCGCGTTTGAAGCCAGCTCTGCGCCGTTGGCCGAAATCATTCGCGACATCAACAAATACAGCAATAACGTGATGGCGCAGCAGGTGTTTCTGACACTGGGCAACGGCAACTTTGATGTGGCACGCGGCAACGTGATGCGATGGTGGAAAGGCCGCTTTGGCACCGACGACGGCCCGCTATTGGAGAACGGCTCCGGCCTGTCACGCCAGGAACGCATTTCGGCGCAGGCGCTGGGGCGCTTGCTGCAAAGCGCTTACCAGTCTCCCGTCATGTCTGAGCTGATGAGCTCTCTGCCTGTCAGCGGACTGGACGGTACGCTGCGCCGTATGAAATCCCGCACCGGCGCCAGCGCCCATCTGAAAACCGGCAGTCTGGCCAATGTGGTGGCCGTGGCGGGTTATGTGGACGCAAGCAATGGCCGCCGCTACGTTCTGGTGGCGCTAATCAACCACCCCAACGCCAACGCGGCGCGGCCGGCTATCGAAGCGCTGGTCGACTGGACCAGCAAGGAGCCCTGAGGACATGCGCTGGTCCTTCTTTGCAACGCCACACCCGGACTGGGTGGTCGAGATCAACCACCGCAACCGCACCGCCGGGTTCTTTCTGGCCTTTGTGGTGCTGACTCTGCACATGAAGGGCAAGGACACTGGGCTGCTGACCTGGGGGCTGATAGGCCTGCAGTTTCTGGTCTACCCGCATCTGCTGTACTGGCGCACCCGCGCCTCGGCCCAGCCGCGCAACACCGAAATCAATCACATGACGCTGGACTCTGTGCTGTTTGGCGCGTGGTTCGCCTTCCTTGGTTTCCCGCTTTGGATCACGTTTGCGATGTGCGTGAGCACCTCGATCAACCACGCGGCCTACCAGGGCCGAAGTGGTGCTCTGCGCTCGCTGGTCGCGCTGGCAGCAGGTGCCCTGGTATCGGTGGTCGTGTTCGGCTTTGGCTTTGCGCCCGATATGGATTGGCCCGTCGTCGTGCTGTGCATGTTGGGCCTGTTGCTGTACCAGTTGTCTGTCACCAGCACGGCGTTTGGCCGCAACCACAAGCTGCACGAAGCGCGCGAGAAACTGCGCCAGGGCGAACACGCGCTACAACTGGCCAACGAAGCGCTGCAAAACCAGTTGGTCGAAATCAATGCGCTGCAGGCGCGCTTGAGCGAGCAGGCGACCCGTGATCCACTGACCGGCCTGTACAACCGCCGCTACCTGGACGACACGCTGGAACGCGAACTCGCCCGCTGCAAGCGCGAAGGCCAGCCACTCAGCGTGATGATGATTGACATTGACCATTTCAAGAAGGTCAATGACACCTATGGCCATCCAGCGGGGGACGCGGTGCTGAAGTCACTGGCCGACATGCTGAACCGACACGCGCGCAGCGGCGATGTGGCGTGTCGCTATGGCGGCGAAGAGTTTTTGATGCTGCTGCCACACATGCCATTGGAGACCGCGCTACTGCGCGCCGAGCAATGGCGCACCGACTTTGCAACAGCCACTTTGGTGTTTGGCGATTTCCACATCCAGTGCGCGCTATCGGTAGGCATTGCGACCTACCCTGGCGACGGCACCGCGCCCGCCATGCTGATCGCCAACGCCGACCAGGCGCTGTACCGCGCCAAGGATGGCGGGCGCAACTGCGTGGTGGCATTCAGCCGTGTGCACGCGCCACTCACCTCTTCAGACAACATTTGACATGCCACTGACCGACTGGGTTGGCTACATCGCCGCCACGCTCACCACCGCCAGCTTTGTGCCACAGGTCTGGCACACCTTTCGAACCCGCGATGTACGCGGCATTTCACTGGGCATGTACAGCGCCATGCTCACCGGGGTCGCCCTCTGGTTGGCTTACGGGGTGCTGTTGAATGCCTGGCCCATCATCATCGCCAATACCGTGAGCCTCACACTGACTGCGGCGATTCTGGCGATGAAGCTGGTTTACGGCCGAGTGCAGTAGTGCCGCTTTACTTGCGCTGCGCGGCTTTCCACTGCTCCACTGCGCGCAAGGTGTTCGCGACATGCTCGTCCGGGCTCAGGCTGGCGAAGGCGTAAATCACTTTTCCGTCCGGGGCAATCACATAAGAAATGCGGTCCGACAATTCGGGCCGAACGGCCAGCACAGCGTCGTACTTTTTGGTGATCTGGCCGCCGCCATCCGCCAGCACGGCAAACTTGTTGCGACAGGCTTCGATGGAGAACTTCTTTTGCGTTTCGATATCGTCATTCGAGATGCCGACCACCGTGGCACCAAGTGCGTTGAACTGCGGCGTGGCCTCGGCAAAGTTGTGTGCTTCTATGGTGCAGCCTGCGGTGAATGCCTTGGGAAAGAAATACAGGACCACGGGCCCTTTCTTGAGCGACTGCGCCAGCGAAAATTTGCTGGCCACTCCGGCCAGCGCTGCCTCGGTTGAGAAATCGGGAGCGGTATCACCCGCCTTCAGCGCCGCGAAGGATGGCGACATGGCTGCCGCGCAGAGTAGGCCTGTTGCGGCAATCGATGCCAGCTTTTTCGAGATCATGCAATTCCCCGGATGAGTTGAGGTTAAATCATCGCAGGAAAGAGGTTTCCATGCTGCCCACCCGCCTATAGTTGGCTATGACAAAACGAATGCTGATCCTGATCTCCGGCCCCTACCTGACCGGGACTAACGGCGACCCCAATAAGGTGGCCGACAACCTGGCTGCGATGGAAAAAATGGCGCTGCCCATTTTCGAACGTGGCCATCTGGCGCTCGTCGGGGAGTGGCTGGCCTGGCCGGTGATACGCGCTGCGGGTGGGCTCAGCCACAACGATGCGGTTTTCAAAGCCTACCAATACCCGGTTGCGCACAGGCTGCTGGGCCGATGTGATGCGGTGTTTCGCATTCCCGGCGTGTCCAACGGTGCAGACCTCGAAGTGGCAAAGGCCAGGGAAATGGGCCTGCCCGTGTTTACCGAACTGGACCAGATACCGCGGGTTTCCGAAGAGTCGTGAGGAGTGAGCGCTAGGCGCTCATTCCGCGCTCGCACGCTGCAAGCGGTCGCGCACGCCATCCCAGGCCAGGCTTTCTGGCGGTGTTTCCACCCAGATCAGCTTGACCTGCTGCGCATCGAGTTCGCGCAACACGGAAAACAGCTCGTGCGCAGTAACAGCTGCATCCGTGGGCATGCGGCGCATCAGGATTTTTTGCGCCGGGGACTTCAGCACTGTGCGGGCGTAGACGGCGATGGAGGGATGGGCATGCATCGACTTGTCCAGATCCGGACCCAGAAAATCCAGCGCCGTTTGCAAGGCCTTGGCGTCCATCAATCGCACCTTGGCGTTGGGGGCGTAGTGGGATTCCAGTGTCCCAGAGGCCCGCGGCGCGCTTGCGGAAAGCGTAGCCAGCTCCTCTTTCGATAGCATCCTCTGACCGCACGCGGCCTCCACCTGCGCGCTGGTGATGCTGCCCGGGCGCAAGAGCACGGGTGCGCCGCGGGTGCAGTCGATGATGGTGGACTCGATGCCAACGTAGCACGGGCCGCCGTCCAGAATCAGCAAGCCATCACCCATCTCGCTCTGCACATGGGCCGCCGTCGTGGGGCTCACGCGGCCAAATTTATTGGCGCTGGGGGCAGCAATGCCCCACACCACCGGTTGGCCGTCGGCCGGCTTGCGCAATGCGCCCAGCAGGGCTTGCGCCACAGTATGCGACGGGCAGCGCACGCCGATCGAGTTCTGCCCTCCAGCCGCTGCTGCGCCCACGCCGTCGCGACGCGGCAATATCAAGGTCAGCGGGCCTGGCCAGAAAGCCGACATCAGTTGCTGGGCAAAGGGCGGCACCTGCGCGCAGTAGTGCGCGACGCCCGACATGCCGCCATCGAATGCCGCCACATGCACGATCAGCGGATGGTCTGCCGGGCGGCCCTTGGCCGTGAAGATTGAGGCAACAGCAGTGGCGTTGTCGGCATCCGCACCCAAGCCATAGACCGTCTCGGTTGGCAAGCCGATCAGGCCACCAGCGCTGATGGTGCGTGCGCAAGCAGCTATGGATTCAGGAGCAACCGCAGGGTCGAGCGCAGACAGGATCATGGCAAGCCGCAGTCTTAAAACGCTTCAATGCCGAGGATGCGCGCGGCCTGCAGAGCCGTCTCGCGCGCCTGCGCAACCGTGGCGCCGGTAATGTTCAGATGACCCATCTTGCGGCCCTTGCTGGCTTTGAGCTTGCCGTACAAATGCAGATGCGTGCCGGGCAGAGCCAGCACGGCGGCCCAATCGGGCACACCACCTTCCGGCCAGATATCGCCCAGCAGGTTCAGCATGATGGATGGGCTGTGCTGGCGCGGCTGCGTTAGCGGCAGGCCCGCCAGCGTGCGCACCTGCAGCTCGAACTGCGACACATCACAGGCGTCCATGCTGTAGTGGCCGCTGTTGTGCGGGCGCGGCGCCATCTCGTTGACGACCAAGCTGCCGTCCTGCAACATAAAGAATTCGACGCACAACACGCCGACGTATTGCACACCGCCTGCTATTGATTTTGCAGCAACTACCGCACGCTCTATAAGCGCTGGCGGCAAATTTCCTTCAAAAACCTCAGTAACAGCGAGAATGCCATCGCGGTGCAGGTTGCGTTGCACCGGCAGATTCACGCAGGCGCCATCTGCACCGCGCGCAACGATGACGGAGCACTCCAGTTGCAGCGGCAGCATCTTCTCCAGCACGCAAGCCACGTTCTTCAACCCGGCCCATGCTGCGGCCAACTCGGCGCGGGTGGACACACGCACCTGGCCCTTGCCGTCGTAGCCCATGCGGGCGGTTTTCAGGATGCCTGGGAGCAAGTCATCTGTGACTGCTGCAAGTTGTTCCGGCGTCTCGATCACCGCATACGGCGCGCACGGCACGCCGCATTTGACGAAGTGCGCCTTCTCCGCCGCGCGGTCTTGCGCAATCGCCACTGCGCTGCCTGCGGGCGCAACCGGGCGGCTGACGGCCAACTGGTTCAACACATCCGCGGGAACGTTTTCAAATTCGGTGGTGATCGCAAAGGACACTTGCGCCAGGCGCGCGAGGCCTTCCGGGTCGGTATAGGCGGTCTGGATGTGGTGGTGGCTTACGCGGCCGGCGGGGCTGGTTGGGTCCGGGTCCAGCACGGCAGTGAAGAAGCCAATGCGCTGCGCTGCGTGCACGAACATGCGGCCCAGCTGGCCGCCGCCCATCACACCCAGTGTGATTTCCTTTGGCCCGCCCAGCGTCATCTCCTGGCTTCCGCCGAGAGTCACTTCCTTGGAACCGCCCAAACCAGGCATCTGTTGCGTCATCAAACAGCGCTTCCGGTGATCGGCAGCACCATATCGCGCGCTTTTTGCGTCTGGTCACGGCGGTAGGCATCCAGCTCCAGTCGCAAATCAGAGTTCAGATGGGCCAGCATTGCCACCGCAAACAGGGCCGCATTGGCCGCACCAGCGGCGCCAATAGCGAAAGTAGCTACCGGAATGCCCTTGGGCATTTGCACGATGCTGTGCAGCGAATCGACCCCACTGAGGTGTTTGCTAGGCACCGGAACGCCCAGCACCGGCACTGTCGTCTTGGCAGCGATCATGCCCGGCAGGTGGGCAGCGCCCCCGGCACCGGCGATGATGGCCTTGAGCCCGCGCTCGGCGGCCATTTCAGCATAAACGAACATGTCGTCCGGCATGCGGTGCGCCGAAACCACCTTGGCCTCGAAGCCGATACCAAACTGCTGGAGAATATCGACTGCGTGTTGCATGGTCTCCCAGTCGGAGTTGGAACCCATGACGACGCCAATTTGGATTGTTTTCATAAATTTAGTTTTTGAGGGCCAGACCGCTCGCTTGAGCGTTTGCTCTGACCCCACCATTTTAAGTTGATACCCCTGCCATGATGAATGTCACCCTGGAAAACTTCGAAGCCGAAGTCATTGCTGCGTCCCACGAAGTGCCCGTTTTGGTGGACTTTTGGGCCCCCTGGTGTGGCCCGTGCAAGGTCATTGGCCCTATTTTGGAAAAGCTGGAGGAGGACTACGGCGGCCGCTTCAAGCTGGTGAAGATCGACTCCGACCAGGAGCAACAGCTCAGCCAGGCCTTTGGCATCCGCAGTATCCCCACCTGCGTGCTGATGATCGGTGGCAAGCCCGCAGATGGCTTCATGGGCGCACTGCCCGAGAGCAAGCTCAAGGAGTTTCTGGACAAGCATGTGCCCTCCGAAGACGTGCTGGAAGCGCAGGCCGATGCCGAAGACGCGCAGGCGCTGGCCGAAGCGGGCGACCCGAATGCAGCGCTGCACAAGCTACATTCGGCACTCACCATCAACCCCGGCAACGACGACGCCCGCTACGACTACGTCAAGCTGTTGATCGAGAACGACATGCTGGAAGATGCGGCGGCCGCGCTGGCGCCCGCATTGGCAGAAATCCCGCGCCAGCTGCGCTTTGAAGCGCTGGGTCAATTCTTGGACGCTATCAATTTTGTAACTGCTGACGCGCGCGGCACCTGGGCTCCAGCCCAATTTGATGAAATTATCGCGACTAACAAACGCGACTTTGACACGCGCTTGGCAAAAGCCCGCGTGCTGATGGTGGGCGGCGACTGGACCGGCGCGATGGACGAGTTGCTGGAAATCGTTATGCGTGACAAGACCTGGAACAACGCGGTTGCGCGCAAGACCTTTGTCGCGATTCTGGAACTGCTGACCCCGCCCAAACCCAAGCCCAATCCTGGAGATATCGGGAAAACGGCAGGCAGCATAGAAATATTGGGCAAGGGCGTTGCAGAGCAAGACCCACAGGCCCAGCTGGTCGCCACCTACCGGCGCAAGCTCAGCATGGCGCTGAACTAGAGAGACGCCCACAAGTCATGGCCTCACCGCGCCGCTATTTAACAATTTCGTCCAGATACCATTTCTTTCCGTCCTGGGTTTTATAGCGAACCCTTTCCACAAAAAAAGGCTGTGTCGGAACATCCCGATAAGCCACATCAACCACGATTTCGTCAAGGCTCACGAACTCCCACCTCAATATCCTTGAGTAGCTGACTCTCTTGCTTCTTATAGAGTACCTTTCGCTGTGTTCACGCAGTGGAATAGCTACAGAGTCGTCGCTGTTCATTTGTGCATGCGCCGCGGATGAAATATAGCCCTCGCGCAAAAACCACTCATCAAACGGCGGGCCTAGGCTTCGTTGTATGGAAATTCTCAGAATCCGAAATAAGCTGGCTTTGACGGCCTCAACCTGACATGTATCTTTGATGCCTTCGGTGTTCACAGACCAACCCGATTTCACATAGGGGGGGTTGCTTCAGAAACTCGAAGGATGACGGGCCTACAGGTTCACAGTTGCCGGTGGCGGACGCCGAGGGAACCGCTTGAAACACGAGGCCCGCAAGGATGAACCAGCGTGCAACCGAACGCCGGACCCTCATGGTCGCTTTGAGAACCAACAGATCTTGCGAGCAATGACTCTTCATCTCATCACCTTATCGATATTTCTACCGTTTGTCACAAGCAATAGGCGCCCAAAGGCATCCCCGGCTACTTCTTGGCGGCAAGCCAAGCTTGCATCATCGCGATCTCGTGCTTCTGTGCCTTGATGATGCCCTGAGCGAGTTTCTTCACCTTGGGGTCCTTGCCGTACTTCAACACCACTTCGGCCATATCAATCGCGCCTTGGTGGTGCGGGATCATGCCGGCCAGAAAGTCGCGGTCCGCGTCGCCGGTTAGCGCCACGCCCATGTCCTTGTGCATCTTCGCGTTGGCGGCCTCATAAGCAGCCGTAGACGCTGACGCCGAAGCGGCAGCATTGGCAGCGGGCATCTTGTGGCCCGCATGCGGGTCGGTGCTTTGCGCCAGCGCGGCACCAGCGACACATAGGCTGACGACCATCAAAGAGAACTGTTTCATCGTATTTCCTTTTCAAGTTAGCAATTCTTTACACGCTCAGACACCAAGCATATCCACGTCATCCGTACTTACCCTCGGTGGATTTTCCCCTCTTGCGCAGTACGATGGTGCGCCCAAAGTAGCACGACCGTGCTTTTTTATTCTTTGGGCCTCAACACCCAACTGGAGACACTCCGATGCGTAAATTTTCTGCTCTATGGCCTGCCGCGATGGCTGCCGCGCTTCTGGTCGCGGCATGCGGCGGCGGCGGGGATGGTGATCAATCCACCAAAGTCAAAATCTCGTCCGTCAAAGTCATGGGCGACAGCCTGTCTGACAGTGGAACGTTTGCCGGCATCAACACCGTGCGCATCTACTCCGTCAATGGCGGCGGTGCACAAAACTGGACGGAGCGGGTAGCAGGCGCCTTCGGCGTCTCGAATCTGTGCAATTTCTACAAGTTCACCGGCGCCACGTTCGTTCCCAACCCGACCGCAGGCTGCACCAGCTACGGCGTAGGCGGTGGACGCATCAACTACACCGGCGCTGGCGGCATTGCCGCACCGTTTTCCATCATCAAACAGATGCGCGACGCGGCTGCTGTGAGCACGACTTACACCGCGTCTGATTTGCTGTTGATCGATGGCGGTGGCAACGACGCAGCCGATCTGGTAGGCGCCTACCTGGCGGCCCAAAAGGACGGTGGCGCATCCTTTGTCGGTCTGGTCACTTCATTGGGCGGCGTAGCCCCTCCCACCAGCGCAGCAGGCTTTCCTGCGGCTGCCAACGCATATATGACCGTGCTGGCCAATACCTTCTTTGATGCCATCAAGGCCAATGCGCTGGACAAGGGCGCAACCCACGTGGCCGTGATCAACATGCCATCGGTCACCAACACGCCGCGCTTCCAGATGGTGCTGGACAGCATTGGCGCAGCCGCCGGAGCTGCTGCCCGCACGCAGAGCGAAGCCCTGTTCCGCTCATGGGTAGCGACCTTCAACACCCAGCTGGCAACCCGCGTCGCCGGCAACAGCTCGGTCGTTCTGGTGGATTTCGCGACCTCGTTTGACGATGAAATTGCCAACCCGGCGCAGTATGGCCTGACCAACGTGAAGACACCGGCCTGCCCGATCACTGGCGTCGGTTCAGACGGCTTGCCTACTTACAACTTCATGACCTGTACCGACACCGCGCTGTCTGCGATGACGCCGCCTGCAGGCGCAACCGGTGGTGCGGACTGGTGGAAGACCTATGCCTTCTCGGACGGCTTTCACCCCACGCCCTTTGGTTACCAACTTCTGGCGCAGTTAGTGACCAAGCAATTGGTCGTGGTCGGCTGGCTTTAACACCTAGAACTTCAAGGAGAAAACACCATGAAAACCCAATTGAAGTTTCTGGCGATTACCGCCGCTATGTTGTCTGCTCATTGCGCCATGGCCCAGACTGCTGGCACCTGGATGGCACGCATCGGCGCAACCACCATTTCGCCACAGGTCAACAGCGGCAACCTCAGTGCTCCGAGCTTTGCCAACTCCAAGACCGATGTTGGCTCAGCAACCGCGCTGTCCGGTGGCATCACCTATATGTACACCGACAACATCTCGTTTGATGTTCCGCTGTCGCTGCCCTTCAAGCACAAGCTGTATGGCGCTGGCGCGCTGTCCGGACTGGGGCAAATCGGTGAAGTACAGGCATTGCCCATGACCGCCTTTGCGCAGTACCGCTTCATGGAGGCCAAGTCGGCATTCCGGCCTTACGTGGGTCTGGGTCTGACGTATGCCTACTTCTTCAACCCGAGCGGTAGCGCCGCGTTGACAGCATTGACCAATCCTGGCGGCTCGCCTACCGGGTTGAAAGTTGACTCCAAGTGGGCACTGACACCGCAAATCGGTGTCAGTCTCGCGGTTAACGACAAATGGTTTGTGGATGTGTTCTACAGCAAAACCAATCTGAGCACGACGACCAAACTGTCGACCGGCCAAACCGTCGACGTGGCCCTGGATCCGAACGCCTACGGCCTGACCGTAGGCTACAAGTTCTAACCTGCTGTCAGCCGCGTAAGTGCCTCCTGGTACTTCGCGGCGGTTTTGGCGATGACCTCGTTAGGCACCCGCGGTGCCGGCGGGGTCTTGTTCCAGGGCTTACCGTCCACCAAGGCCGTTTCCAGCCAGTCACGCACAAACTGCTTGTCGTAGCTGGGCGGATTGGTGCCAACCTGGTAACTCTCTTGCGGCCAGTAGCGTGAGGAGTCGGGCGTCAGCACTTCGTCCATCAGTACCAGCGTGCCATCCTTGTCCAAGCCAAATTCGAACTTGGTGTCGGCAATGATGATGCCCTTGGTCAGCGCGAACTCGGCAGCGGTTTTGTAGATCTGGATGCTGATGTCGCGGATGCGGGTTGCCAGATCCAGGCCAATCATTTCCACGGTTTTCTCGAACGTGATGTTCTCATCGTGGTCACCGACTGCTGCCTTGGCGGCAGGGGTGTAAATCGGCTCGGGCAGCTTGGACGCATTTTGCAAACCAGCAGGCAGCTTCACGCCACAGACCGCACCATTCTCTTGGTATTCCTTCCAGCCGCTACCCGCCAGATAGCCGCGTACGACGGCTTCGACGGGGATGGGCTTCAGCCGCTTGACCAGCATCGAACGCCCCGCTATCTGCGGCACCTCGGCAGCGGTGACAACGCTCTCTGGCGCATCACCCGTCAGGTGATTGGGGCAGATATTCGCCTGCGCCAGCTTGTCAAACCAGAACAGCGCCATTTGCGTCAGCAACACGCCTTTGCCGGGAATGGGCTCACCCATGATCACGTCAAACGCACTCAGGCGGTCGCTAGCCACCATCAGGATACGGTCATCACCCACCGCGTAGTTGTCACGCACCTTGCCACGGGCGAGCAAAGGCAGGGAAAGGGCGGAGGTGTGCACAGCAGTGGTCATAGCAAATCGATCAGTAAAAAGGCTCGCGCCACCCAACGGGGTAGCGCGAGCCTTGGATTATCGCAAGTTCGGTTTTACTGGACGACCTGGGCCAGTTCGCCCTTGCTGTATTTCGCCGCAACCACGCTCAGGCTGTCACCCTTGATCTTGGACGCCTGGCCTTCGCAGCCAAACTCAATATAGCGCTGCTTGCAGATTGCCTGCGCCGCCGCGCGGGCCGGTTTGAGCCATTCACGGGCGTCGAACTTGTCGGGATTCTCAGCCAGAAACTTGCGCACTGCAGCGGTCATCGCCAGGCGGATATCGGTGTCGATGTTGATCTTGCGCACGCCGAATTGGATGGCCTTCTGAATCTCTTCGACCGGCACGCCATAGGTCTCTTTCATCTTGCCACCGTACTGGTTGATGATGGCCAGCAAATCCTGGGGCACGCTGGAAGAGCCATGCATCACCAGATGGGTATTGGGCAAGCGGCGGTTGATTTCCTTGATGCGCTCAATCGCCAGGATGTCGCCCGTGGGCTTGCGCGTGAACTTGTAGGCGCCGTGACTGGTGCCAATGGCAATCGCCAGCGCATCGAGCTGTGTGCGTTTCACAAAATCAGCCGCCTGCTCCGGGTCAGTCAACAACTGATCCATCGTCATCGTCGCATCGGTACCGTGGCCGTCTTCCTTGTCACCCTTCATGGTTTCCAGAGAACCCAGGCAGCCCAGTTCACCTTCGACCGTGACGCCGGTCGCGTGCGCCATCTTCACAACCTTGGCCGTGACGTCGACGTTGTAGTCGTAGCTGGCGATGGTCTTGCCATCGGCTTCCAGACTGCCGTCCATCATCACCGAGCTAAAGCCCAGGTTGATCGCGCCCTGGCACACGTCGGGGCTTTGGCCATGGTCCTGATGCATGACCAGCGGAATCTGCGGGTACATCTCCACTGCAGCCTGGATCAGGTGCTTGATGAAGGGTTCACCCGCGTACTTACGCGCACCGGCGCTAGCTTGAAGGATGACTGGGGCACCGACTTCCTTCGCCGCCTCCATCACGGCCTGGACTTGCTCCAGGTTGTTGACGTTGAAAGCCGGAATGCCGTAGCCGTTGACGGCTGCATGGTCCAGCAGTTCGCGCATGGAAACGAGTGCCATTGGGAATCCTCTGAGAAGTTGGTAACCGCTTGGTAACTTGTACCTTGGGGCGGATTTTAAACCTGCGGCATCTTGGACTAACTGAAGTCAGAAGGCAAGGTTACTTCTGGATCATGCGGGTCGGGTACTCCCCTCAGCGGATGTCCCCCGGCCTACGGCCTCCTCCTTGATTCCGCCCAGGGAAGCACCCAACCCACTTGATCTCAACGATGTGTCGGTTTACCAATGTCTTTGAATTCACTTTCCGCCACTTCTTCTCCAGCGGATGGTGTGGGGTGTGCGTTTTGCGTAGGTAAAGGAGGAGCCCGAAGGGCGGGGGACACGGAGCAAAACGTATACCCCGCGACATCAGCGGGCGAGCGAGGAAGTACTACTCCACCTGACAAATCTTTAGCATATTGGTCCCCCCAGGCGCTCCCATAGGCTCGCCACAGGTGATCGCATACACATCGCCTTTTTGCACAATCCCACGCTTCTTCAAATGGCCCTCAGCGTCCATCAGCGCGGTATCACGGTCCGCGCTGGTATCCATCAACAAAGGGCGCACATTGCGGTACAGCGTCATCTTGCGCTGCGTGCTGATCTTGGGTGTCAGCGCGTAAATCGGCACATCCACCAGATGGCGACTCATCCACAGTGCTGTGGAGCCGCTGTCGGTCATTGCCACGATCGCTTTCGCACCCAGGTGGTAAGCGGTGAACAGCGCGCCCATTGCGATGGACTGGTCGATGCGTTTGAAGGTCTTGCCGGTGAAATCAGCATCCAGCTTGGGATGCTCGCCGCCTTCCGCAGCTAGGCAGATCTTGGCCATCTCGATCACCGTCTCCAGCGGGTACTTGCCGGCAGCCGTTTCGGCGGACAGCATCACCGCATCGGTACCGTCCAACACGGCGTTGGCCACGTCGCTGACCTCGGCGCGGGTGGGCACCGGGTTGGTGATCATTGACTCCATCATTTGCGTGGCCGTGATGACCACCTTGTCGTACTCGCGGGCCAGCTTGATCATGCGTTTTTGCAGGGCGGGGACCGCAGCGTTGCCGACCTCGACCGCCAGGTCGCCGCGCGCCACCATGATGCCGTCGCTGGCCGCCAAAATTTCGACCAGCAGCGGAATCGCTTCAGCGCGCTCGATCTTGGCGATCAGGCCGGGGCGGTGGCTGCCATATTCGGCAGCGGCCACGTTGCACAGCTGGCGTGCCATTTCCATGTCGGTCGCATTCTTCGGAAAACTCACCGCCACATAGTCGGCCTGGAAACTCATCGCGGTGCGGATGTCATCCATGTCTTTGGCAGTCAGCGCGGGCGCAGTCAGACCACCGCCTTGTTTGTTGATGCCCTTGTTGTTGGACAACTCACCGCCCAGTTTGACGGTGGTGTGTACCTGCTCGCCCTTGACGGCGTCGACAGTGATGACGATCAGGCCATCATTGAGCAACAGCACATCGCCGGCTTTCACTTCGCGTGGCAAGGCCTTGTAGTCGAGGCCTACGGCGTCGATGTCGCCCAACTCGGTACGGCTCGCGTCGAGGACAAATTTCTGGCCTGGCTCCAGCATGACTTTGCCATCGGCAAACTTGCCTACGCGGATCTTTGGGCCTTGCAGGTCGGCCATGATGGCGACCTCGCGCCCGGCGCGCTGGGCGGCTGCACGGACCAGCGTTGCGCGGTCGATATGGTCTTGCGCTTTGCCGTGGCTGAAGTTCAGGCGCACGACGTTGACGCCGGCGCGAATCATCTCTTCCAGCAGTGCCGGATCGCTCGAAGCGGGGCCTAGGGTGGCAACAATTTTGGTGGCGCGACGTGGCATGATTTTTTGTCTCCTCACAGGTTGTGGCGCATTCTCACACGGAACCCCCTGGCTGGCGGTTACACGCCAGTGTCAACTTGCGGACACTCCGAAACTATCAACGTCCATTGCGGCTGACTTGACACGTACGGGGTGGCATAGTGCAATGGTCTACTAACATCAGGATCCAATGCCGCATACCGCGATTGAAACCAAGCTGGAGCGCGGAGACCGTGCGCTGCTGGTTGCTGCACTTCTGCTGGCGGCAGGCATCACGCTGACGGTCTGGCTTTCCAATCGCAACAGCGCTGCACTTACTTACGCAACGCAACTGCAATTCACCCAACAGGTCGACGCACTGGAGGCGACTGCACAGGCCCGGCTGGAAGCGCCCACCAGCGTACTGCTGGGATTGAATGGCTTGTTTGCCGCGCACGGCAAACCCACTACCAAGTCGCTGCAGGCTTGGGTGCAGGCGCAAGACTTGCCACACACAGCCCGCGGCGTGCGCGGCCTGGGATGGTTGGAGCGCGTACCTCGCGCTGCACTGCCACAGTTTGTCGCAGCCGAACGCGTGGAGCAAGGCGCAGATTTTCAGATCTCAATTCAGGGTGGTGCAGATACGCTGTTCATTCTCAAAACGATCGAGCCCCGGGTTGCCAACGCTGCTTTGTGGGTGCAAGAGGCCAGCGGACAAACCGCCTTGATGGAAGCACTGACCCGGGCGGTAGGGCAGGGTGAAGCCGTGCTGGCACGTAGCATCGCGCCAGCGGATTCGCCATGGGGCAGTGATTTCTTCTACTTCAAGCCGGAGTACCGGGCCAATGCATCCTTTCGCACACTGTCTGAGCGCGAGGCGGCACTGGCGGGCGTCTGGGTTGCGCGACTGGATACGGACACGCTGTTGTCTCCCACACTGGGGCCTGCGCTGGGGGTCATGGACTTTGAGTTGCTGGATAGCCAGGCCGGTGGAGCTTCTGCGTTGGTGTTCTCTTCTGCCAGCGCTGTGGGCAGCAGCCGATGGCAGGCGCGAGACTTCTCCAAGCATGCATTCCATGCACAGAGAACGCTGCTGGTGGCCGGGCACCGTTTCAGCCTGCTGGCGGGAAGCACGCCCGCTTTCGAGGCCGCGCAGGACACATCCAGCACTACGCAGATTGGCGCTACGGGCCTCGCTTTCAGTCTGTTGCTGGCGCTAGCCGCCTGGCTATTGCTAAAGAAGAAGAATTCAGCGTATGGGCAAACGCACACCATGGTGCGCGATCTGGCGCGGCTGACCCGCATCATCAAGGGCACATCGCACGTGGTATTTGTGGGGGATGCTGAGCGCGACATGGTCTGGGTCAACGAGGCCTTTACCCGCCTGACCGGGCTGGATGCGGAGCAGGCCACGGGCCGGCGCATCGACCAGCTGTTCGATCTTGAGATCACCAGTCCCAACATCGTGGCGGCGCTGCGCGGGGCAATGGATCAACGCGAGAGCCTGCGCACCCAGTTGCAACTGCGCACACGCGACGGTGAACTGCGCTGGTTTGATCTGGACCTGCAGGTCGAACACGACCCACAGGGCGGCTACACAGGCTATATCGTCATCGCAGCCGACATCACCGCCCAACGCCAGGCCAACGACCAGGCCGCCGCCGCATTGCGCGAGAACGAAGCGCTGATGGCGGTGATTGACCAGCACTCGCTGGTATCGATTGCCGACTACCGCGGCAATATCACGTACGTGAATGACATGTTCTGCCAGACCAGTGGCTATAGCCGCGAAGAACTGCTGGGCAGCAACCACCGCATCGTCAAGTCTGATCAGCAGGATGGCACGTTCTGGGAGGCCATGTGGAAGACTATTTCCAGTGGCTACACCTGGCGCGCAACGGTATGCAACCGGGCCAAGGACGGCAGCCTCTATTGGGTAGATTCCGCCGTCTCGCCGTTTTTTGACGATGCCGGCAACATCGAAAAATACGTTTCAATCCGCTTCAATGTCACCGCTGCGCGCCAGGCGCAGGAAGAACTGGCCAACGAACGCGAACACCTGAGCGCGATTTTGCTCGGCACCGATGCCGGCACCTGGGAGTGGGATATTCCCAGCGGCGATATCGCGATCAACAGCCGTTGGGCGGAGATCGTGGGTTACACACTGGCCGACCTCGGCAAGGTCACGGTGGACACCTGGGGACAGCTGTGCCATCCGGACGACCTGCTGTTGGCCAAGGAGTTGTTGCACCAGCATTTCAGTGGCACATTGAAGTCCTACTCTTGCGAAATCCGCCTGCGCCACCGCGATGGACACTGGGTATGGGTGCTGTCCAGTGGCAAGGTCAGCGCATGGGTGGCGCAGGGTCAGCCACGCCGGGTATCGGGCATCCAGCTCGACATCACTGTGCAGAAAACCCTGCAGTTCGAGCTGCACCAGAACAACCAGGTCATGCAAAGTATTCTGGCCAATATTCCTGTGGCGCTCAGCGTATTTGACAGCAATCTGCAACTGATCGCGCGCAATGACAAGTTTCTCGAGTTGCTCGAATTTCCATCATGGTTGTTTGAGGGTGCCAGCACCAGCTTCGAGAGTCTGATCCGCTACAACGCATCGCGCGGTGAGTACGGCGCTGGCGATGTGGAACAGGCTATCGAGTACATCATCGAACGCGCGCGAAATACCACGCCCCACCAGTTCGAACGTGTGCGGCCCAATGGCCAGGCGCTGGAAGTGCGCGGTGCGCCGATGCCGGGTGGCGGTTTTATTACCACCTATGCCGACATTTCCGAACGCAAGAAAGCGGAGGCAGAAATCCAGCGCAGTACCGGGCTGCTGCAATCGGTGCTCGATTCAGCATCCGAAGTGTCCGTCATCTCGATAGACATGGGTGCCGTCGTTACGCTATTCAACAAAGGGGCCGAGCGCATGTTTGGCCATGCGGCATCGGACGTGGTTGGACAGCAAACCTTGCTGTATTTCTTTGACCCGGCGGAGCTGAAGACCCGTGGCGTGACCATGTCGGCGCAATTGGGCTACGCGGTGTCAGGCCTGGATGCACTGATCCACGTAAGTGTTTTGGGCAAACGGACTGAATGGAACTATGTGCACAAGGACGGGCACCAATTCTGCGCCGCACTGGTGGTCACCGCAATGACCGACAGCACGGGCAAACGCACCGGCTACCTGGCAGTTAGCCATGACATCACGCAAGAAAAAAACAACGAGCAAGCCTTGCTAATGGCCGTGGAGCTGGCGGAGCAAGCCGCGCTGTCCAAAGGGCAGTTCCTGGCCAATATGAGCCATGAAATCCGCACACCGATGAATGCGGTGCTGGGCATGCTCAAGCTGCTGCAAAACACCGAACTGGACGAACGCCAGCTTGACTACATAACCAAGACCGAAAGCGCAGCCCGCTCGTTGCTGGGACTGCTGAACGACATCCTGGACTATTCGAAGACCGAAGCCGGCAAGATGCGACTGGACCCGCATCCTTTCGCTGTCGATGCACTATTGCACGACCTCTCCGTCATTCTGTCAGCCAACATCGAAGCGCGCGACCTCCAATTGCGATTCGATGTCGACGAACGCTTGCCCGCGATCCTGGTGGGCGACGCGTTGCGGCTGCAACAGATACTGATCAACCTGGGCGGCAATGCGATCAAATTCACGGAGCATGGCGAAGTGGTGGTATCGCTGCAGCAGTTGGCGCGTACCGCCCAAAGCGTGCAGTTGCGCGTCCTTGTCAAAGACAGTGGCATTGGCATTGACCCGGCCAATCAGCAGCATATTTTTTCAGGTTTTTCGCAGGCTGAAGCTTCTACTACACGCCGCTTTGGTGGCAGTGGTCTGGGTTTGTCTATTTGCCGCCGCCTGGTGGAGTTGATGGGCGGTGAGCTGAAGCTGGAAAGCGCGCTGGGTCAGGGTAGCCGGTTCTATTTTGATATCACGTTACCTTTGGCCAGCGAGGCGGAGATCGCCAGCATGGACTTGCCCCATACGCCAAAGCCTGCCGACACGACGGCGGGCAAACGCCGTGCCAGATCCAAGGCTGCCCCACCCAAAGCTGCAGGCCCACAACGACTGGCTGGCCTGCGCTTGCTGGTGGTGGATGACAACCTGATCAACCAACAGGTTGCCATGGAATTGCTGGGCGGCGAAGGCGCGCTGATCACGCTGGCAGGCAATGGACAGCTAGGCGTGGATGCAGTCGCTGCGGCTGACCCGCCTTTCGACGTCGTGTTGATGGACGTGCAAATGCCGGTCATGGACGGCTACACCGCGGCGCGCACGATACGCTCGGAGTTGGGCCTGGTCGATTTGCCCATCATCGCTATCACGGCCAATGCGATGGCATCAGACCGGGAAGCCTGTATCGCGGCCGGCATGGATGACCACATCGGCAAGCCCTTTGACCTGCCCCAACTGGTTGCCATGTTGCAGCGGTATACAGGCCGCGGCGGGCCTTCCACAATAGCAAAAATTGCGTCTGCAAATGCGCCTGTTGATGCAGGCGCACACGATGTCGCGGGTGCATTGGAGCGCCTGGGTGGTAACGTTGCGCTCTACCGGCAAATACTGCAGGCCTTTCTGGTAGAAATTGCGGGGGTGCCATCCCAACTCGATGCGCAACTCAGGAATCAGGACTACATCGGCGCGACACGCCTGATGCACACAACCAAAGGTCTGTCGCTGACGCTGGGTGCGCAATATCTGGCGCAAGTCTGCAAAGAGGCAGAGCAAACCCTGAAAACCGCGCCTGACAATCCGGGCCTGCTATCGCTGGTGGCGCAGGCGGTTGAAAGCACCGCGGCGGAGTTGCGGGCGGTGCAATCCTCGCTGGTCCTGAAGTCGCAAACGGACGTACCACCGTTCCCAACAACATCCGACGAACCCGGGTTGCGTGAGGGCCTGCGGACCTTGCGCTTGCTGCTACGCGACTCGGACCTGCATGCGCTGGAGGTCTTTGCCCGGCTTCATCACCAGCCGTTGCACGGGGACACCGCTAGCTGGGCTGCCCTGCAATCTGCGATGATGGCGCTCGACTTTACGCAGGCGCTCGCGCACTGCGACACCTTGATCCAATCCTACGGCTAAGTGATGATTTCCCCTGACTCCACTGCGGCGGCCATGCTGGACAGCACCCATGGCAAACCCAAGTTGCTGGTGGTGGATGACCAGCCCATCAACATCCAGGTCATGTACCAGGCATTTGCCGGGGACTACCAGGTGTTCATGGCGACGAGTGGCGAACAGGCGCTGGCTATATGCCGGGACAACCCCCCAGATCTGGTGCTGCTGGACGTGGTAATGCCCGGTATCGACGGCTTCGAAGTCTGCCGCCAGCTCAAGGCACATGAATCCACGCGCCATATCCCCATCATTTTTGTAACCGCCCACACCGATGCGGCCCAGGAAACGCATGGTCTGAGTCTGGGTGCAGTGGATTTCATTGCCAAGCCGATCAACCCGGCTGTAGTGCGCGCTCGCGTAAACACACAGCTCACGCTGAAATTCCAGTCTGACCTGTTGCGCAAACTGGTGTTTCTGGATGGATTGACTGGCGTATTCAACCGGCGCTATTTCGACCAGCAACTGAGCACCGAGTGGGCCCGCTCAGCGCGCAGCGGCTCTCCGCTGTCGATCATGTTGCTGGATGTGGATTTCTTCAAAAACTTCAATGACCGCTATGGTCACCAGGCAGGCGACGACTGCCTGCGCATGATTGCGGCAACACTCAAATCCGCGCTCAAACGTCCCGCCGATCTGGTGGCGCGCTATGGCGGGGAAGAGTTTGCCTGCATCCTGCCGGACACCTCGTTCGACGATGCGATGGTACTGGCGGCCGAACTGGAGGGACAGGTGCGCAAACTGGGCATCGCGCATGAGAGCTCCGACGTTGCCAAGATAGTCACCATCAGCATAGGCGTGACCTCCAACGGTGGCACTGCACCCCATCAGGATGGTGGGCTGCAGCTACTCAAACTCGCGGACGAGCAGCTGTACCAAGCCAAGCACACCGGACGTGGCCGCATCTGCGGCGAACCCCTGTCGGTCGTCTAGCTTTAGGCGCGACGCGCCAGAATCTCGAACGCCGGCAAGGTCTTTCCTTCCAGAACCTCCAGAAAAGCGCCGCCGCCCGTGGAGATGTAACCCACTTTGTCCTCAATACCGTATTTGGCAATCGCTGCCAGCGTGTCACCGCCACCGGCAATGCTGAATGCGCTGCTGTCTGCAATCGCTTGCGCGATCACCTTGGTGCCATTCTCGAAAGCGGCAAATTCAAACACGCCGACCGGGCCGTTCCAGACAATGGTGCCAGCCTTCTTTAGTTGATCAGCCAATACCTGCGCGGTTTGCGGACCAATGTCCAGAATCAGGTCATCGTCTGCCACTTCGGTCGCGGCTTTGATCGTCGCAGGCGCGTCCGCAGCGAAGGTCTTCGCGGTTACGACGTCAGTGGGAATCGGCACTGCCGCACCTCGCGCCTTCATGGCTTCGATCACGGCCGTGGCCTCCGCCAGCAAATCGGGCTCCGCCAGGCTTTTGCCAATCTTCAGGCCGGCGGCCAGCATGAAAGTGTTGGCGATACCGCCACCCACGATCAATTGGTCCACATTGGCGGCCAGGCTCTTCAGAATGGTGAGCTTGGTGGAGACTTTGGAGCCTGCAACGATGGCTACCAGTGGGCGCTTGGGGCTTAGCAAGGCTTTGGAGATTGCGTCCATTTCAGCGGCCAGCAATGGGCCCGCGCAGGCGACAGGCGCGAACTGGGCAATGCCGTAGGTGGAAGCTTCTGCACGGTGTGCCGTACCAAAAGCGTCGTGCACAAAGATGTCGCACAGCGCTGCCATCTTGCGGGCCAAAGCCTCGTCGTTTTTCTTTTCGCCTTTGTTGACGCGGCAGTTTTCCAGCATGACCAGCTGGCCGGGCTTCACATCGACGCCCTCGGTCCAGTTGGCCAGCACGGGAATGTCGCGCTCCATCAACTCACCCATGCGCTTGGCCACAGGTGCGAGCGAATCTGCAGGTGTGAAGGCGCCTTCGGTAGGACGGCCCAAGTGGGACGTCACCATCACCGCAGCACCTGCGTCCAGCGCCATCTGGATGCACGGCACACTGGCGCGAACCCGGGTGTCCTCGGTGATACGGCCGGCATCGTCCTGCGGAACGTTGAGATCAGCACGGATGAAAACACGTTTGCCGCTCACTTTGCCAGCAGCGCACAAATCAGAAAAACGAATCACGTTCATGGGGCACCCTTGTTTGGAACTCTGCGAATTGTAGAAGCGCCGTTCACCTTCACTTACGTACCTGCGTCGTTCCGAGCCATGAATGGCGCTACCAGCCAAGTCCCAGGTGCAGCGGCAGATAAACGAGCATGCCCACAACGATAGTGCCCAACACTGCCTGCCCACGCCCCTTGGTTGCGAAGTAGTAGCCAGCGCCAGAGACGAAGGCAAACAGCCGTGCATCCTGCCAGGTCGCAATGAGGTGCCCTTGCGCCATCACCACTTCTGGCAACACCACAGCGGAAAGCGCAGCAATCGGCGCGTATTGGAGGCCGCGCTGCGCCCAGTGCGGCAAATGCCAGGGTTTGCTGCTGAGGAAGAACAGGCAGCGCGTGAGCACGGTCACCAGTGCCAGCCCGACAATCACCCCCAAGGTCCAGCCGTCGGTCTGGTTCATGGCTGTGCCTCAGGACTCGTGGGCGGAGGCGATTTGAACTGCTCCAGCACCAGACACAGGGCCACGGCCGCAGCAATCGCCACCACAATATTGAGCTTGAATGGCAGCGCGAATGCAGCGACCGCCGCCATCGCCGCAATGCCCGCAGACACCCGGCGCAAGTTGCTGGTTGCCAATGAACAGCCCACACCCACCAGCGCCAGAATGCCCGCAAATCCCAGCCCCCAGCTCGCCGGAATGGAGTGCGCCAGCGCGATGCCCAACAGGCTCATGGTCTGCCAGCTCAGCCAATTGAACATGCTGCCGCCATTGAGGTAGGCCAGCTCGGCAGTGCGGCCCGCGTCATCCGTGGCTGGATGCTTGAAGGCTTTGGTGAACAGCACGTAACTCATGTCCGTGGTGAGGTAGCCGTTCAGGATCCGCCAACGCAGCGGCAAATGCATCAAATAGGCGCGCAGATGGGCACTGAACACCACAAAACGCAGATTGACGCAAAAAGCTGTGGCCAGAATCACCCACACTGGCGCACCGGCCGCAATCAGCGGCATGGCCGCCAGCTGCGAGCTGCCCGCAAAGACCAGCAGGCTCATCGCCACTGCCTCAAACGCGCTCATGCCCGAATTGACCATGGCCACACCGGTCATCAGCCCCCACGCCGCCAATCCAGGCGACACCGCAGCCATTTCACGGATTCCGCGACGGAACTCCGGATGCTGCCACCAGTCCCGCCAACTGCGCATCAGACGAACACCTGTCCCGGCTGCAGCGGATGGCCACGCAGGAACTCCGCCACCGGCAGGCGCTTGCCGCCGGGGCGCTGCAACTCTGTCAGGTTCACTATCGAATTCAAAGCTGCTACCGCAATGCACTCGGGCGCTACAGCCAGTATTTGCCCGCAATCTGCAGCACTGCCCGATGCACCCGCGTGGGCGCCCCAGACTTTCAATACTTCACCATCCAGCGTGGTGGTGGCGATCGGAAACGGGTTGAACGCGCGTACGCGACGCACAATGGATTGCGCATCCTGCTGCCAGTCGATAGCGGCTTCGTGCTTTTCGATCTTGTGGGCGTAAGTCACCCCTTCTGTTGGCTGCTTTTGAGGTTGCAGACGGCCTGCCTGAGCCCTTTCCAGGGCTTGGACAATCAGCTCCGCGCCCAGCGCAGCGACTTTGTCGTGCAGACTGCCGGTGGTGTCGTCTGCCGCAATCGGAATGCGGCTTTCCAGCAGCATGTCCCCCGTGTCCAGTCCCGCGTCCATTTGCATGATGGTGACCCCGGTCTCGGTGTCGCCCGCCTCAATGGCGCGATGGATGGGCGCCGCGCCGCGCCAACGCGGCAAGAGCGATCCGTGGATATTCAGACACCCCAAATGTGGCGCATCCAACACCCACTGCGGCAGGATTAATCCGTAAGCCGCGACCACCATCAAATCGGCATCGGCACCTTCAATCGCCTGTGCAGCAGCAGCAGCGTCTTCGGGGTATTTGCCATCCAGGCGCAAACTGCGTGGTTGGGCGACCGGAATGCCATGGGCCAACGCAAATTGCTTGACTGCTGAAGCTTGCAGCTTCATGCCGCGTCCGGCAGGGCGGTCCGGCTGCGTCAGTACCAGTGCAATCGTATGGCCGACGGCGTGCAGCTTCTCCAGCGCAATCCGGGCAAATTCCGGCGTACCGGCAAAAATGAGTTTCAAGCGCTAAACCCCTGGTACAAGCGCCTAGCGCTCTTCCTCGCGCTGCGCCTTGAGCATCTTGGTCTTGATGCGGTTGCGCTTGAGCGGCGACAGGTATTCAACAAATACCTTGCCCATCAGGTGGTCCATCTCGTGCTGGATGCAAACGGCCAGCAGGCCGTCGGCCTCCACCGTGCGCTTCTTGCCGTTTTCATCCAGAGCAGACACATGCACTGCGTCAAAGCGCTCGACGCCGTCGTAAATGCCAGGCACCGACAGACAGCCTTCTTCGTTAAGGTGCTTGGTCGGACTGGTCCACACCAGTTCCGGGTTGATCAGCACCAGCGCCCCATCACGCTCCTCGGACACATCGATGACGATGAGGCGCTCGTGCACGTCCACTTGCGTGGCGGCCAGACCAATTCCCTTGGCCTCGTACATGGTTTCCAGCATGTCATTGGCCAAGGTCTGGATGCGTGCGTCAACCTCGGTGACCGGTTTGGCCACCTTGTGCAGGCGCGGATTGGGATAGCAAAGAATCGGAAGTAGAGCCATGAGAACGGGGGAAGCAATACAGGCCCCGCGGGCTTCTGGCCAGCGTCGGGGCATGTACAAGTTTTAACGATGTCGGTATTTTCGCCACTTTTCGCACTTCTCGCACGCCTTGAATGGTAAAAACGTTGCCGAATCAAGGGCTTGAGCGCAGAATCGCGCGTAACTTATCAAGTTTCCTTAGCAATGCGGCACGATATGAAGACACATCTCATGGCAAGAACCCACGTGGCCTTAGCCACCCTGAGCGCACTGGCAGGCACACTGCTGGTGGCTCCTGCTTGGGCGCAGAACTTCCCCATCACTGCTGAAAACCGTGCGGTTGCCAATGAAGTTGCGCAAAAAGGCGTGCCATTGAGCGAGATTGCAGCCAATGCGCCCGACCGTTACACCATCAAAAAGGGCGACACCCTGTGGGCCATTTCCAGGATGTACCTGAAAAGCCCATGGCGCTGGCCTGAGCTGTGGGGCATGAATCTCAATGAGATCAAGAACCCGCACATGATCTACCCCGGCCAGGTGCTCATCCTGGAACGCAAGAATGGCCTTGCCACCCTGCGTGTGGAAGGCGCTGGTGGTGCTGGATCCGATGAGCCGGGAGGCACCGTGCGTGTCTCTCCCCGCACCCGCTATGAATCACTGGGCGACGCCGCGTTACCGACCTTGCGTTCCAGCATGATTGAGGCCTTTTTGGCTGAACCAGTGATCGTCGATGAGGGCGAATTCAAAAATGCCGCGCGCATCGTTGCAACGCAGCAGGGCCGCGTGTTGCTCACCCGGGGTGACCGCGCCTATGCCCGTGGCCCAAGCGGCTCACCCATGCTGGATGACCAGGCACGCGAAAAAATGTACCGCGTATTCCGTACCGCTACCCCGCTGAAAGATCCGGTGACCGGCGAAGTACTGGGCTACGAAGCCATGTACGTGGGTAAAGCCAAAATGATTCGCAGCGAAGGTACTGCCGAAGTCGAGGAATCCAGCGGCAAGACGGTGACTGCCGTTGTTCCCGCAACTATCGACATCGTGGCTGCCAAAGAGGAAATGCGTGAAGGTGACCGACTGCTGCCTGAGCCGCCTCGTCAGATGCAGACCTATACGCCCCACGCACCCGACAGCAAGATGACGGCGCAGATTGTGTCGGTGTATGGCAGCGCAGTCGTTAACGCCGGACAAAACCAAGTGGTAGCCATCAACCGCGGGAAAAATGACGGCATAGAGCCTGGCCACGTGATGGCTATCCAGAAAGACGGCGCCCGCGTCATCGACAAACAGGATCCGTCACGCCCCCTGATGAAGCTGCCGAACGAGCGCAATGGCCTGCTGATGGTGTTCCGCACGTTTGATCGGCTGTCGTATGCGCTGGTGATGGAAATCACCGACGGCGTACAGGTGGGCGACCGCCTGATCAGCCCACGCCGTTAAGGTCTCTGGCCTTGCGGCCTAACACCCGGGCAGAATGATAGAGCGCACGGAGCTTGCCGCCTGGCTCAGGCTGGACCAGACGCCCGGCATTGGCCATGTGACTGCACGCAGGTTGCTGGTGGCGTTCGGATTGCCCGAAGCGGTGTTCACCCAATCTGCGCAAGCACTGGAACAAGTCGTCAGCACCAAGCAGGCCGAAGCACTTTCCACCATCCCCGAAACCCTGCCAGCCTTGCTGGACGCTTCCTGGGCTTGGCTGCAAGCGGACCTTCTTCAACGGCGCATCCTGACGCCAGGCGACGGCCAATACCCTGCCAGCTTGCTTGAAATGGACGACCCTCCCTTGCTGCTTTATGGCATGGGCGCCGAGTCGGTTTGGCGCACCGATGTATTGCAGCGCCTCCATACACAGGGTCTGGCGATTGTCGGCAGTCGAAACCCGACGCCCCAAGGCTTGGCCAACGCCCAACAATTTGCCCAGGCACTGGCCGAGGCCGGCCTGACCATTGTGTCCGGACTCGCCTTGGGCGTGGATGGCGCAGCCCACGAAGGCGCGCTGCAAGGTGCGGCCGAAGGGCAATTGGCCACTATTGCTGTCGTCGGCACGGGGCTGGACCGTGTGTACCCCGCACAGCACCGCAGGCTGGCCCACCGCATCTGCGCGCAAGGCCTGATCCTTAGCGAATATCCGTTGGGCACACCGCCGCTGTCCCCCAATTTCCCACAGCGCAACCGCATCATCTCGGGCCTGTCGCGCGGCACGCTCGTCGTAGAAGCCGCGCTGAAATCAGGCTCGCTGATCACAGCGCGACTGGCCAGCGAACAAGGATTATCACTGCTAAAAATGCTTATCTATGCTGTTTACCGTCTGATAGGCGGAGATCTCAGGCTTAGGAAAAATTAAGCCTCCCAGCGAATTGGCTTATTTATGTAGCCCGATGCGTTTTGCCGTTAACTGCATTTCCAGAGTCTTCAATCTCCGTTTGAGTGTTGTATTTTGCTTTTGCAAGGCGGCCACTTCTGCTTCTAAGAGGATGGCAAGCGAACTGACGCGTTCAAGATCACTTTCCTTGTTCGAGGCTGAGTCCACTGCCTTTGGTTGCGCAGCAGTCAGCCGGTTGTGCTGTTCAAAAAGTGAGAGCAAGTCGGAGTTGCGAGCCGCATGAAGCGGCACGGTACTTTTTAAACCAGCAAGACGACAAAACTCAATTTTTGTCCAAATCTCATCTCCACGTTCGTGGACTAATTTTTTATACGCAGACTCTAGAGCTGTGCGAGATTCAGAAACAGCCCTTTCTTGGCGCTGCCGCAAGCCAGAAATGCTTCCTCGAGGTAGCGATCTTCCATTTGTATTCATAAAGTTGGGGGACTTCTCAATTTGATTGAGGATCCTCCGCTGCTTGATCGAGCAGCTTGCGTAGAGTCAGTTGCTGTGTTTTTAAATGTGCTCGTTTTGCTGGCTGCTTGGCAAAAATCTTAAGGAGGCGCTCATTCTCACCGCTCATGAATTGCAGTGTCTTGACGGCCTCTTGGGCCTTTAGGATCGAGTTCCCGCATTCGGCCGGTCTACAGCTGACCTTTTCGCCTCCACACAGGGCTCGGTCGGGGCGATAGAGGCAAAGGCCAAGGCCAACTTGGTCTATGAGCGCGCGCCTTGGCAGAGCTTTGAGAAACACATCTTTTTCAGTTCGAGTTAGCCCCACATATCGCCTGCGCACTTCGTCAAACTCTATCGCGCCTCCTCCAATTAGCGTATCTCCGCTCTCTAGCAGCTCAACGTATTGATCACGACTCCAATTTTCCTTTTCCTCAGCCAAATACTCCCGAATACCAGGTGCGCCATACTGCATCGCCAGCGCTGGGTCTCGGTGCTTCAATTGGGACTGCAACTCCAGTAGTCCAAAGCCTCCTCGCGTTGTCACTCGGGCAAAGGTTCTTCGCATCTCCATTGCCTTTATACGTCCACCGACCTCCGACAAGTCAATTCGATAGTACTTTGCAAGTTTATTGAGCCCCTCAACGAACGTTGAAGAACTTAGCATGCGACCCTGAGCAGATGGCCTTTGACAAAAGTTTGTTCGAAACAGGAATGGAGACTCCTTGTTAGCAACTTGCTCGTTTATCGAAGCCAAGCTACCAATCGCATGGTGCACCATTGGAATCGTTTGCCACTCTTCGCCCTTAGGAATGGGTTGCCACTTGCGCAACGTGGCTGTGACGAAATAGCCGTGGATTTCGTGGTCGCGATATCGCTCAATACGCTCGCTGCAAGAATCCTTCACAGACTCGGGAATCGATAGCAGTTCACTGCAACGCATTCCGGTGAAACATCCAGTCAAAAGTGCGACGCTACTTCGAAGGCGGTCATATCCGCCTTTTAAAACCCGGGGCGATTCTCCTTCAGCGTAACGACGGAGTAGATCAGGTGCACGTTCAACCTCCATCATGGACTGTTGTACGAGCGCACCCAACAATTCATCTGACCAAGGTTGGGTAGCGAGTTCGCCCCTTGGTTTTATTACCTTTGCGTTTTTGCGAACCCAGCGCCCGAAGCCGCCATCCTGCGCCCACGGGAGGAAGCTCAATCGATCAACAAGCTTTGTATTTTGTATGCGAAGCCATTCGATAGCGTGCAATCTTGCCCGCAAAGTTCTGTCGGATATCGGTCGATTTGAATGGCCTTTTATTGGCAGCTTCCGAAAGAAGTCGAGCATGTCTGAAAACTGCCCTTCGTCGATGTCGGCAACCTTTGAAAAGCCGTTAAATGCAAGATACCAGTACAGATTGCCAATCCCGTGACCTCTGTTCAGCCCTTTAACTATGGTGCCCAAGCCAAGTTTCGAACTTGGAGGGTCAAAGAGCAGGGAATACGCGAGACACTTCAACGAGTCCACTAGCCCTGGGAATTTGCCGTCGGTTAGGCGAACATTAGGTTCAACTTCAATGGAAAAATTGATACATACATCTCTCTTGCATCGAGTGGGGTTTTCCATTGAAAAGTCCCATGCGTCGTCCCCAAACAGTGATGACTTGGACACCCTCACCCCTTGCCTTTGAAATTGATTGAGCCGCCAAATCAGCGCGGACACCGTAACGATTTCGCCGCCTTGCTCGTGCGGCGGCGCTCTTGGTAGGTCTATTGGTTTCACTTCGCGCATCTGTATTCCGCGGGCGGATTATTCGAAGCTTCCAGCGTTAGCTTTTCGACAAGCTTCTGGTCATATTTCGGGAGTATGTGCTTTGCATACATATACATTGCCTCTCCGACCATTTGTTCGAATTCAGCACCAGCAATCGCTCCGGATCTCAACTTCTCTGAGTAGTAGTTCACCTTTGCGAAGTGCCTTGTGATATCGCTCGTGGTCACCACCAAATTTGCACAGTGCAAGCAAGCATCCTGCAGCGAACAGGGCTTTCCCTTTATTTGGCCGTGAAATGGGGAGTTTCGGATGTCTCGGCAATGTGCACTCGTTGTTTCTACTAGCGCCTCCCCGTGATCAGTCTTTCCATCGCGCGTCTCGCGTAGATACATTCTTGATGCTGCTTGCCCGCTTATAGCCCCGATGAATGCAGCTTCAATATGAAGGCCGCGGTGAAATGTAAGACGCCCCACTGGCAGCTTTCCAACGTAGTCAACCGTGGTCTCCGCGCGTGTGTGACCAAGCAGAGATTGGACATACTGAAGTGACCCAGTCCGTTCATACTCGTCGCTTGCAATCGCTGGGCGAAAGTTAGGCGCGGCATGAAGCGGCAGCTCCGCTGTGCCACCTTCATGACGTACTAGCCCCTTCGACTTGAACCATCTCGCGATTGCCCGAGCAAATGTGCCTGGGAAAATGGCAAAAGAGTTTCTACTTCTGCCATTGGTTAGAAAGAGATTTGTGTTTCCATCTCTGCGATGCGGTTTTGTAATTTCGATTAGGTCACGCACGATATTCGCTGGCGCCAACAAGGTGCGCCCGTTCGCAGGAATTGACAAGCCAGCTTTGTTAGCTCGAATCTTTGTCCATAGAATGGATTCGCGTTCTCCCCCCAACGGATCAGTTACCAGGCAATCGATTTGCAAGCGTTGAATGACCACAGGATTGAGCGCAGTAGATAGAAGGAGTCCAACGTAATATGGGCTCAAGTCATGAATCGTCAACCGCCGCTGGATGCCGAGAATTTTCCAGAGCTTTCCAAAGCCATCGTGGTGTTCACGGAGTGCAACAAAGAGTTTATTGTGCGTCTTGCGTAGTTCTGAACCTGCAAGTACTTGGCATCCGCACTCGTTCTCCCACACCCAAATTAAATATTCTGGTTTTTTCCATTTTGTGGTGTATTTAATGGGGGAGTCTTTACCTATGTACCGCGGCTTGTACCCGGCTCCCGCTCCAATTTCGTCGTAGAACGCTTGAAGTCGTTTCGCAGCACCCTTAATTGTTGGTTTTGTTTTATCGAATTTCCAGTAGCCGTATAGGAAAGAGTACGCGCCTTTCTTTCCCTTGATTTCTTCAATCGATAGCAGCTTGCACTGGCAGTTGTTCTCCCACCACCATCGTCGAACTTCTGCGTTCGCAAATTTGGATCCAGCTAGATTGCCGCCCGCTCTCTGCGGAGCGACATCTTCAAGCGGCGGTGGTTTTCCTAAGTATCGTGGGACATATGTCGCCTTCAATTTGCGATTGCTCGCTTGAATGTCCGCGATGACGTGAGTTGCAATGTCCTTCAATTCTTTTTTTGAATATCCTTTTTTCGGGCTTTGGGGATTGCGGTCATTTGAGTGGGGAAACATGAATTGCGGAATCATCAGATCATTTGATGCCCATGCCTGACCAGTCCATTGTTGAAGTAGCGGGACAAGGTGACGATACGTTGTGGATGCTGTTCGATAGCTAAGACCAGACTTTTCCTTCAACCAAACTGCGTACTCCCTCAGAAAGCTAGCCGATATGTCACATGCATTCCTTGGACGGAAGTGCCGGGCAATGCTGTTCACAAATATTTGAAGCTTTCGTAGCGATGCCCCACTTGCGCTTCTGGATAAGTGACCGACAGCGTGCGCCCTTCTTACTATTGACCATGCAAATGCACGTGCAATAGGTAGGAATTGCTCGTCGAAGTCTGTGTAGTCATACGTATAGGTCTTATGGGTGTTCTTGCAAGTAAGCGAGAATCGCAATGGCACGGCGTCAGGATGGTCGAGCCAAGCAAAATCCAAGGCCTCACTCATGCAAGCTTTCGGGCTCTAAACCTCTAAGAAAATTGTGGTAGCTGTCGGCCTGATCTGAAAGGACCGCAATGCCTACGTATCCGACTGTCGTTCTTGCGTGCGAATGCCCCATCAATTTTTGAAGTCTGACCAAGTCTCTATTCTCTAAATAGTGATACGTTCCGTATGTATGTCGAAGGCTGTGCGGAACCACTCGCATTCCAATGCGCGCGGAAACTTTTCTAAACACTTGCTGGATATACCCAGCAGTTAGTCCTTCCCCGTGTCGGCCGATAAAGACCTCCTTAGGGCATTTACGTGATCGATATTTTTCGAGAATTTGTTCTCGCTCCAGATCTACATAGGTAAGTATTTCTCGCAATGTGTCAGGGGTGATGGAAATGAATCTGCGCTTTAGACCCTTTCCAACGATTGCAGCAAGCGAGTTCGTTGGATGGTAGGCATTCAGTGGAAGACTTTCCATTTGAAAATGCGCGACTTCCGACACTCTGAGCCCAGATTCAAACATCAGCCTTGCAATGAGCTCATTGCGTTTTCCGTTGCCACCAGAGATTTCTGTGGAGGAGATTGCACAGGTGAATTTGTGTGCATCCGCTTTCTGGACAAATTTGATGGGCACATTTATTGGCGCGTCGAGGATCCCCAATCTCGTTAGTGCGCTTCGGAGAAGCGCACTAACTTTTTGAGTTGACTGGTTTGCCCCCGAAAGCCCAGGTTCATTTTTCGCTATCCAGTCGCAATAGGCGCGCGCGGTTGTAAGTGCTGAGATGCTCGAGGTTGGCTTGAGATTCCTTCGCGCCGCGAGGTGATGTGCATATTGTGCGAGTTGATCTTGAGTGATCCGTGACATGTCGTATGACTGCCTCTCCATCCACCGAGTTAAATTCACGAGACTAGATGTGTATGTCCTTATTGAATTTCTGCTCCAGACAAGGCAGCTATCGAGCAAGTATTGGTTTACAGGTCTTACTGGAATTCCGTGGCAATCAACGATCAAACGCATTTTCCCAAAATGTCTCAAGCTTTTGAGACGACTCTTTGCGAAATCGACAACGACGGTTCGAGCATTTGTTTCCACGCCTCAAATTTGTCACTTCTCTCGGTTTCGCGCAAGATTTCTTTGTGGATATCGTCTTGCACCATCGAGTTCACGCGCTTGTTTGCCAAATACCCGATATCGGAAATTCCATCTGCTCTGACACGTCATTCCAATTTCCGATATCGGATATCTTAAATACAACAGTTATGGACGCCCCTTGAAATCATCCGCCTTCATTGGAAGCAATTCTTCCCTTTTGGATTTCAGGTTTGTACTCAGTGGAGGTTCCGACTTGGCGCCACCAGCCGCCCCAACAAAGGCGCCAGGTTCGCAAACCACCTGCCAATCTGATTGCACACATTCTTTTCCCGCACCTGTGTCCAGATGATCACCTGAATGGCTCCGTCTTCATCGGTTAGAACCCTGATTTAAGCCCTACACTGCAGCCGCGAAGTAATCGAGCGTCAGCACTCAAACGGAAGTGATGAGGTGTTGGGCGGCGCATATGACAGGACACAATTCCTGGTCGAACGGGCGAAGATGATGCAGGAATGGGCGGACTACTTGGACTCGCTTCGAGTTGGCGGGAATGTAGTACCTCTAAAGGTAGCAGTTGCCTAGGCTGGTAGCAGTCTCAGAGTTCGATTACATTTCGTTAAAACAGACGGGGAGGGCATATGTCCAAATTTGAAAATACGAGTTCGGATTTCAACCGACGCTACTCGACAAATGGCACTTCTTTTGGTGGCCTGTTTTCGAGCATTGGCRTGACTATCTCGGACTCCGGCGATTTCACAATATCGAAGTCGTTTCTGGGTTTGCCCACCGTCTTGTATCAAGGGTCCATTTCGGACATTGTGTCTATGGATCTTGTCTCGGCAGCGCGCGCGGAACATGTCTATTTCCACGCACGAATTGAATTCAGAGATGGCCGGGCGTACGAGCTGCCAATGCCCATGTTGGACCTGACCAGTCCTGGTGCATTCGAGGAACTGAGAAATCGCGTCGGCCTGAGAGGCACTTACTCGATGGTCGAGGGCGGTCTGCCTCGTTGGGGCCTTATGACCGCTTCGGGAGCTGCTACAGCCTAGTTGTAGAAGCCTATATGTCTAAGAAGAAGACCTACACAAACACGGTCGTCTTGGTCAAAGGCAGCAATTCGTGCCGCTTTGAAGGGACGCTTGGAGGTATGGATGTTCACGGTACCCTGGGTGAGAACGGCATTGTCAGCAATGTCCAAACTGAAGTCAAAACGGGGCTACTCGAAAGTAATGCGCAAGAGACTGAGCTCTTCAAACGCATGGAAAGCTATCTAGCTAGATCTTTCAACAACGCACGATGGTGATCGTTCCAACCCAAAGATTGGTCGTCAAATTTGACGAATTTTTAATCCGGATAGGGGCACTCAATAGCTGGATTTTCATTGCGGCATTGGCGGCAGTTCCAGTCATAAACTCATTCGCGGTAGATTGGCTAGTTCGACACAATGCGGTCAATGCATTTGCGCCGAATGCAGTTTTTGCTGCCACTGTGCCCATGTCGGCGAAACTGGTTCTCGCGCTGTTGGCCGCACCCCTCATTGAAACTTTCTTGTTTAAGGTTGCGCTCTATCTGTTGCGACGCCTACTGAAGCTCAATACTCTTGTTTCCATTCTCATTTGTGCATTTGCATTTGCACTAGAGCACCCGCACTCAGTTGCCTACGCCTATGCGTCGTTCACCATCGGGATCTGCTTTGCCAGCGTATATGTTGCGAAGTCGTATGAAGGTCAGCACCCGTTCCTGGTGGTAGCCGCTGGGCACGCACTTGGAAATGCCTTCGTCCTTTACAACGTCTATGGAATGGGCATTTTTGGTCGCTAGCCGCGCAGTCTGACAAACAAAGCGCCCGCAACTGCGGGAGCTTGGTGTTCCTCAAGTCCGGTTCTGATGCCCCTTTAGCGGCATGTGGCGAAGCCTAAGCCTGTCGGCCGGAGGCGGTATTCAGACCGTGCTTTCGATTTTCAGGGCTAAAGATATCGTCCCATGATTCGGACCACGAAGTTCCGCGGTGTAAGGTGCCTGCTTCACTGCTTCTTCCTTGAATTCTGGTGAAAACCTCTGTGTACTCACTGACTACCTCCTATGCTCAAATGAAAGGTCAGGTTTGTCTACCGCACCGGGAGCAGTCCACTAACCTTGTCCCAAGGTATAAAGCAGATTAAATTCAAACACAAAAGAAATTTTCAGAGGCAACTGCGATACTGAAGAAGGGGCATGGAACACCGCTTCTTTTTCTTTGGCTAAGACTGTCACACACTAGGAAGCAACGCATCCTTCGCCCGAAACTACGATGATGTTCCTTGAGCATCGAATTCACAAAGCATCGGAGAGGATTCTCGCTGCTCGAGTTTTCTGCGAGAAAGTGCCACTCTCGCCTCTGCGGTCGGCATAACGGTGTATGAGGTAAGTACTAATGAAGTTCGTCGACTTGGATCGGCTCTTTGTACCGCTCAAGCGGGATGCAGATGCAACGCTTGAATGGGGACCGCACTGGGGGAAAAAATATGGAGGATGGTTCGACTGGTCGAGCGTCCTGCAACATTGGCGCGTTGCGCTACTCGCTGAGGCTTTGAGTGGGAAGACGAAAGAACTGGAGCATCGGGCTGAGGCATTGAAACGTGAGGGAAAGCCCGCATTCTTTTTGCGCATCGAAGACCTTATTGACGATACGTTTGAAGCCGCGCTCGATGACGAAGACAAGGCTGCCTTTCACTCTTGGGCCGCCGCTGAAGTTGGCGAAGCATGGTTTTTCCTGGACTCAGTCGATGAGGCTAGGCTAAACGGAAAGAAATTGGTGACAGCGCTTCGAGCCTTCCGCGCGGCAATTTCCGGCGGCAACCTAAATCGCGCGCACATTATCGTTAGCTGCAGAGTCAGTGACTGGAAGGGAAAGGCAGATCGGGATTCACTTCAAAAAGAGCTGCCTTACATCCCACCGACAAAGTCCGACTCAGCAGTCACGGATCCTGACGAGATTCTTTTGTCTCCCATGTTTAACAGGGAGTCCCGAAAAACCGAAACCAAGAGGCCGCAGACCGAAGCCAATACAAGCGAGCTATTGGTTATTCAGTTGGCTCCACTGAATCGCCATCAGCAAGAGCTTATGGCAACTGCCGCCTCGGTACCTAACGCACCGGAATTTCTGCAAGCAATTGTTCGCTCTGGCCTTGAGACAATGAGTGAACGCCCTGGAGATCTCATTGATCTCATTGGTTATTGGATCAAGCATGGAAAGTTCGGCACGCTTGAGGAGATGACAGAAGATGGCGTCAGGCGTAAGTTGCGCGAGGAAGATGTCTATCGACCTCAAGCAGCTACTCTCAGCGAGGAATTCGTCCGCCGAGGTGCCGAACGGATGGCCGCCGCACTGGTCCTCGCAAAGACATTTACCGTCAAAGCGCCCGGGCAAGACGCCGATCACACACTCGCCATCGGAGCGCTGGACTCGCGTGACGTGCTTCCTGATTGGGACCAGGAATCTATCAATGCTCTCCTGCGCACCGGCCTTTTCGCACCAGGTTCTTATGGAAGAATTCGATTTCATCATCGGTCGACGCAGGAGTACTTGGCAGCCTGCTGGCTACGTCGGCTGGTCGAGCAGAACAATTGCCCGATCGCAGAAATTCATCGATTGCTATTTGCCGAACCATATGGAGTTCCCACCGTCGTACCCGCACTTCGCTCGGTAGCCGCATGGTTGTCACTATGGCTTCCGTCAGTGCGTGATCAGGTTATCAAGCGAGAGCCTGCATCACTAATCATCTACGGAGATCCCAAGTCGCTACCCCTCGATTTCCGTGAGAAGCTGCTTAATGTCTATGCAGAGCTTGATGCGAAGGGCGACATCAACGTCAATACGATCGACTATCGTGCCGCCTGGATGTTCTCTTCATCCTCTCTAGCTGGAGCAGTGCGGCGCGCTTGGGAGATGAACGACCGACAAGAGTTCCGGATGCATTTGCTGGAGTTCATCGAAGAGGGAGGCATCAATGAATGCGTTGACCTCGCGCGCAGCATGGCCCTCAACCCTTCTGCAAACCAATGGCATAGACTAGTCGCGGCGCGTACGATGCGAGCTTGCAATGACGCAAAAGGCCTCAAAGCACTTGCTCAGGTCGTTCGCAACGCTCCGGATCGCCTCAGCGCTCAACTGGCTCCACAGTTAGCTGCCCTGCTCTACCCGATTTACCTCACCACCGACGACCTTTTAGACCTCGTAGACCGGTCGGAGTCACCAGAGCCTTACCAGTCAGAAGGTTTCGGCACTCAGCTAGCGTCTCTTCATGCACTGGCTCCAAGTCGCGAGGCACAGCGGACATTTGCATTCGGCGTCGCCGCACTTTGTATGAAAGCTCCCCATGTAGAGCACGGGGAAATCTCACGTCGGCATGTCGAATTGGGAAAAGGGCTTGCCTCTCTAGCAAAGGCCGAGCTAGATAGAAGACCCATTGGAGACGTGGAAGAAGGACTAATCAGTCTATTAACAGCATGCGAGCGATTTGGTAGTGTGCATGACGAAGAGCTAGGTGGAATTGCCGCGCGTGTGCGACAAGACAAGACTCTAAACCGACAGCTGATCTGGGCCGACGCTCTGATAGACAGAAATGGGCGCTCTAGGGAGTCCCCACCGGTAAACATCTGGCAAGTTGGACCGATTACAGGGGTCGCATTTTGGCAAACCGATATGAGCGATCTCGAATGGCTTCAGGAGGATGCACGCCAAATGCCGGAAGTGTACGAGCGCCGCATTGCTTTTAGCGCGATCATTTCTGCTTTGCATAGGGCCGATCTCAGCGAATCGAGGCGGGAGATGCTGGATCAGATTGCTGCAGGTGATCTAGCATTGCAGTCTGATCTCGATGAGTACCGAAAGCCAGCGCCGATTGATCCCTATGACGTAGACGCTCCAGCCCGCAGAGAAAACGCCGCTAAGAAGACTCAAAAAGCCAAGAAGTCGTGGACTGACTTCCGTGACTTCTTGAAGGCGGCACCGGAGATCTTGGACGCTCCCGACTCTGTCAGATCATGGAAGACGGGTCTTCATCGACTCTACGACCTGACCAATTGGATCGAAATGAAGGCGCGCCATGACGGCATCGAAGGGTCTGCCAAGTGGGAAACGCTATCTCTAGCATTTGGCCCAGCAGTGGCGGAGCATTACAGTTCTGCGATGCGATTGACATGGCGCAACGTTTCTCCCGAGCGGCCCAAGCGGGTTGGTGACAACCAGACCACCAGCAAAAAGGACAATGCCCTGGCAGTGAGTGGGTTGGAGCTGGATAGCCTGACGCCTGGCTGGGAGCAGTTACTCTCTGACAATGAAACTGCTCTAGCAATCCGTCACGCATGCTTTTCCGGCACGATTCGATCCGAATGGGTAGACCGTCTCGTCGTAGGGCGCCCGAGCGCAACCCTGCCGGAAATCACTGCTGCTGTAGCGACTGAATACCGATCAAATGGCACATATTCGAATTTGATTGTCAGTGCCACCCACGCTGATACACCGGCCTTTCCGACAATTGCTGCAGAAATCTTCAGGTTATTGCAGAAGTCAGAGCCCACAGACGATGTGACGCTGGATCGTTCGATACAGATTATTCGTAGGGGACTTGTCGGTCTTCCGGAGCCGCGAGTTCGAGCGCTCGTCTTTAAGCGTCTAAAGCTTCATCTTGCAACGGGAAATGAGAAACGTGCTCTCGGGTACCTTAGTGTGCTGGCCGCGATAGATTCCGAGGCACTAGCCAAAATCGCACTACTTGAATTGCAGCAAGGTGACTCAGAATTCGACCAGGATTACAGTGTTCGAGTCTCGCATTGGCTAGGCGAACTTTTTGCTGGTCAAGGTGAGCATGGCGTCGCCACCGTGGCTCTGGCAAGAATGCCGCTCGCTCATATTGCTCAGTTCTTGCGTCTCGCGTACAAGTACATTCCAGCACCTGATTGGACTGCACGTCGCAGGAGTCCCGTCAGGTCGCGGGGCGAAAAGGCCGAGAGCGCTAGGGGCACGCTTTTTAGTGCTGTTGCTGATCGCCCCGGCGCGGAGGCTTTCAACGCGCTCCTGACGCTCAGTGTAGACCCACTATTTTCCGAGAGCTCACTGCGCCTAAGAGAGATCGCACATGCACGGGCTGAAGCTGATTGCGACTTGCCCGCGTGGCTCGCAGTCGAAGTCGCGAAGTTTGAGCAGACACATTCCGCACCAGTTAAAACGGGAGCTCAACTCTTGACCCTTGTTCTGGGCGTGCTTGCCGATATACACGCCTCCTTTACAACCGCCGATGCAACCAGTCAGCAGTTGCTTGCTCGAGCCGAGGATGAGGAAGAAGTCCAAGGATGGCTCGCCGAGCGCCTCAATGAGCGGGCCAGAGGGCGATACGTCGCAACCCGCGAACCTGAAGTCGCAGAACGCAACGAGCCCGACATCATCATTTCCTCGACTTCTGCCGACGTACAAGTGGCGATCGAGGTCAAAAATGGAAACAAGAAATGGACCGTGGTGAAACTTGAAGAGGCTATTCGCGGGCAACTAGTCAAGGACTATCTGCGTCCGGCCAACCGTCGCTATGGCATTCTTGTTGTGTCGCTCCATCGGCACAGAACCTGGCGCGTGGATGGGGATATCTGGGACTTCGTCCGCGTTATTGCTCATCTGCAGAAATTTGCTCAATCGACGAGGGCCAATGCCTCTGGTCCTGTGCAGGCTTTTGTTCATGGGATCGACGCCAGTGCATGACCAGCGCCTATTAAGAGTAAGCGCTCTTTCGTCGACACTGAGAGAGAACTGATGAATCAAAAAGATCGTCCCGATCCCGGAATTGAACTCTCGCTGCGCATAGCTGCACAATTAGGCATCAACTGTAGGTGCGGCGGCATCCCCCATTTGGGGGATTTTCTTGTGCTGTTAGCGCTTTAGTGCTTTAGTGCTTTTGCATCAGCTTTTGTGAACAAAAGCTCTAGATACGCAATTCTCGGAAGTGCTAAATTGGCTCCGGCGCAAGCCCTCCGTCTTTGCCTCCCTGGACGGAGCCCGCAAGGGTTGACCCAGCGCTAGCGCTGGGTCTCTTTTGATTTCAGAAGGCACTGAGCAATTGGACACGGCTATCTACATATGGGTTCGGTAATCTACGATTTTCTCAATGAGAGCTTCCTGTTCGATCCAACACAGATCGCGGAGAGCTACAAGTCAGTTCCGGACTCTCGAATAGTCAATGAGCTATCGCTTTACCGAGAACATTGCCTCAAGTATCTAGATACCTTAAAAGAAGAAATATCTGGCGCATCTTCGAGCCTTCGGCTTTTCGCAGGGGCACAGGCACCCAATCTTCGGATGCTTAAGCAAGCGGCGCTTTATCTTGATGCCGTTGTAATTGCAGACCCGCTATTTCCATATACAGCTACCCAAAGCGATATTTCGAAGGCGCTGTCGGCGTCCTTGACGTTATCTAGCGACGATATGCCCGATCGAAATGGCATCGCAAGGGCGGCGAGGTTGTTGCGGCTATGTCGCCCGATGGTGGCCGTGGATTACGTGCGGGTTTTCCCAGCCAGTCTCTTCAGAGAGTCGCCAACTCAAATTCCAGTCGTATATTCACCCACCGCGTTCAGTGACGTCCTAGCACCTGAGGTTTTTGCTAAGTACAAGGCGGCCGCCAAGGTAGTGAGCATCAAGCAAACCGCAGCAGGGTTGGAATACCAAAATCAGCTCTATCCCTGTCGAGCAATTGCCATCGATTTTGACGCGCCGTCGTCGAGCTCGGGTTATGTGTACACACTGCAAGAAATACTTGGGCTCGATGAAGAAAGTAGAACCGTTCGGTTTGGCTTTTCTCAATCGAGCGTAGCTCCGCCTAAAGAAGAATTCGAGCATTGGGTAAACCAGAGTGTGAACCAAGCCGCAGCAAAGCACTTTAGTGATTTGTCCAAGAATGTGGCTATCTCCTCGATCAGTGGGAGCAGCTTCTTAACTGGGTCGGAGTTCGAGGCGAAGATACTTCGCTCTGAAAATTCCGTCGCTAGCGGGCAGAGTATTCAGTCAAGCACTTTGGATGCCGTGTTTCGCCTGGATCTCCAGTCGTTTGAAGGGCTTTCAATTGAAGACCTTATGACGGCTCGCATGGACACGGAAGCGTTTGCACTGTTCCGGCGAGAACTCGAGAAGCAATTTCGGGATCTTCGAACTGAGCAGGATCCGGCAAGACTTAAAACCAAAACCGAGAACGCAATGCACGAGCTAACTGAAGTTCAGCTCACTCGAGTGGGTCAAGCCATAGCAGGCCTCCGAAAGCGATTGGCAATTGATGCGGTTTTGGTTGGAACTGGATTTGCGGGCACGATCGCATCCTCGGGAGCCGGTCTATTTGCGGGGATCGCCGCTACCGCCATGGGATACAAGCACTTCACCGAATACAGGAAAGCCATTCACGAGAACCCCGCCTACTTTTTGTGGAAGGCGGGATTAAAGCCATAACCATGCCGAGTCATATCCCCCATTTGAATGAAAGGGACTTCCCCGTCCCGAGCAAGCCGCGCGCCCAGAGGGTTGCGGTTTACGGCAACTCAGT
Source organism: Rhodoferax sp. P2_H8_2 (assembly GCF_056403235.1). NCBI lineage: Bacteria > Pseudomonadati > Pseudomonadota > Betaproteobacteria > Burkholderiales > Comamonadaceae > Rhodoferax > Rhodoferax sp. P2_H8_2. Next base: position 66,045 of record NZ_JBFUFW010000003.1, read on the forward strand.
GCCACGATGGAGAGGTCAAACTTTTCATCAACTTGTTCTGAGAGGGGAAGCCCATATCAATCGTACCGGATCAATGAGGCGCTCGCCAGGCCACCGTTGCTGAAGGAACTCAAGATGTAGATCGGAAGCTAGTTGAATCTTCATGGTGCGAGCCTTTATCAATCTTCTTCGGGAGCCACTGGCCTGTTTGGCACTTCGAGCACATGCTCGCCCAAACCGTTCTTGATGGCACGGAAGTTAACCGCACGGGCATCAAAGCCAAGTTGGTCACGCACCAGGGCGTATTCATCACTCAGGTCATCATGGTGGTGGCCATGGAACGTCCGGACCACCTGCATATCCCATGAAAGCTCGTCAATGGCCTCAAAACCGTAAGGGTGGCATGAGGGTGCCTCGTGGGTAACCAGGATGTCGGCCCGCAGGTTACTCAGCTTGGCAATGTCATCTGGGTAGATGGCTGCGAGCAGCCCTGGATTGGGCCGCTGGCCATCCCGCCATTGGTATGAACCACGGTTCATGGCGGCCTCCTTGCTCTGGAACGTCGGCGTTGCCGGCGGGCTCCACACGCGGCCGAGAAAAGTTCCGCCTAAGCCTGCAATTCTGATTCCATTCAGTTCAACAACTCTCACGTGCAGCGGCACCGCTCCTCCGCAGTCATGCAGCATCTCCCAATGCGCATAGGAGTCGGCATCGTGGTTTCCGTGGATGAAGGCAAACCGGACGGAAGGAAACTGCCGATACCACGGCTCCAGGACTGACCTGAAAGGGCGATCGCTAATGTCCACATCCCCCAGGAAGACCAACCACTTCGGCGGCTCAACTGCACGCTCCAATGCTCTAGCGATGTGCTTGAAACTGGAGTGAACATCACCCAAGAACCAAATCTTGCGCAACGCATCGGCGTGGGTTGCGTCAAAGGCTTCTGTATCACGTAGCATCATTCTTCTTCTCCCACAAGCTGAAGCAATGTCTGCCGCAAGTCCTCAACCTGAATTGGTTGAAATCCGTATAACGAGTTCGTCAGGAAGAGATTGCGACAGTCCTCATCAAACCATTCGGGGCGGTCATCGATGGCTAGCCAGGGTGCGCCACCAGGACGGTTGTCTTCCAGCCATGCCTCGATCTCGCGCTGCCGATGGCCGGATGGTCTTACGCCGTCTCGAAAACGCCATGCATGTGGGGTTACGTCAATCACTCGGGGAGCGATGTCTAACGCGAAGTTGCCCCGGAGTTCTACCAGGTCATGGTGAAGGCGCCAGGTGCTGCTGATGACGATCTCGACGGTCGGGAAGTCCCGCAAAACGCCCTCAATCAGCGGTAGCTGGCCAAAAGGATAGCCTTGTCTAGGAAACTCAGCGTGGGTTACTCCATCCAGATCGAGGAATAGTACACACGGCTGCTGTTTACCAATGGGCACTGCGGGCAGAAACTCGCCTGGCGGGTTTGTACTTTGGGAATCATTGCGTTGCATAAAGGCTCCTGAATGCGGAGCCCGGCAACCACTAGTAGACCCGACTCCAAAAGATTGGAGGGGACTACGCTTCAACTCAAATCGTGCGCGCACCCCTCGCCGAAATGATGGTGACCATCATTGGCTGTATGCATATCGCTATGGAATGGAGTTGAATCGAGAACATGGTCGAAGATTACAGTCAAAGATACATCAGCGCAATTCTATATGCGTAGTATTTACCTCATGTGTTGCAAATGGGATAACCGATATCGCATATTCCCAAAGCAAGCGGGGCCATCTAAACTGCCGAAATGCCGATCTCCACTGACGTTCCGCGAAGCAGCGGGTATCTTGAAACCAACTCGTTGATTTTTGATACCTGTGCATTTACATGGTTTGCGGAGTCTGACGAACGGATGACAGTGTTGAAAGAGGTTATTTCTCTGTATCGAGTGCTCGTCCCGACTCCAGTAATGTATGAGTTGGCTTTTGGCCCAGATGGCTCTGCAGGCGAAAACGAAAAGCAAATATGGAGTCAATTTCATAGCCCGGGTGGCGCTATTGACTTGGTGGCCTACAGATTCGCTAGTCGAAGCAGGCAACTTGCTTCAACCGGATTCATGGTCGTCAATCCAGGCTACGACGAATGGTGGACCGCTCGCACCAGGCTGCTTTCGCATATAGGTTCATCCGGAATGCGCCCAGGTAAGGCGAAAAAAGAGTACTCGCTCGATGCGCTGATACATGCGACAGCAAGAAACTGTTTTGCACCAATTTGCACCGCAAATATGGTTGACTTTGAGATGCTCAACAAAGTTGCAAGCAAGGTACACCACGATGGTCCTGTCCCAATCTTTCATCCGGAAAGTATCGCGAAGTCGGTATCGGAAACGGTTCACTATTCGTTTCAAGCATGAATGACGTCGCTGGTATCTTGAAACATCTGCGCGATAACTTGTGCCTGTCAATCGAAGTGGGGGGGCTGCTTTCACGAAATGCCACTGCACACAAATGGAAGGCGCCTTGGCGTTCATTGATGCTACGTGAAGCGGTTGCGTGGCGAACGATTGATCTTCTGAGTCAATCTCTTACATTGCAAGCCTCAGACGGCATATTGGGAGCGCGAATACTTCTCCGCTCGGCATATGAGACGCTTGCGTTACTCGTCTATCTCAATCAAGCCATGCGTAGTGTTGTTGCTGGTGATCTTGACTTTCATAGATTTTCTGAAACCACTACAAAACTTGTCCTAGGATCAAGGGACAAATCCACTCCTTATGATTCCATCAACATCCTTACTATTCTGAGTAAGGCGGACAAGCGCTATCCTGGCTTGGAGTCGAGCTACATTGCGCTTTCGGAAAGTGCTCATCCAAATTACGAAGGCATGGTCCGCGGATATTCAACTGCGGATCAGACAAGCCATGTGACGACCTTCAGCAGCCGGTGGTCCGAGCAGTATGGCAAATATCATCCGGCACACATAAGCGCATGCATCTCAGTTTTTTGTAGCGAGTACGATGACGAATGGCCCGACGCCTTTACCGCTCTTGAGTCGTGGATTGAGGCAAATGACATTGCGCTTGAAACAAGCAAACCAACGACAGGAAGTGCATAGACGTTTAAGTCGATCCCGGCGTAGTGGCGGGTGATTCAGCAGGCAACCCTCGGTTGCCAATCAAAAGAACCTTAAGGACCTCATCGCAGAGAGCTGGATCTCCCAAGTCAGCCAAGGTCTCATAAGTTGGAACTGGACTTTCAATACCTAGCGCAACTCGAACCGCGGGGTGATTTTTTGGAAGTAGATCGGCGACTTTCTTGGCAGTTTCCATATCTCGATCTCTCAAGGACACGAGTATTGGGAGGAGTAATACACGTCGGCGTTTGTCAGCCGAAATAGCCTCAGCCACGCTTTGTACTACGGCAATTGTTCCTCTGTGCCCCAGTAACAATGCAAATATGAGGGCAATCTCTTCATTGCCTAGATTCAGATGCTCGCTTGATATTTGCGCCAACATTTGGTCATCGATATATTCTTCCCGGCTAAGCAATGCGTTTGCCGCAGCCGCATGGACAGCAGCGCGTCCAGGGTCAACTGCAAGATCAAATAGCAATTGCTGAGTGGGCGGTCCCGACGCCGCCATCAGCTCGAGCATAGTGCTCCGTACGATGAGGTCGGTTGTACTCTTAGCAATGGTTTGCATCTGCGTGTCATATTCCGGACCAAACGGAGCAAGGTCTGCGAGGGCTTCAACGGCGACTCTTGCAATTGGACAGTGGCTCGATTGATCGTAATAATGAAAAGAGTCTTTCGACCAATGATCATTGGCAAGCGCCATCAAAGTACCCGTGTGGGCGACGCTGGTATTACGTTTCAGCGCAACTGCTAGTGCAAGCCGTACGGGACTTGCACGATGCGTCGAGAGTATTAGGATGCGATGTGGGAATGGGCCGCTTAGAGAATCAGCCACGGCTGTAAGCGCCAGTGCAGCAATATGCGCGAAGCGATGATCCAATGCTGCCTCAACGACCGTTGTCATGCCGTGTCGAATCGCGGCCTGTATGGCCAGAATTGCGATTGCCGAATCTTCACTTCGCGAAAGCGCATGTTCAATGTCGCTCTCGACTGGCAGTGGGATATGGGCATCAAGCATGAGGCGAAGCTCTCGCACATGCTCGCTTGGATTTAATATCTCGCTAAGTACCTCAACTGCCTCGTCTGAAAGTGTCGGAACAGTTTTCTGGGCAGTCGCAGTTTCGGCTACGACAAAGTCGTGGAAAGGTGAAGGCAATGCTGAGGCTGCGCCTCTTGCCAAATCAAGAATATGACTCTCTTCTTCGCTAGGCATGAGATCTGGCATTTCCAAAATCTCCCGGCAAATTTCGATCAATCTATTTGAGGCACTCTCAGTCTCCAGCTTGACCAAGACTTTTCGAAACGCGCTGATATCGTGCTCCAAAATACACGTGAGTGCGGCTATTGATATTCCAGGTCTCTCATTCCCTTCTACGACACGGAACTGCAAGGCGTCTGAGAATTTCGGGCTCCAATCCTTTCGTAAAGCGATCCACAAATCTCGTTCATCTTCCGTTCCAAACGCAACCTCAAATGCAGCGTCAAACTCCGCCTCGTTTGAAGTCCGACCTGCTTCCGAGACATCGCTCACCCAGTAGTTGCGCATGTGATCTGCATGCTTATGCTTAACGATATAGAGCCAACCTTTCGTCTCTCGGGCTCGTCTTACGAAAGCTTTTAGATATTCGCTGGCCGTATATCCTTCATCATTTTCGGAGAGATAGGATGCGTAGTCTTCGCTATAAACCTCATTTTGAATATCCAGCAGTGTTGCTTTCGCCTTTTTTACTTGAGATGCGGATGGGGTGAGCGCCTCGACCGCAAGATCTACAACTGCGCCGAAGTCATCTACGTCCTTCAGGGCACCGTAGGCGATGGCGTCATCTGAAGAGATCACTCCATAGCCCACTGATCGCACGGCTGCGTCCAAAAATGCGCTATCCAAGCCGCTTGCTAGTCGCCCAAGATCATCCGCGAATGTTCGTGGGTAATAAACCTGATCTCCGGCCATGACTTCCCGAATGAACCGCTCAATAAGCGGCTTGGTAGAGGGCGCTTCCTGTCGATGACGAAACCACTCCGGCGTGTATTCTGGATCGGCCCACATATACAACCCCGCGAAATCGCCAGTGACACGATGCATGAGGAATCGCGCGACTTCTGCAACGTTGCAAGCTGGAGACCCTGCAGCGGAGGTGAGTTTGAGATATGCGTCGAAATCTGAACCGGCGCCTTCAAGCCTGCGTTCAAGCCATGCGTCAATCTTCAATGAGGCATTGGGGCCAGGGGACACGTTGAACTCTTTGCGACTTCGAGCAACCAACCGGGCGGCAACTCCGGGTCCCCATTCCAGGCCAAGCTCGTTACTTGCTGCAAGTAACTCTATGAGGTTGCGCAGAGTTTTTCGGACAACCAGTTCATGTTCTTTTAGTGCTGTGGTAATGCCCGCTTCAACCCGGGGGTGGTAGTAGGTCACCACTCCATCATCACTTTGGCGCAGATTCCGGGCCGAGACAAAGAAATCTATCAATGGAGATATTCCACTCGCCATCTCCGAGTCGATGTCTGAAAGACCAGCCTCGATTTCACGTAGGAGTGCTCTCGTCACTTTTTGATTGACGTCGAGAAGAGCCCAAATGACCGTAGCCGCTCGAACGTCGTTTCGTTCCTGGATCTGCTCAATGACTGTACGTTCAATTGAATCTTCATGCGCCATGTCAATGGCGATATCAACCAGATCGTTCGAATCAATTCCTGGCTCGTGCACAGCGGTACGAATTGCATCGAAAAACTTTTGAATTTCAAGTGGAGTTGCCAACTTGCTGAGAACAGCTTGCTCTGAATCCCTGACCAATTCCTGAACGTCTTGCGGTAGGCTGCTTAGCCTGGTGCGGAAGAGCCTTTGCCGCTCCGGCTTACCGTAGTTTTCAGACTCAAGTGGGACAACCCAAGGGGAAATTGCCTTAAATGCTCCCGAGGCTTTAGCAACATCCAGCCTCGAGGTTGCGACAATGAGCGAATCGGGTCGGGCCGACGACAGTATGCTCGCAAGCTGGTCATTCCACGGACGACTTTTTGGGTCGAAATCGAAACGTCCCCACGGGTCTTCGATGTCAAAGAGTACCGGGGCAGGCGTGACATTGTCTCTCAGTTCATAGGGGCCAAAACGAATGGGTACGCGTGTTAGTCCAGGTATCGATTGCCGGAGTTCGTCGTATAGTTTTTTTGTTGCCAGAGTCTTTCCGGTTCCAGATTGTCCGACGATGATCGCAGCCGATTTCCGTTTCATTGCATCCAGCAAATCGTTCCAGTTTGTTGGATGCACGTAGTTTTCAAGCTCTGGCGTACTCGCCAATATTCCGTCATGTGCCCGAATAACAGTTTCAAGCTCCGCGCGAGTCCAGCGACCGCCGCTTGCACCGCCAATCCTTGATCTCGCATCTTCACGAAGTTGTTTGCGGCAGGACTGAAGCTTTGAATTCGGCACGCGAAACCTGTTGGTGAGTAGGTTCTCAATGTCGTTTACTAATCGTTCCGCATCTTGGTTCGCGATGACTGCGAATCGACTCGAAATGTCGAATTCAAGTCTCTTTGAGATCACCTCGGGAACTGCATCTAATCCGGGCCATGTACCGAAGAACCTCTTGCAAAGCGCCTTTGCAGGTCCGTTTACTCCGGCGCTCGTGACAAGCAGGTACCTGTTCTTCGTACTGGCTTCCAGGCGTGCGGCAGCAGATACCCTAGCTTCACTACCGTACTGGAGAAGAGAAACGAGCGTTGTTTGTGTCCAAGCATCACCATTGTCCAATTTCGCCTGAACAATCAGGTCGTAATCACCCATCGACGCCAAGCTGGCGAGGCGGCCAGGTTCGTATTCGGACAGCGTGGCCTCTAAGTCTTCTTGAGATGCGGGCTCAAGAATCAGGTTGGAAGTCATGCCCGAAGCAAGGACCAAATCAAGTGCCAACCAGACAGAAACGTCAATTTGATATTCGTAACCAGCAATTGCTGGAGCGCCCGAGCCGGTTGATCTCGGCGTTTTTTGCTTTCTGCCTTTTACGGCTCTTTTGGCACTGGTCGTCAATTCGAATTCCACAGTTCGGGATGGGAGCGTTTTGCGCCTGACTCTCTACTCAGTCGCGGAGATAGGCGATGCTGCCTTCATACCTGTAATTTGATCACTTGACCATCCCCCAATTGGGGGATTTGCGAAAAGGGTATGGCGCCATAGAGCGAAGCGGCCGGAAACGACACCTGGTCAGTCAAATTGGGCGCACAAACCGCATAGCCTAGCGAGTGGCCTCGATGAACTCACTTTTATCCACTGGGATTAATAGCTCCCATGCTTCGCTATCCAACGCCTTTGCCATCAGGTCAAGAGAAGTCACCGTTACGGCCCAGCGTTTGCGCTCCACCCCAGAAATATAGGTGCGATCGAGATCCGCCTCTAAGGCGAGCCTTTCCTGACTCCAGCCTTTTCGATTTCGAAGCATACAAACACGGAAAGCGATGATCCCGAGAAGGTCATCTGTCGCAGGGAATTCGGTGGGCGGTACAGGTTTTACAGACACCTCACAAATGTCACCATGTGATACATTTATATCAACGGAGTATTTACCTCTGGTGTTGAGGAATCAGCGAGATTGATCTAAATCTACGATTACTAATGTGTGAGTTGAATCGGCTGCTTGTGTGTGGGGGAGGAATCGGACGCTGAGAACACATAGCGGGCCCTACTTCTGCTTGGCCTAGAAGCTAGGAAACAATCTGGGAAATGATGAGGACTTGGACTTTCACCGTTGAGGTACTTGCATGAAATCACCATTGCGGGGACGAATATTGCAAGTGCAGCTTGGCCCTAGCAGTGATCAGATCATTAGCACACTCGAGAGTCTCGGGTTCACTCCCGAGCAAGCTAGCGACGTCGCTCTAGCAGCAATCAAATATGCGGATGAAGAGACCGAAAGTTTTGTCCGGCAACTCATACCGAAATGCATATGGACAGGGTCAGTAGTTTTGCGTCGGCATTACGTTGGCCAGCGAGAAAAGACATGGCTATTGCTCAAATATGAAGCAGAAAAAGGTTGGAATCTTGATTCGGTGTTATTCGCGTAGATAGCCATATCAAAGACAACTTGTTGCGTCGACCGGTTGAATCCGCCACCCAAAGAAGAAATGAAAAGGTGCAAGCGCCTTGCCGCATAGCCGACAGCGGAATCCACATATTTTTTACGAAAAATCCCCCAAATGGGGGATAGGCAAGTCATATGGTGAATATCAAAATGACAAGATATGAAGCTCATCGCATTTTTGTTTTTTTGTTCATGCCTGTGCACCACTGCCTCAGCGCAAAAACTACCGTCCCCCTCCCGTACGGTTTACAAGTGCGGTGAGGGAGACAAGATTCACTATTCAGATTCTCCTTGCCTGGGGGCGACCAAAGTTGACGTTGAGCCAACGCGAGGACTCAATGCATCTAGTGGCAAGACACGTATTGGAAAAGATGTGCAGCGGGAGCAATTCCAAGAGGCGTTCGCGGACGTTTTGCGCCCTCTAACTGGAATGGACGCGAAGCAGCTCGACACAGCTGGTCAACGCATGAAACTTGCACCTGATCTGCAAAGAAGGTGCAAATTACTGGACTCGGAAATACCAAAGGCTGAGTCAGCAGAACGATTAGCCACGCAAGGTGAGCCCCTCAAATATGCGCAGGCGCACCTTTTTAGCCTGCGTTCAATTTATCGACAATCAGGATGCTAATTTATTACCGCATTGCAGCGATTGACGTCACCCGATGCATCTAGGCGCATCAGGTGACCGCAATCGATGCCAATATTTGCAGTATTTCTCCAAGTATTGGCACCTCAAAGGAGGGCAACAAAAAACCCGCCTGGGCGGGTTGTGTGAAAAGGCCTTGGGCTTTACGGCTTTGTGACGGTTCCGGGCCTGCCGGTGTTGGGGTTGGTATTGCCCTTTTGAGAGTAGTTGTCCGATTTCTTTTTATTGGGATTGGTCGCGCGAGCAGGTGCGACATAAGTGCCCTTTTTTGTAACGTGCCCACGCACGGCATGGCTGCTGGAGTTGACGTGTCCGCTGCCACTACTACTGCCCTTTGAGTGGCCGCTTCCGCCGCTCTTGGCCATCGCCCCAAAGGACAGAACGCAGGCTGCAATCACAACAATAACTTTCTTCATATGCTCTCCCTCTTTGTCGCCCACGGTCCGCGTGGGTCCGGTCTACTTGGCTAGTGTCTTGTTTAGTAATTCTGCCAACCTGGAACCCGCCAGAGCCAATCGCACCTCCATGATGGGCGTAAATTGTTCGAAGTAATCTGCCGTAACCTTTCGCTCAGGATAGTAGCCGGGCATGCCGACGATCTTGCAGGACTCTTCAGCAGCCAAGGACGCATGTGCTCCTTTCGGACCACTCGCAACTGACTTTGACAGCAAGCGTTTAGTCATCGTTGGAGCATCCTCCTCTAGCTGACGAATCAAACCTGAGTCCCAAAGAGAATGCAGGTTCGTGCCGCGCATCAAGACCTGCAACTGATAGGTATTGCCGCCTTTGTCATCCAGGTAACCCGCGTGCAAGGGTTGATGAACATCACCCATGAAATGAACCAAGTACTTAAGGGCCAAAAGCCGCTTTTCGTCAGAGGGGTCACTTTTAAGGATGGCGGTCTGGGCGTCTATCGCCGAGACGACGCACTTTCCATCTGCACAATCGCGATTGGCGTCATAGGTGCAACTGTCACGCGGAAAGTTCACGTAGTGCCAGGATGCAGTCGCTGGGTTCCGAGTTTCGTCTGCCCAAGTTGAGACTGACTCTAGTGTGGCTCCCGGCTCAAGAGCTAGTAGTTTGTCGACTTCCTTTCGACTCGCAGGGGTTAGCTGTGCCAACGCTAGGCCGGCGACAACTTGGTGTCCCTGGGACCCCCAGGCGAAAACTGGCGATTGCACAAATACGAGGATTGCTGCCAAGAGCAGCGGAAGTGTGGATTTAACGGAGTCATGCTTCATGGTGCAAGCATCATAGTGAGCTATACAGACACTCCACGCAGACGTCTTATTTCGAGACGAAGCAGACATGTGATGAAAAAATGACCTGCTCGGAAGCAGGCATCTCACACTCGGGTTTAGTTGGCAATTCGAGCCCAGACTTATATCAGTGCGCCTGCTCACTTCGAATATCTGGAGGCGCGTGCGGGACTGCCTCTAAACCGCGTCGTCAAATAATGCCTTACTCATCGTCGGGTTCTTGAAGAGAACCGCTAAGAACTTAGCAGAGTAAGCGGCTTCAATTTTGGCAACCATTTTCAGATAAGCCGCATCGCAATGCGCGTCAATCGCCTTCTTATCAATTGCCTTTCCAAAACTGGCAATTGGTTGTGAGAGCTTGTCGAGTCCGAATCGCATCATGACAACTGCCGCAAGCACCCTATTTCCGTGTACCAATACACCCCATTTTGGGCCACTTCGTTTTGAAATATTCTGCTTTTTATGGTCTATCCAACGATCGATCTCTCGCAGAAGTAGCGTCGCATTAAACGCTCGCGCGCCGCTCATACTCGGATTGAATATGGTCTTGTATGGTGGTTTCTTTAGATCCGCAAAAAAGCGTCCGATACCAGTCTTAATTTGAACGGCATAGCTTGAGTCCCCCATCGCGCACGCTAGTGCAGTTGTCACTTCGACGAGCTCGCACGAGGTTGCGGTGGCTAACGCATCGTCGCTGCGAACGAACTGGTAATCAATACCCTCAATCGCCATTTCTTGACGCAATCGCTTCTGTTCTGGATCTTGCGCAACGAAATCTCGAGGTTCCACTCGATTTTGTAGATTGTTTGTCCTTGTTACTTCCTGACCGAATCCAGCAGGGGCATCCTTCAAGAGAATGACACGAAACGGAACCCGGACATGACCTAGGGACAAGTCATCGACTTTTGCAAGCGAGCTGACTGTCTGAGCTCCATTTACGATCGATGCGCCTTTGAATGAAAAAACACCGGCTGACCGGGAAGCAGCTCCAGCAGGCGCCTTAACAGCTTCATTTGCAACGAGGGTTATTCCATTGTTGAAATACCAAAACCTCTGTGGCGCCGTTGCGGCAGAGTTCTTAATTTCATTATTGACTTCGGTACTACCTAGCGCGAACCGAATGTTGGACGACACAAGGCTCTTGCCGTGCTTTTTCCACCATTCTTTCAGTGATAGTCCATCAATAACACCCGAGTACGCTGCATGCGGACTGGATATGTACGACCAGTCCAAAATTGTTGCATCAAGGGTAACCGTGTTTGAGCCTAGATCATTTGCTAATCCAGCATAGACCTCACTTAGCCCATAGATGATGGAGTGCGCGATTTCTTCTGGATCAGCACCGTTCAGCTCATTTGTGAACTTGTCCAACACACCCTGGCCGTGCTTTGCTAAGGCACTGGCCCCAGTAGTAATTACTAGCAAGTCAACTGAGGTGCCAGGTGTTGAAGTCCGAAGCGCGATATCGCTAAATCGCGCATGTAGTCGAGAGTGGAAGTTCGTGGAGTCTTGCTCAATAGCATCTTTAGCCCCGGCGACGAAAACGCCAAGCTCTTTGGCTTCCGGTTCACCCGACCCCTTTGAAATCCACTTCGATTGCACGAATAGAACTCTTTGATTCGATGCATCGAAAAAAGCTGCGTCAATACCGTTGTCATCACTTCCATCCCAAACCGACTCTGCAGCCTCTTTCAGAGAACAACCGGTCTCGAGATAGACGGCCAGTGCAGCTAGAGCACGCGAAAGTATCTTTACTTCTCGCTCCTTATCGGTCGTTCCAATGTCAGAGAGGTCTAGCAACGTCTCAAACATTGCTAATACTTTTGCCTTGATCTGATTGACCCTAAGTGCCGACATATGTACTCCCTGATTCTTATCTCTAGATTTTTGCAAACGGTATCACTTTATGCGGCTTTTTGGTCAGGGACTAGAAAAAATTGAAACATTGGCTCGAACTACAGAGTGCGCAAGTGCTGCTCCCTATCTGAGGCCGCCCTTTGCAGGCGGCTGCAATCGAGACAAAGCGGTCCCCTAGATCCTTGAATTGCTTGCCGCAAAGCTGACCGTACAAATTTCACCAAACCGTACAATTCAGACCGCCCCGATACTGGGGTGTTTCTCTGGTTGGAGCGACTATGACTGAATACACCGGACGCTGCCTTTGCGGCGATATCAGCTACAGATTGACTGCAGAGCCTGCCGCCTCGCGAGTCTGTTGGTGCGCGAACTGCCAACGTATCTCGTCAAACGGAACCGTCAACGCAGTCGTTCCGACACAGGCAATTGATATCTCGGGGACTCCGAGCGAGTACATCAGCGCTGCGGATAGTGGCAACCAAATTAACCGTCGGTTCTGCGCTCGCTGTGGAAGCCATCTCTTCGCAGATTCGACGGGTCGTCCCGGTTTGACAGTCGTTCGCCTCGGAACTCTCGACAATCCGTCATTGATCAGACCAACGGCCAATATTTGGAGCGCTAGCGCGCCTACCTGGGCTTGCTTGGACTCCGCGCTGGAGCGGGTTGAGCGCCAGCCGCTACCACCGCAGCAACCCAAAAGCACGGTCTAAGCCATAAGTCAAAGGAACATCTAGCGGCAGGTCCCAAGATGTCCCTTAATTCGGATGTAGAACGACTGCATTCTTGACGGACGACAAGCAGCTCTTGGCCCGTTACAGGCGCGCGGATCACCCCGAATACCGACCCGCTCGGCAACGCGCATTGCGGTCAGCTTAAACATTGGTCAGGTCTGGGTGCTGCGCGTGGTCGGCTACTGTGGTGCGCAAATCCACTCGTCGCACACCCGACTCAATCGCTTTGAGCGAAGCGGACACAATGTTGGAGTCCATGCCCACGCCAAACACAGTGTGCTGTTCGTTGATGCGTAGTTCCAGATAGGCCACCGCCTGCGCGTCGGCCCCGGCGCTTATGGCATGTTCGTGGTAGTCAAGCACGCGCACCGTACGCTCAGACCCGGCGTTCAGCGCATTGACAAAAGCCTCGATCGGTCCTGCGCCATGTCCCTGGATCTGCTGCCCGTTCCATTGCGCCGTCAGTGTTACACCGTCGTCATGCGTGGTTTGCTGCACCTGCGGCGCGCTGCTGCTTGCGGTGCCGTATTCTCGTTGGAACAAGTCCCACAGGTCTTGCGCGGTGAGCTCCTTACCCTCGATGTCCATGACGGCCTGCACTACTCGGCTGAACTCAATTTGCAGACGCCGTGGCAACTCCAGGCCGTATTCGGTTTCCATCAGGTAGGCAATGCCGCCCTTGCCCGACTGGCTGTTGATGCGGATCACCGCTTCGTAGCTGCGCCCGAGATCCATGGGGTCAATCGGCAAGTAGGGGATAGCCCAAAAACCTTCGGATGAGGCGTTCTCACGCTGGGTAAAGGCCTTCTTTATTGCATCCTGGTGTGTGCCGGAGAAGGATGTGTAAACCAGCTCGCCCACGTAAGGGTGGCGCGGGTGCACCGGCAACTGGTTGCAGTGCTCCACCATGCGGCGGATATCGTCAATCTTCGAGAAGTCCAGTCGGGGAGATACACCCTGGGTGTATAGGTTGAGTGCAATATTGACGAGGTCCACATTACCGGTGCGCTCGCCGTTGCCAAACAGGCAGCCTTCCACGCGCTGTGCGCCGGCCATCATCGCCAACTCGGCCGCCGCCACGCCGGTGCCGCGGTCATTGTGTGGGTGCACAGAGAGCACCACGCTTTCGCGCCGCGCGATATTGCGGTGCATCCACTCGATCATGTCGGCGAACACATTGGGCGTGGAGTGCTCCACCGTGGTCGGCAGGTTGATGATGCACGGGCGAGTAGGCGTAGGCTGCCACACGGCAGTGACGGCATCCACCACACGTTTTGAAAATGCCAGTTCGGTGCCCGAGAAATGCTCGGGCGAATACTGAAAGGTCCAGTGTGTGTCGGGCTGCGCGCATGCTAGGTCTTGTATCAGCTTGGCGTGGACAGTAGCCAATTGCACGATCTGGTCCTGGTCCATGCCCAACACCACGCGGCGCATGATTGGCGAGGTAGCGTTGTACACATGGACGATGGCGCGCTTAGCGCCCACCAGGGCTTGCATGGTGCGGCGGATCAGGTGTTCGGTGGCCGGGGTCATGACTTGGATGGTCACGTCATCGGGCACCAGCTTTTGCTCGATCAACTGGCGCACAAAGTCGAATTCGATTTGCGACGCGGCGGGAAAGCCGACCTCGATTTCCTTGAAGCCAATCTCCAGCAAGTGGCTAAACATGCGCAACTTGCGCGCCATGTCCATGGGCTCAATCAACGCCTGGTTGCCATCGCGCAGATCGGTGCTGAGCCAGATCGGGGCTTGCGTCAGCACGGCGTTGGGCCAGGTGCGGTCAGTCAGGCCAATGGGCGCAAAGGTGGGGTACTTGTGGCTGGGTTGTTTCAACATGCTGGGAACTCCTGGGTGGAAAAAAGAGGAACCAGCAACCCAATGAAAAACGGCCCGTTGCTGGTAGCTACGGGCCGTGGTGTTTGCGCTTACGCGTGTACTACCATCTCCGCCCGGAGGGGATTAGTAGTAGCGCTAGTGCAAATGTGTTCATGTGCACAATATTAGCAGATCACCGAAGATTCATACGGCAAAGTGGTGTTTGGGATCTACTACTTTTGCTTTCATTGCTGTTGCCGCCTGCACGGACGGGCTCACCCGAAGTGAGTCAGAAGCGCCGCTTGGCCGTCGCACACCAGAAGTAAATTGGGTTGCTATGGTGCGGCCGTTGGCGACGTACCTCTGCGGCACGAAGAGTGGGATGCAACAAGTAGTTCCTGTGCCGGACTGCGCGAACTGGATCTTCTGCAAAGCGGTCACAAGCGAGTGACCGCAACTGGCCCAACTGGATTCCTCTGGCGCAAGTGCAATACGTCAGAATTGGATTCTTTCATTGTGCGTTGGAGGAACGATGCGCCGACTTGTCGAACTGAGTGATCTTGAATCCATATTCTCAATCTACATGGACCCGACTGTCATCCCTTTCCTGGGCTATGACCCTATGTCGATCGAAACGTTCCGCCCTATTTTTCGTGAGCTAGTCGAGAGCCGGTGTTTCTTTGCCTATGAGGTTTCTGGTGAACTCGCCGGTTTCTACAAAGCATTTTGTCATCCGGGGCGTTCGAGCCATGCTGCATACATAGGTACGCTTGCAGTAGCTCCGAAGTTTCATGGTCATGGCGTAGCACATGCCATGGTCACAGAGGCTATCGACGAGCTTCGAAGCTCAGGTGCAAAGAGGATTGAACTCCTCGTAGAGACCGACAATCTTCGTGGACTTGCCTTCTATACACGGCTCGGGTTTGAAATCGAAGGAAAGCTGCGAAAGTTTTACAAACGATCTCATGAGTCCGAATACATCGATGACTACGTCATGTCTAAGCTCTTCGATTGAGCGTCGCCAATAGGGCGCTGACGGTATTGAATGAACCCAAATACAGTCGCAAGACTGTGAAGTCCTCTTTCAAAAAAGTCTATTTTTGTGAGGTAACTGGAAAGACTTTTCTCCGAGCAGAAGACTTGTCGATAGCTTCCAGTCGAGCCTCGGCGTGCTCTGACATAGCGTCGCACATAGCATCCAGTATCACTGAAGTGAGTACAGCCGTTGAGGCCGAAGAGTCAAATACAAGCGATGAATTTATCCTTGCTGGCAGCAGGAAATCCCCAAGACCGTTGAAATGGGATTCAAAAGCTGGATCGCTCACAATCCCAATTTTCAGTCCCAATTGTTTGGCGAATTTCAATGCATTGATGGTCTCGTTTGGATACAAGGGCAATGCAAACGCCAGTACAAATGTTGCACCCGCTGAAGCGCCTTGCTCAAGGCAATCCTCCACCATGGATCCACCTTGATTTATCAAACGCACATCAGGATGGACTTTCGATGCAAAAAAATGAAATGTGGACGCAACGCCCGCAGAAGCTCTGAGTCCCAGGACGATTAGTGGCTTCGATTTCGCCAGCATCGTCCCAAGATTTCGAATCATTGAAATATCAGAAAGTGTTGCCGCAAGGTCTGCAACGTTTGCAGACTCAGCGACAGCTGCTGACTGATATCGATTTTGGTGGGAGCCCGACTTCGGCAGAGGCTTTGAAACTGCCTCATGAAGAGAGCGCCGCATGTCGAGAAACCCGTCGTAGCCCAAAGTACTTGCCAGGCGAGAGACGGTCGGTTGGCTTGTATTTGCGAGAGCGGCCAACTCCATACTCGTTAACACACCAATTTCACCCGCGTGATCAATTGCACATTGGATGATTCTTCTAAGTCCCGGAGTGAGCCGTTTGTTTTTTAGTCGTGCGTCGATTTCGAGCCGGACGACCCTGGACTCAGCAAGCTGCTTCGAGTTGAGCCCATTCTTTGAGGGCTTGTTCAACGGCTTAGAAGTTGTCAATCTCTTTCTCCTTAGGACTCGCTTTCGCGCGGTGCCGAATATCGTCGCTGAGTATAGGTCGCAAGAGTAGCTCTGGCGGGCATAACCACGCCGTCTACCACTCCGGCTCCGGCCTCATTTGTGCGCAACGACCAATTCAAGTTGAAGTCAGAAGCTTGCACGTCATTGGAGCGGACATACCGCCACCCCCGACGCCCCCCTCTGGAGGTATGGCGAATAGATAAGCCATCGCGCCGACCGCATGAATATATTTATGCATAAATGCGATTTGATGATATATTACATCCCAACGAGTATTTGATTCCAGTCAATGCAGTGGTGCTACCCGGTGACATGTGGTCTCTCAATCATCCTGACCTGAGAGGCCAATGGGAATTGCGAAGTCAGGATGGAAGGCCGCAAATGTTTGAAGTTGATTTCCCCTTTGTGGGGCGCTTTTGTCCAGGCGATGGCCGACTCGCGGATTCGGCAGCTCGACTTGCCTATCCGGTTACTTCCAGTCATTGGCTTTCATTGCAAAAGCACAAAGAAATATTGCCTAGTCGCCCAGAACTAGGTCTGTCCAAAACATGTTTGTTCAACTAACTCTATGAAAGAGAAACCTATGTCTTCTATCGAACAGCTTGAGTTTCACGTACCAAGCATTGAACTGAAATTCAGGGTCAATTTGCTTGCGAAAGATAACCCTGAGGTAATTGCGCAAGTGCTAAAGCAATTGCCGCTGGAGAGTGTGCTTGGGCATGTAGTGATCTCGGGTGAGGCTGTTTGGGTGCCTACAAAGATCGTCCACCTGGGAAAGACCAACATGGTCAAACGTTCACCTGGCGCCGTGTATCTCTATGCCCCAGGTCAAACCATTTGTCTCACCTACGGTGCAATTACCGAAAGCGCATTGGTGAACAAGTTTGGACAAGTAGTAGATGAAGACCTTCCACTTCTCAAGCGTTTGGGCGAGCACGTCTGGGATCAAACAGTCGCTCAACCCCGCAAGAACCTCGTTCACGTAACCATCAAAAAGGCTTAAAAATGAGCAAGACAATCGAACATCGCAATTGGCAAGAAACCAAAGCTGAGATCGAGCAACAGATCGATCGAATTTGGATCAAAGAGCCTGAGGAAATTCAAAAAATTCGTTGGGGCGTGATCGATAGCGGCGCGGGAAGTGGCAGCCAGTCTTTCAGTGTCCTCGTTCATCTCGAGGCCTATCTGATGCTGACTGGAGCGGACATCATGTATCGCTTTCTGAAGGTGTCCCAATACCCAGAAACTACCCTCGAGGGAGTCGTGAAAATGTCTCGCGAATTCGTGGTCGGGACGTTCAACACGTTCGAGTTCCTGGAAGACCTTGGCCTGACAGGCATGCATGCGCTTGGACAGCGTTGGGCGGACAGCCTCGACACCTTGAGCAGCAAGGATGAGTATGTCGAGCTAACGGGCGCAATGATGACGTATGTCATCCGGATGCACCGCTGGATTCATTACATTTTCCCTTGGAATCTCGGCGTTGCATTCCCTCACCGCACGCCGTCAGAAATAACGTCAATCTCTCAAATCGCGAAATGACGCTTAAGTTCTAACGAGACACTGTCTCAAAAAATCTTGATCGCCAAACTGACTTACTGCAAAACAGTAAGTCAGTTTGGCGAATCAATTTAATCGTTTCCAAACAAACGATTGGATGGAGTCCTTACCCTTTAACGGGGACATACCCAATTTAAACAATCATGCACATACCAAGAGCGCTGTGAGAACAGCCTTAGATTTTTGCTGCCCACTCAAACCGTTTAAAAATCTCCAACGATGGACGCGCCTCAATGAACCAAACATCTCATGAACTCGTCATGACCGTTCTAATGACGCCTGACATGTCTAATTTTTCAGGAAATGTACATGGCGGAACGGTGTTGAAATTCCTGGATCAGGTGGCATACGCTTGCGCAAGCCGATATGCCGGGGGTTATGTTGTCACTCTGTCAGTTGATCAGGTGATGTTTCTACAGCCAATCCACGTTGGAGAACTTGTAACTTTCATGGCCTCAGTGAACCATACAGGCACTTCATCGATGGAAGTTGGCATTAAAGTGATTGCGGAGAACATTCAAAAGCAATCTGTGCGACATGCAAATTCCTGCTTCTTTACTATGGTTGCCGTGGACGGAGAGCGCAAGCCGGTGGCAGTAACACCCTTGAAACCATCTTCACCAGACCAACTGCGGCGACATGCCGCAGCGCAAGTGAGACGTCAGCTACGTCACGAATTTGGAGCGAGATTCGAAAGCCTTAAAAAGCCAAGCTGATTGCAAAACGCTTTGATACAGGCGAGCTGCAGAAATACTTGTCTAACAATTGGATGACTAGGGATTCACTTCTCGAAAGACCCGCACCGAGGTCAAATGAAACCTTGAACTAGTTCGGACCCATGACCTAAATCAATGGCGCCTGAAAAAACTCAGCTCCAACTCATAGGCTAACTACCCCAGAGTGACCTCATAGCAGATGCAAAAATGGGGTCGCTATCCAATGTGACTGGAATTCCAGCCACATGCACAGATCTAAAGTGCGCATCAGGGCTGGAAAACACCAGCGCGTCCAGCAAATAGTCAGACGGAATTCCCTGAAGCGAAGGTGACTGCGGGTTGAGAACGCAGAAGTCAGCACGCTGGCCAACGGAGATGCCACCAAGCGCCAAGCCGGTGGCATGGCCGCCGCCAGCAAGCGCACCTTCCAATAACGCGGCCGCACTGCTCTCATAGTTCAACAACTGTGCCGCCATATTGCGTTTGCGCCGTGTCAGGCGCTGCGAATACTCCAACAGGCGGAGTTCCTCACTCCAGCGTCGCGTCACGTGACTGTCGGATCCAATGGACCACGTACCTTTGACCGCGGCGTAACCTGGGAGATCAAACACACCATCGCCCAGATTGGCTTCGGTGGCAGGGCAGATGACGATGGATGCCCCACTAGCTTGCACCCCCAAAAGTTCTTCCGGCGTGGTGTGCGTGGCGTGCACCAGATTCCAGCGCCCATCCACCTCTGCATGGTTCAGCAGCCATTCAATGGGCCGCTGGCCAACATGGGCCAGGCAGTCGTCAACCTCCTGCGTCTGCTCAGCTATGTGAATATGCACTGGCATTGCCGCCGCATGCGCATAGGAAGCTAGCTCCTTGAGCGCGCCTGGACTGACCGCGCGAAGAGAGTGGATCGCCACGCCGACATTGATGTTGGCATCCTCTGCGGTGTAGCGATGTAGTTGCTCGACAATGCGCATGATGCTGTCGGGGGTGGACGCAAAGCGTCGCTGGTCCTCGCGAAGATTTTTGTCGGCGAATCCAGCACGCATGTAAAGCGTGGGCAGCAAGGTGAGGCCGATGCCAGTCTTCCGCGCAGCCCGCACCAAGGCTTGCGACATCTCCGCTACCTGTGCATAGGGAGCCCCGTTCAAGGCATTGTGCAAATAGTGGAACTCACATACATGGGTGAAGCCACCAGCCAGGAGTTCGGCGTAGAGCTGTCCTGCGATGGTTTCCAACTGTTGTGGAGTAATACAGTTGGCCGCCGAATACATGCGGTCACGCCAGCTCCAGAAATCATCTGCCGCACCAGCACCACTACTGCGACGTTCCGTTAGACCGACAATGGCACGCTGAAAGGCATGGCTGTGTGTATTGACGACACCAGGCAACACTGGACCGTCAAGATGGGTAGCTGCCGTTTGCTTTTCGCTGTTGCAGTTTGGCTCCACAAGAGTCCACAATCCCTTATCCGAAACACCCAGCAATACATTCTGCATCCAGGTGCCAGCAACCCATGCCTGGGGCGCAAAGAACAGACGCGATTCACTTCTCATTGCAGCTCCTGCTGGCATATAGTGCGCTGGTAACAATATCTCTTAACAACGGCTGAATAGCACTGGCCTTTGATTCCTCGTAGCGAAATGGCGCTACCTCCTGCATATAGAGGCTCTGGCACATTTCCAATTGGATGGCATGCACATTGTCTGCCGGGCGGCCATAGTGGCGAGTAATGTAGCCACCCTTGAATCGGCCGTTAACCACCATGCTGACTTCAGGCTGTGTTTGACAGGCTCTCACTACGGCCTCTGTGATCCGGGGATCTGTGCTGGCACCACCGGCAGTGCCAATATTTAGATCCGGCAGGCGGCCCTCAAACAGCCGTGGAATCTCGGAACGAATACTATGTGCGTCCCATAGCAAGGCTTGGCCATGCAATTCCTTCAAGCGATTCAGTTCAGCCTGGAGTGCAGAGTGGTAGGGCTGCCAGTAATGGGTGAGGCGATGACCGCGTTCCTTGATATCGGGTTTCATCCCAAACCGGTATAGCGGTTCACCCGTAAAGGAACGGGTGGGGCACAACTCAGTGTTGGCAGCGCCAGGGTACATCGGCTCGTCATTCGGCGGGCGGTTCAAGTCTATGACGTATCGTGATGTCTTGGGCATCAGAACGCTGGCGCCCAGCTCACCTAGAAAGTTATAGAGCCTTTCCAGATGCCAGTCGGTGTCTTCGATTTCCAATGCAGGCAATGCATAGTTAGCGCGCAAATCCACGGGGATATGCGTGCCAATATGCGGCATGCTCACGAGCAAGGGGGCGGTGCCTTGAAGCAAGACGTAGGTCTCATTCTGAATCATGCAAGTTGCCCTTTGAAAATAGTTCGCAAGTGCGGATTTGCTCCCAGCGCATAGGCAAGTTCAGCTGGATGCTGCACATCCCACAACACGAAGTCCGCCCGTTTTCCGGGAACTAGAACGCCACGATCCGATAGACCCAGAGCCGCTGCAGCATGGCGGGTAACACCGGCCAACGCCTCTTCGGGTGTTAGGCGAAACAACGTGCAGGCCATATTGATCATCAGTAGCAATGAGCTGCATGGAGAGCTGCCTGGATTGCTGTCCGTAGATATGGCGATGGACACGCCGTGCTGTCGTAGAAGTGCGATCGGTGGCAACCGGGTTTCGCGCAGAAAGTAGAAAGCTCCGGGTAGCAACACGGCTATCGTGCCCGCTGCGGCCATGGCCCGCACACCGTCTGGTGAGAGCCACTCCAAATGGTCGCAGCTCAGGGCGTTAAATCGTGCAGCCAGCTGCGCACCACCGCTGTCACTTAGTTGCTCGGCATGCAGCTTGACGGGCAAGCAAAGTCTATGTGCTGCAGCAAATACGCGTTCAATCTGCGCTGTACTGAATGCAATGTTTTCGCAAAAACCATCCACCGCATCCACCAGGCCTTCGGCATGCAGCGCGGCCATCATCTTCAAAACAGAAGCCACATAGTCATCTGTTCGCCCGACGAACTCTGGTGGCACGGCGTGCGCGCCCAGGAAAGTGGTCCGCACATCCACAGGATGCGTTTGGCCAAGCGCACGTGCTACTTGAAGGCATTTTCGCTCGTGTTCCAAAGCGAGGCCATATCCGGACTTGATTTCGACGGTTGTCACGCCCTCATTTACTAATTGGCGCAAGCGCCGTCTGCTGACGGCCTCTAGCTCATTAGCACTGGCAGCGCGCGTAGCCTGCACGGTGGATGAAATGCCACCGCCGGAACGTGCAATATCTTCGTAGCTTGCACCGTTCAACCTGAGCTCAAACTCGTGCGCACGATTTCCCCCGTACACCAGATGTGTGTGACAGTCGATCAAGCCAGGAGTAATGAGTGCACCTCCGGCATCGTGATGCGCCGAGCAGCGAGCCAGCAGGTCTGATGGCAGTTTGAATCGCGGACCAACCCAAGCAAGGTGTGCACCATCTACAACCAAGGCAGCGTCTTCCACCAAGCCATATGGGCTCTCGGACTGTGGCGCCATCGTTGCGACGCAGCAGTTGGACCAGAGGCGAAGGCTCATACGGTCAACGCAACCCACAGGGCATGGGCGCTTTCAATATGTACGGTTGCAGCCTTGTTGACAGTACGCCATACCAAAGTGGACTGTGGGAGGATGATCTCCTCGGTATCAAATTTAACGCGTGTATCCGATTCGATTGCATAGACCGCGACCAACTTGGTAGACAGCAATACTTTTTGGTACTCGCCTCGTACCCTCACCATATGAGCTGGAAGACATGCGTCACGCACCATCAGGTTGAAGTCTTGGGTAGGGCCATCCAATAGCCTGCATTGCGTTTGAACGGCCCCGTCAAAACGAAACGGGGGGGCTTCCACGGTCAATTGGAATTCTTCCGCAGCAGCGGGAAAATTTAGAACCACACCTGCGCCCTGCAACACCGCGAACCAGCGAGTCACACCGTCGAAACAGGAAAACGGGCCATCGGTCGTCACTTCTGCCACCGACATACGCCAGATCCAGTCTTCACTCTTAGATGAGGAGGCCAATTCACGGGTCAGCCCCCCACCGTTGCGCCAAGGTACTGCAGTTGCGTCGCCCAGTCGCACGGTATTCMAACTCATGACCGAGGACTCCTTGTTGTTGAGGACGAACGCCAAAGGCAAGCAGAAGTGCCTCTGCTATACGAACTATCACTGCAAGACACAATCATGAAATCGGCACCTTCATTCCAACAGCCCGACTACATACCAAATCCAGCCATGTAATCATCGATATCGCTTGCGCGTCGAAGTTGCTTAAATAAGAAAAAGGAAACCTTGTCTCTGGGCTAATGCTGCTTCGCAGCTCCACCGAAGATTCGATCAGAGACATACAGCAAGGCCCCAGACAGCACCAAAAGAATGGTGGACATTGCCGCGACAAATGGCTCATATTCGTACTGCAGATACGCACGCAGTTGAAGCGGTAGAGTTGTCCAATCCGCGTTTGCCAGGAAAACGGAGATCGTGTAATTGTTCCAGGACATGATGAAAGTAATGATCAGCGAAGGAACAATACTGGCTTTCAACATCGGCAGCGTCACTCGAAAGAGCGTTTGAAGTGGATTGGCTCCAACTGTCATTGCCGCTTCCTCTAGTCGCTTGTCAAAGCCCGCAAGGTGTGCAATCACGTTGCGAATCGGGTACGGCATCGTTACAACAACGTGTGCAGCAACGAGACCAGCAAGGTTTGTCATGACGCCGATTGACATCATCAGTTGAAACGTAGCCAAGGCAACAATGACTGCAGGAAAGAAGAGTGGCGACAACAACATGTTTTGAATAATTGCGCGACTTCGACCTGATAGCTTGTGAATCCCCAAAGCTGCCATGACCCCGAAAGTTGTACTTAACAGTGCCGTGAGGGCACCAATTTGTGCACTCGCGTATGCAGCAGACAGAAATTCTGGCTTGTCAAAAATGACCGTATACCAATGGAGTGTGAAGGCCTTTGGTGGAAACACCATGCTTACCGGATTGAATGAAACTGATACCAGAATAAATAGTGGCAGCAGTAAGAATCCGAAGAACAAGAAAGTTGTCGTAAACCAAATTACTGACCGAAAACGGACGTTGGGCATCATTGTTGCGCTTTCACAGTTTGAGGTTAGACGGCACGCAATGGCGCGACAGCAGTTCGTCTCGGTTTCAGCAAGAACTGGTAGATACCTAGAATCAAAAGCGTCACGATAAGAAGAACGACACCAATCGTTGCCGCGAAGGGCAGGTTGTTTGAAATCGTTGCGGATTCGTAAGCGGCGACACTCATGAATCGAACTCGACCTCCACCCAAGAGAATCGGAACGACGAATGACTCAATGTTTATGCCCAGTGCCAGCACCCCACCGGCAAGCAACCCAGGAATGCTCAGCGGTAGCGTGACGCGCATGAAGGATGCGACGGGACCCGCACCTACAGACATCGCCGCCTGCTCAAGTTCGCGCGGTATCGACTTCAACACGCCGTACAGAGACAAAACAACGAATGGAACAGAAACTTGAACCATTCCCAGGATTACAGCCGTCTCGTTGTAGAGCAACTGCATTGGACTATCGATCATTCCCAGCCAAAGCATCAATTTATTCAGTGCCCCGTCCCTACCCAACACCAGCATGAGACTCAGTGTTCTTACAACGAGATTGACCCAAAGAGGGCACATACACAGGAAGAGAAGCCAAGTTTGCGTTTTCGGTTGCGCTCGAATAATGGCCAGAGTTCCGATGTACCCAATTACTACTGAGAGCACGGTCGCAATCACCGAGATTCGAACCGTTCGCCATAACAGATCGTACAAATAGTAACTATCCGTGAGGAAGTTCTTGTAGTTCTCTAGCGTCCAGTTTTTGAAGGCAAATTCAGCCTCGCCGGGAGGACTGAAGCTAACCAAAATAATCCAGATTAGTGGCAATAGGAAGAATGCCGCCAGAAACAGAATGGCAGGTAGTACAAAGGCGTGGGCCCGGAATTTTTCGGATGATGCGGCTGTCATGACGGTTGTTACTGTTTTGGCAGCAGTTTCGCGACGAACTTCAGTACGACTCTGTTACCAGTTTGATAGCGGTCATTGGTGCTGGACGTTGCCGGGACTTTCACACGAATCAGACCTCCTTCGTAACGGACGAGGTAATCAACAGTTGCGCCGAAGAACATGACCTCATCGATGACGCCCGTGATTGCCGAGTCATCGTCCCAATCACCACTCTTTGCAAGAGTTATCCACTCTGGTCGGACAAAACAGATGTCATTCGTCTTTCCGGTGGATGGTGCTGGGTCGAGTTGAATCAGCGATTTGCTAGGCGTCTTGAGAAATGAACCGTGCTCTCTCTGGACGATTTCACCCTCAAAGAACGTTGCCTCCCCTACAAATTTTGCGACATAGGATGAGGTTGGTCTGTTGTAGACGGCTTCCGGGGTGTCAAGTTGATCAACAACTCCCTTGTTCATTACGAGGATTCGGTCTGACAAGGACATTGCCTCTTCCTGGTCATGCGTTACGAAAATCGTAGTCAAGTTGAGCTTCTTTTGCAGCTCTTTGATTTCGACCTGCATATCCTGTCGCAGATTCTTGTCCAGCGCACCAAGGGGTTCATCCAACAAAAGAACAGACGGTTTCAACACAATAGCGCGCGCAATCGCAACGCGCTGCTGCTGACCGCCAGATAGCTGACTTGGCATGCGATCTGCAAATGACTCCAGTTGAACAAGACGCAATGCTTCGAGTGCGCGCTGCCTACATACGTCAGCACTCAGTTTTTGCAGCTCCAATCCCATTGAGACATTTCGCAAAACAGTGAGATGAGGCCAAAGTGCAAAACTCTGAAAGACAAATCCAATCTTTCGCTTCCACACCGGCGTGTCGGTCACGTCCCGGCTCGCGATAACGATCTTGCCGCTGGTTGGTTCCTCCAAGCCAGCGATGATTCGGAGCAAGGTGCTTTTGCCACAGCCGCTTGGGCCAAGAATGGAGAGGAACTCTCCCGCCCGAACGTCTAGGTGCACGTCATTCAAGACCGTCGTTCCATCAAACTGTTTGCTAACGCCGCGGATATTTATATCGAACATATATCGTCTGATTGCTCCATGCGATTGGTTGCCACTGACATTTCTGTCGATTTAGATGATTACCGTCCAATTTCCTTATCCCAACGCTCTTTCCAGCTATCGAGTTTGGGAGTGATCTTGCGCCAGTCCCCAATGATCAGGCTGTTAATCATTTCATTTCCATACGGAACATTGATGTTCTGGGCCTTGAGATCCAAATCAGACCTCGATGGTGTGTAGCCAAGGTCTCTTGCGTATTCCACTTGGCATTCTTTGCTCAAGAGATAGTTAATGAACTTCATCGCAAGTTGTGTGTTTTGACGGCCCTTCACCACGTGGACAGTCGACGCAAGTGCAATGGCCCCTTCTTTTGGCACCGCAAACTGAACATCCGTGACATCTTTTTCATTTGCCCATTTCACTCGACCCCTCAACCAACGCGCCATGACAACTTCACCCGATCGAAAGAGATCCAAAAGCTGTGGGTGTTGGCTGTAGAAGACGGTGATGTTCTTGGACATCTCCGCCATCTTCTTGAACCCTGGATCAATGTTGTCTTCGCTGCCACCGTTCGCCTTGGCAAACATTACCAGCATCTCCGCATTTGCTGCGTCGAATCCAGCAGTCGATACCCGTCCTTTATATTGAGGATCGAGCATGTCGCTCCAGGACGTTGGGGGTTTTGCGACGAGTTTCTTGTTGTAGGCAATTCCATACTCACCAAAGTTCGTCACGACACCGTAATCCGAGAACCGCGCTCTTGGATAGACAGTCGCGAGATTGGGAATCACGGCGGGGTCAAGTTTTTCGAACAGCCCTTGCGCCTCTCCTCGGAATGCCCACGCGAAGTCGGCATGGATTACATCTACCTCTTTGCCCCTGGCTTTTGAAATGGCTTCTGCACCAGATGCAGGCAAGAACCGTACTTTCACATTATTGGCAGCTTCAAATGCTCCCATGTGCTTCTTTAGGGCATCAGTGTAGGCGCCACCAAAGGCTGCCACCACCAACTCCTTGGGTTGGGCCATTGCCCCGGTTGCCGCTATGGCGCTTAGCACTAACCCCATCAGGTACTTTTTCATAACTATCTCCTATTTGATGACGAATGAAATCCAAATTGCCCTAGATGACTAACACTTCCTAAACGTTTCTCAAGCACTTTTGGCATGCCCTAAGTTGCTATTTATACGCAGCACCCTAAAACTTGCCTTGTGGCCCAAAAGTTGCTGAGCACTGGACACCTGAACTGAAGTGCATCTGCCCTGGTGTCCGGCTAGCCCTTGAAAGAATCATAAATCAAAAAAAAGAAAATGAATAGTTTTATTTATTCATAAACAACACAGTCTGAATAATTTCGTGTACGATTCGAGCCATTACTTCACTGAGACGGTACCTGTAACGGGTATCGGAGCCGGCAGCAATGGTTTCAAGAACTCTTCTGGATGCATGCGAAACTGATCTGTGCTTACAGAGCGCCAAGTTGCGCTCGTTTGCTGTTGCGAAGAGCATTCAAGAGGGTGTTGCGGCGCTATGTTCTCGTTGCAAGAACACTCAACTAGCCCAAGCCGAAACTAAGCTACTTAGCGTTGATCCCCGCGATATGTCGCCGGGCCACCACCACTTATATGTGTGGCAGTCGCTGGGCATTGAGCACCTGGCCACTTGTTGTGCCGGGGCTGACCAAGATTCACGAGTAACAAAGCGCGCATCCAGATGTACCTCCTGGATGTCATTCGGCGCGACTCGTTCACCCAATTGCCATAGACCCTTCAATTTGATGCCTTCAAAAGAAGGTGCTTGGCAAATACCGTTGTCAAAAGCAACGAATCAACAAAACATTGGTAGCGCAACGTCACCAATTCAATTTGAAATTTTCAACCCCCTCGTCCCGTCAGCTCAACATTTAGGAGTCAAACCATGAAAAGAAAACATTTGATCGCAATCGCATTGGCCGGAATCGCCGGTGGTGCGTATGCTCAAACAGCAACCGTTGGAAACGCCAGTGTCACCGTCTATGGTGTCGCTGACCTGTTCTATGCAAACATGACAGGCAAAAACGTGGCCAATGCAGGAACAGCCACTGAATCCTCAAACCAAACAACATTTTCTGGTGTTGGTACTGGTGGTTGGGCTGCAAGCCGACTGGGCTTCAAAGGAAACATGGATGTAACGACAGACCTTAAGGCGCTTTTCGTTCTGGAGTTGGGCCCGTTGGTTCTGAATGACACCACAACTAATGCTGCGACGGGCAACGGATTGACGAAAACGCGAAAGTCCTTCGTAGGCTTGTCGTCTCAATCTATGGGTACCCTTACCCTCGGACGTCATCAAACGCCAGCATTTGATTGGTCATTTCAGTATGACCCATCGGGCGGCGCTTTCAGCTCGCTCTACGCGTTGGCCTCCGCTGCCGGGGCAGGAATCAACGCTGCTGATCGTGTCAACAATGCCATTCAATGGACATCTCCAAACTGGTCGGGTGTAACTGTCAAAGCGAACATGGCTTTTGTCAAAGAGTCCAACTCCGACATTGACGATGGCGTTGCCGCAAATCACAGTCAGAAGGTCAATAATCTCTCGGTGGCTTATGACAATGGCCCGATTTCGATAAGTGCAGTCGTTCGATCTGCAAGTGATACAACAGGTGTATGCGGTACTGCAGCCAGCGCTACGACCGCGACCAAGTGCTCAACAGCCGGTGCTCAGACGTTCAAAGATGGACAAGATGATTGGGGACTGGGCGGGACTTATGATTTTGGCGTCGCAAAGATGTTTCTTTCTACCCAAAATCTTCGGAAAACAAGCTCCCAATACGACACCCGTATCAACCACATTGGCGCAACTGTCCCAGTGACTTCTGCAGGAACTGTCGTTGTCTCGTACGCTGTTGGGACTGGCACTGCACTGAAGAGTGGCAATGAGGTTTCGCAAAAGGGCACCGCATACACGGTTCTCTATAACCACAAGCTCAACAAGTCCGCGCTGGCCTACGTCGGTTTCATGAATGTTGCGAACAGTGACCCCGCAAATCCACTGGGAAGCATTGCCCCAATCTCTGGCTGGACTAATACACCCGCACTTGTCGCACCTTCGACAAACACCAGTGCAAGTGTTAACGGTTTCGGCTTTGGAATTTCCTACACGTTCTGACCACTTGCTGAACTGGTAGTTGCGGTAGCGTTCTATTGCACCCAGTATGAATCGACTCCCCGTCTCGCAAGAGATGGGGAGGCCGATGATTCCCCTTCGAACCGCGAATTGATTTGCAGGCTGCCATTCGCGGAACACTTCATTCACAGCCTCTAAATTGCAGCCTCGTGGGGATTAAAGAAGTTCCATCCACCACCCAATCTTTTCCGGAGCCGTAAATGTCTGATCTTTCCAACCAGTCCTATCTGGACAGCAAGGCCCGCCCTGTGCGTTCGCCCCGTGGGCCCAAACTGACTTGTGCCAACTGGCAAATCGAAGCCGCATATCGCATGCTGCAAAACAACCTGGACCCTGAGGTCGCTGAAAACCCAGACGAACTGGTGGTGTACGGCGGCATTGGTAAAGCCGCACGCAACTGGTCGTCATATGACGCAATATTAGACAGCCTGCGCACGCTAAAACCCAACGAGACTCTGATGGTGCAGTCCGGCAAGCCCGTGGGCGTGTTTCGCACCCATGAAGGCGCACCACGCGTGCTGATCGCCAACTCCAACTTGGTGCCCAAGTGGGCAAATTGGGAACACTTCAATGAGTTGGACCGTAAAGGTCTGATGATGTATGGCCAAATGACGGCCGGCAGTTGGATCTACATCGGATCCCAGGGCATTGTTCAAGGAACCTACGAGACATTTGTAGAAGCCGGACGCCAGCATTTCAATGGTGATTTGGCAGGGCGCTGGGTGTTGACAGCAGGGCTGGGTGGCATGGGCGGCGCTCAGCCCTTGGCCGCCACATTTGCCGGTGCTTGCTCTCTGAACATCGAGTGTCAGCAGAGCAGCATTGACTTCCGTCTGCGCACCCGATACGTGGACGAGCAAGCCACTGATCTGGATGACGCTTTGGCACGCATCGCAAAGTACACCGCCGAGAAAAAGGCGGTCTCCATTGCCTTGTGCGGCAATGCGGCCGACATTGTTCCGGAGTTGGTCAAACGCGCCAAAGCCGGTGGCATTCGCCCAGACATCGTCACCGACCAAACCTCGGCACACGACATCATTAACGGCTATCTACCTTCAGGTTGGACGGTGGAGAAATGGAAGCTCGCACAGAAGGATCCTTCACAGCATGCAGCACTGACAAAAGCCGCTGGAGAATCCTGTGCTGTTCACGTCAAGGCAATGCTGGAATTCCACGCCATGGGCATACCGACTGTTGACTACGGCAACAACCTGCGTCAAGTGGCCCAGGACTATGGCGTGACAAACGCATTTGACTACCCCGGCTTTGTCCCAGCGTATGTGCGCCCGCTTTTTTGCCGCGGCATTGGCCCCTTCCGTTGGGTGGCATTGAGCGGTGATCCGGAAGACATCCGAAAGACTGACGCAAAGATGAAGGAACTTTTCCCAACCAACGCAGGCTTGCACCGCTGGCTGGACATGGCTGAAGAGCGAATTGCATTCCAAGGGCTGCCGGCTCGGATCTGCTGGATTGGATTGGGGCAGCGGCATCTGGCTGGCCTGGCATTCAACGAAATGGTAAAGAGCGGCGAGCTCAAAGGCCCTATTGTGATTGGTCGCGACCACCTGGATAGCGGTTCTGTCGCATCCCCGAATCGCGAGACTGAATCCATGATGGACGGTAGCGATGCTGTTAGTGATTGGCCTTTGCTCAACGCGTTGCTCAACACAGCCAGTGGTGCTACCTGGGTCAGCCTGCACCATGGTGGCGGTGTCGGCATGGGTTACTCGCAACATTCGGGCGTAGTCATCGTGGCCGATGGCACTTCCGAAGCGGCGGACAAACTGGGGCGCGTTCTATTTAACGATCCGGCAACTGGTGTCATGCGCCATGCAGATGCAGGCTACGAGATTGCTCTGCAATGCGCCAAAGGAAACGAATTGAATCTACCAATGCTGACCCAGCCTGGTAAGTAATTCATTTTGACTAACAAAACATACTCAAGAGGCTACATATGATCATTGAACCCGGACATTTCACACTAGCCCAGCTGCGTGACCTGCACAACAGCACGACGACTCTAGAGTTGGATCCAGCCGCCAGAGTTGGCATACGTGCCAGCGCTGATCTAGTCCACAAGGCAGCGCATGGCGGAGCTGCCGTCTATGGCGTCAACACAGGTTTCGGCAAGCTAGCCAATCAACGCATTGCGCAGGCAGACCTGGAAACACTCCAACTCAACCTGCTGCGATCCCATGCCGTAGGTGTGGGGGAGCCCATGTCTGAGCCAGTGGTACGCCTGATTCTGGTGATGAAGGCAGCAAGCCTGGCGCGCGGCTATTCTGGCATTCGCGAGGTGGTCATTGACCGCCTGTTT
This sequence comes from Rhodoferax sp. P2_H8_2, assembly GCF_056403235.1. Lineage (NCBI taxonomy): Bacteria > Pseudomonadati > Pseudomonadota > Betaproteobacteria > Burkholderiales > Comamonadaceae > Rhodoferax > Rhodoferax sp. P2_H8_2. The sequence goes on from NZ_JBFUFW010000003.1 coordinate 97,392, forward strand.
GCTTTCTACAACCTTGGCATCACACCTGTCATCCCCTGCCAGGGTTCAGTTGGAGCATCCGGCGATCTAGCTCCCTTGGCTCATCTGTGCCTGCCGCTGATTGGCGAAGGCGAAGTGTTTTTCAAAGGCCAACGCATGCCTGCTGCCCAAGCACTGGCGAAGAACAAGCTGGAGCCCATCAAGCTGTCAGCCAAAGAAGGCCTGGCACTGATCAATGGCACACAAGTCTCTACAGGCTTGGCCATTGATGCCCTATTGGCTACCGAACGTCTCTTTGAAGCAGCAGTGATTTCAGGCGCCGTGACGCTGGACGCAGCCCGCGGCAGCGACGGCCCGTTTGATCCGCGCATTCACGCCGTGCGTGGTCATCCTGGCCAAATCGCCTGCGCCGCAGCTTATCGTGCACTGGCGATTGGCAGCGCTATCCGCAAATCGCACCTAGAGGGCGATGACCGCGTGCAGGATCCGTATTGCCTGCGCTGCCAACCCCAGGTCATGGGCGCCTGCCTGGACCAGATGCGATATGCCGCCGAGGTTCTGCTGCGCGAAGCTAATGCTGTCACCGACAACCCTTTGGTATTTGCCGAGACCAATACTCTGCTTTCTGGCGGAAACTTCCACGCTGAACCCGTTGCATTGGCCGCTGACGCATTGGCTGTCGCAATTGCCGAGATTGGTGCCATCACCGAGCGACGTATAGCGATGCTGGTGGACACGGTGGTATCGCGCTTACCAGCCTTTTTGACACCTGAGCCTGGCTTGAACTCCGGATTCATGATTGTGCACGTGACCGCTGCCGCACTGGCATCGGAGAACAAATCACTGGCTCACCCAGCCAGTGTGGACAGCCTGCCGACGTCAGCGAATCAAGAAGACCATGTGAGTATGGCCACCTTTGCAGCTCGCCGATTGCAACAGATGCTGCGCAATACGGAATATATCGTCGCTATCGAACTGCTGGCGGCAGCGCAAGGCATCGAGTTCCTACGCCCTCTTAAGAGTTCGGATGTGCTGGAGGGCATTCTTGCACTGGTGCGCTCGGTGTCTCCGGCCATGATGGTAGATCGCAGCTTGGCGCCCGACATGGAGTTGGTGCGTGGACTGATAACTCAGGGCAGCATTGGCAAAGCCGGTGAGTTGGGAATCAGCGAGCTGAGCAACCTGTACCTATAGGCTGTTTCAATAGTTCTGTCCGAATGTATTGAGTGATGAACGAGTGCACAGGTATGGCAATTGTGAGGAACTGGAGCGAGTTCAGAACTAGGGGTTCGATCCGAGCATTTGTTGAAATGCACCCGTTAATTGCTTCCGACGATTAGGGCGTCGGAATTGACCGCGTTACTTTGTGGTCATTAGCCGATTCACTGAGGAGTGAATCGGCTTTTTTTTGTCTCATACCTCGCGCGTCAATCTAGGTGTTCTACGTGTCTATCTAAATCTCTTGAAGTTGCCCACCGCCCGTGAATGCCCTGAATGACCCTGGCGTGGCTGAAATCCGGTTGGGCCAGCTGGCTTTCCAGTAAGCGGACATTGGCTACAGACGGCTTATGGCCCAAAGGAGGCAGACCAGTCCATAGGTGGGCAACACCAGAGAATCAAAGACAAGTGGTCAATGATTTGCGGAACAGATGGTCAGTCAGACCGGAATACGCAATTCAAGCTGCTCAATGCGAATCGAGGATCCTTTTTTATCGGCGCTAGCTGCAACTGCCAAATTCATGCAGATAGATACATATTGAGATTCAATATTGCAGATGAACTAGCGCCTTTCTACGCCTTTGGGTTAGCATGAATCAGGCTTTCCAAAGCAGTGATAACAGGGCAAGGACGTGTTCGCGATACCGGGGTCTATCCACTCGACGCAGGCGCGCGGTTGCCATGCGCTGATCAAACAGGGCGCCAAGCTGGTGGAAAACGCACAGGACATACTGGAGGAATTTGGGCTGGAGGTCGCCGAAGACGCTCCTCTTTTAATAGCTGCTCACGCACAGCCCTCGGACTCCGATGGCACATTTGACGCCCAATTTGCATTGGAACAGGCACTCGGCCACGATCCGATTGGCTTGGATGCACTACTGGCCCGCACGGGGCTAACCACGGCCCACTTGCAAGCGCAACTGATGGCAATGGAACTGGAAGGCACTCTGGTGCGCCTGCCTGGCGGGCTGTTTCAGCGCGTGTTCAGAGCTTGAACGCCGGAAAAAGGGGGGAAGTCCGGCGCGCGCCAAAAGCCTGAAATATCTGGGCTATATTGGCCCCCATGTTTGAAGTGCTCGCCTTCGTTTACGACAACTACTACACCGGAGAAGCCTGCCCCGAGCCGGCCCATCTGAAGAAAAAACTCGGAGCCGTCGGCTTCGAGCCCGATGAGGTGGACGATGCCATGCGCTGGCTTGCCGGCCTGAACCTGGCATCCCAAAGTGCCTGCGCGGCCATCACGGTGCCCAGCCACGACACGCCCCCGATTCCACCCCAACCCTGGCTATTGCAGCCTAGCGCGCTGAGCATGCGCATCTACCCGGCACTTGAGCAATTTCATATGGGTACCGCAGCTCTGGGCTTCATCCGCTTCATGGAGTCCAGCGGCATGCTGCCTGCGCATATGCGCGAGGTTGTCATTGACCGCGCCATGGCGGCGCCCGGTGCCCCTGTTGCCTTGGACGATCTCAAGCTGATTGTGCTGATGGTGTACTGGAGTTTTGGGCTGGAGCCTGATGCGCTGGTGCTGGATGAGTTGTACGATGACGACCGGGTTCGGGTTGCGCACTAGCTTTTGCTTTTTTAGTTCTCGCTTTTTTAACACCCACTCCCCCAGCCCCTCACCCCGTCGGCGAGAGGAGCCTTTCAACAGCCGATTTTGTTACGTCGCGCCGACTACGGGACTACTTGCGATGCGTTGCCACCGCATGTAGTACGCCACGGCGCGAACCTGCGGTTGGGGCAACCTCCTGAGGAGTAGTGCGGCCCTTAACGATTCCGGGTGTTAAGTCTCGCTGCTGGCGCTGCGCGCCAGACCGCTCCGCTCTACCTTGCTGGAGACAGTTCCGACCGTAGGTTTATGCCGCTCCGAGTAATAGCAGTGGCAACGCTACGCAAGTAATTTCGTATTCGGAGCACAGCCGCCAAATCGGCTGTTAAGGCTCCCCTCGCCGACGGGGCGAGGGGCTGGGGGGAGCGGGTGTTAAAAAAGCCCTTGCAGAGAGAGCAAAAGCCGAGTTAAGCGAGTAACCGCTCTGGATTCGCTTCCAGCTTGGTCAACGCATCCCGCGTAGCCCGCACAGTCAGGGCTTCTTCTTCTTGTGGCAACAGCAGTCCGGCCTGCAAATAAGCCGCCAAACGCCCCGCTTGGATCAGGAAACTCTTGCCCGAGTTCGCAGCAAACAAGTTCAGGTGCTTGCGGTCGCTGCGCCATGCGAGTTGCACTTGCGTAATCTGGCCGTTGTGGTCCAGCGTGTACCAGGAGCCCAGATGCAGTTCCTGCGCCCAGGCCAGCATCGCCGCCGTAGGCTTGGAACCTCCATTGCCCACCACTTCAATGTTGGAGGCATCGATGCCCAACATCATTTCGATGGTTTCGGAGTCCAGCGGCAGGTCGCCCACACCGTCTTCCGTCACAAAGTCTTCCAGATTGCCCAGGCGTTGCGCCATCGCGTCGATCTTGGCCTGCGGGATGGCCTGTGTCTTGGACAGGAAGGCATCTGCCAGCGTATCGCTGACGACCTTGATGTTCTTTTCCTGCTCGCTGGGTGCCATAGCTAGCAGCGTCATACCGGAGCGCAAACGCAACAGCAAATTGGGCAAATCCTGAATCACCTTGGCGCGGTCCGCGCGATTCGGTTTGGCGCTGGCGGCCCAGACCAGATCCGTCGCAGATTTCTTCAGTGTCAACGTGTCGGCATGCTGTGGGCCTTTGCGTACAGCCGCAACTGCCAGGACTTCAGCCCAGACCTTGAACAGGAAGTCGCGAATCTCGTCGCGCACCGGCATGTCTTTCAACATGTTGCGCATCTCGATGGTGTACTGGATCGCCAGCGTTTCCTTTTGCTCCACCTGCTGCGCAACGCTGACCACCTTCTTGGTTGCGTCCTTGCCGGTCAGGTATTTGGAGAGGAACTTCTGGAATTCGTCGTAAACGATCTGGTAGACCTTCTTGCCCGTTTCGGGATACTGCTCGATCACCTGCACGATGCGCTTGATCTCGTTCTCCATGGCGTTGCCTTGCACGCCGGAGGAGTCAAAGCCCATCACACATGAACCCATGCGGTCAATCAGCAAGCGCGCTGGGTGCGTGGTGGTACCGAAGAAGTCCGGGTCTTCCAGCGCCACGCGCAACACGGGCATTTGCAGGCGGGCAAACCAGACACGGATGCCGGGCGGAATGCGGTCTTCCGCCAAAATCGCCTGGAACATCAAGGCGACGATCTCAATCGTCGCCTTTTCGCCCTTGGTTTCGGCCTTTTTCTTCAGCTCAGTCGTTTTTTCGCGGATGTTGTCTGCGACCCGCGCCATGCCCGCGGGGCTGTAATCCTCGTACATCGTGCCGCCCGCGGCATACACCACATTCATCGCTTGTGGCGAGATGGCAGCTGCCAAGGCAGGCGATGGCGCTTGGTGGGAAGTGCCTACAAAGTCACCCCCACCGTGACTGACAAACAGGCGTCGGATCTGGCCAATGACGCCCTGGGCACGGCTACGCGCGCGTGCCAATGGCGTGTTGCCCGTCAACATGCGCGTCTCTTCCGACGCACCGTAGTTTTGTCCGGAGTCACTGGCAGGGGCGCCAGCCGATTGCTTCCAGAATGGTGTTGACCCGCTACCGGAGCCGCTAGGCCCACTCGATGGGCCTTGTGGTGCCCCACCCGCAGGCGCTTGCGGCTGTCCTTGCGGTTGCGCTGCACCGGCACCCCAGCCCAGTCGTCCACCAAAGAAACCGCCTTTAGGGCCTGGTGAGCCGCCCTGTGCTGGGCCTATTCCGCCCTGACCAGAGTCGTGGTTGCCGCCGCCGGGCGCTGAGCCACCACGGCCCTGGGGCATGGGCTGACCTTGTTGTTGCGGCGCATAACCTTGGTAACTCGTGGGCTGAAAGCCGTTGCCCATGTCACCTTCGCCCTGCGGCAAATCCAGCGGTTGATTCGGCAGAGGAGGCATGGGCGCGGCACGTCCGGCCGCCCGTACCGGCGACTTGACGCGGTCCTTCAACTCAATGGTCGGCATGACGCCTTTGCTGATCAGTGCGTCATTGGCATTCTTGTAGGCGTCCTTGAAGCGCTCAATCAGTTTGGCTTGCACCACCTCACTGACTCCAGCCCAAGACTCACCGGGCATACCCGACTTGGTCCATTGCTCAACCATCAGCAGGACGGACACTTCCGGACGAAAAATATCGTTGCCTTCCAGGTCTTCCAGCGACTCCAGGAATTTGATACGCACCCGAAGGTCATCCAGCTGTGGCAGCACCTTGTCATTGACGGCCAGCACCATGCGGGACGCCAGAATCTTGTTCTCCACGACTTCGGTGCCGACCAGCTCCAAGCCAGCCGCATCCTGGTCGTTGGATTTTTTCCCTTTAGGAGGCTCCAGGCATTCGCGCCAGATCTTGATCGTGCTGTCCACCCAGCCCGGACGGCAGCGCTTGTAGGCCATCCAGTTGTCGCGTCGCGCCTGGTTTTCCTTGGCATTGGACGGCTCGTCCATCAAGGCAGTCAGTCGCTCCTGCACCAACCCACCAACCTCAGTCATGGCCTGCGCCGCTTCTGCGAGGAAGCGCTCGCGCACGGCGCGGCCCAGCTGCAGACGGGGGGTCATGTTGGGACGGGCGGTAGCCATGGTTCAGGCAGAGAATTTAAACGGTTGCGCCCGCGTTCGGGTCTGCAGGGTCTTCTTCTTTCTTGACGCCACCGCCCTTGATCAGGTCTTCGCGCTGAATGCCCAGCCACATGGCAATGGCAGCCGCCACGAACACCGACGAATAAATACCAAACAGGATGCCAATGGTCAGTGCCAGCGCAAAGTAGTGCAGTGTGGCACCACCAAACAGCAGCATCGACAACACCATCATTTGCGTGGCACCGTGGGTAATGATGGTGCGGCTGATGGTGGAGGTGATCGCGTTGTTGATGATCTCCTCGGTGTTCATCTTGCGGTAGCGGCGGAAGTTCTCACGGATCCGGTCAAAGATCACGACCGATTCGTTCACCGAGTAACCCAAAACCGCCAGCACCGCAGCCAGCACCGGTAGCGAGAACTCCCACTGGAAGAACGCAAAGAAACCCAAGATGATGATCACGTCGTGCAAGTTGGCGATGATGGCCGCGACGGCGAATTTCCATTCGAAACGGATCGCCAGATACAGCATGATGCCGGCCACCACAAAGGCCAGCGCCTTCAGACCATCGGTCGCCAGTTCATCGCCCACCTGGGGGCCGACAAACTCGGTCCGCCGCATATTCGCACTCGCGTCAGCGGCCTTGAGTGTGGCCATCACCTGTTCACTTTGGCGGCTGGCGCTATTGCCCTTTTGTACCGGCATGCGGATCAACACATCGCGCGCGGTACCGAAGTTCTGTACCTGCACATCCTGAATGCCCAGCGCCGCGACCGATGCGCGTATGGAATTGAGGTCGGCCGGTTGTGAGTAGCTCACCTCCATCAGCGTGCCGCCGGTGAATTCCACCGACAAATGCAAACCACGGGAGAAGAGGAAGAAGACCGCTGCCACAAAGGTGGCGAAAGAGATCAGATTGAACACCAACGCATGCCGCATGAACGGAATGTCGCGGCGGATTTTGAAGAATTCCATGCCTCTTTCCCTTTAGTCTGGTGCCACTTGCGAACCGGAATCCGGACGCCAGACTGTGCCAATGGATACGCTTTTGAGCTTCTTTTGCCTACCGTACCACAAATTAACCACACCCCGCGAGAAGAAAACTCCGGAGAACATGCTTGTCAGAATACCGAGACAGTGGACCACGGCAAAGCCACGTACCGGTCCGGAGCCAAAGGCCAACAAAGCCAGGCCAGCAATCAGTGTGGTGACGTTGGAATCGATGATGGTGGCCCAGGCACGGTCGTACCCGGCGTGGATTGCCGCCTGCGGCGAAGCGCCGTTGCGCAGCTCCTCGCGGATACGCTCGTTGATCAGCACGTTGGCATCAATCGCCATACCCAATACCAGCGCCATCGCCGCCATGCCGGGCAGCGTCAACGTCGCCTGCAGCATCGACAACACGGCCACCAGCAGCAACAGGTTGAACGCCAGAGCGATGCTGGAAATCATGCCAAACAGCATGTAGTACAGGCACATGAAGACTGCAACGGCGGCAAAGCCCCAAGTCACACTGTTAAAGCCCTTGGCAATGTTTTCTGCACCCAGGCTCGGGCCAATCGTGCGCTCTTCAATGATTTCCATTGGTGCAGCCAGCGCACCGGCGCGCAACAGCAAGGCCAGGCTGGTGGTCTCTTCAGAGGTGAAGCGCCCGGTAATCTGGAAGCTGTTGCCAAACTCACCCTGAATCGTTGCCACCGAGATGGCTTCGCCCTTGTTGCGGTCAAACAGCACCATGGCCATCAGCTTGCCAACGTTCTCCCGCGTCATGTCGCGCATGACGCGTCCGCCAACACTGTCCAGCTCGACACTTACGGCCGGTTGCTGGTGCTGATCGAACGTTGCATTGGCTTTGTTGAGCCGATCGCCAGTGATCACCACTTGTTTTTTGACGATCACCGGGTTGCCGTTGCGCTCCAGGAAACGCTCCGTACCAAATGGCACCGGGCCAGCACCCGTCGCAGCGGCACTGGCTTCCGCACTGTTGTCGACCATGCGTACTTCAAGCGTCGCAGTACGTCCCAAAATATCCTTAGCCTTCGCCGTGTCCTGCACACCGGGCAGTTGCACCACGATGCGGTCCAGACCCTGCTGCTGAATCACCGGCTCAGCGACGCCCAACTCGTTGATCCGGTTGTGCAGCGTCGTGATGTTTTGCTTGATCGCCTGGTCCTGTACTTCCCTCGCAGCAACAGGCTTGATCGTGGCAACCATCTTGAACTCGGCGCCGTCCGGCGTCTGCACCGTATCCAGGTCTGTCAATTGGTCCTGAATCACGCGGCGCGCCACCTCCATGGTTTCCGTATCCCGGAAACGGACTTCAATGGTCTGCCCATTGCGCGTGATGCCGCTGTGGCGCACGTTCTTCTCGCGCAACGCAGTGCGAAGGTCACCCGCCAGGGCTTCAGCGCGCTTGTTCAATGCCGCGGGCATGTCCACCTGCAACATGAAGTGCACGCCACCGCGCAAATCCAGCCCCAGGTACATCGGCGATGCATGCATCGCGGTGAGCCAGGCGGGGGAACGCGACAACAAATTCAACGCTACGACATAGTTGGCGTCACCGCCATCCGGGTTCAGCGCCTTCTGGATCGCATCCTTGGCCTTGAGCTGTACATCCGTACTGGAGAAGCGCGCTTTGATGGAGTTGCCATCCAAGGCAACTGCATCAGCGGTAATGCCGGCAGCTTTCAGCGCGTCTTCCACGCGGACCAGCGAGCTGGCGTCCAGTTTCAGAGCAGTCTTCGCGACCGACACTTGCACCGCAGGCGCTTCGCCAAAGAGATTCGGCAAGGCGTACAGCACCCCCACCAGCAATGCGATCACGAGGATCGCGTATTTCCATACCGGGTAACGGTTCATGATCTGTCGCTAACTAAAGAGGCTGAAAAATGCTTCTGAACAGTTGGGGACAGATATCTGTCCCACAAGGTCCTTACTTGATGGAACCCTTGGGCAGAACCTGTACCACTGCGCTGCGCTGGATTTGCACTTCAACACCATTGGCGATTTCCAGACCGACGTAGCCTTCACCCAGCTTGCTGACTTTACCCAGGATGCCACCTGCGGTTACGACTTCATCGCCCTTGGCGATAGCCTCGATCATCGCCTTGTGCTCTTTCTGCTTTTTCATCTGGGGGCGGATCATCACGAAATACAGCACGACGAACATCAGCACCAGAGGCAACATGCCCATCAGTGAATCTTGCATGCTTCCTCCGGCGGCGGCGGGAGCAGTTTGGGCAAAGGCAGAAGAAATGAACACAGGGAACTCCACAAATTAGGGGAAAACAAACCGGAATCAGCCCCAAAAAGCCGGGCGCACGAAAGAGCGCCTGGCCAAGGCAGACAACCGGGTATTGTAGTGGGCCACCCGGGAGTCCCGGAATGGCCCCGCAAACTCTGAGGCTGGGTTTGTAAAGGCTCTCTCGCCGCCGGGCCGCCCCAAGGCGCGACGGCCCCCTCGAGGGCAGCGACCACCGCAAAACGGTGGAGCGTGGAGGCTACTAAGCCGCCTTGTCCAGGGCCACCACGCCCTGGCTGTAGCGCTCCAGCAATTCCTTCCATTGCAGGCGCGCCGCGTGCAGATTGCGGGCCTTGACATGGCCGTAGCCGCGGATCTGCTCCGGCAGACGGGCAAACTCGGCTGCCGCGCCACGGTTATCCGCGTTCAGCGTGGACAGCATGCTTTCCACATCGCGCAGGTAATCACGCACCAGCGCACGCTCTTCACGGCGCTCTTCGGTGTAGCCAAAGATGTCCATCGGCGTTCCACGCAGACCCTTGAACTGCGCCAGCACCTTGAACGCGCGGTACATCCAGGGTCCAAACTGCGACTTTTGCAGCTCACCCTTGTCGTTGCGCGAGGCCAGCAGCGGCGGCGCCAGGTGGTAGTTCAGCTTGAAGTCACCTTCAAACATGGATTCCACCTTGGCACGGAAGCTGCCATCGGTATGCAGACGGGCCACTTCGTACTCGTCCTTGTAGGCCATCAGCTTGAACAGGTACTTGGCCACCGCCTTGGTCAACGCCAAATCGCCACCCAGCGGCGTTTCCGCGGCCTGCACCTTGCGCACAAAGCCCTGGTATTGCTCAGCATAGGTCGCATTCTGATAACCCGTCAGAAACTCGACGCGCTTGGCGACGGTCTCGTCCAGCGATGGGCGCTTGACGAACTCGATCACCTGCGTGGCCTTGAACAGCGCCTGTACCGAAGCAAGATCGTGGGCACAGCGACGGCCCCATTCAAACGCCGCCTGGTTATTGGCAACCTGTACGCCGTTGAGTTCCATTGCGCGCATCAGCGCGGCCTGGCTCAGCGGAATACGCCCCTTCTGCCACGCAAAACCCAGCAGCAACGGGTTGGTGTAGATGGAATCCCCGAGCACCGCAGTCGCAATGCGCTCGGCATCGAAGCTGGCGAAATGCTCGGCACCTACCGCTTGGGCAATCGCAGATTCGCAAGCCCCGCCGGGAAAAGCCCATTCAGTGTTGGTCACAAAGCCCGCTGTGGGCGTATTGTGGTTGTTCAGCGCGACAAAGGTACGCTCCGGGTGCATCGCCGACAGCGTGGTCTTGCTGGCAGCCACGATGGCGTCGCAACCAATGATCAGGTCGGCCTTGGCGGTGTCTACCTTAGTCGTGAAGATGGCTTCGGGCCGCTCGGCGATCTGCACATGGCTCCAGGTGGCGCCGCCCTTTTGTGCCAGGCCCGCGGCGTCTTGCGTGATAACTGCCTTGCCATCCAGATGCGCCGCCATGCCCAGCAGCTGGCCCACGGTGATCACACCGGTGCCACCCACACCCGCGACTACGATGCCCCAGGCTTTGTCCGCCGCTGGCACGACGGGCAGCGGAATCGGCGCCTGTTGGTCCAGTGCCGGACCCTGGCCCTTTTTGGGCTTCTTCAGCTTGCCGCCTTCGACGGTCACAAAGCTGGGGCAAAAGCCCTTGGTGCAGGAGTAGTCCTTGTTGCAGCTGTTCTGGTTGATCTGGCGCTTGCGGCCAAATTCGGTTTCCAGTGGCTCCACGGCCACGCAATTGCTTTGTACGGAGCAGTCGCCACAGCCTTCGCAGACCAGTTCGTTGATGACGACGCGCTTTTCCACATCGACCATGCTGCCGCGCTTACGGCGGCGGCGCTTTTCGGTCGCGCAGGTCTGGTCGTAAATGATGATGGTTGTGCCGGTGAGCTCGCGGAACTCGCGCTGGATGCGGTCCAGCTCGTCACGGTGCTCAATCGCAATGCCCTCGGGCAATCCGGTCACTTCTTCGTACTTCTCGGGATCGTCCGTCACGATGATGATCTTCGCAGCGCCCTCGGCGCGCACGCTGTTGGCGATCTGCACGACGGAGTGGCCTTCCGGACGTTCACCGACCTGTTGCCCGCCGGTCATCGCGACTGCGTCGTTGTACAGAATCTTGTAGGTGATGTTGACGCCCGCGGCAATGCTCTGGCGAATCGCCAGCAGGCCGGAGTGGAAATACGTGCCATCGCCCAAGTTGGCGAAGATGTGTTTCTCGTTGGTGAACGCAGATTGCCCAACCCATGGCACGCCCTCGCCGCCCATTTGCGTGAAGGTGCTGGTCTGGCGGCCGGGCATCCAGGTCACCATGTAGTGGCAACCAATGCCGGCCACTGCGCGCGAGCCTTCGGGCACGCGGGTACTGGTGTTGTGTGGGCAGCCGGCACAGAACCACGGCGTGCGATCGCCAGTGCTGAGTTCCAGCGCGGCGAGCTGGCGCTCCTTAGCTTCGATGACCGACAGGCGCTCGTCCATGCGGGCGACGATGTCGGCCGGCATGTTCATCTTTTTCAGGCGCTTGCCAATGGCCTTGGCGATGATGGCGGGCGTCAGGTCGGCCTTGGCGCGCAACAGCCAGTTCTCGCTGGGGTTGGGGCGGCTCCATTCGCCGCCGGAGTTGTCGCCCTCTTCGTCTTCAAACTTGCCAATGACATTGGGGCGCACATCAGGGCGCCAGTTGTACAGCTCTTCCTTGAGCTGGTATTCAATGACCTGGCGTTTTTCTTCGACCACCAGAATCTCTTGCAGACCTTTGGCGAATTCGCGCGTGATCGTCGCTTCCAGCGGCCACACCACGTTGACCTTGTGCAGGCGGATACCGAGCTGGCGGCAAGTCGCATCGTCCAGCCCCAGATCGGCCAGCGCCTGGCGCGTGTCGTTATAGGCCTTGCCGCTGGCCACGATGCCGAAGCGGTCGTTCGGGCCTTCGATGACGTTGTAGTTCAGCCGGTTCGCGCGCACATAGGCCAGCGCGGCGTACCACTTGTAGTCCATCAACCGGGCTTCCTGCTCCAGCGGTGGATCGGGCCAACGGATATGCAAGCCACCGGGCGGCATCACAAAATCTTCCGGCGTGATGATCTTCACGCGGTCCGGCGATACGTCCACGCTACTGGAGGATTCGACCACTTCCTGGATAGTCTTCATGCCGGTCCACACGCCAGCGAAGCGGCTCATCGCAAACGCGTGCAAGCCCATGTCCAGAATGTCCTGCACGCTGGACGGGAAGAAGGTCGGGAAACCGCAGGCCTTGAAAACGTGGTCGCTCTGGTGCGGCGCGGTAGAACTCTTGGAAACATGGTCGTCGCCGGCGATGGCGATCACGCCACCGTACTGGGCCGTGCCGGCCATGTTCGCGTGCTTGAACACATCCAGGCTGCGGTCTACGCCTGGGCCCTTGCCGTACCAGATACCGAAGACGCCATCGAACTTCGCCTTTTCGGGGTACAGCGCGAGCTGCTGCGTGCCCCAGACGGCGGTGGCGCCCAGCTCTTCGTTGACACCGGGTTGAAAAACAATGTTCTGTGCGGCCAGGTGTTTTTTGGCCTGCATCAGGGCCTGGTCGTAATTGCCCAAGGGGGAGCCGCGGTAGCCGCTGATAAAACCGGCCGTATTCAAGCCGGCGATGGCGTCGCGTGTGCGCTGCAGCATGGGCAGACGCACCAGGGCTTGCACGCCGCTCATGAACGCCTGACCAGAGTCCAGGGCGTATTTGTCGTCGAGCGTGACGGATTCCAGGGATTTACGGATGTGCTCGGGCAATTCCCGAGAGAGCGGGGCGTTCATGGTGTGAAGTCTCCAAAGGGTAGGTGGCCGCCTTGTGGGCAGCACTCAATGCCAGGCAACCGGGGTACGGTTTTGGCGGTCAGACATGAAGTGTAGTGGCGTTTTGCCGAACACACATCAGCCCACCTCGATCGCATCCTGGTGGTTGGCGATGTGCATCACATGCGCCGCGGTGTACTGGCCGTAGTCCAGTGCGCCATACGCAAAGTGCGGCTGCAGGGGGCCTGTGTGAGCCTGAAAGCGTTGCACCGCGTGGCGTAGTCGCATGGCGTGGGGCGTCCATTCGCCGGACTGCACCAGGGCCGGCGCGCCGGGAATCGGCTCCACCAGGTCATGGCTCATGCGTCCACGGAACTTGAACCAGGCAAACGCGGAGGAACCGAGCGTCGACTGGAACAGCGCGCTGCGCTGCTGCGGGTAACCGTCCATGCTCATTTCAATGCTTTGCGCCATATGCGAAAACACCGCAGGCATGGCCCAGGTAGAGCTGCTGGCCACGCGGGGCGCCTGGTCAAGCCGATCCAGCCAGTGCAACACGTCGTCCAGCGACTGCACCTTGGGCGTATCGGCGAATACGGGGCCTGCCATTGCCGCTGTTTGTAGTACGAGAAAATGCCGTCGGTTCATGTTTGCTTATCGGGTCAACACGCTGCGGATCGTGGCCGCAAGTTCATCCGCGTGGAATTTGGCGATGTACGCATCTGCGCCCACGCTCTTGACGTGGCTCTCATTCGTGGTCCCCGTCAATGAGGAGTGGATGATCACCGGGATGGATTTGTAGCGTGGGTCCTGCTTGATATTGCGGGTCAGCGTGAAGCCGTCCATCACCGGCATTTCCAGGTCAGTCAACACCAGCGCCACCTTGTCGCGAATGGTCTTGCCTTCGGCCACTGCGCGTTCATTGATGTTGGCCAATTCATCCCAGGCTTCCTGACCGGTTTTGGCCATGATGTAGGGAATGCCCATAGCCTTCAGGCCCTGCTCGATCATCAGACGTGCCATCGCAGAATCGTCTGCGGCCAGCACCACGGTGCCCGGCGGCAGCGTCAGCTTGTCCATCTTGGCGCCGTCCGGCAGTGGCTTGTGCTCCTCCGGGAACACGTCGCGCAGGATTTGCTCGACGTCCAGCACCTGGGCCAGGCGGGTGTTCTCAGCGGCACCGTCCAGACGGGCAATACTGGTCACCAGACCGCCGCCACTGCCTTCGGCAGAGAGTACGTGCTTCCATTCAAGACGCACGATTTCGTTGACTTCTTCCACGGCAAACGCTTGCGTGGTACGGGCAAATTCAGTCACCAGCAATATGCCCAGGCCTTTGGTCGGCTTGCAGCCCACCACCTTGGGCAGGTCGATCACGGTAATCATCTGTCCGCGAATATTGGCCACGCCAATCACCTGGGGTGGCGAATTGACCATGGCAGTGACTTCCGGCATCACCAGGATTTCACGCACCTTGAACACGTTGATGCCAAACAGCTCACGCCGGTTGGTGTGCTCCGCTTCCCCCAAACGGAACAGCAACAACTCGAACATGCTGTTACTCGCAAGGTTTGTCCGCTCGTCGATATCCCGCATTGTTGATGTATTCATGGGTCCGTCCGTTAGATTTGCGTCGCACGAGGATTTGTCTCGGGAATCATGGTACCGTGATTCCGCAGACTTTGTAACGCGATTTAGCCTAGTTGATGTTGCCCCCACGCTCCGCCGCTGCGCGGGTCGCTGCCCCCAGCGGGGTCGTAACTTCCCTTGGGGCGGCCCGGCGGCAAATTGTTTCCCCCACGCTGCGCCGGTCTCTGCTCGGCGCAGAATTTACCGTCCTATTTGGGCCACAAGACCCACAACTGCAGCGGCTGGCGCAAACGCCCCGCGGTCTCGCCCGCTTGCGCGCCCCAGCCCACAAAATAATCGGCGCGCACGGCGCCATGCACCGCACCACCCGTGTCCTGTGCCAGCACCAGCCGCCGCAGGTTCACCTGCGGCCCAGCAGACGTCAGCCACAGCGGGGTGCCTACCGGAATGCTGCTGGTGTCGACCGCAATCGAACGCCCCGGCGTCAACGCCACACCCTGCGCACCGCGCGGCCCAAACGCGGCGTCCAGATCGCTCAACGCCTCTTCCCGGAAAAACGTCACACGCGGATTGCTCCACAGCAACTCCTGCTGGCGCTGCGGATTTTGTGCGAGCCAGGCGCGGATGCCCGCCCACGACGCATCGCGCACCAAGCCTTGGTCCAGCAACCAGCGCCCGACACTGCGAAACGGCTGGTCGTTGGTACCGGCATACGACACCCGCACCCAACGCGCGCTGCCGTCAGGCGCCGTGATGCGCAGGCGCCCCGAGCCTTGCACCTGCAGCAATAAAGCGTCCACCGGATCAGCCAAATACGCAATCGCCTTGCCCTGCAGCGCGGCCTGCGCTTGCGGCAACGTATCCATCTCCTGGCGGGAGTACCAGGGCTTGCGTGCGGCCAGGCCTTCCGGCGGCCGGTACAGCGACACGGCGAAGCTGCTGGTGGGCTGGCGGCTCGCTTCCAGCGCCGGTTCGAAGTAGCCGGTCAACAGGCCATTGGCTTCACCCGCCAAAGACTCCACGCGGTACGGCTGCAAACGCGACTGTAACCAGGCGCGCTGCTCGTCGGCGGTAGCGATACTCAGTTGTCGCACGTCACTGCACAGTACGGCAAACGGTGCCACCGGTTTTTCGCAGTTCTTGATCCACGCGTTCCAGGCCTCGAACAGGTTGTCTTCGGCAAAGCCGGGCAGATCCTCCCAGGATGTAGGAATCCAGCGACTGGAGCCACGCTGAATGGCGCCGGCCGAATCGGTGCGGACAGGCGCTGCGGGCTTGGCGACTGGGACCGGGGGAGCTACCGAGGGCCGCGGCGCGCTCACCGGCGGCGGCAGGCGCATAGGTGGGCTAGCGCAGGCCGCCAGTATTCCTACAATCGCCAGACTCCCCGCCCACGCACACACCCTGCCCATGACACTCCTCTTGCTAGAAGCGCTTGGCGCCGGATTGATCTTCGTTGCCATCATCTGGTGGACCATGTTTGCCGGGCGCAAGGGAGGAGAACCGCCGCGCGACGAAACGCCGCCGTCCGACGAAAAAAGTGATTAAATTGGGCTGAAATGCGCATGAAACGTGCGTGAGCAGCTACTGAATTTATAGCATTTCGAAACGGCAACTCAGAGTACACGGTGCTCCAGCGCTGGCAGTTGCGTGCGCCGGGTACCCAAGGCGTCTGTGTTCAGCTCGGCACACACAACACCCGCCAGCTGGGCTTTCTGCGCCAGCACCTCGCCCCACGGGTCTATCAATAGCGACTGGCCCCAGGTCTGTCGACCATTGGGATGCGTGCCCCCTTGCGCAGCCGCGCAAACAAACGCCAGGTTTTCAATCGCGCGCGCACGCAGCAGCACTTCCCAATGTGCCTGGCCGGTGATGTGCGTGAACGCACTAGGGACCAGAATCAGATCGCAGCCCGATGTCGCGTAACCGCGGTACAGCTCGGCAAAGCGCAGGTCGTAGCAAACACTCATGCCCACTTGCCAGACATGCCCGTCCTTCGATGGCAACGCAAATTGCGTAGGCCTGTTGCCGCGCTCCAGTACCCGGGACTCGTCGTAGCGCTCTGTGCCATTGTCAAAGCGAAACAGGTGGATCTTGTCGTAGCGGGCGACGCATTCACCTTGCGGGTTGAAAGCCAGGCTGCTGTTGAACACGCGGTCGGGTGCGTTCGCCTCCAGCGGCAGCGTGCCGCCGACAATCCACAAGCCCAACTTTTTCGCAGTGTCCGACAGAAATTGCTGAATGGGCCCGCTACCAAAGGGTTCGCGGATCGCCAGCTTGTCGCTGTCGTGCTGGCCGATCAGGCAAAAGTATTCGGGAAGCACAGCGAGCTCAGCGCCCTGGCGGGCAGCCTCTTGCAACAGCGCACCCGCAGCAGCGAGGTTTTCCTCCACGCTGCCGGTGGAGACCATCTGGATTGCGGCGACTTTCATGGTGCGGCCTCTAGCGTGGGGTTAACGGGCCGCTTGCGCTCCACTTGCGTGACACGCGGGTCGGTCCAGGTGCCATCAATATAAAACTCCTGGGTGATCGCATCAATCAGCGGCGAACGAACGATCAATTGCGCAAGGAACGTACTCAAGCCCACGATGGGGTTGATCACCGACGCAATCAGCGACGCGCTGCCCGCATTGATCTCCGGCACCACCACCACCTTGATCGCCTGCGTTTCCTTCGCAATATCGGCCTGGCCCTCCATCAGAGCCGCCGCCGCCACGCCCTTCATCTGCAGGTTGTTGGTGCGGGCAATGCCCTGCTCAATCTTCACGTCGCCACGCAAAAAGTCAAACGCAAAGCCGTCACTGAACACATCGCGGAAATCCAGCGCCAGGCGGCGCGGCAAGGACTGCAGGCTCAACACGCCCAGCAGCTTGGCAATACCGGGGTCGGTTTTCAGGAACTGTCCGTTCTCCACGTTCACATTGAAGCTGCCTGTGAGGCTGGGGTAATCCAACGTGATCGGCGAGCCAGCCCAGCCCACCTGGCCTTCGATCTTGCCCTTGCCCTTGCGCAGCACGCCGGGCATGCCGAAGCGGTTCAGCAAATCACCGCTGTCGGCAATGTCCAGCTTGAAGTTCATCGCGGTGCGCCTGCGCTCCTTGATGTTGCCGCGTGGTGCCGTGGGCAGCGCGCTGATCGGCACCCAGCTACCGCTGGCCGTCAGCGTGGCCTCGGGCGTCGCAATATTGAAGCGGTTCATGCGCCATTCGCGTTGCGTGTCGCGCGCGCCACCACCACCCACGTTGACAGCGTCAATCTCCAGGCGCCCCAGCTTTTTTCCGCGCAGCTCGAAGTCGTCGACCACGATATCCAGCGCTGGAATGCTGGCCGGTTGCTCATCCAGCAAGCTCTCTACATCCTGCGCGGTGCTTTGCGCAATCGCCAGCCGCGCCATGCGTGCATACAGGCGCCCGCCACCTGCCCCCGAGGGCTGGCGGTATTCCACATAGCCCGAAAGCTCGGTCGCATCCAGGTTAGACCGCCACAGCAGACCATCCCGTGTACCGCCCAGCACCACGTTGTTGAGCTTGCGCCCACCGTAGGCCACGTTGCGCGCGCGCACGGCCATGGCGGTTGGCAGATAGCCCGAGCCGAGCGCGGACACCGCGCTTGCCGCATTCGCACCTGCGGTATTGGTCCCCTTGGCGGCCACCGTACCCGTTACCGCATTCACTACTTCGCTCCATGCATCCAGGTCCAGGTTTTGCAGATTGACATTGGCGATCACGCCTTCGGCGGGCAAGGGCGCAGACTCGTCCGTCGCCAGCCCCACCGCAATCGCGCCCCGCGCCACCCGTGCCTCTGCGCCGGCGATGTCACGCACGTAATTCACGCTGGCCAGCCGCCCCACCTCCAGTTGCACCTGATCCTGGGTAGCCGGTGCGTTGGCGGCCACTGCGCCAGTGGACGCAGCGCGTACCGCCGCGATATCCAGACGCAAAGGCATGGCCGCATCTGCCGCCTTCGCAAACGGCGCGGGCAGTGTGATCGCCATACCGCTAAGGTTACTGTTGATACTCACCTCGGCCATGCCACCGCGCACGCCTATCGTCGCGGTATAGGGCGTGCTGCCATTGGCAAACTGCGCCAGCCGCGCAGGCCAGCCCAGCTCGCGCGCCTGGCGCAAACCGTCGGCCGAGGCCACACCATTGATACGCAGCACCTGCGGCGGTGCTGTTTGCGGTGTTTTTGCAGCGGGTGTAACCGCGGGCAGCGTGCCGAAGAACATGCCCCCTTCGATGCGCGCATCACCGCCCAGCGCACGCACCTGGCCGTTGGATACCGTAAAACCCGATTCGTTGAAGCCGATCACCGCGCGGGCACGCGCCATGCGCGGTGTCAGCGGCGTGATCTGCAAGTCGTTGTTGGTCAGCGTGACGGTGCCCTGCACTGTGGCCTTCTCCACCGCGGCCAGCGGAAAGCCCAGTTTGAATCGGTAATCCGCCAAACCACTGCCACTGGACTCTGCCAGCGCATCGCCCAACAAGCCGCCCAAAGGTGATTTGTTGACGAACGTCAACAGGTCCGGCAGCGGACCGCGCGCTTCGGCGGTCACAGCCAATTGGGCCTCGTGGTACAGGTTGCGCACCGTGCCTTCGGCTTTGGAGAATTGCAGCCCAGGCAAGCCGGCCACACTGGCCTTGGCCGTGCGCACCTGCAGCAGGCCGCGGTCAATCAGGAAGTCGCCTGTGACCAGATGCACTGCTGGCCACATCAGGCTGTCCTTGTGCAATAAGGAACCGGGCACATACATAAAGTCCGCATCTGTTATGTTGGCCGACACGCGGAAATCACCCTGCGCGCTTTCTGTATACGGGAAATCCTGCAGCGCGCCCTTGAGGCGGAACTTGACCGCTGAACCGGTTCCGCGCAGCACGGCGTCGCGCACGTAATTGCGCACCTCTGGCTCCAAGCCCAGCGGCAAATAGCGGTAAACCCGCGCCAGGTTGGCCCGCGCCAGCGTGCCCTGCAAATCCAGTGTTCCGGGAAAGCGCTTGTCCCCGGCATCTCCTGGCGCCACGCCTTCCGGCAACACGCCCGATTGCCACTTGATCTGCGCTTCGCCCTGTGCGTCGGCATTGCTGAAACGCGCATTGGGCAACGTGACGCTGAGCTGTGCACCGTCCACTTTCCACTGCACCTCGCTGTGGAATTGCTCCAGCGGCAGCACCGGTTCTTCAAAGATACCTGGCAACTCCACCGCGCCGTTTTGCATCGCAATCGTGGCGCGGCCGGCGGACTGGTTCAGGTCAAAGTCCAACGTGACGCCTTTGAGCCCTGGCGTGCCTATGGTTCCGCTGTGCTGCGCGGCGATGCTCAATTGTTCCAGACGACCCTTGGCGGTAAAACGCAGCGGGGCGGCCAACGAGCCCTGCCATTGGGCCTGCACTTTGCGCACCAGCCCCTGCGGCGCGTAATTCTGCAGCGCGTGGCGGGCTGCGTCGCCCACCGGCAAGCGCCCGGCGATCTGGGACATCGTTGCCAAGTCGAGTTGATCGCCCTCCAGCTCGCCGCGCGGCGGAACCCGCTCATTGCCCGCCATCAGGCGCAACAGCGCATTGCCACCAGGCCAGCGCAGGCCGTCCTGGGTTTCAAATTGAAGCGCCTGCGTGGCGTATTCAAAGCCGCCATCAATCTCCTTGGCGCTCAGGCGCCCAGTGATGGAGGCCAGCGCCAGCGGCTCCAGCTCCGGCGCGGTACGGACATTGACCCCGCGCAGCGCCACATCGGCAGTTGCTGCCACCGCCGCGCCGCGCTTGATATCCACCCAGGCCCGCAGCGCACCGCTGCCCTGCGCCAAATCGACCCCCAGGTTGGCATAGCGGCGCAACTGCGCCAGATCGACCGCCTTGAAGTCGGCGTGCAACTGGCCGTCCCACACCTTCCAGGGCTTTTCGCTGCCAGACAACAATGGCTGGCGGAACTGGCCCTGCACCGTGAACCGCTCGCCCCAGGTTCCCGGCGGGGTCGCGTCCAGCCGCATGTCGTGCTGCCGATGGCGGTTGCGCAGCACCAGGTCCACGTCGGTCAGTGTCAGCGTGGGTTCGTTGCGCGATTCGTCGGTCCAATGCAGGGTGCCGTGGCGGATCGCCAGCTCGGTTTGTTTGAACAGCCAATCCGCCCGGGCGCTGTCGGGGCTCTCTTGCTGCGGCAGCGCAAAACCGGCCACCCAGATTTGGCCGTCCTGTGCGCGGCGCACTTCCAGCACCAGTCCGTCCACATGCAATTGCTCAAACCCCAGGCTTAAGAGCGAGCGCGCCGACAGGGCTGCCAGCACCGACGGCACCCGTAGCGCCTCGCGGCCCTGGGCGTCCAGCAACACGACGTCACGGATCTCAAAGGAGGGGATCAGGTCATTGGAGCGCGCCTCGATGGCGCCTATGCGTACGCTTACCCCCAGCTCCCGGGAGGCCTGCTGTTCCAGCCAAGGACGCAATTCCCCGATTCGCGGCACAATCAGAAAATGCAATGCCACAGCCAGTAGACCAATCGTGCCCCAGGCTATCACCAGCAACCACAGGCTCACTTTGACGGCGAGCGTCGCCACCTTTCGCAACGGTGAGGATAGAACTGTCAAATCGAACGACGCACTGAAAAACCCATGGCGGGAATTATGACTGCCCATGGCAACGCGCTGGCCAGCTCAGTGGCCATGCCACCGGCTGCGGCGGGCTCCAGGTTTGTTCAACGCATCCGGCGCCGTTACGCCGACGAGTTGCAGCGTCTTTACCCGGGGAAACTGGAGCGCAGCAGCATCCAGTCTCTGTACGACGGCCTGCGCCAGGACGGACACGACGCCGCCACCGCATTGCGCATTACCCGCCAACTGGTGCTGGAACGCCTGGCCGTACTGGATTGCGAACAGGACGCCACGCTGGATGATGTGACCGGCGCGATGACCCTGTTGGCCGAAATCGCGCTGCACACCGCCTGCACCGAGAGCCGCCAGATGCTGGACGCCCAGCACGGCGAGCCGCTGACCGACAGTGGCCAGCGCGCCCAGTTGTGCATTGTTGGCATGGGCAAGCTGGGGGCGCGTGAACTCAACGTTTCGAGCGATATCGACCTGATCTACGTTTACGACCAGAACGGCGAGACCCGCGGCACACCCGAGGGACGCGGGAAAATATCCAACCAGGAATACTTTGGCAAGCTGGTACGCAGTGTGCACGCGCTGGTCGGCGACAGCACCGAGCATGGCTTTGTATTCCGCGTCGATCTGGCACTGCGGCCCAACGGCAACTCAGGCCCACCCGCGGTGTCGCTGGACGCATTGCAGGAATACTTCCAGGTGCAGGGACGGGAATGGGAGCGCTTTGCGTGGCTCAAAAGCCGTGTTGTGGCGCCCTTTGATGCGGTCGGCTCCAGTTGCGCGCAAGGCTTGCGCGCGGTGGTCGTGCCTTTCGTTTTCCGCCGCTACCTGGACTACAGCGTGTTCGATGCGCTGCGCGTATTGCACGCGCAGATCCGCGACCACGCCGCCAAGCGCAGCGCCGGCCGACCCGAGCGTGCCAACGACGTCAAGCTGTCACGCGGCGGCATCCGTGAAATCGAATTCACCGTGCAGTTGCTGCAGGTGGTACGCGGCGGGCAATTCCCGGAACTGCGCACCCGGCCCACGATCAGTGCACTGCAGCGTCTGGCCAAAGCCGGGCTGATGCCGCAGGCCACCGCCGATGCGCTGGCCCTGGCCTACCTGTTTTTGCGCCGCGTCGAGCACCGCATCCAGTACCTGGACGACCAGCAAACCCACGTGCTGCCCACGGCCGATGCCGACCTGGACTGGATCGCGCAGACGCTGGGCTTTACGGACAGCTGCGCCTTCCTCTGCATGCTGGACACGCACCGCGAACTGGTTGCGCAGGAATTTGACGCGCTGCTCGGTGGCGGGCAACCACCTTGCAAGGGCTGCAGCAAGGGCAAGCCTGCAGGTGCAGCACCGCAAGACCTGGACGGCTTGCTGGAATCATTGACCGGCGAGTTCCGCGAGCGGGTCGAACACTGGCGCACGCATCCGCGCGTGCTGGCGCTGCGCGAAGAATCCCGCGCCCGGCTGGGCCGGGTCATCATGCGTACCACCCAATGGCTCAACGAAGGCAAGGTAACGGAGCTTGCTGCGATCCGGCTGGTCGACTGGATTGAACCGCTGTTGCGGCGTGAAAGCTACCTCGCGCTGCTCCTAGAGCGCCCGCACATCCACGAGCGGCTCTTGCGCATGCTGGGCGCCGCGCGCTGGCCCGCGCGCTATCTGCTCAAGCACCCCGGCGTGATTGACGAGCTGGCCAGCAGTGCGATTCTGGAAGAGCGCTTTGAGGCCGCCGAGTTTGAGCAGGATCTGGAGCGTCGACGCGCTTCGTTGCAAGGCAGCGCGGAGGACGATGATGAGGCGCTGCTGAACCTGCTGCGCCGCGCCCACCATGCAGAAGTCTTTCGCACACTGACCCGCGATGTCGAGGGCAGCTTGACGGTGGAACAGGTGGCTGACGATTTGAGCGCGCTGGCTGAATCGGTGTTGCGCGTAACCACCCGCTGGTGTTGGGAGCGCCTGAAGAACCGCCACCGCGATGCGCACCAGCTGGCCATCATTGCCTACGGCAAATTGGGCGGTAAGGAGCTGGGCTATGGCAGCGATCTGGATCTGGTGTTTGTCTACGACGACGATGATGAGCGCGCAGCCGAGGTGTACGCCGCACTGGTGCGCAAGCTGATCAACTGGCTGACCGTCAAGACCGGCGAGAGCGACCTGTACGAGATCGACACCGCGCTGCGCCCCAACGGCAACTCCGGCCTCTTGATCACCAGCTTCACGTCTTATGCCAACTACCAGCAACAACGCGGCAACAACACCGCCTGGACCTGGGAACACCAGGCCATGACCCGGGCGCGCTGTGTGCTCGGCAGCGCAGACCTGGCGCAACGCTTTGACGCCGTGCGCGCCGCCGTGATCGGCACGGCACGCGAAGAGATGAGCTTGCGCAAGGAGATCGTCGAAATGCGCGGCAAGGTGCGCAGCGCGCACCCGGTGCGTGGTGAGAAGTTTGATGTGAAGCACAGTCCGGGTGGCATGGTGGATATCGAGTTTGTCGTGCAGTTCTTGGTACTGTCCCAAGGTTGCAAGCATCCCGAACTGTTGGCCAATGTCGGCAACATCGCACTGCTACAAAGAGCCCAGAGTTGCGGTCTGTTGCCTGCACCCATCGGCGAGAACGCTGCCCAGGCCTATCGCATGCTGCGCCAGTTGCAGCACAAGGCCCGGCTCAACGAAGAAGCAACGCAGGTGGACGCGGGCATTGCGCAAACGGAGCGCGAAGTCGGGCTGGCGCTGTGGGCCGCTGTATTTGGGAGTTAATGGGCAAATTGGCCTGCAACACCCGCAGAATGTGCGCAAGCAGCTACTGAATTTATAGCGGTCGATCCGACCCAGAAATGACAAAACCACACCAGAAGGAGTCTCAAATGTTCAAGTCCCATCCCAAAGCACTTTTGATCGCACTTGCCATGGCGGCGGGAAGTGCCATGGCTGCACCGGCCACTTACACGATTGATCCCACCCACACCTACCCCAGTTTTGAAGCCGACCACATGGGCATGTCTTTCTGGCGCGGCAAGATCAACAAGAATTCCGGGACGGTGGTTCTGGACAAGGAAGCGGGCACAGGCACCGTGGAAATCACCATCGACCTGGCATCCATCGACTTCGGGCTGGAAGCCATGAACGCATGGGCGGTTGGCGATAAATTTTTCAATGTCGTGAAATCGCCGACCGCGACCTACAAAGGCACATTGGATAAATTTGTGAACGGTGCTCCCACCGCGGTCACTGGCGAACTCACGCTCAATGGCCGCACAAAACCGGTCAACCTTGCCATCACCCGTTTCAAATGCACGCCGCACCCCATGCTCAAACGCGATTTCTGCGGCGCTGACGCCAGCGCCATCTTCAAACGCGACGAATTCGGCCTCGATGCCGGCAAAGACTATGGCTTCAATATGGATGTGGGACTGCGCATCCAGGTGGAAGCGGTCGCGACGAAGTAGACGTCAACGATTCGTCCCCGTATTTGGCCCAATCGCCGCGTGTTTTGGCATTCCGTCGCAAACGACGTGCATTGTGTTCAGGCAAAAACTACATTCTCTTCAACGGGCCACGAAGGCCTACCAACTGGAGAGAAACATGAACACAGCCAACACCACCCACATTGCCAGCTTCTTCGCCGCATTGCTGATCACTGCAGCCATCAACGGCGGCATGCTGTCAAAGTTTGATGACATGGCCCAGCAGGCCACCCAAACCCAAAGTAGCCCGACGCTGGTGACTCTGGAGACGGTCACCATCGTTGCGCACCGCAGCTAAAAATGACTGCGTTGTGCACGGAGTGTGGGGGGTCTCAGGGCGCCGCCATCAACTCCCGAATGAATTTCACCGGCGCGCTGCCGAATGACAAAAAGTGGTCATTGAACTTGCGCACAGAAAAGTCCTTGCCCAATCGAGCGCGGTGCTCATCGCGCAGCGCGGTGATTTCGGCGTAGCCGTTGTAGTAGCTAGTGAGTTGCACCTGCGACAGCGTCGCGCGGCGCCATTTGCCTGTGGCTTCGGCTTGTTGCTGAAAGGCTTCGCGGGTCATCAGTGTAATGGCGGCATCGCGCTGCAGGCCCTGGGTGTGAATCTCGTAATCCAGGATGGTGTTGGCCACCGAGCGCAGGTTCCATTTCATCCAGATCAGCCACATCTCGGGCGCGTTGTTGCCGTAGCCCGCGTCCAGCATCAGCTTCTCGCCAAACACCGCCCAGCCCTCCACCATCGAGCCGTTACCAAAGATGGCTTTGATCGTGCTTTTGGATTTGTTGGCATGGACCAGTTGCGTGTAATGCCCGGGGATGGCTTCGTGGATGTTGAGGATTTGCAGCATCCAGTCGTTGTATTCGCGCAGGTACGACTCCGCCTGTTCGGGTGTGAACTCGTCCAGCGGGTCGACGTTGTAATAGGTGTTGGCGGTGGGATCAAACGGGCCTGGCGCGCTGACAGAGGCACCTGCGACTCCGCGCATATAGGGCGGTGTTTCGCGCACCTGCAACGGGCGGGTTGGGTCTTGCTCGACCAGATCGTGCTGGCGCACAAAGGCTTCGAGCGCCGGGATTTGCTGGCGCACGGTCGCTACAAACGCAGCGGGCGCCGTGTGGTGTTTGCTGAGTTCATCAATCACCGCCCGAATCACGTCCAGCCGGTCAGCGAGCATAGGTTTGGCACCCAAGTATTTGGGCCAGAGTTCGCGCGCCAGTTTTTCCATCTGGTCGTGCAGACTGGCTTTCTCGCGCAGAGCGCGCGCATACAACTGATCCGCAGTGAAGCCGGATTGGATGTCGTAGGCGAACTTCTGTTCATACAGCGTCTTGCCAATGCGAAAACTGTGCGCGCCGCCTTGCTTCAGGGCGGCTTCCTGCACTTTCAACCAGTCCACAAAGCCGGAGATGGCGGCCTTGGTCGCTGCAAGGCGCGTGGTGAACAACTGTTTCTCTGCAGCTGACAAGCCAGAGGCCGCGAGCTTCTTGACCAGATCATCACCAAAGATATCCAGTGCGCCTTTGTTTTGTTGCAGCGCGAGAAGGGTGTGCTCCAGCGTGGGGTTGGCAATAGAAGCACGGGCAGCATCGTAATAAGCCGGTACCAGCGCCATGCGCGCCAAGACGTGGCGCAGGCGCGTGTCCAGCGGTGCATATTCGGTAGTCAGCAAACGGCCAAAGCTGTCGCCGACGTTGTACTGCGAGGGCTGCCACTCCCACTCCTTGAAAGTCAGCAGGTTCCAGCGGTTGGAGGCAAATTCGTTGTGCATCAACTGCCGGTCCACGCGGCTGGAGACGGACAGGCTGGCCGGATCGAACGCAGCCAGCGCAGCGAGCTGGCGGTCGTAGAAGGCCACCGCACGGGTTCGGGAGGCCTGATCGGGCACGGTCATCTTGTCGGCCAACTCATAGCGGCCATAGGCGACGGCGCTTTCAGGGAACTCACGCAAATAGTCTTCCAGCGCCTGCGTGGCATAGCGCTGGAAGCGCTGGTCGGCGGCGCTAGGTGCAACGGCCCTTTGCGCGGGGACGGTATCTGGCGCAGCGTGGGCGCTGGCGGCACCCAAACCGAGGAAAAGGGCTCCCAACAAGGCCCGTAAAGCGCTTCGCATCGTCTATCTCCTATTTATTCGTCACCGTATTAACCCTGATCATCGCGTGTTTTGGCATTCCGTCGCAAACGCCGTGCAATGCGCGCAAGCAAAAATTACATTCTCTTCAACGGGCCACGAAGGCCCCTAACCAACACCACCGGAGAGAACCATGAACACAGCTACTACCACCCAAATCACCAGCTTCCTGGCCGCATTGCTGATCACTGCAGCCATCAACGGCGGCATGCTGTCACAGTTTGACGACATGGCACAGCAACCTGCTGCAGCCCAAGCCAGCCCTGCGTTGGTGACTCTGAATACTGTGACCATCGTCGGTCACCGCGGCTAAGCAGTTTCCAGAAGAAATATGCCTCTGGCGCGCTTGGGCTGTGCGCAGGCAGCTACTGAATTGGTAGCAACGAAAAATCCGCTCAGACGGCAAGCCCCATGGCATACAGCGCAGTCGCCGCACTGATGCCCCGAAATGGCACCTTGAACCAATAGCGTTTTGCCAGCGCCACCATGGCGCACAAATAGGCCAGCCCGAGGATTTGCAGGTAGCGTGACTGGAACAGCACCGCCGCATCTCCCAGCACCAGTCCCAGATAGACCAGACCGAACAGAATGGCGCCCAGGCTGTGGCTGGCATGGAATCCCATGCCAGCATCCCACAACGTGGTCTGGCTGGAAATCCGGGGCGACACTTCCTGCATCTTCTGCATCACTGCCGGATCACGAGGGTGGAACTTGGTGCCGCTGTAAGTGAAAAACAAATGTGCGCTGCCCAGCGCCAGAACAATGAGGCAGCTGGCGGCGATGAGCAGTACCGAAAGCTGCGCCATGGTGTTGAATCAACTGGCCCGAATGCGTTGCACCAGCTTGGTAGTCGAATAGCCCTGCACGAAAGGCAAGGCCAGCGCAGTACCGCCCCATGACTTGACCAATGCGGTTTCGGGCAAGGTGTCCATGTCGTAATCGCCACCTTTGACCAGAATGTCGGGCCGGATTTCCCCAATGATTTCCACGGGCGTGTGCTCGTCAAACCAGGTCACCAGACTCACGGCTTGCTGGCTGGCCATCACGATGGCGCGGTCCATCTCGGCATTGAGCGGGCGGTCGTCGCCCTTGCCAAGGCGCTTGACCGAGGCGTCGGTGTTGAGCGCAACGATCAGGCTGCCACCCAATTGGCGGGCTTGCGCCAGGTAACAGACGTGCCCACGGTGCAGAACATCAAAGACGCCGTTGGTAAACACCCAGGGCCGCGGCAAGTCACGCAATGCCGCGACTAAGGCACCACGGTCGTGGATTTTTTGCAAGAAATCAGGATCTTTTACAGGAGGGTGCATGTCTCTGATGCTATCAGCACGAGGGCATTTACGCGCTTTTTGCCCGCCAAATAGGGGCGTTCAAACGCCGATGCGCTAGGCATAATCAGACCCGCCATGCGCCTCATCCCCGTCAACGTCGAGTCCATTCGCATTGGAGCTCCCCTGCCTTTTCCGTTAATGGACAAGGACGGCGTACTGCTTGCCGCGAAATCCTTTGTCGTGGAATCCAAAAGTGACCTGGAAGAAATCTCCAAACGCGGCAACGGTCTGTATATCAATGTGTCGGACTCCGAGCAGCACCACCGCGCCTACGTAGACCGGCTGTATGGTCTGGTGCGCGATGAGAAGTCGCTGGGCGAAATTGCCAACACAAAAATTACCAACACCACGCTGAGCGACCGCGCCGAGCAGGAGGCAGAAAAGCCCGACTGGCTGGACATGCTGGAGCAATGGAATTACTTCCTGCGCGAAGGCTACCGCGAGAACTTCATGGAACGGCTGGACAAGCTCAGCATCGCGCTGGCCACGCAGGTGCGCCGCAACCCCGACGGCACGCTGTTTGCGCTGATCTACCTGTCAGCTACAGAAAAGCGCATGTACAGCGCCGCACACGCCATGGTGACCAGCGTGATGTGTGGCCTGGCCGCGCACGAAGTGCTGGCCTGGCCGGAAGACCAGGTCCGCTCACTGTGCCGCGCTGCGCTGACGATGAATCTAAGCATGACCGAGCTGCAGGACCGCCTGGCCATACAACTTGAACCGCCCAACGCTGCCCAACGCCGTGCGATTGACGAGCACGCCGGGCGCAGCGCCGCCATGCTGGAGTCAGTCGGTGTGACCGACCCGGATTGGTTGCAAGCCGTGCGCACACATCACGCCCAAGAGCCCGGCCCGCTCACGGGGAGGACTCCCGCTGCGGCCATGTCCCGGCTGATTCAGCGCGCCGACATGTTCTCGGCCCGCCTTGCCCCACGTGCTTCACGCACACCCACGGCACCGGCCGCTGCCATGCAGGCCTGCTACTTCGATGAAAAACGCCAAGTGGACGAGGCGGGCGGAGCGCTGATCAAGGCGGTTGGCATTTACCAGCCTGGCTCATTTGTGAAACTACTGACGGATGAGGTGGCGATTGTGGTCAAACGCGGGCGCAACACGACTGCACCGCGTGTGGCGGTACTGATCAATCGCAACGGATTGCCCACCGTGGAGCCGACCATTCGCGACACGAGTCTGAAGGAATACAAGATTGTGGCCAGCGTGGCCCACCGCGATGTGAAGGTGCAGGTCAACCTGGACCGGCTGCTGCCACTGACCATCACACCGGTGTCAAACCGCCCCTGGTAGCCCCGGCGCGCGGCCCATGCTGTCGGCGATATCGCGCGCCAGTTCCTTGCGGTATTTGTTCAGTTCTTGCACCGTGCCAAAGCTGCGCTCCATCAACAGGCTCATGTTGTGCAGGATGCGCTCGACCACCTTGGTCTCCCACACGGCGTCAAAGTTGATTTGCTTGTCCAGCCAGTGCTCCAGCCATTCGGGGTTGGGCAGGCGGCTCTGAATCGTGTCCAGCGGAAACAGTGCCTTGTTCACATGCAAATTAGTGGGGTGCAGCGCCTGTGCAGTGCGGCGCGCGCTGGCCATTAGCACGCCCACTTTGGCAAACGCACTCTTGGCCTCCACACCAAAGTTCTGAATCGCACGCTTCATGTAGCGCAAGTAAGCACCGCCATGGCGGGCCTCGTCCTGGCTGAGCTTGGTGTAAATGGTTTTGATGACTGGCTCGGTATGCCATTCACTGGCACGACGGTACCAATGGTTCAGACGGATCTCGCCGCAGAAGTGCAGCATCAGCGTCTCCAGCACCGGCGCCGGATCGAACTCAAAACGCACGGCGTGCAGCTCGGCTTCGGTAGGCACCATATCGGGCCGGAAGCGGCGCAGGTATTCCATCAGAACCAGCGAGTGCTTCTGTTCCTCAAAGAACCAGATCGACATAAAGGCCGAGAAATCGCTGTCGCCGCGGTTGTCGCGCAGGAACATTTCGGTGGCAGGTAAGGCCGCCCACTCGGTGATGGCGTTCATCTTGATCGTCGCCGCTTGCTCGTCGCTGAGCAGGGCAGGGTCGAAGCTGTCCCACGGGATATCGCGGTTCATATCCCAGCGGACTGATTCGAGTTGCTTGAAGAGTTCCGGGTACAGCATGAAAACCTTTCAGTGCGAGCCGATTTTATGCCCCGCGTGTGACAAAAAGGTTACTACGGCATGACATAACCATGCACGCAACGGGCGATTGGGTCCCGATGGGTCGCTTTACGCGCTGGAGAATTTGCTGGGCTGGAAGTCAGCGGCGCGGCGCGGCTCCCACCACGCGCGGATGCTGGCAAACACATTGCGACAGCCGGTGCACTTGTATTGGCCCGTGGGTTTCAGCAAGCCGTTTTGCGCACGGTCAATCACCTGCTGGTAGCTGGTGGCGCCGCATTCGCGGCACTTGTAGACGGTACGAGTGGGTTTCGCCATGATTGACACCACTGTACGCCGGCGCACGGAACTACGCACCTGATTTAGTGTAAATCGCTGTAACGCGGCCCCTACGCTGCGCCGCTTAACCCGGGATGGTGTCCGCGAAACTGGGACGCTGCATCAGCTTTTCATGCAGCTTGTCCAGGTTGGGGTACTGGGTGCGCCAGTCGATGCTAGGAAAGCGGAACGACAGCCAGCCCAGTGCACAGCCGACAGCGATATCGGCCAGACTCAAATGGATACCGGCACAAAAGGGCTTGTCACCAAGGCCATTGCTCATGGCTTCGAGGGCATCATCGACTTTGCGCATCTGGCGATCGATCCAGGCCTGGCTGCGCTGGGCCTTGGTGCGCCCCGTCCAGGTGGCTTCAAGGCGAGCCAGGATGGCTGCGTCCAGCAGACCATCAGCCAGCGCTTCCCAGGTTTTGACTTCGGCGCGCTCGCGACCCACCGCCGGAATCAGCTTGCCCACAGGCGACAGCGTGTCCAGGTATTCGACGATGACGCGGGAATCGAACAAGGCTTCCGCCCCCTCCATGACCAAGCAGGGCACTTTGCCCAGCGGGTTGGATTCGGCAATTTGTGTTTGGGCCGCCCATACATCCTCTGCAATGAAGGTGTATTCCAGTTTTTTCTCTGCCATCACAACGCGAACTTTGCGGACATAGGGACTGGTCAGGGAGCCGATTAATTTCATAAGAGGTCTGTAGATTCGGGAGCGCCCATTCTATCCACTGGGGTTAACCAGAACATCGCGAATGGAAAGGGGGGCTGCCAACGTGGTGCACAACCTACAATCGGGGTATGAATTTCTCTGCCATTTCTGCACTTTCCCCTCTGGACGGGCGTTACGCCGCCAAGCTCGCCACCCTGCGCCCGTTGACCAGCGAGCTGGGCTATATGCACCGGCGCGTGCAAGTGGAAGTGGCCTGGTTCATTACTTTGAGCGATGCAGGCTTCGCAGAATTCAAGCCATTGACTGCGGGAGCACGCACTTACTTGCTCGGCCTGGTAAAGAACTTCTCAGAGACCGACGGCGAAGCCATCAAAGCGATTGAGAAGACCACCAACCACGACGTCAAAGCCGTCGAATACTGGATCAAGTCCAAGTTTGAAGCACGCCCGGAGCTGAAGAACGCAGAAGAGTTCGTGCACTTTGCCTGCACCAGTGAAGACATCAACAACACCAGCCACGCGCTGCAACTGCGCTCGGCCCGCGATGTGGTCGTGTTGCCCGCGCTCGACAAGATCGTGCTGAAGCTGCGCGACATGGCCCGCGCTTACGCCGACGTGCCCATGCTCAGCCGCACCCATGGCCAGACCGCCAGCCCCACGACCGTGGGCAAGGAAATCGCCAACGTGGTGATGCGCCTACAAACCGCCACCGACCGGATTGCCTCGGTCAAGATCCTCGCCAAAATGAATGGTGCGGTCGGCAATTACAACGCCCATATGTCTGCCTGGCCTGACTTTGACTGGGAAGCCTTTGCCAAAAAGGTCGTAGAAACGCCCGAACCACTGGGTCTGGGCCTGAACTTCCAGCCTTACAGCATCCAGATCGAGCCGCACGACTACATGGCCGAGCTGTTCGATGCGGTAGCGCGGACCAACACCATCCTGATTGACCTGTCTCGCGATATCTGGGGTTATGTGAGCCTGGGCTATTTCAAGCAGCGCCTGAAAGACGGCGAAGTCGGCTCCTCCACGATGCCGCACAAGGTCAACCCGATTGATTTCGAGAACGCCGAAGGCAACCTGGGCCTGGCCAATGCCCTGCTCCGCCATATGAGCGAGAAGCTGCCGATTTCCCGTTGGCAGCGCGACCTGACTGATTCGACCGTGCTGCGCAACATGGGCGTGGCCATGGGTTACGCCGTGCTGGCCTACAGCTCGCTGATGAACGGTCTGAACAAGCTGGAAATCAACGAAACCGCCATTGCCAAGGATCTGGATGCGTCTTGGGAAGTGCTGGCCGAGCCAATTCAGACCGTGATGCGCCGCTTTGGCCTGCCCCAGCCGTATGAACAACTGAAGAAGTTCACCCGCGGCGAAGCGATGACGCAGGAACTAATGCGCGGCTTTATCGCCGGGCTGGACATCCCTCAAGCTGAGAAAGACCGCCTGCTGGCCATGACGCCTGCCAGTTACACCGGCAAAGCTTCCGAACTGGCCAAGCGCGTCTGATGGCGCTCAAATCCACCATCTACAAGGCCAACCTGCAAATTGCAGACATTGACCACAGCTACTACGCCGACCACGCGCTGACCCTGGCGCGCCACCCGAGTGAAACCGACGAACGCATGATGGTGCGTCTGGTAGCGCTGGCGCTCAATGCCTACAAATTGCAAAGCGAATGCAACGGCGACGGCACCCTGGCCTTTGGCGCGGGCTTGTCCGACGTGGAAGACCCTGACGTCTCACTCACCGACTTCACCGGCCACAAGCGCCTGTGGATTGAGGTCGGCCAGCCAGAAGACAAGCCTATCTCCAAGGCCTGCAACAAAGCCGACGCGGTGCTGCTGTACTGCTTTGCCCACTCCGCCGACATCTGGTGGAAAGGGATTGAGACCAAACTCACGCGGCTGGACAAGCTGCAGGTCTGGCGCATTCCGTCCGCCACCTCGCAAGCCTTGGCCAAACTGGCGCAACGCAGCATGCAGTTGCAGGCGACTATTCAGGAAGGCGTGTTGATGCTGGGTGACGGCGCCGAAACAGTAGACGTCGAACCTATCCGTTGGAAATAGGCATAAAAAGTGCCGCTGGCGCCCGCAGAATGTGCGTAAGCAGCTACTTTTTTGATAGCAGATCAGCCTCCGACTGGGTGCCCGATTCACGCGCCCGCTCGGCATAGCGGTTGAATCGCCACGCCGTACCCTCTGCCGTAATACGCCGCCAGGTGGCGCGCTTCTCGACTGGCCCCATTTCCGGCCACAACTGAACCTCTTCAAAGGTCCGGCCACAGCCTT
Organism: Rhodoferax sp. P2_H8_2; assembly: GCF_056403235.1. Lineage (NCBI taxonomy): Bacteria > Pseudomonadati > Pseudomonadota > Betaproteobacteria > Burkholderiales > Comamonadaceae > Rhodoferax > Rhodoferax sp. P2_H8_2. The sequence continues at coordinate 130,845 of NZ_JBFUFW010000003.1, forward strand.
TGCACATTTCGTCGCCCTGGCTGGTAGAGCAAATGGCGATGCAGGGCGTGTCGGGCGTCGACCCGTACCACTCCATCCACGCGGCATGGGCCTTGGGCGGCATGGAAGCGGCATCGGCCTCGTTTTCATGGTGAAAGATCATCAACGCATAGACCGCGGCCAGCGCGCGGGTGGGCGCGGGCAGAACCACCCCATCGGGCGAGGGTTCGCGGGCGCGCCAATAGTTAATGGCCGCTTCGATGTCGGTGATGTGGATGCCTGCCATCGTCATGTCGAGTAGGGGAGGCGCATCATAGCCCTGAAGTACAGGCAACCCCACACCTGCTGGGGACAAAATCCAAGCCACTAAAATCGGGGTTGAAGGGGAGTAGCTCCTCAGTTGGCAGATCGTCAATACGGAAGGCAAAGCCCTCCCGGTCTGTCAGATGGCAAGGGTTCGCTCTGTCCATCGAGCAAGACCTTCGCCATGCACCGGTGTGTGCAGCGTGCGAAGGGCCGTTGGTCCCCTACCCATGCGACGCAAACCGGTGTTGACCCCGTTCACACAAAAAAGAAGGTTTTGCCATGGAATTATTCTCAACCCCCTGGTGGTCCGCCCTGCTGGCGATCATCCTCATCGATCTGGTACTGGCTGGCGATAACGCCATCGTGATTGCGCTGGCTGCGCGCAATCTCCCAAGTCATCTGCAAAAGAAAGCCATCATCTGGGGCACAGTAGGCGCTATCGTTGTGCGCTCCGTGATGACCATTGGCGTAGTCTGGCTGCTGAAGATCCCCGGTTTGATGTTGATAGGCGGGCTGGGTTTGGTCTGGATCGCCTACCAGTTGTTGGCCGACCAAGGCGATGGCGGGCATGATGGCCCGGTCGCGTCGACTTTTTGGGGCGCGATGAAAACGATTGTGGTGGCCGACGCGCTGATGGGTGTCGACAACGTGCTGGGCGTGGCCGGTGCGGCGCATGGCGCGTTTGATCTGGTGGTGATCGGATTGCTGGTCAGCGTGCCCATCGTAGTGTTTGGCAGTACCGTGGTGCTGAAGCTGGTGGAACGCTTCCCGGCGATCATCCAGATTGGTGCGGCAGTGTTGGCCTTTACAGCTGCGCAGATGATCATCAACGAGCAGTTGCTGGCGGACGTCTTCGGCGCCAAGGGTGCTGATACTACATCCATGCAATCCCTCGCACGCTGGGGCGTGTATGCGGTGACGGTGGCTGGGGTGTTGTTGGCCGGGCGCTGGCAGGCGCGCCGCACTTCGGCGCCAGCCAATCACTGAAATTAAGGGGCGTGGCACGCAGGCAGTGCTATGCTGCTGTGCCATGAAACTCCTTGCAAAATGGCTGCTCAGTGCGATCGCGCTACTGGCGGTCTCCCAACTCTACGGCGGCGTCGAAGTGCAAAGCTTCACGTCCGCGCTGGTGGCTGCGCTGGTCATAGGCCTGCTCAACACCATCGTGCGACCTATCCTGGTGATATTGACGCTGCCGGTCACGGTGTTGACGCTGGGACTCTTCCTGTTCGTAATCAATGCACTGATGTTCTGGTGGGCGGCCAACCTGCTGGATGGTTTTCAGGTACAGGGGTTTGGCGCCGCGCTGCTGGGCTCGCTGATGTACACGCTGATGGGCGTGGTGATTGAATCAGCGCTCGAGCAGTTGTTCGCGAAGAAGTGACTCCACATAGCGGGCCCGGGTATCCACGATGGATGCCTCCATGTGCTCCGCCCCCTGCACGCCTTTGCGGGCCACATCCTGTGCGGCCCTAAGCCGACTCATAGCACCCGCGTAATCCAGATGGGCCAGACTGACCTCAGCCTCGGCACGGATGGACGCCAGCGTGCGGCCCTGCGCAGCGTACGCACGGGCCAACAACTGCCAAGCCTGCGCGTCGCGCGGATGGTCCGTCACCCAGATTTGTAGCGTGTCGCTAGCCTTGGCGGCTTGGTTGGAATCGAGCTGAGCCTGAAGTCGAAGAATGAGCGCCGCACGGCTGGCACTGGAAGGTTCTGCTGGCAGCAACTCCAGCGCACGCGCTGGGTTGCCACGCGCCAGCGCCAACTCGGCCCCCAACATGCGCGCCAACTTGGCGGCCGCAGGATCGGATTGCGTCAGTTGGTCCAGCCGCACCCAAGTGGCTTGCGCAGAGTCAAAATCACGCGTTTTGATGGATGCGAGCGTGGCACCATAAAGCGCCCCTGCCAGCACTGCTGGGCGCATGCCTGGCGCACGCGCCGGGTCCGCATCGACAGCCCAACTGCGCAGCCCATCAATCGCCATATTGGAGAGCACGCGCGCACGCGCAGAAATCATCGCGTGGTCCATCGCCTGCACCGTCGCGGTGGCGCCAATGCCGGCCGGATTATTGGTCTGTGGAACACGCCCCTGCATGTCGGCCATACGCTCCGTGCTCAACGGGTGGCTGCGCAAATAAGGGAAGCCGCCACTGTCGTTGAGGCGCGAGGACTGCTGCAGCTTGCTGAACATGGTGACAAAACCCACTGGGTCAAAGCCTGCTTGCGTCATTACGCCAAAGCCGATGCGGTCCGCTTCGCGCTCCATGTCGCGTGAGAAATTGAGCTGGCCCTGTGCCGCAGCAGCTTGCCCGCCCACAATCATCGCGTTGGCACCGTCCGGGCTTTTACTGGCGGCCAGAATGCCCAGAATCATTGCGCCTATTAGCCACGGCGTCTGCGTGGCCTGACGTGACATCATGCGCGAAATATGGCGCTGGGTGACGTGACTGAGCTCATGCCCCAGCACCGATGCCAGCTCATCCTTGTTGGCGACGATTCCCACCAATCCCAGATGCAGGCCGAAGTAAGCGCCGGGTAACGCAAAGGCGTTGACCGATTTGTCGCGACTCAGTAGTATTTCCCAAGCGTAGGCCTCGTCCAGCTCCGGCGGCAACTCACCCTTGAGACGGGATGCGGCCAACAGTGGCTGCCAAATGGACTGCACGTATTCCATCAGCACCGCGTCGTCTACATAGTCCGGGTCTTTGTACAGCTCGCGGATGATGCGGTCGCCAAGACGTCGCTCGGCGCCGGGGGTCATGGCGCTGTCGTCACCCAAATGGGGCAGCGATGTAGCAGGCGTAGTCGCGGGCTTGACTGTAGCTTGCGCTACGCCGGCCTGCGCCCAAACCAACGTACTCAGCGCCAGGAGCAACTTGGCTCCAAGCGAGGCATTTATTAAAAACTGTGCCCGAGATCTGACCATCAATAAGGGTCCACGGGAATCGCGGCCACTATGTCGGCCGTCTTCGCATCCAGCAACACCGTCCAAAACAATTTTCGACTCACCAAGGGTAGATATGTCAAGTTGTCGGCGGTTCGCCCTGTCTCCTTCACATAACGCTCAATGACAGGCGCTTGCGTTTTTAAGTGTTGCAGCAGTGCCGTCACTGGTTTGGCCTCTCTCAGTACGGCTACCTTGGCATCCTTATATGGCATCCACATATCTGCGCGCGCACCCAACTGCGCGCCTTGAAGCGCAGCAATTGTTGCGTCTGCGCTTTCCTTCTGGTCCTTGAAAGGGCGTATCGCAATCACAGTCGGTCCAAGCAGCGGAAGAGTATTAAGATTGGTTGGGGCCTTAGTCAGCAAGTCCAAATCTACGTCAATCGCATGCACCACCCGAAACCGGTCAATCTCAAAAACCATATGAACCGGGCGAGCCACAAAAACTGCCCATAACCCATAGCTCAGCGCCGCCAGCTGAATAAGCGCAACGATCGACAAATCCCGGCGTAACTCTGACCATGGTTTGGTTCGGTTGAATACCGCAAGCGTAATCAGCGGCCCCAAAATTACATCTACAGTAACCACAAGCAGGAATAATTCGCGCCCCCCAGATATCTCTCGGTAAGGGTAGGGATACCAGACCGCAAATACCAGCAGCCCGGCCAGCGCGGCGACCACAGCACTCAGTCCAAGATGGATGGCACTGGCCTGGAAGCGGTCTCTCCAGAAGGCGGGGGTATCAGCAAACATTTTCATAGGGCACCGTGGATTGAAACAGGTTTCGATAAAGCTCGGGTAAAGTGCCGATTATGAGCAAACTCACCCACTTTGATGCGCAAGGACAAGCACATATGGTAGATGTGGGCAAGAAGCAGAACACACATCGTATCGCTATCGCAGCTGGCCGCATCGAGATGCTACCGACAACATTGGCCATGGTGCAGTCTGGCAGTGTAAGGAAAGGCGATGTACTGGGCATTGCCCGCATCGCAGGCATTCAAGCCGCCAAGAAGACTTCAGACCTTATACCCCTGTGTCATCCCATTGGCCTGACCCGGGTTGCAATCGACTTCGAAGTTCATCCGGCGTCCTCCAGCGCAGAATCGCACATCACCTGCACCGCCACTACTGAAACCGTCGGACCCACCGGCGTAGAAATGGAAGCACTTGCAGCCGTGCAAATTGCATTGCTCACGATTTACGACATGTGCAAGGCGGTGGATCGGGGGATGACGATTTCCGGCGTCACCCTCCTGGAAAAGCACGGTGGCAAATCAGGCAGCTTTGTTGCGGCCCCGACTTAAGGCTGCCAAGCAGCATATTGTTTAGGAAAAGCCGCCCGAAAGCGCTCAAGATAGTAGGCGGCTTCGGTGTCCCTCTTCAATAGCAATGCGCTTTCTATGACCAACTGGGCAACCTTGGGTTCGGGCGAAAAGTGAAGTTGCTCTTTGGCTAAGTCAAACATTACCGCCGCGTTGTCCGCTGTCAACGGAGTAGTCGTCAATTCCGCAAAATGCACTTGGTCTCGAAACAAAGTGTTGTCGCGGATTTTCTGCAAAGTATCGACTTTGTAGGCCATCGCGCGCTGCTCAGATGGCATGTAAATCTGACTAACTCGCCAGTATTGCCAACCAACATAGATGCAGCCGATTAGGATGATGGCGCTACTACCGACCAAAGCTCTGGCTGCATTTTGTGACAACGATTGGCTCTGTTGCCTCGGGGCAACCGCGCTTCTTGGCGCTATCCATAGCAACAAAAAGCACAACGCGACGGCCAACTGAAAGGGCCCGTACCACAATGGGTACTCGAGCATACTGTGCAGTGCAATGAGCCCCAATACGGTCCAAGCCAATCGTCTCGCGGGCTGTGCCTCAGTCCACGGCTTCGCACGAAAGATCCACAACAAGCTCAAGATAACAATCAGCAACGCAAACGGAACACCCAGCTCTACAGCCAAGTGCAGCGGCAGATTATGTGCGTTATCTAAGATATCGCAAAAACGTTGCCCTTGATACAACGTGACGAAATGGGCATAGTCCAGCTCGCCCCAGCCCCAACCGAACCATGGCTTCTGGGAAACCAGCTGCAACACATTTGACCAAAGCGTCAGACGACTGGCACATGCTGGCGCTTCCTCTTGAATGCGAGCAAGAATACCCCCCGTTCCTGTCGGCAAACCTGCGACCCACGGTAATACAAATGCAGCGAACGCGTAGCAGAGCAACGCCAGCCCCACTTCACCTCTAGCGGACGTGCTCCTTCGACCCCAAACGTACGCAAAGGTACATAACAAGATTAGCTGCGCCAAGCCAGTGCGTGATCCAGAGGCGGCGTTCGCAATGGCCATCAATGCAATTGCCGACGGCACCCAAGCGAATTGTCTTTGCGTGAAGTCACCAGAACTGCGCGCGTGGCGCCAAATGACAGCCGCCAGTCCAATATTGGTTAAGGTTGCGAACTGGTTTCGCTGTCGCAAGTTTGCATAAGCCTCCCCCACGCTCGCGCCACTAATCCAAGGTGACAGCTCGGATGCAAAACCAAGGTACTGGCAAATTGCAAAGATACTGCTTATCGTTGCAGCCAAAATCCAAGCGCTACCTACGGGGAACGAGTGTGCTGGATTGAAGTTGCCTTTGGAGCAACCCGCCATTGCGACAACGCCTAACGCCAAACAACTCCAAGCCAGCAAGATACCCACACAACCCGGGCTGGGTCCGTACACCGAAGGGACGAGCCAAGGTAACGTGAAGATCAACAGCAAGGGAACTTGCAGACGGTTGCCTCTAACTTTCATGAACTGAGAGGATTTAATCGGATTGGGTATCCCTAAATCTTCCGATAAGGTACTCCGTAAGAAAATTCATGATGCCAATCCAATTCGACTCTGGCAATCGACCATGATTACTAACATTCAAGGCAAATATGAGCGAATGAGATTGCACCGCCAATCAAGTGGCGCCGACGCTTTGTCATCCGGACAAAAGTCGCTTTGCAAGGTTTCCAGCCCCCAACGCCTGATATCAGGCGCATACAAATGTTTGAATCTCTTTATTTCCTCTTCCGCTTTCTTACTATTTTCAGCGGCCAGCAAGTACCAGATTAACTTGATGTGTGCCAGCGGAATATGATAAGTGAGCGCCTGCATGGATAGGTCTTCCACCGCATCTTGGTGCAGATCTTTGGTCGGCGTTATTCTCGTCGCGTCAAGCATCCCGTTCATGTCTTTAAGCACACGAGATTGGTACGAGACGTGCGCCTTGGGCAAAGCGCCTAACTTTCTGCTTTCAAATCTTGCTAGAGTAAAAGACTCTGAAAGATGTACGTAGTCAAACAAAACAATGTAGCCGCACAGCCCGACATAGAGGGTAAGACCAGACATCAAAACCTTGGACGACTTTAGGGTTTGCGTTATCTGCGAGCCCATTGAAACGTAGCCGACTATTAACCCTGAAGTAAGCAAGAAAAAACTATATGTATACGGCAGCTCAAGCAATGAGTGCGTCACAAATGGAATCACGATGCAATACAAGAGACTATGATTTGCGAGGCAATTTTTCCGTATCGAGACCGCCAATATGGCAGCACCTCCGACTAGCACTAGCCCGATAGGAACACCGAACCAAATCAGCAACTCCAAAGGCAAATTATGGGCATTGCTAACGGGCATGCCAGCGAATGCGTCAAGCGCAATCATGGATTGCGCATAACCGGTGTTGCCGAATCCATAGCCTGTCCAGGGCTGCACAAACAGGGCTTTTGTCAGTTGGCTATAGATCAATAGCCTTGGGTTGTCAGACAGTAGTTCGGCCCCACCCCGCCAAGGCTGCAAATGGAATAGCCTATTTAACTCGGGCATCAATATGAAGGACCCTAAAAGCGAAATTGCCCACATTGACGTGAACTTGCCCTCGCCCTTCGCACCATCCCATTGAAGACAAATAGCCGCACAGAGAGCCCCGGCAAGGCCAGCTCGAGAGCCGGTAGCTGAGAGTGCAGTAATGAGAGTGAGCGCAGCTGCTACTCCGACAAGTATCTGGATTTTTCTTTGACGCGCGAGAAGGTCCATGCAGACAATTGCCATTGCCAGAAACGTGGCCTGATTATTGGGTTGCCCCAAGTTGCCGAATGGGCGGAACACACCGCGGGATGCAACTAGCACCGGATAGGCATCATCGACATCAAAATACTGAATGAGTACGACACCTGCGCACAGCAAGGCCGTAAGTAATATTGCAAAGCAAGCCACGACCTCCCAGTCGTGGTGCCGGTCATTGGCCGTGGCAAACGCTTGGCAACCAACGATAAAACTGAGTGCGAAACCCACAAGATACAACGAGCCAAGAAAGGCCTGTTGCTGTGAAATCATTGAGATTCCAAATTGGATTGCAACAATTACCGTAATTGCAAAAATCCAAAGCAGTGGATTCAACGGCACACGAAAGGGCCGTGAGCCCCGCACTATTAGCAACGCGACGGAGGCGCAAATGAGAGCCGCAAATGTACACGCTTCGTTTTCAAACACTATCCATGGCGGATAGTGATTCGGATTCAACCAAGAGATGATCCAGAGTACTGCCCCCAACACACCAAAAATCTGGGCAAAAAAAAGGCGCCCAAAGGGCGCCTTTCTGTTTAAGCCAAAAAACGACTTAGGCGCCACGGCAAGAGGATGGGAGGTACTTCTGTGCAGTTGCAACACCGCCATTAAGATTGGTACCAGCGCCTCCACAAATCCAGGCAACAACGCTTTGACCAGGTGCCGTCATCGCTGTGGTGCAAGCACCAGTCCCATAACCAGGGGTGGAGATACCTTGCTGAGCACATGGTTGCAATGTCACATTGCCCGTTGCACCAGCAACCGTCGATGCCACCGTAATAATGCCAACGGTGTCAGTCGTTACCGTCGATGCATAGCGGGAACCAGAGCCAGCCTGAGTTTGCTCACAGCCAAACTGATTGGCGGTCTGCGGCAGTGAGTTGCCAGTTTGATAGAACTCGGTAATACCTGTACGGCAAGAAGAGGCGGCCAAGATTACCTCGGACATCTTCGCGCGGATTGTGTAATCTTGGTACGCGGGCAAAGCCACAGCAGCCAAGATACCGATGATCGCAACCACGATCATCAATTCGATCAGGGTAAAACCCTTTTGCAGAGAACGCTTCATTGAAAACTCCTTAGGTGATGAAGAACGGGAACATAGCAATGAGCAGTTTCCGTGCCACGGATTCTAGCCATGAAACTGTGAAAAATGTTGCATTTTTTGCCGAACCACACAATAGTTTTGCAAGCATTTATGTCAATGCCGGCAGGGGTGTTGACAATTTTGTCACTCGGCTTGCGTTTACTTAATGCAAACCGACCGAACCATTTTCAAGTCGGTTAGGCCCATCATTACCTTCTCCATACCGTCCATTTTCAGAGTCCGCATGCCGCCCTCAACGGATTGGGCAAACAACTCTGCGACGCGGGCGCGCTCTTGGATCAACTTCTTGACTGGGTCATCGGCGACCAGCAACTCGTGCAGACCAATGCGGCCCTTGTAGCCGGTCTTGCTGCACTTGTCGCATCCGACCGCCTTGTAGAACTTGACCTGGCCGCTTTCGCCGTAGGTCGCAATCCACTGGTCAACCATCTTCTTGCTCTCGCCAGCGTAGTCGGCCTTCCACGCCTTGGAATGACGCAGCTCTTCTGCGTATTCGGCAGCGAATAGGCGCAACTCCTCGGCGTCAGGGTGGTAGGACTGCTTGCAGTCGCAGAGCTTCTTGGCCAGGCGCTGCGCCAGAATTCCTAAAAGCGCATCTGCAAAATTGAAGGGATCCATCCCCATGTCCATTAACCGGGTGATAGATTCCGGCGCCGAGTTGGTATGCAGCGTTGAGAAGACCAGGTGGCCTGTCAGCGACGCTTCCACGCCCATGGACACAGTTTCCTTATCGCGCGACTCACCCACCATGATGATGTCTGGATCCGCACGCAGGAAAGCCCGCATGACCAATGCAAAATCGATACCCGCTTTTTTGTTGATCTGGACTTGGCGCAACCCTTTTTGGGTAATTTCCACCGGGTCTTCGGCCGTCCAGATTTTGGTATCCGGCGTATTCAGGAATTTCAGGATGGAGTGCAGCGTCGTGGTCTTGCCGGAGCCGGTAGGACCGCACACGTAAAACAGTCCGTAGGGCTTGCTGACCGTGGCTTCCAAGCGTTCCTTGTTGTGCGGCGTGAGACCCAGTTTCTCCAGGGGAATGGGTTCGCCCGCAGCAAGAATACGCATCACCACATCTTCGACACCGCCCGCTGACGGGATCGTAGCGACCCGCAGCTCAATGTCCAGCGGACCATACTTCTTGAACTTGATCTTGCCATCCTGTGGCTTGCGGCGCTCGGAGATGTCCAGATCGCACATGATCTTCAAACGGGTCACCATGGCCTGCCGGAAGTGTGCGGGAACTTCCACATAGGGCACAAGGCTTCCGTCAATCCGGAAACGGATGCCGGTTTTGAACTTACCCGGCATAGGCTCAATATGGATGTCGGACACCTTCTGGTTGTAGGCGTCAATGATGACCTTGTTAACGAACTTGACGAGCTCGTTGTCTGCAGCTGCGGACTCCAGAGAGTCATCGTTGCCACCGTCGTCCAGTGGCGCGCCCTCCATATCGGAGAGCATGTCGTCGATGGATCCGCCTTCTGCTGCAGCGCCAAAAAACTGCGACATGGTGTCCTTGAACTCGGACAATGTCGTTACCCGATACGCAAACTTTTGCGTCCGCGGGAACACCTGGGGCACCACCCTTGAACCTCGGACCGCCTCCGGATCCAAGCACATGATGACCAGGCCTTCCGGGGCCTCCTCCACAGGCAACCAGCCCTGCTCTTCCATGAAGTCGCGCTTAAGCGCGCCATGCAGCATTTCCGAACGAATGCGATTGGCATTGAACGGCTCATAGGGCACACCAAAGAATTTGGAGAGCGAAGGGCCTATGATCTTTGGCTGAAAACTGTAGTTTTCTATCAGCAGTTGCTCAATCGGCTTGCCTGCATTGCGCGCGTCCTGCACACACTGGTTCAATTCCTCTTCGGTAATCAACCCGTCTGACACCAACCCATCGTATTTGGTGGCTTTTTTCTTGGGTCCCGCTTTGATATTGGTACCAGTAAGACGCTGGCGGATTGCGGTAGCAAGCGTCTTGCAAAGCTCCGCCACCCCATCCAGCTCCAGCTCTCCGAATGGTTCGTCGCTCTTATTGTTGATGACCTGCAGCACACCATGCAGGACATCGCCTTCCATGATGGGCGCCACCAACATCTGCTTGGTTCGGTAGCCGGATCGTTTGTCGACTTCCTTCAAGAACGTCAGTGCCGGGTGAATCTGTTTTAGCTTTTCTTCGTCATAGACGTCTATCAAATTCAGCGCCTTTTTGCTGAACGCCACATAGCCCGCAATGCTTTGGGGTGAGATGGGCAATTTCAGGTCGCGACTGCTATTCAGTCCCGTCTTGATTTTGGAAACAATCGCGGATTGATCTTCGTTGACCGCATACAACGTCAGCCGATCCGCATTTAACAGCTTGCAGATGTCCTGGCTGGCCTCGAGCATGATTTGCTCGATATTCTCGGTCTCGTGAATACGTGCAGTGACGTGGTGCAACTGCTTGTAAAACAACGCCTCAAAGGTCATGCCCCGCTTCGCGGAGGGCAGTTTTTGGGAGTCAAAAAAGGCCTGCTCGGAAGGCACAACGCCGCCAGCAGGAGGCATTACGGCACTCATATTTCAAACTCCTGTCCGACGCGCAACCAGCGTATGTCGTGCGTCACATTGGGGCCAAACGGTTGGGTCTGATCAAACCGCTGGATTTCCGCCATGATCAATTCCGTCTCCGCTGGCTTGGTATGGGTAATGTAGATAGGGTATCGCTTGTCTTTGGCAATGCAATCGAGTTCGTTTGCCAGCACATTAGGAGACAAATGCAGACTGCGTTTGGCCAAATCACGCTCACGGTTGCTGAATGCAGTCTCAATGACCAGCATCGCTACGTTGAGCTGGTTGATTCTCGCCCATAGTGCGGGATTTCGCTCCGTATCACCGGTAAAAACCCAGCATCCGCTACCAGCTGTCACGGCATATCCTGCTGCAGGAACTGTATGCACAGCGGGCAACACTTCAATCAGCTTGTTACCGATTTTGAGGGTCTGCCCGATTCGCACCTCATGAAAGCTGATGAAAGGCGCCTGTGGCGAAGGGATAACTGAGAAATCTGGCCAGATGGTATTGTTGAAGATGTGCGCTTTGAGCGCGGATATCGTGCCTGCCAAGGCATGGATTCTCAGTGGCGCCTTGCGCTGTGAGGCGACCGCATCCACCATCAAAGGCAGTGCGGCAACATGATCCAGGTGCGAGTGCGTCAGCAATACATCATCTACACGGGCCATCTCTTCCAGCGTCAGGTCTCCAACGCCAGTTCCCGCGTCCATCAGTATTTCTCCATCGATCAAAAAGGACGTGGTTTTGCAGTCCTTGGCAATGGCACCGGAACAACCTAAAACGCGTACTTTCACAATAGCCTCATTTGGTTTCAAAATTTGTTGCGCCATCCCATTCAGGATCGAACGGCAACAATCGCATAGAGGCTACGCGTTCTGAGTACAGTTGGTAAAGATATTTTTTGGCATTCATGCGCATCAAGTTGATCAAAAGCACGTCCGCCTGGTCCCAATTCTGCGTCCGGTAGGCCTTGATGAAGTTGCCCCAGGTCTTGAGCTCAGTGGAGGCCTCGGCACTCAGACGATCCGATGGCGCCATGGGCCAGAAGATGGCTACCGCTTGTTCCTTGCCTTTGACACGAACACGGTCCAGTTCCTGCCAGGCGAAATCAGGCGCAAGTTTGCGGGTGGACTCACTGACCACAATATCCACACCATAGGCCTTGGACAGCCCCTCCAACCGGGAACCCAGATTCACAGAGTCCCCAATGACCGTGTAACTGCGGCGAATATTGGAGCCCATATCGCCCACGCACATAGTGCCAGTGTTCAATCCGATGCCGACGCCGATTTCGGGAAGTCCCTTTTCGCGATGCTCTTGGTTGATTTCACGTACGGCATAGGCCATCTCCATAGCAGATTTGACTGCCAAATGTGCGTGGTTTTCGGTCTCGACCGGTGCCCCCCAAAAGGCCATCACGCAGTCGCCCATGTATTTGTCAATGGTGCCACGATTGGCCCGTATCAGGCTGGTCAGCCGACTGAACACGCCGGTCAGTAGCGCCTGCAATTGCAAAGGCTCCATGCGTTCGGACATCTTGGTGAAGCCACGCATGTCGCAAAACATCACCGTCAATTCCCGGTTGGCAGCCTGCATGGTGTAGCTATCCGGGTCTTTCACCATCTCGTCCACCAGCTCAGGCGGAACGTAAGTCCCAAACAAATGCGCCAGTTCGCGCTTGGAGCGGCTCTCGACAAAGTAGCCGTAGCTCATATTGAGCCCAAATGCGGCCAATGCCATCGTGATACTGGAGGCCAACGGCAATACCAACCCATACGCCATGTAAAGCCAGAAATTAATTCCGGCCAGCACTGCCAGCACGCCCACACTGAGGCCCACAGCACTGGTGGCCGTCAGCAAAGGCAAACCAAATGCCAGCACTAGGCCAGCCAGAATCAACAGCGCCACTTCATAGCCCAAGGCAAAGTCCGGCTTCAACAAGACCTTGCCATCCAACAACCCGGAGATAAAGTTTGCGTGCGCCTCCACTCCAGGATAGGTTTCCCCAACCGGCGTAACGCGCAAGTCCAGAAGCCCTGGCGCAGTCGTACCCAGCAGAATGATTTTGTCTTTGAGGCTGCCAGCAGGAATACGTTTGGCAACAACATCCGCCGCCGAAATATATTTGAAAGAGCCCCCGGTTGCGCCACCTGGGCCTCGGTACGGTACGAGTGCCACTACGCGTTCATCAACGGGAATGGCCATGGTTTTGTCGCCCTGTTTGAGCAGCACGCGGTCCATCGCCTGAAGGTTGCGCGACAAAAATTTCTCGTTCGAAAACCCTGGCGCCACAGCGGGGAACCCGGCGAGTGTTCGGAACATCGCCAATGGCAAGGATTCGTAATACTGGCCTTTGTACTCCGCAATCAGTGGCAACGACCGGACGACTCCATCGCCGTCCGTAATCGAGTTGAAAAAACCAGCGATTGGGGCAGCATTGCCAAGAACTTCAATATTCGATCCAAAACCACTCCAGGAGGTCGCGCTGATAGTGCGCCCCTGCAATGCATCTTTGGTCATGATGGGCGCAGGCAAAACACCTGCTGCGTGCCCTGCGCGATCACTGGTGAAGTAATAGCCCAGTACCACGGGCCTACCTTCCATAGCCTTGGCAAAGGCACCGTCATAGTCCAATTGCGGCTGCAATGCACGCAACCGTTCGCCAAACCCGGACTGGTCTTTCAATTCGTTGCGGGCCAGCTCATTGAGACGGGACAGGCCCGAACTGTCATCGGCCTCCGGAAACACCACGTCAAAACCCAACACTGCAATCTTTTGCTCGTCGAATAACGTGGTAACCAATTGAGCCAGCTTGTTGCGCCCCCAAGGCCAATGGCCCAGTTCGGCCAAGCTCTTTTCGTCGATATCGACGATAACGATACGTTCGTCCAGTGTCTTGGGGTTGGTCGCGCGCAAACGCGCGTCATAGATGATGTCATCCAGCCGCTGTAGTACACCGATGCGCGCGATGCCAACGGCGTGCAGAAGCGCAAACAGCAGCGGCAGCAGGGTTACTGCGATGCGAGGCCAGTGCTTTGCAATGGATTTCACGTCGGCCCCCCACACCAGACCGGTCTACATGGAATCGGACCGGACCGCATACTGCAATTCAGGTCTGTACAAACTGCATCTGTGTGCCAGCGAGTTCGATCATGTCACCATTTTTGAGGGATATCGGGTCTGACCCGATAGGCGCACCGTTCAGCGTCGGGTTGCCTGCGCCTTCTACATGGTGGACCACGAAGCCATGCTGACGCTTGGTAATTGCGGCCACCGCTACCCCGGGCTTGCCGATGGTAGTCACCACCTTGGTCAGTGGTACCTCGCGCCCGGAGGCAGCGCCAGACAGCACTTTGATTGCAGCGTGAAATGCGCCCATGCCGACCGAATCACCTGCACCCACTTGGAAGCCAGACGGGGTTGCCGCTGCGACAGGCCGAGCCTGCACGACCATGGTCTTGTCGAAGTCCTGAGCGGCGTTGTCTGCAACAAACTTTATCTTGTACTTGCCGATCTCCACCGAATCGCCATTGGCAAGCTGTTTTTTCTTGATGGCCTTGCCGTTAACGTAAGTGCCGTTGGTACTGTTCAGGTCTTCAAGGAAAACATCGCCGCCTGTCATCTGCAATACAGCGTGTTCTCCGCTGACGGCCAGATTGTCAATAACGATATCGTTATACGGCCTGCGTCCCAGGGTAGTGCGGTCTTTGGTGAGCTGCACTTCCTTAATTACGACCTCATCGATCGATACGATCATTTTCGGCATGACCGGCTCCTTTGTGTGTAATTCAATTCTGGGTAACGCATGTGATCTCTACTTCCCTAGTAACCGTGCAATTAAACCGCGCTTTTCGGGCTCGTCGCTGACTTCCACCATCAGAACCGAGATATTGTCCCGGCCCCCATTGTGATTTGCCGCATCGATGAGCTGCGCGGCCTGCTGCTCAAGGTCTACCCCTTCGCCAACAATTCTAGCGATTGCGGAATCGTCCACCATATCTGACAGGCCATCTGAACACATCAGATAGATATCACCAACCTCGACGGGATACTCATTGACCTCTAAGAGTACCAGTTCCTCTACGCCCAGCGCCCGGGTCACCAAATTCTTGATATTCGAGGTTGCCGCCTGCTCCAGCGTGATCAAGCCTGCATCAATTTGCTCCTGCAGCAAGGAGTGGTCCTTGGTAATCTGCGTAAGAACACCGCCACGCCAACGGTAGCAACGAGAGTCGCCGATATGGCCAACGAGCAGCGTATCTTCTCTGAATACGCCGACCACCAATGTCGTACCCATCCCCGCGTAATGTGCGTTGGAGTTTGCCGCGTTGTAGATCGACAAGTTTGCGTTTTCAACGCAAATCTCCATGGCCCGACGCACTTCACGGCTTCGGGCATTGGCGCCTGCTTCCGTCAACCAACGGCTGAGCTCCGCTTTGATAAATGCGGTCGCCATGCCGCTGGCGATTTCCCCCGCGTTGTAACCGCCCATTCCATCGGCCAGAACCGCCGTGCAGGTGTCCTGGTCAAACGCAACCGAGTCTTCGTTGTTGTCGCGCGCCCGACCTGGGTCGGTCTTTGCGAAAAATTGGTAATTCATTGTTAGTTTTAGAGTTCCAGGTCGGTGCTATCTGGAGCACCTGACGATTTGGGCGGCGCAGCTTGCTGGATGGAGGTCTTGTCAAACATGTCTGGTGAAGCCGGCTGGGTCGGGGCAAATTCCATCGGCGCCCGCTTTTCGGCCGGCGCGGCGGCAGGAGCTAGGGCGCCAGCACCGGACATAGTGGCCAAGACATTGCGCAAATCCGCTGCAAACTGGTCGCCAGTCTGATAACGGGTTTCAGGTCGCTTGCTTACGGACAGTGCGACTACGTTAGCGAGGAGCTCGGATATCTCTGGTCGAATGATGCGAATATCCGCCGCCTCTTCGTTGGCGATCTTGAACATCAGCTCGGCCATGGAGTCGCCACGGAATGGCAGCACACCGGCCAGCATCTGAAACAACATGACGCCCAAGGAATACAAGTCAGAGCGGCCATCCACCTTCTTGCCTGCCAGTTGTTCCGGCGACATAAAACTTGGCGTGCCAAGTACCAGGCCGGTCTTGGTCTTGCTGGAGTCGGTAATACGGGCGATGCCGAAGTCGGTCACCTTCACCGTATCGCTGTCCAACTCGTACATGATGTTGGCGGGCTTGATGTCCCGGTGTACCACGTTTTGCGTGTGCGCGTAGGCCAAAGCCTCGGCCACACGTGCAACGATGCTCAGCACCTTCGGTATAGGCAACAGTTTGTCACCCTTGCAAAAATCCACCAAGTCCTTGCCTTTGAGGAATTCCATCGCGATATAGGCCAAGTCGTGCTCTTCACCCGCATCGAAAATCGTGACGATGTTCTGGTGCTGCAAGCGTCCTGCAGTCTCGGCTTCACGGAAGAAGCGCTCACGCGCATCCGTAAGTTCCTCACCGGCAAATTCCTGGCTCAACGCCATGGTTTTGATGGCTACGACACGTCCAATCTTGGGATCCTTGCCCAGATAGACCACGCCCATCGCGCCCTTGCCGAGTTCTTTTTCAACCTGGTATCGACCCAACATCGGCTTCTCGACAGCACCCCCGTCCAGCAGCATGGTGCCGCCTGGATGTGATCCGCCGCCACCGCCCAACATGACCGTCTCGGAAAGATTCTTGGCGCGGCTCAGCTTGGTCTTGATGTCTTTGTAATCCTTGTCGTAAGCGGCCATGTGCTCATACACGGCCTCGGCTTTGTTGAACTGGCGTTTGCGCTCGAAGTCCAGCGCGAGGCTATACAGGTTGCCCATCAACGCGTCACCCATCGTGGCTCGGCGAAAGCGGTCAAACGCCATGTCCAACTGGCCCTGGCCCTGCAGCGCCAAGCCCATCATGCGATTGGTCTCGGCGGATTCTTCGTCGGCCTTGACCTTGCCAGCTTCGGTCATCAGGAATCGCTTGGTGGTGAGTGCCAAATGGCCCAATACCAAAAGTGTTGCGGGGAACACCATTTGCAGCCACAGCGCTGACGACGACAGCAATACAAATTCGACCAGTAGCAAGACCACGAAACCCGCAAACGTGATGCCGGCTGACATGCCCGCCGACAAACGCGGCAATGCAAACAGGATGTAGCCAGCTACCAGCAGGAACAGACCCAACTGCGCAAAAACGCCCCAAGAAGGCGCGACGATAAAGTGCTCGCTCAGGATGCTGGAAGTAATGTGGGCGATGGTTTCGGCGGGTGACAGAGAAGCATTGCCGGGGACCGGGAAGCGGGCGCCGATGCCGGCCGCGGTGGCACCAATGATCACGATCTTGTCGGCGTACTTCGACGCCGGAATTTTGTCAGTCAGCACGTCATAGAACGAATCCGAGCTAAACGCTGGCTTGCCATCCTTGCCCTTGTAAAACTGTGGCCGCATCATCGCCGCCGCATCCGTGCGAACCTTGAGTTTGCCGATCTGCACCGATTCACCGGGGTTCAGCTTGACGTCGGAGACCTGCAGATTCAGGCTTTTCAGCGCCGTCAGCAACGACATCGATGGCACATCGCGGCCGTAGTAATTGATTAGTAGAGGCTCGTCCCGCACCGCGCCATCCAGGTCATTGAACTGGTTCAGATGCGCGACACCCGCTGCAGCGTTACCAAGCAATTCAAGCGGTTGCTGACCTGAGACCGCAGGCAGCGAAAAGCCATTGGCATCGTCGATCGTGCTTTTCAGCGCAAAGGCGGGCAGCGGCGCATCGGGGTTGCCTTGTGGTTCGCCAATCGCGTAAACCGATGGCAACAGCACATTGCCAGCCTTGGCGACGCTGGCGGCGAGCACCGAGTCTGTATCCAGCGCGCCTTCGGCTTCGACGATCAGTTTGCCAACTTGTTCGTTGGCGGCGCCCGCATCAGTGGTTGCACCCAAAGCTTCTTTAATCTTGCGAATGTAGCCTAAGCCCTGGTCTACCTGCGGTTCAATGAACAGGGCGGTATAAACAATGGTCTTGGCCTTGGCGGCGGCCAACTTGTCGATCAGCTTGGCGTGAACGTCACGCGACCAGGGCCAACGGCCAATGTTCTGGATACTGGTGTCGTCAATCGCAATGACCGCAATGCGGTCGGACGGCTGGCGAGAGGTACTGGTGCTGGCAAAGTCGTAGAAGCGACGCTCCAGCGTTGAGATGGAGTCGGTGGTGTTTTGCAACAGCACGACGAGCACGATGATCACCACTCCGGCGAACCAGTCGGCACGCCAAAACGAGGGACGTGATTTTGAAGATGCTTTAGCCAAGTACTACCTCAAAGCCTTATCTGTTGCCCGCAAACAAACACTCCGACTTGAAAATCGGGTTAGTCGGGTACGTTATCAGAGGCCCACCGTAACGACAAGTGACAAGCGTTGTCAAAACTGTGGTTTTTTGACAAACGGCCAGCAAAGACGATGAAAGGGTAGACACCCATCCGGCATCGTTGTAAATGCGCTTCGCACGCGCATTCACTGCGCACTTGCAACGCGCCGCCGCGCCAGAAACTTGCCCAATCCAACCACCAAGGCCGCACCCAAGGGTGCGGCAACCCAATGCAACCAGCCCGTGGTTGCAACAAACTCCTTGAGGGCGTTGTCACCCATGATGGTCTCGCCACCAACCCATCCGATCAACGCGGCGCCAAACAGCACGATGATGGGGAAGCGCTCCATCAGGCGGATCATCAGCGTGCTGCCAAAAATCACCAGTGGGATGCTGATCGCCAGCCCCAAAACCAGTAAAAACATGCTGCCCTTGGCCGCGGCGGCTACCGCAATCACGTTGTCAAGGCTCATCACCAGATCGGCGATCAGGATGGTACGCACCGCCGACATCAGGCTGCCGGTCTGGCCGCTATGCCCTTCTTCACCGTCTTCATCAGTCAGCAGCTGAACACCGATATACAGCAACAGAATGCCGCCAATTATCTGCAGGAAGGACATGGCCAGCAGCTTGGCCGCCACTACCGTCAGGATCACGCGCAGCACCACGGCTGCTCCCGAGCCGAAGATCACCGCCTTTTGCTGTTGATGCGGTGGTAGTGATCGCGCCGCGAGCGCAATCACTACAGCGTTGTCGCCAGAGAGGATGATGTTGATCCAGACGATCTTGATCAGACCGATCCAGAAATCAGGGCTTTGCAGTAGTTCCATTCAATTCTCCAGCTTCACATGTGAAAAGTGCCCAACCGCAGGGTATGGGCACTTTGCATTGGCAGCGTTCCGCCTCTTTTTACAGCATGGCTTTCAGCAACTTAGCCATTTCAGACGGATTGCGTGTGACCTTGAAGCCGCACTCTTCCATCACAGCCAATTTCGCATCCGCCGTGTCGGCGCCGCCGGAGATCAGCGCGCCGGCATGGCCCATGCGCTTGCCGGGAGGGGCGGTCACGCCAGCGATAAAGCCAACGATGGGCTTTTTCATGTTGAGCTTGCACCAGCGGGCGGCTTCGGCTTCGTCCGGCCCACCGATTTCGCCGATCATGATGACGGCATCGGTATCGGGATCGTCATTGAAGGCGCGCATCACGTCGATGTGCTTCAGGCCATTGATAGGGTCGCCACCAATACCAACAGCGGAAGACTGGCCCAGACCGATTTCGGTCAATTGAGCCACGGCTTCGTAGGTCAGCGTGCCGGAGCGGCTGACCACACCAATGCGGCCCTTGCGGTGGATGTGGCCGGGCATGATGCCGATCTTGATTTCGTCAGGCGTGATCAGGCCGGGGCAGTTCGGTCCGAGCAGCAAGGTCTTCTTGCCGCCAGCCGCTTCCTTGGCTTTCATACGGTTGCGCACTTCCAGCATGTCCTTGACCGGAATGCCTTCGGTAATGCAGATCGCCAGATCCAGGTCGGCTTCAACCGCTTCCCAGATGGCAGCAGCAGCGCCAGCTGGTGGCACGTAGATCACGGATACAGTGGCACCGGTTTCCGATGCCGCTTCCTTGACGGAGGCGTAGATTGGAATGTTGAAGATGGACTCGCCAGCCTTCTTGGGGTTCACGCCGGCGACGAAGCAGTTCTTGCCGTTCGCGTATTCCTGGCACTTCTCGGTGTGGAACTGACCGGTCTTGCCGGTAATACCCTGGGTGATGACCTTGGTGTCTTTGTTGATGAAAATCGACATGATGATTAACCCTTTACCGCTTTAACGGCTGCCTGTGCAGCTTCTGCCATGGTGTCTACCGAGATGATGGGCAGACCGGACTCGGCCAGCATCTTCTTGCCCAGATCTTCGTTGGTGCCCTTCATGCGCACGACCAGCGGCACGTTCAGGTTGGTGGCCTTGCAAGCCGTAATCACGCCAGTGGCAATGGTGTCGCACTTCATGATGCCGCCGAAGATGTTGACCAGAATGGCCTTGACCTTGGGGTTCTTCAACATGATCTTGAAGGCTTCGGTGACCTTCTCGGGGGTGGCACCGCCGCCCACGTCCAGGAAGTTGGCAGGCTCAGCGCCGAACAACTTGATGGTGTCCATGGTCGCCATCGCGAGGCCAGCGCCGTTCACCAGGCAGCCGATGTTGCCGTCCAGGCTGATGTAGGCCAGGTCGAACTTGGAAGCTTCCACTTCGGCCGGATCTTCTTCGTCCAGATCGCGGTAGGCCACGATTTCGGGGTGGCGGAACAGCGCGTTGGAGTCAAAGTTGAACTTGGCGTCCAGCGCCATCACATTGCCCTTGCTATCGCGGTTCAGCGGATTGATTTCAACCAGCGACGCATCGGTGTCCATGTAGCACTTGTAGAGCTTCTGAAAGATGTCCACGGCCTGGGCGGTGGAGTCCGCTGGCATGCCGATCGCATCCGAAATCTTTTTGGCTTGCGCGTCGCCCAGACCGGTCAGCGGATCGATGAACTCGGTGATGATCTTTTCGGGCGTGGAGTGGGCCACTTCCTCGATGTCCATGCCGCCTTCGCTGGACGCGATGAACGCCAGCTTCTGCGTGGCGCGGTCGGTCACGATGGACACGTAATATTCTTTGTTGATGTCGGCGCCGTCTTCGATGTAGAGGCGACGGACCTTCTGGCCTTCGGGGCCGGTTTGGTGCGTCTTGAGCTGCATGCCCAGGATTTCGCCAGCAATGCGTTTGACGTCTTCAATGGTCTTGGCAACCTTGACGCCGCCGCCCTTGCCGCGCCCACCGGCGTGGATTTGCGCCTTGACTACCCAGACCGGGCCGCCGAGCTTTTGGGCCGCTTCGACGGCTTCCTGGACTGTGAATGCTGGGATGCCGCGGGGAACGGGCACACCAAATTGGCGCAGGATTTCCTTGCCTTGGTACTCGTGAATCTTCATGACGTCTCTCTTAGGACTGGACAATTTTCGCCATGCTGCAGCGGGGAACTGAGGGGCCAGCATGGCACGGGAACACAGAGGCGGGACTGTATCATGCGGTTACAAACCAAGCTTTTACGGGGCTTACAGCGCAAGCTAGGCCCGTCTGACCACTGCACCCATGAAAAAGATCTTTATTGACGGCGAAGCCGGTACCACCGGCCTGCAAATCCGGGAACGGCTGCAAGCCGTGCCCCAGATTGAACTGCTCAGCATCGACCCATCGCTGCGCAAAGACCCGATCGCCAAGCGGGCGCTGATCAGTCAGGCCGACTTGGTCATTCTGTGCCTGCACGATGACGCCGCCCGCGAAACTGTCGCCATGGTGGACGGACTGGAAAAAAAGACCGGCAAACCCGGCCCACGCATCATCGACGCCTCGACAGCCCACCGCACCACCCCCGGCTGGGTTTACGGCTTTCCGGAACTGGCCGCCGGCCAGGCCGAAGCAGTCAAAAATGCGCAACGTGTCTCGAACCCCGGCTGCTATGCGACCGGCGCTATCGCGCTATTGCGACCGTTAATCGACGCGAAGCTGATTCCCGCCGATTTCCCGGTTTGCCTGCCGTCCGTCAGCGGCTATTCCGGCGGGGGTCGAACCATGATGGAGGCCTATGAGGCCGGCACGGCGCCCGCTTTTGAGTTGTATGCACTGGGCCTCACGCACAAGCACATTCCGGAAATCATGCAGTACACCGGCCTGACCCGGCGCCCGCTGTTCGTGCCCTCAGTGGGTAATTTCGATCAGGGGATGCTGGTGCAACTTCCGTTGCACTTGGACACTTTGCCCGGGAAGCCGTCGGCAAAAGCCCTGCACGACGCGCTGGCCCAGCATTACGTTGGCAGCACCTGGGTCACAGTGGAAGAGCCGACCGCCGACCTGAAACTGGATGCGGTGGCGCTGAAAGACACGAACAAGATGGAATTGCGCGTGTTTGCTAATGGAGAGTTTGGGCATGCCTTGTTGGTTGCCCGCTTGGACAACTTGGGCAAGGGCGCCTCGGGTGCTGCGGTGCAGAACTTGCAACTGATGTTGGGGCTGTAAGGGTCCTGACGTTGGCCCGCTGGCGTATGGGCGTTGTCGGCGGCAAGAAGAAGGAGTGTGCCGGCCCCCTCATGGCGTTACGCAAAATCGGTTGCCGACACACCCCTTCCTCTCGCCTTGTCGGCGGGCGCCAGACGGAAGATTCAGACCTCACCTCGCACGGGAGATGAGCGCTGAGTGGCAGGCTAGGGTCGGAAAGCGATTTTGCGTAACGCCATGAGCGCTCCGGCCATAGCCAGTCGCTCGGCGCGGTGCTGGCAAATCGGGGATTGCTGGGCGGACGATCGAAAGCGGGATTTGACTTCAGTCGTCGGACCCAGAAACCACTTTGTGAATGGTGTCCCCACCAAACCCCCGATTCGCCAAAAACCGCATCTGCTTGCCCCGCTCAGAAGCATCGGCAGGCGGTTGACCAAACTTTTTGCGCCAGACTTCGCGCGCGCGCTCCACCTCGCTGGCGCGTAACCAATCAATGGCGATGGCAACTGCTTCGGGCTCCAACCCCTTTTGCTGCAACTCCTGCTTGATCCGTGACGCGCCCAGCTTGGCGGAGCGGCGGTGAATGACGGACTCCACCACACGGGTTTCGTTGATGAAATCCTTGGCTGCCAACGTGTCCAGCACCTTGGCGAGTTGGCCGGGCTCTTCCTCGAATTTCGCCAGCTTGCGCTCCAACTCGGCACGCGAGTGCTCGCGGCCGCTGAGCAGGCGCAAAGCCCGGCCCGTGAGGGACAACGACGTAGTGGCCATTTACTGAACCCTCAAGCTGCCCGCGGAATGCTATTGTTTTAATAGCTGCTTACGCACATTCCACGGGCGCTGGAGGCACTTTTTACTCTGATTTTTCAGCCTTGTCGGCCTTCTTGCTCTTGGCAGCCTTGATTTCCGGCTCCGCCACTGGCAGCAGTGGGATGCCCAGCGAATCGCGCACCTTGTTTTCGATCTCGATCGACAAGTCGGGGTTTTCGCGCAGGAATTCGCGGGCGTTGTCACGGCCCTGGCCGATCTTCTCGCCCTGGTAAGCGTACCAGGCACCGGACTTTTCCAGGATACCGGCGGTCACACCCATGTCGATGATTTCGCCATGGCGGCTGATGCCCTCGCCGAACAAAATGTCGAACTCCGCCGTCTTGAACGGAGGCGCGACCTTGTTCTTAACCACCTTGACCTTGGTCTCGTTGCCGATGGCCTCTTCGCCTTTCTTGATGGTGCCGGTGCGGCGGATGTCCAGGCGGACCGAGGCGTAGAACTTCAGCGCATTACCGCCGGTCGTTGTTTCGGGGCTGCCGAACATCACGCCGATCTTCATGCGAATCTGGTTGATGAAGATCACCGTGCAGTTGGTCTTCTTGATGTGAGCGGTCAGCTTGCGCAGCGCCTGGCTCATCAGACGCGCTTGCAGGCCGGGCAAAGAGTCACCCATCTCGCCTTCAAGTTCGGCCTTGGGGGTCAGCGCCGCCACCGAGTCCACGATGATCAGATCAACCGCGCCGGAGCGCACCAGGCTGTCGACGATTTCCAGCGCCTGCTCGCCGGTATCGGGCTGGCTGATCAGCAGGTCCTGCAGGTTCACGCCCAGCTTTTGCGCGTACTGGATGTCCAGTGCGTGCTCGGCGTCGACGAAGGCGCATTGGCCGCCTTGCTTTTGCATTTCGGCGACGACTTGCAATGTCAGCGTGGTCTTGCCGGACGACTCAGGTCCGTAGATTTCAACGACGCGACCGCGTGGCAGACCGCCGACGCCCAGCGCAATGTCCAGCCCCAAGGAACCGGTGGAAACCACCTGGATGTCTTCAATCACCTCGCCTTCACCCAGGCGCATGATGGTGCCTTTGCCGAATTGCTTTTCGATCTGGGCCAGGGCCACTTGCAGTGCCTTGGCTTTCTCGCTGTTGGCGCCATTCGTGTTGTTGGGGTTCTTGACCGGTGCGTCCATGGAAATCTCCTTAAAAATCAAACAATTGGGTGGCATTCGTGCATCTGGCCAAACCACTGCGTTTTGCTACAGGCTGGATGCTTGAACAGTAGTTTAAGCGCATTGATTGAAATGCGTAAATACATTTTTTAGTCAGTTTGTATTACTATTTACGAAATGTCCGAAACCCCTAATTCCGCTCCCGAGCCGTGGCGCAGCAACCACCTCGGCCACTGGTTGCGTCTGGCGCTGGAGCGCTTTGACGGTCGAGTGATGGAACTGATGGCCCACCACCCTGGCGTTCCGCTGGGCCTGTCCAATCTGGCGGCACGCGGGCAGGTCGGCGCAGCGCATATCCACATCACGCGCCATCTGCCTCAAGGCGGCGCACGCCTGACCGCGTTGGCGCAAGCAGCTGGCATGACAAAGCAGGCCATGGGCACGCTGGTCAACCAGTGCGAGGCCTGGGGCATGGTGAGCCGCGAGGACGATCCACTAGATGCGCGCGCCAAGCGCGTGATGTTCACCGCCACCGGCTTGGCGTGGTTGACCGCGTACCAAGACGCAGTGGCGCAGGCCGAAGACGAACTACGCGCCGCCGTCAGCCCCGAAGTAGCCACGGTCGTGGCTTTGGGGCTGGAAGCCTACAGTGGACAGTAAGGCCTCCGAAAAAGTGCAGGCCTAGAATGACAGACACAGCGCTGGCAACAGCGCACACGAGGAGACAGACATGCGGATTTTGATTGCCGAAGATGACCAGGTGTTGGCCGATGGCCTCTTGCGGGCCCTGCGCAGCGCGGGTGCGGCAGTGGACCACGTCGCCAGCGGCACCGAGGCCGACGCGGCACTGATGACCAACACCGAGTTCGATCTGTTGATCCTCGATCTGGGCCTGCCCAAGATGCACGGTCTGGAAGTGCTGAAGAAACTGCGCGGACGCGGTTCCTCATTGCCGGTACTGATCCTCACCGCGGCCGACAGCGTGGACGAGCGCGTCAAAGGACTGGACTACGGCGCCGATGACTACATGGCCAAACCCTTCAGCCTGCAGGAACTCGAAGCCCGCGTGCGCGCACTGGTACGCCGCGGCATGGGCGCCACATCCAGCAGCATCAAGCACGGTCCGCTGACGTATGACCAGGCCGGCCGCGTTGCCACCATCGACGGCAAGATGGTCGAACTGTCTGCCCGCGAGCTGGGCCTGCTCGAAGTCTTGCTGCAGCGCGCTGGCCGCCTGGTCAGCAAGGACCAGTTGGTCGAGCGCCTGTGTGAATGGGGCGAAGAGGTCAGCAACAACGCGATCGAGGTCTACATCCATCGCTTGCGCAAAAAGATCGAGAAAGGGCCGATCCGCATTGCGACCGTGCGTGGCCTTGGGTACTGCCTCGAAAAAATTCCGGGCTAAACATTCGCTATGAATTCAGGAGCTGCTTACGCACATTCCACGGGCGTTGCAGCCATTTTTGCCTCTGAATTTGGCTCTGCGGGGCTCGGCGCGTGAAAATTTTCCAGCGTGAGCAGCGGTCACTGTTCGGGGAAATCCTGGACTGGATGCTCACGCCATTGCTGCTGCTATGGCCCGTCAGTCTGGTGCTGACCTGGCTGGTCGCGCAAGGCATTGCTGGCAAGCCGTTTGACCGCGCGCTGGAATACAACGTCGGCGCACTGGCGCAATTGATCACCGTCAACAACGACCGTGCGCAATTCGCTCTGCCCCTGCCAGCGCGCGAGCTGTTGCGCGCCGATGACGCGGACACCGTGTACTACCAAGTGGTGGGCGCCAAAGGCGAATTGCTCAGCGGCGAGCGTGAGCTTCCCGCACCACCCGAAGACGACAAAACACCCCTCGGCGAAGTGCGCATTCGCGATGCCGAATACCGCGGCGTCGATCTGAAAGTGGCCTACATGTGGGTGCGGCTGGACATTCCACAGTCAAAGCCTGCGCTGGTGCAAGTGGCGGAGACCATGGAGAAACGCTCCGTGCTGGCGACCGAAATCGTCAAGGGCGTGATGCTGCCGCAGTTCGTGATCCTGCCGCTGGCCGTGCTGCTGGTCTGGCTGGCGCTGGTGCAAGCGATCAAACCTTTGAACCATCTGGAAGAACGCATCCGCGCGCGCAATCCGGACGACCTGAGCCCGCTGGACGTGGAAGCCGTGCCCATGGAAGTGGCGCCGCTGGTGTCGTCGGTCAACGATTTGCTGATGCGGCTCAAAGAATCCATCGCCACACAAAAGCGTTTTCTGGCCGACGCTGCACACCAGCTCAAGACGCCACTGGCGGGTTTACGCATGCAGGCCGATTTGGCCCAGCGCGAAGGCGGTAGCGCCGAAGATTTGAAACTCTCACTGCGCCAGATTGGCCGCTCCAGCATTCGCGCGACCCACACCGTCAACCAGCTGCTGGCGCTGGCGCGCGCTGAAAGCAGCGGTGCGGTGCTGAGCCACCAGCCCTGCGATCTGCCGCGACTGGTCATGGACGTGGTGCGCGACAGCGTACCGCGCGCGATGGACAAGCACATCGACCTGGGCTACGAAGGTGCGGAGCCAGGCGTGGACGGCGGCACTCTGATGGGCAACGCCACGCTGCTCAAGGAAATGGTGCGCAATCTGGTGGACAACGCCATCAACTACACGCCTTCCACACCGGAGCGTCCGGGCGTGATCACCGCGCGCGTGTTGATTGATCCATTCAGCAAGGTGCTTGTGGTGCAAGTGGAAGACTCCGGCCCGGGCATCCCTGTTGCCGAACGGGACTTGGTATTCCAGCCGTTCTATCGGGCGCTGGGAACCGAGGCCGATGGATCAGGCTTGGGGCTGCCGATCGTGCTGGAGATTGCACGCCAGCACAACGCGACCATCACGCTGGACGACAGCCGTCCCGGGCAGGTGCCGCCTGGCGCCAGCTTTACGGTGCGTTTTTCGCGGGACAGCGAGGCCTGAGGCAAATCAGCCGCAGGCCTTGAGGAGCTGATTGCCTAAGGCGGACTTGAGTTCACCCAACCGGGCCTTCAGGCTATCGTTGACCGCAGGCAGTTTGAGCTGCGTTGCATTGCCGCCTTGCAGCTCCTGAACCACGTGGGCCGTGCGCACACCGCGCAGATTCAGTTTGGCCAGCTCTGTGTTGGCTTCGGCCTGGGTAGGAAAGCCGCCCAGTGATATACCAAGCTCCAGCGCCGGGTTTTGCAGCGGCTCCAGCGGCAACTTCATCACATTCAGTTCGCCGCGTTTTTTGACCAGCATTTCTTCATTCGGGTATTTGCCCATGTAGATGATCCAGCGCGGCGCGATCTGTATCGGCACCATCTGCCAGCTATTGGCAGGCCAGTTAGGCTCCAGCACGCGGCGCAGTGCGCTGACCTGGCCCTCGTTCAATGGGCTGACTTGCAGACATTCTTTTGGCGCCAGATCGGCTTGCAACTGCGCCTCGACACGGCTGAGCTCCTGCGTGGAGAGAATCTTCAGTCCTTCTGGTTTGACCTGCTGCTCCAGGCGCTGCGGCTCGCCCTGCTGTTCGGGTGCAAAGCCGTAGGCTTTCAGCATCCCATGGCTCCAGCCGAAGTAGATGCCGTTGATCAATAGCAGTGCCAGTACAAGCAGTCGCAACATAACTCAGATGGAAGAGGCTCGAATTTCAGTTTGCGGTCGCACACTGACCTCCGCGCTCGATATTTTTTTCAGACCGTGGGCAGTATGCACCAGCAACGCGCCGCTGGCATCTACGCCGCGCGCAGTACCCGTCATGCCGTCACTGCACACCACTTCGTTGCCGTAAAGCAGGTCCCGCGCGTGGTAAGTCGTTCGCAAAGGGCCGAAACCTTCGGCTGCAAAACGCTGCACTTGCTGCACCAGAGGCAGCACCACACGACCGAGCACTTCGGCGGCCTGCGCATCGGGTAACAGTTCGCGCAATGCTGCAGGCGCGGTGCGCAAATCGCTTGCCGCAGGAATGCTGATGTTGATGCCCACGCCAATCACCGCGTAGCGCACCTCGCCCACGCTGACGGTCTCGATCAGGATGCCACCCAACTTTCGGTCCTGCAGCCAGATGTCGTTCGGCCATTTCAATCTGAGCTCAGGATGCAGGCTGGACACTACTGCCAGCCCCACGGCCAGCGACAGACCAGACCAATCGGGTGGCGCCAACGGCAAGCCCAGCGAGAAAGTCAGCGAGGGGTTCTCGCCCTCCGCCGCGCCAGACCATGTGCGGCCCAGGCGCCCACGCCCAGCTGTTTGCCGCTCGGCGACCAACAGCGTGGGGTCCAACTGCCCGGCGCGTGCCCGGCGCATCAGCTCAGTGTTGGTGGAATCGATTTCGGGCAGTACCTCGACGGTAAACCCGGGCAACAGCGGCACGACGGCCTCCCAGATGGCCTCAGCAGGCCAGCGGAGGGGTTGCCCTACACCGCCCATTGCTTTAACGTTTTCCGCGTTTGGGGGCCAGCAAGGTGCCGCGGCACTTCTTTGCGCCGCACCAGCAGGGGTATTCGGCCTTCAGCTTCGGGGTATAGCGCTCGTCGATGATCAGACCGTAGTCGTAATTCAGCTCTTCACCGGCCTTGATATTGCGCAGCGCCTTGATGAACACGCGGCCGCCTTCTTCGTCGGCTTCGCAATTCGCATCGCACGAGTGGTTGATCCAGCGCGAGCTGTTACCGCCATACAGCGCGTCGATCACATGGCCTTCGTCCACATGAAAGTAGAACGTGTGGTTCGGATCCTTCGGGTCATGCGGGTGGCGGCGCTGCGCCTCGGGCCAGGAAATCACTTCACCGATGTACTCGATGATGGTCTCGCCTTCGGCAATATCCTGCAGCGCAAACACGCCCTTGCCATGCACGCCGGAGCGACGGGTCTGAATGCGTTTACTGGAGGAAATCGGTGCGGGTTTTGCCACGGCTCAAAAATTTGGTATGGTGAATCGTATGGGCGCGCATGTGCGTGCCCGCGTATGTGGGCGCGCGTACCTGCGCGCACGCGAGAGACTGGATTGTAGTCAGATGAAAACATTGATCATTGCCGAGAAGCCTTCCGTTGCCCAAGACATCGTGCGCGCCCTCACGCCCACGGCGGGCAAATTCGAGAAGCACGACGAGTATTTTGAGAGCGACGGCTATGTCGTTTCCAGCGCCGTGGGCCACCTGGTTGAGATCCAGGCGCCGGAAGAGTTTGATGTGAAACGCGGCAAATGGAGCTTCGCCAACCTGCCCGTGATTCCGCCGCACTTTGATTTGAAGCCCGTCGACAAGACCAAGACGCGCCTGAACGCAGTCGTCAAACTCGCCAAGCGCAAGGACGTGGACAAGCTGGTCAACGCCTGTGACGCGGGCCGCGAGGGTGAGTTGATCTTCCGTTTGATCGAGCAATATGCCGGAGGCGCCAAGCCACTGGGCAAGCCGGTTTCGCGCCTGTGGCTGCAGTCCATGACCCCGCAAGCGATTCGCGATGGCTTTGACCATCTGCGTACCGACAAACAAATGCAGCCGCTGGCCGATGCCGCACGCTGCCGTTCCGAGGCCGACTGGCTGGTGGGCATTAACGGCACGCGGGCCATGACCGCGTTCAACTCGCGCGATGGTGGTTTCTTCCTGACCACCGTCGGCCGGGTGCAGACGCCGACGCTGTCCGTCGTCGTAGAACGCGAAGAACAGATCCGCAAGTTCATCAGCCGCGACTACTGGGAAATCCACGCGTCCTTCGGCGCGCAGGCCGGCGAGTACGCTGCCAAATGGTTCAACCCCGCGCACAAGAAGGATGCGGACGACGCCGAGAAAAAGGCCGACCGCGTCTGGTCTGAAAAAGAAGCGCAGGCGATTGCCGACGCCGTGCGCGGCCAGCAGGCCACGGTGACCGAAGAAAGCAAGCCCACCACCCAGGCCTCGCCCCAGTTGTTCGACCTGACCAGCCTGCAACGCGAGGCCAACGGCAAGTTTGGCTACTCCGCCAAGACCACGCTATCGATTGCACAGTCTCTATATGAGCGCCACAAGGCACTGACCTACCCACGTACCGATTCGCGCTACCTGCCCGAAGACTACGTGGCCGTCGCCAAACAAACGCTGGAGATGCTGGCCGACAGCGGCATGAAGCACCTGGCGCCGTTTGCTGCGCAAGCCGTCAAGGGCAGCTATGTGAAGCCGACCAAGCGCGTGTTTGACAACGCCAAGGTCTCGGATCACTTTGCCATCATCCCGACACTGCAGGCACCATCTGGCCTGTCGGAAGCTGAACAAAAGATCTACGACCTAGTGGTGCGCCGCTTCATGGCCATCTTCTTCCCCAGCGCCGAATACCAGGTCACCACGCGCATCAGCAGCGCCGCTGGTCATTCCTTCAAGACCGAGGGCA
Organism: Rhodoferax sp. P2_H8_2; assembly: GCF_056403235.1. Classification (NCBI taxonomy): domain Bacteria; kingdom Pseudomonadati; phylum Pseudomonadota; class Betaproteobacteria; order Burkholderiales; family Comamonadaceae; genus Rhodoferax; species Rhodoferax sp. P2_H8_2. The sequence continues at coordinate 161,515 of NZ_JBFUFW010000003.1, forward strand.
AGGTACTGGTCAAGCCAGGTTGGCTGGCGATCTACGGCAAGGAAGCTGCGGACGAAGTGGCCGACGCCAAAGACGGCGACAAGGGCCAGAGCCTGGTGCCCGTCGCGCCTGGCGAGAAGGTCAAGACCGAAGCGGTCGACCCCAAGGGCCTGAAAACCCGTCCTCCTGCACGCTACTCCGAAGCGACCCTGCTGGGCGCCATGGAAGGTGCGGGCAAGACGGTCGAAGACGACGAGCTGCGCGAAGCGATGCAGGAGAAGGGCCTGGGTACACCCGCCACCCGCTCGTCCATCATCGAAGGCTTGATCGCCGAGAAATACATGCTGCGCGAAGGCCGCGAGCTGATCCCGACTGCCAAGGCATTCCAGCTGATGACGCTCTTGCGTGGCCTGGATGTGCAGGAGTTGACCAAGGCCGAACTCACCGGCGAATGGGAATACAAACTCAGCCAGATGGAGCACGGCAAGATGAGCCGCGAGGCCTTCATGGCCGAGATTGCGGCGATGACCGAGCGCATGGTCAAGAAAGCCAAGGAATACGACCGCGACACCATCCCCGGTGACTACGCCACGCTAAGCAGCCCGTGCCCCAACTGCGGTGGCATCGTCAAGGAAAACTACCGCCGCTACACCTGCACGGGGCCCAAGGGAGCGGACGAAGGCTGCGGTTTCTCTTTTGGCAAATCGCCGGCGGGCCGTACGTTTGAAGTTGCTGAAGTTGAACAGTTCCTGCGCGACAAACACATTGGCCCGCTGGATGGCTTCCGTTCCAAAGCAGGTTGGCCTTTCGTTGCCGAGATGGTCATCAAGTACGACGAAGACACCAAGAACTACAAACTCGAATTCGACTTTGGCAATGACAAGGCCGACGAAGAATCAGGCGAGCTGATTGATTTCAGCGGCAAAGAGCCGCTAGGCACTTGCCCCAAGTGTGGCGGCACGGTGTTTGAACACGGCAAGAACTACGTCTGCAACAAATCGGTGCCAACGATGGAGCAGCCCACACCGACCTGCGACTTCAAGAGCGGACAGATCATCCTGCAGCAGCCGATCGAGCGTACGCAAATGACCAAGCTGCTGGAAACCGGCAAGACCGACATGCTGGAGAAGTTTGTCTCGATGCGCACACGCCGCGCGTTCAAGGCCATGCTGGCCTGGGACGCTGAAGCAGGCAAGGTGAACTTCGAGTTCGCGCCATCCAAGTTCCCGCCGCGCAAGACCGCTGCCAAGACCGCAGCGGCGAAGACGCCTGCTAAGAAAGTGGCCGCCAAAAAAGCGCCGGCCAAGAAAGCGGCGGCGAAAACTGTCAAGGAAGCCAAACCCAAGGCACCACGCAAGGTCACCGCTGCCAGCGGCAAGACGCCCAGCCCCGAGCTGGCTGCGGTGATCGGGCCAGAATTGGTGGCCCGCCCACAGGTGATGAAGAAGCTGTGGGATTACATCAAGGCCAACAACCTGCAGGACGCGACCAACAAACGCGCTATCAACGCCGACGCCAAGTTGCTGAAGGTATTCGGCAAGGAACAAGTCACGATGTTTGAACTGGCTGGCATTGCGGGTAAGCATTTGAGCTGACATGGAATTCATCCCGGTCGAGGACGACGACTCCGAGCACGCGACACACACCCCCGCGGAGCGTGCGGCGGCGGCATCGCGCAGTACCTGGGTCAGCGTCATCGTCAACGTGGTGCTCTCGACAACACAGATCGTGGTGGGCGTGCTTGCCAAGTCGCAAGGCCTGATCGCTGATGGCGTGCATTCGCTGTCCGACCTGGTCGCTGACTTTGTCGTGTTGCTGGCCAACCGCCAAAGCCAGAAAGTCGCCGACGTAGACCACCCCTATGGTCACCAGCGCTTCGAGACCGCGGCCTCCCTGGCATTAGGTCTTCTGCTGCTGGCCGTGGGTGTGGGCATGATCTGGTCGGCTCTGCAAAAACTGGAAGCGCCCGAATCCATTGCCACTGCGCACGCCAGCGCGCTGTGGGTGGCGTTCGCCGCGATTGCGGCCAAGGAGCTTCTTTTCCGCTACATGCTGCATGTGGCCAAGGCCGTGAAGTCGAGCATGCTGGTTGCCAACGCATGGCACGCGCGCTCCGATGCAGCGTCATCACTGGTCGTGAGCATTGGCCTGATCGGCAATCTGGCTGGTTACCCGCTGTTGGACCCGATTGCCGCGCTGATCGTCGGCTTCATGGTTGGCAAGATGGGCTGGAGTTTCGGCTGGGATGCCATGCACGACCTGACCGACCGCGCCGTCAATGAAGCCGAGGTCTTGGCCATCCGCAGGACGGTGGAATCCACGCCAGGTGTCGCGGGTGTCCATGACATCCGCACCCGCAAAATGGGTGACATGGTCATTGTCGACGCCCATATCGAAGTCAAGGCTACGCTGACCGTCGAAGAAGGTCACAACATTGCCGTGGCGGCGCGTGCCGCTGTGATGCGCCGCCACCGCGTTCTCAACATGATGACCCACGTCGATCCGGCGCAGCGCCCGGACGCTGATCACAACGCCTGATTCCTGCGGTTCGCGTCAGGTGGCTGCGACATAATGCGGGCACTTTTATGCACCGCACCATATTCGACACCCCTATCGTCAACTCGGTGCTACGCGGCATCTCCTTGGCCACCCTCAAACTTCTGGGCTGGAAAGTGGAGGGCAGCCTGCCCCCGGGTTGCGAAAAAAGCGTATTCATCGCTGCACCGCACACCAGCAACTGGGATTTGCCTTTCACGCTGATGGTGGCCTTTGCGCTCAAGCTCAATATCTACTGGATGGGAAAACACCAGATCTTCAAATTCCCGTTTCACCACACGATGCGGTGGCTGGGCGGCATACCCGTGCAGCGCGACAAGGCCAGCAACATGGTGGAAGCTTCGGCGCAAGCCATCATCGACGCCGATGGCCCGCTACAACTGGTAGTGCCACCCGAAGGCACGCGCCGCAAAGTGCGTTACTGGAAGACCGGCTTCTATTACATCGCGCGGGGCGCCAATGTGCCAATCGTGATGGCCTACATGGACTACTCACGCAAGATCAGCGGCCTGGGACCGGTGTTCATGCCCACGGGCGACATCGAAGCTGATATGGTCGCGATCAAGGCCTTCTATGCCCCGTTCAAGGGCAAGAACTCGGACCAGTTTCACGCGGACTAGTTCCGGTTTGGATTGTTCGGTGCGCGGTCAACGGCATTGGGCACGCCGTCACGGTCACGATCACCCCTGCGCCAATTGCCGCGCTCCAATTGCCAGCGGTTGTCGTGCTGGACCCATCTGGGTTCAACAAATACATAACCGCGGCGTTCGCGTTCCCAGTGCCCCGGTTGCCAGACGTGGCGTTTGTTGCGCGCATTCCAGTAGCCGGGCACCCACACATAGCCCCTGCGTGGAGCGGGCACGACCTCGTTGCGCGGAGGTGGGGGCGCGATATTCAGATAGACGCCGACCTGCGCACTGGCTGTCGTCGGAATAGCAGTAGCACCCAAGGCCGCGACGCACAGCGCGGCCATTAGAGATTTACGGAATTTCATAAAACATCCTTCGTGGTTGCGTATCAACGCTTACGAAGTTATTCATCCGCCCTGCTACCGTCTGTTCGCTACAGCACGTATTGCAATGATCAGTGCTGTTGCGCGTTGTGCGTGCCGGTCAGCAGGCGGTCGGTGTAGGCAATCGCCAGCGCGCTGGCCAGGAAGGTGACGTGGATCAGCGTTTGCCAGAGCAACACTTTTTCGTCGTAGTTGGCGGCGTTGATAAAGGTCTTGAGCAAATGGATGGAGCTGATGCCGATGATGGCGGTGGCCAGCTTCACTTTCAGTACCGATGCGTTTACGTGGCTTAGCCACTCAGGCTGGTCCGGGTGGCCGTCGAGGTCCATGCGGCTCACAAAAGTTTCGTAACCACCCACGATCACCATGATCAGCAGGTTGGAGATCATCACCACGTCGATAAGCGCCAACACCACCAGCATGATGATGGTCTCGTTCAGCACTGGAACGCTTGTATCGCCCTTGTAGCCAATGCTGGTGATCAGCGCCTGCAGCGCGGTCTGGCTGCCAAACGCGGCTTCCAGCAGATGCACCAGCTCCACCCAGAAGTGGAAGACATAGACGCCCTGCGCGGCGATCAGGCCCAGGTACAGCGGCAACTGCAGCCAGCGGCTGGCGAAGATGAAATTCGGGATCGGGCGCAGTTTGCGCGGAGCGCCGGGCGTGTGGGGCGTTGGAGTAGTCATGTATCAGGCACCTATGAAAAAGCGCCTGCATTGTAGGGTTTCGCTAGCTTGCCCCCGCACCGGGTAGGGATGCTGCCACTGTCTTCAGGATTTCATTCGACAGTGCTTCATCGTCCACCGCGCGCGCCAGTATCAGCGCGCCCACCATGCTGGCGTAAGCCACGATTGCGCGCTCCCGCTTCAGCGCCTTGATGCGGCCCGGTGCGAGACTTGTAAACAAATCCAGCAACTTGCGCGTGCCCTCGGTTACCGCGTGGCGCAGGTTGGGGCCTTGGCGCGCCACATCTGCGCCCAGCGATGCCAACACACAACCCTCGCCCGGATTGTCGCGGTGCTGCTTGCTCAAATAGCCCTTCATCACGGCGGCCAGCGGCTTGTCGGGGTAGCGCTCGGCGACGCCCGTCCAGGTATCCACTGCGTTGTCGAACGATCGCTCGCAGGCCTCGGCCATCAGCTCTTCCTTGGACGCGAACTGCCCGTAAAAGCCACCGTGCGTTAGCCCTGCGCTATTCATTAAGTCCGAAACACCAATGCCGTCAAAGCCGCGTTCGCGGAACAGTTTGGCGGCGACTTCGAGCACGCGGTCGCGGTTCTGGCTGGCTTGTTCCCGTGTCACTTTCATGGTCATTCCTTGGTAGTGGCTTGTATTTTAAATGATGTACGTCATATAATTCAATCATGATGATCATCATTTAACAGGAGTCCTCCATGAAAGCAGTCATCGCTGGTTACGCCCGTTCCCCATTTACCGTTGCCAAGAAAGGGGCGCTTGCCGGGGTGCGCCCGGACGACATGGCCGCGCAGGTGGTCAAAGGGCTTTTGGAACGCACCAAGCTGGACCCGGCGCTGTTGGAAGACGTGATCCTGGGCTGCGCTTACCCCGAAGCGGCGCAGGGCAACAACCTGGCGCGCATCGTCGGACTGCTGGCCGGTTTGCCCACGGAAGTCGGCGGCATGACCGTCAACCGCTTCTGCGGCTCGTCCATGCAGGCCATCCACATCGCCGCCGCGCAGATTGAGGCGGGTATGGGCGATGCCTTCCTGTGCGTGGGCGTGGAAAGCATGACCATGGTGCCGCAAGGCGGTTTCAACTTCTCGCCGAATCCGCATCTCTATGAAAACACCGACGCCTACATCAGTATGGGCGACACCGCCGAGAACGTGGCCGAGCGCTGGAACGTCAGCCGCACCGACCAGGAAGCGCTGGCCGTCGAATCGCACCGCAAGGCCGCCGCAGCGCGTGAGCAAGGGCGTTTGAGCGACGAGATCGTTGCCATCACCACCACGACCGGCGAACAGGTCACGCAAGACGGTTGCATACGCCCCACCACCAACGCTGAAGCACTCGCCGCACTGCGCCCCGTGTTCAAGGCTGACGGCGTGGTCACTGCCGGCACGTCTTCTCCACTGACCGACGGCGCCGTCGCCGTGTTGGTCACCAGCGAAGCCTTTGCCAAACAGCATGGCTTGACCGCCACCGCACGCATCGTGTCGTTTGCCAGCGTGGGCGTAGACCCGGCCGTGATGGGCATTGGCCCGATACCCGCCACACGCAAGGCATTGGCCCGCGCAGGCCTGACCGTGGCCGATCTGGATGTGGTCGAAATCAACGAAGCGTTTTCATCGCAGGCGCTGGCCTGTATTCGCGACCTGGGTCTGGACCCGACCACCGTGAACATCGACGGCGGCGGCCTCTCCATCGGCCACCCGCTGGGCGCCACCGGCGCACGCATCACCGGCAAGGCCGCAGCCCTGCTGCAACGCGAAGGCGGCCGCTACGCATTAGCCACCCAATGCATTGGCGGCGGCCAAGGCATTGCCACCATTCTCGAACGCATCTGATCTAACAACTGAAAGCACCATCATGAAAATCAAGAACTCCGTAGTCCTCGTCACCGGCGCCAACCGCGGCCTGGGCCAGGCCTTTGTCAACGCGCTGCTCGAAGCGGGCGCCGCCAAGATTTACGCCGCTGCGCGTGACCCCAAGAGCATCACGCTCGAAGGCGTAATCCCCATCAAGCTGGATGTCACCAACGCCGCCGACATCGCCGCTGCCGCCAAACAGTGCACGGATCTCACGCTGCTGATCAACAACGCAGGTATTGGCCGCGGCGCATCGTTCCTCGCTGCGGGCAGCGTAGACGCCGCGCGCGCTGAACTGGAAACCAACTTCTTCGGCCCGTTGATGTTGAGCCAGGCGTTTGCGCCTGTCCTCAAGGCCAACGGCGGTGGTGCCATCGTCAATGTTCTGTCCGTGCTGAGCTGGCTCAACATTGCCTTCGCCGCGACCTACAGCGCCTCCAAGTCCGCCGCCTGGTCTTTGACCAACGGCTTGCGCGGCGAGTTGCGCGAACAGGGCACGCAGGTCGTTGGCCTGCATGTGGGCTTTATGGACACCGATATGGCACGAAATGTGCCTGGGCCCAAGGCCGACCCGCTGGACGTTGCGCGCCAGACGCTGGCTGCACTGGAAGCGGGCAAGGACGAGGTATTGGCGGATGAACTCAGCCGCAATGTGAAGCTGGGGCTGTCGACAGAAAACGCCCCTTACCTCGGAGCAGCCACTGAATAGTCTTTCATCTACTTTTTGAAAAGGATCGCCATGTATTACGGACTCACCCAACTGGGCGTGTGGCACACCGCCATCAGCCTGATCGCCGTTGCGGCCGGATTCGTGGCCTTCTTCAAATACAAAGAGATCAACTGGCAGACCACAGTGGGCAAGGTCTATGTGCTCACCACCATCATCGTCTGCATCACCGGCTTTGGCATCTTCCAGCACGGCGGCTTTGGCAAGCCGCACGCGCTTGGCATCATCACGCTGATCGCACTGGCCGTCGCCGCCCTGGCGGAGCTGACCACCGTATTTGGCAAAGCATCCAAGTACCTCAAGACCGTGTCCTACTCGGCCACGTTCCTGTTCCACTGGATTCCCGCGATCACCGAGACCAGCACCCGCCTGCCGCTGGGCGCGCCGCTCTTAGCCAATGCCGAAGCGCCGGAACTGAAAGCCGCTACCGGCGTGTTGCTGGTGTTGTTCCTGATCGGCACCGGACTGCAGATCCAGCGCTTGCGCAAAGCCTAAGCCTGATTGCGCAGGTAGTTCTCAAACTCCGGCGCAGGGCAGGGCTTGGCGAAGAAGTAGCCCTGGCACTCATCGCAACCCTGCGCCTTCAGGTATTGCAACTGCTCCGCCGTCTCTACGCCTTCCGCCACCGTGCGCAGGCCCATCTTGTGGGCCAGCGTCATGATCGCGTCGACGATGGCCCGGTCGTTGGCATCTTTATGGATGTCGTTGACGAACGAGCGGTCGATCTTCAGCTTGCTGACCGGGAAGCGCTTCAGGTAGCTCAGCGATGAATAGCCGGTGCCGAAATCGTCAATCGACAGATGCACGCCCATCGCGCGGATGCGGTGCATGGTCTCCAGCGCCAGGTTGGCGTTGGCAATCACCATGCTCTCGGTGATCTCCAGTTGCAGCAGCTCGGGCGGGCATTGGGCGGCGTCCAGCGCCGCCTGAATGGACGCATCCAGCACCGGTGAATTGAACTGCCGCGCCGACAGGTTCACCGCCACCGGGATCGTGCCCAAGCCCTGGTCCTGCCAGGCCTTTGCCTGCAGGCAAGCCTGTTGCAGCACCCAGTTGCCAATCGGAAGAATCAAACCCGTTTCTTCTGCGATACCGATGAACTGGATCGGCGGCACCATGCCCAGCACCGGGTCCTGCCAGCGCACCAGGGCCTCCGCCGAGGTGACCTTGCCCGTGCTCAAACTGACGATGGGCTGGAAGTACACGCGCAGCTCGTTGTTCTCCAGCGCGCGGCGCAGCCCGGTCTCTATGCGCAGGCGCTCCGTCATGCTGTCGTCCATCTCCGGTGTGAAGAAGGCCATCGCACTGCCGCCCTGCTCCTTGGCGCGGTACATCGCGGTATCGGCATGGCGGATCAACACATCGGCCGTGTCGCCATCGCGCGGATAGACGCTGATGCCCAGACTCGCGCCCACGCTCATCACATGGCCATTGAGCTCCATGGGCTCGCTCAGCGCCTTCAGAATCTCCTGCGCCACTTGCAGCAGGTCCTGCGCCTGCGCCATGTCGGAGAGCACCAGAACAAACTCATCGCCGCCCAAACGCGCCACGGTGTCGCCCTCGCGCACACAGGCCTTCAGTCGCTTCGCCACGGTCTGCAGCAGCACATCGCCCTGGCTGTGGCCCAGGCTGTCATTGACCATCTTGAAACGGTCCAGATCCATCAGCAGCACACCCGTCACGCGGTGCGCGCGGTGCGCATAAATCAGCGCCTGCTCCAGCCGGTCGGTCAGCAGATTGCGGTTGGCCAATCCTGTCAGCGCATCGGTATTCGCCTGGTGCTCCAGCGCCTCGGTGTTGCGTTCAATCTCGGCGCGCTGCTGCTCCAGCGATTCCGCCATGCGGTCCACTACCAGCATCATGTCGCCCAACTCGCCCTTGGGATAGGGGGCGCCGATGCGCTCCTTGAAGTTGCCCTGGTCCAGCCGCGTGACCGCGGCAATCAGGCGCGCAGCCTGGCGGCGCAATGCAAACTCACCCCACGCCATTGCCACCACCAGAATCATTGCCGAGAACGACAGCAGCAGAAACAGCGCCCGCTTGAACTGCCGCTCTTCGCGCTCCAGCAAGTCCGCCTGTGGCACGCTCAGCGCCATCCACAGGCCCGTACCCAGCGTGCGTGGCAGTGTGGCCTTGGTCCAGATACGGGCATCCTTGCCCCTACCAATGGTGGTCAGCTTGCCAACGTCGCCCGAAAGCACAAAGGCCTTCTCGGTCGGCCCCGGCGTCAGCGTCATCGCGCCGCGGCCCTGGTGGTCCATCACCAGGCTGGCATCGTCGTTCCAGATCTGGAAATTCATGTGGTCATACGGCATGGTCGCCGCCACCGTATGGCCAAACTCATCGAGGTTCAGTGACGCCAGCAACACATACTGCAGCTCGCCCTCTGCATTGCGCACCGGGTAGGCAATCTGCAAGACGCCTTTGCCGGTCAGGCGGCCCATCGCCGCTTCCACTACGTAGCGACTGGTCTGCTGTGCGCGCCGGAAATAGTTGCGGTCAGTCAGGTTCAGCACGCGGCCGGTCTGCAGCGAATCGCAATGCAGCATGCCATTGGGCTTGATGGTCAGAAAGCCGGTGTACTGTGGGTGCTCTTTCAGAACATCGCCCAGAAATTCGGAGCAGGCCTCCTTGTTCGCACCGCCCAATAGCGGCACCTGCCCCAGGCCAAACAGCAACTGCGCCGTGCCGCTGATGCGGTCATCCAGATCGCTGGCAATGGTCTCGGCCCGGTTGGTGAGCTGCTGCTGCGCCCGCTCTATGGTGTCTGCCCGGTTTTCAAACAGCACCCACAGCATCGCCAGCACCGGCAACAACGTGGCGGCCAGGATCAGCGACAGCAGGCGCGCGCGCAAGCTCATCGCAAAGCCTCTGCGCAATGACGGAATTCACACAGCAAGATGGATTCGTTAGGCATTCAAAAGACGCGTTGTTGGAGTCGACCGGCCCGAGGAATCATAAGGCCTCACAGCCCCATGAACTACTACGATTTTGATAGCTGTTTACGCACGTTCTATGCCTGCTAGAGGCACTTTTTCTTGTAAAGCCTAAGCGCCCTGTTTGCCAAGCGCGTTGATCTGCTGAATCAGCGTGCGGTGGCTTGGCAACGCGAAGGCGGCTGCTATGCGCTCGCTACGCAATGCATAGGCGGTGGGCAAGGAATTCCCGCCATCTAAAAATCGTAAATGTGCTCGAGCGTTCCATTGGACTTCTGCACGGCGTCCAACAGGCTGCCTAATTTCTCTACTGGCAAGAGGTACAACAGCCGGGTGCGAGGCCCGCCGCCTGCATCCGGAAGATGAACCGGCGATGCTGCAAGGACGTAAACATCCTTTTCGGCCTTAAACCCTGAGGATGCAATGACACCCACTGTCACGAAAGAATGACCTGAAATGGTACGAAATACTCCGCCCACAGCAGTAATTTTCGGAGCTATCTCTGTGAATGGGTGGTACCGGGGAATAACTGCATAAACCGCTCCATGCTCGCCGCCAACGACATTGATACGCGAATCCAAATCCGCCAACTGCCCCCGATCGCCGAGCAATCTCACATAGGTGTCAACATCAGCAACACCATAGGCCTCATGTGTCGCCCATTCAATGAGAGAGGCATACCCCCATTTGAGGGCATATTCGATTGACAAAATGGTTCGTCTCTCGTATTTGCGCAAACGCGAGGGGCCATGCTGCGGAACCTCGGCCCAGCAATTGACGAGGGCTTTATGGAAGTCATATTCATACCAAGGTCGCAACCGTATGAAGTTCACATAGTCAGCTGCCACCTTGGCAGCATATTCATCCTCTGCCGTGGAATATCCAGAAAACCATTCGAAGGTACGCCCAACTGTTCCTTCGTACGCTGCCTTCAGCCCAAACTCAATCGTCGTGCTGATGCCAATGACGCGCACCATAGTGTGATATTCAGAGTCCGTCGGGTAAACACCTTCAATCTCGGCAGCCAGGCGGCCATAGAGCCGCCAATAGTCTTTCAGGTACTCACCATAAGCGAATGCACTCGGCGGCTCTTTTGATATGGCTTGTGCATAGTCATCCGAGATGAACACAATGAACCATTCCGGCACGCTCAGATAGGCGTTGCTGGGTTTCCGAAGTTCGTTCGGAAGTGGGGCTGCAATTGAATTGCCAGGTGCCAAGCCTTTGACGGATTGACGGTCTTCCTCTGAAACACTGCGATAGCCTTGTTGAAAGTAAAAGTATGCAAATCCAATCGTCCCAACCAACAAAACAGTGATCGTCGCTAGAAATGCGAGTAGAAACTTGGCGGTTCTTTTCATAGTTGAATAATAGGACGACAGGGCGTTTTCTATAGCCCATAAATTCTTGAATAATAAGAGGCAGCCCGACAAAAGGGTAACAACAGGGAGTCATATGTTTTCGATCAGGCGCTTTTCCGCAGCTGCTTCGGTAGCAGCATTTGCTTTTTTTGCGACTTCAGTCTGGAGTCAGGTCAGCCCCAGTGGGACTGTTGTCAATGACGTCACCCAGATCAACCCTATCCGCGTTGAGGGAGTCATTACTCCGCACTCTGTGGAAGAGATAGTCGCAGCGGTAAAGACGCATGCAGGCCCCATTTCCATTGGCGGAGGGCGCTACAGCATGGGCGGCCAGACTGCCACCGAGCAGGCCATCCAGATCGACATGCGACAGTTCGACAAGGTCATTGATTTCTCTAAGGAAAAAAAGCAAATCACGGTTCAAACCGGAATCACATGGCGAAAGATTCAAGAGTTCATTGATCCTAGTGATCTTTCGCTACAGATCATGCAAACCTATGCCAACTTCACTGTAGGTGGCTCGCTCAGCGTCAATTCGCACGGCCGCTATGTTGGCCAGGGCCCACTGGTGTACTCGGTCCAATCTATCCGCTTGGTTTTGCCCAACGGAGATTTGATCAACGCAAGCCCAAGCCAGAACAAAGAACTGTTTTACAGCGCCATTGGCGGGTATGGCGCAATGGGTGTAATCGTGGAGGCCACATTGAACCTAGCAGACAACTCGAGGGTCGAACGCAAGTCGGAAGTGATGCCACTGAGTCAATACAAGGATTACTTTTTCAAAACCATTCGGAGCAACCCCGATGTAATCTTCCACAACGCAGATATCTATCCCACTGCATTCAACACCGTTCGAGCAAATTCCTACATAAAAACCGAAAAGCCCGTCACGGTGTTTGACAGACTAATGCCTCTCGGTCAGGACTACAAGACCGATCGCTTCGCCTTTTGGGTAATGTCTGAACTCCCTGGCGGCAAGGCTCTACGACGCTATGTTGTAGATCCATTGCTTTTCTCAGGCGACCGTGTTGAGTGGCGGAATTACGAAGCAAGTTATGACGTCAAAGAACTGGAGCCCGCTTCGCGCAAAGACTCGACCTATGTGCTTCAGGAATACTTCATCCCCGTAGAAAAGCTGGACGAGTTTGTGCCAAGGATGGGGGGAATTCTGAACAAGCACAAGGTCAACGCCATCAACGTATCGATCCGACACGCAAAGCAAGACCCCGGCACGATGCTGGCCTGGGCACGCAGCGAGGTCTTCGCTTTTGTTCTCTACTACAAACAAGGAACAACAGATGATGACCGCAAGGCTGTCGGCGCGTGGACCAGAGAGCTGATTGATGTAGCGATCTCATTCAACGGCGCTTACTACTTGCCCTATCAGATTCACGCGACTGACCAGCAATTTCATGCCGCATATCCAAATGCCAACGCATTTTTCGCGCTTAAAAAGACGGTTGACCCAACCAATAAGTTTCGCAACAAGCTGTGGGATGCGTATTACAAGCCTTGAGCAGTCAATGCCCTAGACCCGAACCAGCTCGAACAGCGCGTTGCGCGTCGGGTCACCCGGCTGGTACAAAACCTTTGGCGCTCTTTTGAACCCAAAGCCTTCCAGATACTCAATCAACCGTTCCAGCGATGTGAAATTGCGTATTTCTTCCTGGTTTGTGTGCCAGCCGGTACCCAGCCCCAGGTTGAAAACATCATGCGCCAGCGCCGCCATACGATTGGCGTCGTCTGAATTCACATCGTGATCGCGAACAATCATTCTTCCTCCAGGCCTGAGGATGCGATGCAACGAAGCCACGAATGCATCCCGCTTTTCCGGCGGGCTGTGATGGAAGCCTATGAAATTGCTGATGAGGTCCAGACTACGATCCGCGACCTGGGTCGACGAAACAGGCGCATAGTCATTCAATGAAACATAGCGGCCGAGCTTTGTGAGCTGAGCCCGCTCCACAATGTCTGCCGGAGAAAATGTGGGCTGATCCGTATGCAACAACACCACGTCTCCACGCAGACTCACAGATGATTTGAATTTACTGATGTACCGGCCCGTCGTTCCAATTTCCATGTAGCCGTTGATAGTGCGCGATGTGCCCAGAAGTTCCATAGTCTGCCGTGCCATCTCCACTTTTTGGCGCGCCAGAGCGGGAAGGGCGTACCGCACATCAGCTAGCAGTGGCTTGATTTCAGCAATACGACTCTGCACTTTTTTGTAAATGCTTTTGTCCGTCATTTCGGACTGCATTACATCTTCAATCAGCGCGTCAAATCTATCTTCCGGATACAGGTGGTAGACATTCTTTAGAAACAGAAAGAAGTCGGCCCGGAGTTTTGGCGACCCGTAAATGGCCTTGAAATTGGATGAGCCTGCTATAGCCCAGACATTCTGTTCATCCGACGTCGCGGCCATTGCCACGCTGAACGACTTCTTTTCCATAGCGCATATTGCAGCCATGCAATACATCGCATTCAGCAAATCTCGCCGACTCAAGCCATCGCCCATAGCTCCTCCTGAAATGATTTTTTCTTTCTCGGTTCGTAATGAAATTTGAACCTCGGGTGATAGCTTATCCGGTGTCGGTATTCCTTCACAAGACCAGCAGTTTGCGCGAGGCACAACGCTATCATTTTGATAGCCATAGGCGAGCGCTCTATGCGCGCTGCAGCCCTATTTCATTCCATTGATCTGCTGAATCAGCGTGCGGTGGCTGGGCAGGTCGACCAGCGCGCGGTCGCCGAAGCGTTTGATCTTCGCGAAGAGCCGTTCGGCTTCTTCGGTTTGCGGAAAGTCGTCACGGCCTGCGCTCAGGTCGGTCTGGAAGCCCATGCCGTAGAGGATGTACTGGTAGTTGAAGAAGGCAAAGGTCTCGGTGTCGAGCACGAAATCGAAACGCCCAGGTGGCCGCAGCTTCCATTGCTCCAGAAACTCCGCCAGCCGCTCGGGGATCGTGGCCGGGTCGGCGTTGTCGCGCCAGAACTTCTCGGGTCGCTCGCTCAAGCAGTAGTGCAGCTTCAGGAAGTTGACGATGTTCTCAAAGCGCGCCGTCATCAGCTCGTTGAAGCGACGCGCGGGTGCTTCTATGGGCCCGCTGTGCGGCAGCATCTCGGCAATCATGCCGGCGGCAGCTTCGATCAGCACCAGGCCGGTGGATTCCAGCGGCTCCAGAAAGCCCGCGGACAGACCGACCGCGACGCAGTTTTTGACCCACTGCTTTTCACGGTAGCCCGGCGCAAACGGAATACTGCGCATCGCCAGATCGTCGTGCCCCGGCCCCACATAGCCGCGCAGGATTTCGGCAGCGCGGTCGTCGCTGATGTGGTCACTGGAATAGACGCAGCCAATGCCGCGCGCGCCGTTCAGGCCAATGTCCCAGATCCAGCCGGCTTCGTGCGCGGTGGCAATCGTCACGCTCTCCATCGCCGCGTCCCGCTCATCCAGCGGCAGCTTGCAAGCCAGCGCCCGGTCGGTGAACAGCATGTCGCGCACCGACTTGAATGCAGCGCCCGGCATCTGCGCTATCAACTCCGCGCGAAAGCCCGTGCAGTCGATGTACAGGTCTGCCGCGAAACTGCCGTTCTGCAGCGTATCGATATGGTCAATCGCGCCCGCTGGCGTCAGCGCAACACGGGACAGCGTCGCTTCCACATGCTGCACGCCCAACTCTTTGGCGCGCTCAGCCAGCAGCTTGGCCAGCTTCATCGCATCGAAGTGATAGGCGTAGTTCAGCGGCGCTGTGTATGCGCCATCGCTGGCGCGCTTGGGCGCACGCCGCGCTTCAGCCACGCGCTGCTGCAGCGTTACCGCCTGGGCAAAAGGCGGGCGTGTGGCGGGCTCTTGCAGCAGCCAGTAAGGCACAAGGCTGGTTCCCTCGGTATAAAACGGCGCTTCAAACGGATGGAAATAGGTGTGGTGTTGATCGCCCACCGGCGCATGCGCCCAGTCAACAAACTGAATGCCCTGCTTGAACGTGGCCGAGGTTTCGCGGATAAAGCGCTTCTCGTCGATACCCAGAAACTGCAGCGTCGTGCGGATGGTGGGGAAGGTGCCTTCGCCCACGCCAATCACGCCAATGTCGGGCGACTCCAGCACGGTCACTTCCAAGTGACTGCGCTCGGACAGCGCCAGGTACTTCGCCAGGTAAGCCGCCGTCAGCCAGCCCGCCGTACCGCCGCCGACGATCAGGATGCGTCTCTTATTCGTCATTTGTTCTTGTCATTTTTTCTAAGCTCTCACGTACAGGTTCTTCAGCCACAGGTGGCCGGTCTGGGCGCCCTGGCCCCAATCTTCTTCGTCCTCGGCCTGCTGCAAGCTGTGGCCCGAGGGGTTCAACAGCTTCACGCGGCCAATGCGAAACGACGCCACGCGGCGCGTCACAAACGTGAGCCCATGCTCCAGCGCCGTTGCTGCCATCAGGCCATCGCGCGTGTTCGCATAGGGCAATTGCGCGCGGCGGCGCACGATGGCGGCGTCCACCGCCAATATGCGTCCATCGAAGGCCGGCAACACATGGTTGTCTATCCACTCCCGCACCACCAGGCCCGCTGCCCGGTCCTTGCGACCCAGCCGCGCCGCGGCGTTTTCTATCTCCAGCAGGTTCAGCGCCGAGATGAACAATTTCTGGCGCGCAACGCCGTTGGCCCAGGCCGCCAAACCAGGGTCCGCCTGCGCCGTTTTGGCCTTGCGCAAGTCGAGCACGATACCGGTGTCAAGGAGGAACATGTCAGCGTTGTCTATCTACCGGAAGTGGCTTGCGCACCCGATGTAAGGAACAATATTCGGGACGCAAGGTAGGTAAGCAAGGTACATCTTAGTCCAGCCCTTCCCGGTGATCCCAGGCGCCATCGGATGCATCATTAGTGTCTAGTTCGACTACATCTGGCATCGCCAATACTTCCAAAATACTCTCGCTTTCCCCAGTGAAACGGCGGAAATCCTCGATGCTCATCAACACATGGGTCGGCTGCCCCCGGTCTGTAATCAAGACAGGTTCAATCCGCGCTTCGCGCTTGGCGAAACTCACATCGCGGTTGAATTCTCGGCTGCTGAGGAACTTCATGGTTACGAAAATTGTACGAGACGTGCCTATATAAGTCCAACCACTATGTAGGTACGTAGGCACAAAGATGTCGATACCCATAGACGGCTTGAAAACGCTCTCACAAAATCCGCCCCGAAACGTCACACATCAAAAAAAGCATCTGGAGACAGCATGGATTTCGACAACATCAACCTTTGGGCCCTGATTGGCGATGTGTTCGCCAAACACGGCCCGTCAGTTCCGGCGATCGCACAAACGTTCACACCAGGGGATTTCAGCGTTCGCTTCTTTCTACAACTGGCCATCATCATGTTGGCCTGCCGCATCTTTGGCTGGATCGGCAGCAAGTTCCTCGGCCAGCCGCAGGTCGTCGGCGAAATGATTGCGGGCGTGGTGCTTGGCCCATCGCTGTTCGGCATGCTGGCGCCTGAGCTGCAAGCCGCGATCTTCCCCAAGGAAATGAAAAACGTGCTGTACACCGGCGCGCAACTGGGCGTGGGCCTGTACATGTTCCTGGTCGGCACCACCTTGCGGCTGGACCACTTTGCCACCAAGGGCAAGAGCGCCATGGGCGTGTCGATGGCCGGCATCGCAGCTCCTTTCTTCATCGCCTTCCTGATCACGCCTTTCCTGATGGGCGTTCCCGGCCTGTTTGCGGTGGGCATCTCGCAGACCAACGCTACGCTTTTCATGGGCGCCTGCATTGCGCTGACCGCCTTCCCCATGCTGGCCCGCATCATCAATGAGCGCGGCCTGGCCAATACTTCGCTGGGCACGCTGGCACTGACGGCTGGCGCGTTTGACGACGCCGCTTCGTGGTGTGTATTGGCTATTGTGCTGGCCGCCTTTGGCGCAGGCCCAGGCGTTGCCGTGCTGGCGATTGGCGGCGGCATCCTGTGGGGCGCTTTCGTGCTGATGTTCGGCCGCAAGCTGCTCGCGCCGCTGGGCCGCATGGTCGAGCGCGATGGCGAGATGAGCCACACCGTACTGGGCTTCACGCTGATAGCGTTCTGCGTATCCGCCTTCATCATGGACGCCGTTGGCATCCACGCCATCTTCGGCGGCTTCATCCTGGGTACCGTGATGCCACGCGGCCTGTTTGCTGCAGAGCTGAAGAAGAAAGTCGAACCGCTGGCGGTGATCCTGCTGCTGCCTATGTTCTTCACCTATTCCGGCCTGAACACGCGCCTGGACATGATCAACTCCGGCGAGCTACTGCTGATCGCGCTGGGCGTGCTGGCCGCCTCGGTGCTTGCCAAGTTTGGCGCCTGCTATCTGGCAGCGCGCATGTCGGGCGAAGACAACCGCACAGCCCTGGGCATCGGCGCGCTGATGAATTCGCGCGGCCTGATGGAGCTGATCATCATCAACATCGGTCTGCAAAAAGGCATCATCGGCCCCGCGCTGTTCTCGATGCTGGTGCTGATGGCCGTGGTTACCACCATGATGGCCAGCCCCGTGTTCGAGCTGGTCTATGGCAAGAAGGCGCGCGAGTCGGGCGAGCTGGGTGCGATTCCTGGAAGTGCGGCGGGAAGTCCTGCCAGCAACCCGGCGTAAATAGAATAGCCGGCATGGAAGTTTCTTTGGAAGCCGTGGCCACCGCGCCGCGCGCTGAAGGCCTCACGCCTGCGCTCAGCCCTGTATCCCGCGCGCCCAGCTACACGCTGCGCCATGCTTTGCTTGCTTGCGCAGGGGTTTTCACCATCATCGGCGTGCTGGCATTTGGCACGTTCAACCTCGGCACCATGTTGTTGCTCGGCTCGTTCGGCTCCAGCGCGGTGATGGTGTTCACGTTTCCCGACATCCATTTTTCGCAACCGCGCAGCGTTATCGGCGGCCACGTGATCTGCACCGCCGTGGGCCTGGCGGCCCTCGCTGTGTTCGGCCCCGCGTGGTGGGCGCTGGCAGGCGCGGCGGCGGTAGCGCTCGCGCTGATGATGCTCACGCGCACCGTGCATCCGCCCGCGGGCTCCAACCCGTTGATCGTCTTTCTGGTTGCGCCGCAGTGGGGCTTTTTGCTGTTTCCCACGCTGTCCGGCGCGGTCGTTATGGTGCTGGTCGCGCTGGTTTATCACCGCGCTTGCAAGCGGGCGTATCCGGCGTATTGGGTCTGATCCAGTCCGGATCAGCCGGGTGTGTGCTTGTAGGAAACCACGCGGTTGCGCCCGCCGTTCTTGGCCTGGTACATGGCGGCGTCTGCCCCTTGCAACAGCGTGCCTAGGTGATGGCTGTGGGTGGCGACACCGATGCTGATGGTGACCTGCAAGATATGGTCCTGCCACGCGATGGTCTCGCTGGCAACCGACCGGCGCAGCTTTTCAGCGACTGACGCGGCGGTGCGGCTGTCCGTGTCCGCCAGCAGCACCGCAAACTCTTCCCCCCCCAAGCGCCCGCACAAGTCGGCCGCGCGAAACTGCTGATCCAGCAGCATGCCCACCCGCTGCAGCACCAGATCGCCCGCGCTATGTCCGTAGGTGTCGTTGAAGGCCTTGAAGTGGTCCACGTCAATCAGCAATGCGCTTAAGGGGCTGCCCTGGCGCTGGCACAGGCGGCTCATCTGCTCGCCCAACTCCATGAACGAGCGCCGGTTGGGAATGCCGGTGAGCACATCGGTGCGCGCCATGTGATCGGCCACCGCGTTGGCGCGCTTGAGCTTGAGGGCCAACAGCGAGCTGGCTTGCATGGAGGTGGCCAGCATCCTGGTGGCCCGCAATGCGCCCACCAGAAAGATACTGGCCGAGATTGCCAGCCCCAGGTAAATGCGGCCGGGCTGCAAAAACAGCCACACCGTGCTGGGCACCAGCACCGACGTCATCGCAATCAGCGTCATGCCCCGGTGGGCCGAGTAGGTAAACGTACTGGCACCCACCAGCCCCACCACAAAAAACAAAATGACAAACTGCTCTACCGCCTGCTGCTGCGGCATCAGCCACACCGCGCCCAGCCCCCACACCAGCGACGAAAACGCCAGCGTGATCGCATAGGGCCGCTCCCACACCAGGATATCCAGCCCCACCGGCTTGGCGTGAAAGTACAGCAGATGCATCACCAGCCGCACCACCGAACTCAGGCCCAACACCCCCAGCCAGGTCACCAGCTTGTCCTGCTCCACCAGCCCCCACAGCGCCCAACACATCAGGCCGCCCACCGCCATGCTCTGAAACATCGCCGGAAACGCCTGCCGAATCAGCAAGGCCAGCGTGTCTGCGCGCACCAGCGCATCGCTGTCCGCCAGGGCCGTGGCGGCGGGCGGAGTGGCGTCGGAAGCGGTGAGGTCGCGCATGGTCTTGGTTAACACGGTCTTGCTGGTTGGTTGGCGGATGCTACACGCGCCGCAAGTCTCGTGCCTGGCCTGCCTTCAGGTAGGCGACTTGGATACTATGGTTTTGATAGCTGCTTACGCACGTTCTATGCGTGCTAGCGGCCTATTTTCTTGTGAAAACCCAGCGTCCACTGATTGCTCTCAGCCACCCCAGTCGCAATAGCGCTGATGATGCTCACCCGCCAAAGGGCTCCAACTCGCTGATCGTCTTCCTCGCCGCGCGGCAATGGGGCATTTCGTTGCTCCCCAGGCTGCCCGACCGGTGGTGATGGTGTAGTGGCGGCGATCTACAAGCGGACTTGCAAGCGGATTTGTCCGGCGTATTCGATGTAGCGCCAAGCGATCTTTTGGGCGTACGGATTTGACTGACCAAGGCATAAATCGCCACCCTGGATTTGTTGGCGGTCTCTTCCGGACATAGCGGGTGGTCCGATTCGCGTCATATTTATTTCTTGGCGTTGAGGCAACGAGGTCGGGAAGAAATCATGTAGCTGCAACGCTTAGCCGCTTCGTGCGCCAATTAAGAACTACTGGTCAGTGCGACTTCACGATGTTCTTGCTCGTCACTCGCAAACTCACGCGCACTCTCTGAAATGAAGAATGCTTGAACGCCACCTCACGGGAGACCACGCATCTAAATTGACAACATCGAGAAGCGCCGCCGTGATTAAATAATCCAAATAATTTAAATCGTCTAAAAGAATTCAGGGGGACGTTATGCCGAGTGAGAAGGATCTTGCGCCTTTGGTCGAAGGTGGGATACACATTTTTGACTCCATATGGAACTGGCCAAGTGCTGGGGAAATTCCTCGATGGATTTTGTTGATTCTCATAGTTCTAGCTGTCGCGGCATTCGCTTTCACGATGCTGCTCGGAGCGATTTCTAAGCTCATAGATGTCATTTTCAAACTAGTCGAAGCCTACAAATCGAGCGGCCTCCCAGTTCTACTTTCAAAAGTGAACAAGGCCAAAGTGCGAAAGCGATCACAATTTTGTACCGTACTGGCGGCCGACCTTAACTACATTGCAAAGGCTGAGAGTTGGAATGATCAATATTTCACTGACCTTGAGGCAGAAGTAGAAACAGAAGGCGGCTATTACGCATCTTCAGTTCATAAGCTAATCGGCAGGCGTTCACACGGCTTGCGCAAGGAGCGGTCACTAATTCGAGCTATTGCGACTAGTACAGAAAGAGCAATTCAACTGGTCGGCGAACCCGGTGCTGGTAAAAGCGTGGCCCTACGACATCTTGCAAGTCAGCTGGCTGCCAAAGGAATTCGATCCAAAGGCAAGCACGCGATAGTCCCTCTATATGTAAACATGCGAGAAATGGAGTCGAGCACGCCCGAGCATGTCAATGCAGACTCCATACGCGACTTCATTCTTGACAACATTCGCCGCGGAGATTCAGACACAAGCGCATTTGTTAGAGAGAACTGGGATGAGTATCGTGACAAAGGGGTATGGTTTTTTCTCTTCGACTCCTTTGATGAAATACCGGCAGTCTTACATGCCGAAAAGGGCAGCGCAGCAGCGGCTGCATATTCAATGGGCATTCGGCAGTTCATAGAGGGCATGGGGGCGTGCAAGGGTGTCTTAGCATCTAGAGAGTTCAAAGGCCCGGAAGCCCTCCCATGGAAGAAATTTCGCATTTTGCCTCTCCATAGCGACAAGCAACATGAGCTCATTCGAAATGCGTTTTTGAACCCTGATCAAGAAAGAGTTGCTTTGCATCATTTGGCACAGCCCGGTGGAACGTTAGGTACAACGCCTCTCTTTTTAACGTTGCTCTGTAAATATGTGAAGTCAGAGAATAGAGCTCCGATCAATGATTACGACTTACTTTCGCTTCACATTGACAGGCTCGCACGCCGTGACCCGCATTACCTCGAGCGTAAATACGGTTTGACACCCGACAACCTTCTTGCAGGGGCTGAAAGGCTCGCACAGCTGTTTGCAGAAGAAGCGACGCTGGGCCTTGCGCCTACATCGGAACAAATCGAAAAAATGGCCCCTGCGTCTGGCATCCCTGCAGGTGAAGTAAGTCAACTTCTTTCCGCTTTAGTGGACTGCAAAATTGGTAGATCTGATGTACCAAATGCAGCACATGGTGATCGTCGCTTCGCCTTTTCTCATCGGAGATATCAAGAGGCGTTGTTTGTGCGATTCCTGGTTTCGAATCCCGGACATCTATCCGCGATGGAATTACTTACCGACCCGCGCTGGAGGGAGTATGCAGTTACGCTGCTGCAAACAGAGCCAACTGCGACCATTGAAGCAATTTTAGGATCCGCCTCTGAAATTCTTAGTAATGCAGCGATGGATCAAAAAATCCAGCCTGCAAAAACACCCATCTCAGCAGGTTGTGGCTACTTTGAATGGCATTCGCAAATTTCAACTTATGTTTTGGAGTTACTCCAAGAGGGCATGGCGCGCAGAATGGAAAGTGTCCCGCCAATACTTTCGCAGGCTGTACAGAAATTACTGCAGCCCAGATGGCGGAGCGGTGATTCTTTTGACAGGTCTGAAGTAGTCCGCCTCGGTGCGCTATTGCCTCAAGCCACTTTGATTAAGTACCTAGCAGTGACATTTAGATCTGGCACGCAAAAAAATGAAGTCAATGCATTTCAACAAACAGCGGCATTGCTTGGCGGCGCT
Organism: Rhodoferax sp. P2_H8_2; assembly: GCF_056403235.1. NCBI lineage: Bacteria > Pseudomonadati > Pseudomonadota > Betaproteobacteria > Burkholderiales > Comamonadaceae > Rhodoferax > Rhodoferax sp. P2_H8_2. The sequence continues at coordinate 183,666 of NZ_JBFUFW010000003.1, forward strand.
CCAAAGATCATACGGGAGGCTGTCCTCAAACGCTTATCTGCGGAAACTTTGGCAGCACGTGATCGTGGCACTTTGATACGACTTGAAGCATTAGCGGCACGCCTTCCGAAGGCGTTTGGGGCAAGCTTAGTATTCCAGCGAAATGCGTCGCTCCGTAAAGCTTTCCATGCAATTACCTTCGTTACGCGGCTGATTTACCCAGACCGACTACTCAGAACATTCGATAGCACGACAAGGTTAGTACTGCCTTTGGCTCGAACTCAAAGGACTCCTCCGAGTAATTCCGTTTTTCTTTTAGGCGTTACGCTAGCAGGACTATTCTTTGCAGCCCTTACATCGAACGTCAAAAGACTGTCTGCGGGTAACTCTACAGAATACTCTGGGAAGTTCATACTTACAAACGACCTTTCTAGCTATATCACTTGGTGGCAAGTCACGCCGCTTTTTGACATGTGGCCAGTTCTTCTAACCGCCTGCTTGATGATTCCATATTCTGTTTTTTGTACTTTGTATGTCCTGAGAACGAGAGGCGAGCGATTAAATTTTTCTTTCTATTTCTCAAGGCTTACCAGTCTTGATGTACTCAGCAGGTATTTAATTCCTGTTGTCGCTGTCGCCGGCGTCTTTTCGCTGATGCTGGGTGCAATTTATTTGCTCGGCTTCGGAGTGGCATGGGTAGGCGAAGCTACTGATCTTTTCCATTGGAAGGAGCCTCGGCTCTTAATTGGAATGCTGACCATAGCGCCTCTCACAATTGTTGCATTGGTGTTAACGGCCGTAGCAGGCGTACACAAAGACCGTCGACTGGTCAAAGAGTTTCAAATCGCAAAGGCAACTGGAAAAAACGATCTGGTGGTGCTGGGGAACTTGGGCAGTATCGATTCCGTGATGTATTTCCTCACTCAAGAAAAAACGCTTCTCTCTGACTACAGCGAAAACCGCTCATTTGCCTCCTTTCTACAAAAATTGCCAAGAGCCAATTCCAATCCGAACTTCCCCGCATTTCGAGACTACACAACCAATGATCGACATACCATGCGGAAATGCTTGCAACTCTTGGAAGACCGCCTTCCTAACTTAGCTGAAGTCGACAATCCGTCGCCTCACCAAAGAGCTGCGTATGCATAGCAACACTTTTCGGAGCTAGTGTTCGCGAAGGCCTTACCAACGCGATGGAACTTAGACATTACGCTGCCCGATTGGCTGCTCTTGCAGCCCGACAGACTCATACTGACAAACGAAGAGCTCACGATCGATTTCGAGTCAAGGCCATACTCGCGGTTGACTTAACATCTCCACGCTTTCAATAAAAGGAGACAACCATGTTCAGCCACGCAATGCTCGGCGTCAACGACTTCGAAGCCTCCAAGATTTTTACGGCACGCTCTTGGCCTCTTGTGCTGGACGCAAATCTCAAGGACTTTCCCCCCGCCCCAACTTCGCCAACATCTCCGCCATCCGCCTCTGCCGCGTTTCCGGCCGCTTGGCGCTGTGCAGCCGGTGGTAGATGGTGAACTGGCTCGCGCGTTTGAGCGTGCTGTAGAAAGCGTGGGCGGCGGGGTCTTGTTGCAGGGCCGCTAAAAAATCTTCGGGTATCACCATGGTGGCGCTGCCGGCGTAGGCGGTGGCCCAGCGCCCGTCGCTGCGGGCGGCCTCTACTTGCGCCAGGCCGGCGGCTTGCATGTGCCCTTGTTCTATCAGCCGCTCGGCATGCTGCACGTTTTTCTGCGACCAGTTGGAGCGCGCGCGGCGCGGCGTCAGGCGTTGCAGAAACGAGGTGTCGTCCAAGGCGTTGCGCACCCCGTCGATCCAGCCCCATGCAATGCAAGCCACCACACAGTCGTCCCACGTGACGCTGGGCAGGCCGGTACCTTTCTTGTGGATGCGCACCCACAGCTCAGTCTCGCTGGCGTGGTTTGCCTGCAGCCACGCGTGGAGCTGCTCAGGTGTTTCAAACGTGTGGTGCGCTTTGTTGCTCATGAATTATTTGACAGGGATCGGCTGATCGACCGGCACCGGCACCGCCGTCACGCTGTTTTTGGGGCTGCCGTCGATGATCTTGTCGGAGTACACCAGATAGACCAGGGTGTTGCGCTTGACGTCCACCATGCGCACCACTCGCACGTGCTTGAACAGGAAGGAGGAGCGGGCGTTGAACACCTCGTCTTGCTTGTCGATCTTCTCTTTGAATCGGATGGGGCCCACCTGGCGGCAAGCGACGGCTGCGTCTGCCGTGTCTTCTGCCAAACCCAACGCACCGGAGTAGCCGCCGGTTTTGGCGTGCGACAGATAACAGGCCACGCCGTCCACCGCCGGGTCGTCAAACACATCGACCACCACCTTGTCGTTGGGGCTGAGCAGTTTGAAGGTGGTGCTGACACTGCCAACGGTCTCAGCGCTGGCGCCCAGCGCAAGGCTACTCAGCAGCAGTGAGGCAAATAGTGTTTTCATTGCAAACTCTCTTTGTTGAAATGGGACCGGGAGAAGATTAGCAGGAGCGCGCAAAGGCTTGGCGTACCATCCCCACGGCTTTCAATAAAAGGAGACAACCATGTTCAGCCACGTAATGCTCGGCGTCAACGACCTCGAAGCTTCCAAGATTTTTTACGACGCGCTGTTTGCCACGCTGGGCATCAAGCCCGGCATTGCCAATAACAACGGCGTGGTCAACCGCTACTTCTACCGCTCGCCTACGGGCTCGTTCGGCATTACGCAGCCGCTGAACGGTGAGCCAGCATGCCATGCCAACGGCGGCACGGTCGGGTTCAACATGGCGTCGCCCGAGCAGGCGGATGCGTTTCACGCAGCAGGCCTTGCCCATGGCGGCACGACCTGCGAAGAGCCGCCGGGCTGGCGCGATGGCGGCGTGGGTAAGCTGTACCTGGCCTATCTGCGCGACCCGGATGGCAACAAGCTTTGCGCGCTGCACCGTCCGCCCAAGGTTTGATGCTCCTGCTTAAGCTCCTATTTTCATAGCTGCTTACGCACATTCTGTGCGCCTTGCAGCCGTTTTATGTCTAGCTGCGCACTATTGCGCCAACGCAGCGTATTTGCGCAGCAGCTCCGGCATCTTGTCTTGCCGCAACTTGGCCAGCTTGACCCAAAGGCGCTCCGCGCGCTCGGGGTCTTGTGCCACAAACTGGTGGCTAAGCATCAGGTAATAGGCCTTGGTCTCCAGCGGAATGGCGATCTTTTCCACGTCGTGCATCGGGTGGCTACTCAGGTAGCTGTCGGCCGCCTGCTCCAGCGTGGCATACGCCAGGATGCGGCCCATCGATAGCTTCTGGAAGTTCTGCTCGGTGGTCTTGGCGCTGTCGGACTTCAAACCCCTGCGGGCGAGGTCGGCACCCACGGAGAACGTGGTGTTGAACCCGATAGTGCCCTCACCCAGACCCGAGACGGTGTACCCGTCCCACGCAAAGGGCGAGCCCTTGAGTCGATAAAACACATACGACTGGGAGTAAAGGCGCGCGGACTCGTCGGGCTTGCCGTCTTTCATGGGGTAGCGGCCATACTGCAGGCGATCTGGAACATAGGAGTACCCGAAGGCCGCATCAATCTCTCCGCCCTGCAGGCGCCGAAAGGTGCGCAGCTGGGGCGCACGCTCAAATGCCGCCGTCAGCCCCATCTCCTTCGCCACCATTTGCACCAGCTCCACCATGGCGCCAGGCTGGCTGGGTATGCCGGGTCCATTGCCCAATTGGTAGGGCGCCAGTTCGATGTCGGCGTACTCCACGCGCAGTTTTTGCGCCCACACCGGGCTGGCAGGCAGCAGAGCCAATGCAGCGGCAACCAGCAGCGTCCAGCGTGTCATTTTTGTATCCGCTTGTATCCGGTGAAGTTGTGCCCAGTATTGCGCTTGGGCGCGGCTTGTCAAGCGCACAATGCCGTCATCCCAAGATTGCAAACATGCGCCGACGCCTCTTCCTCCCAATCGCCCTGTGTCTGCCGCTAACCCGGCAGGCTTGGGCGCAGGCCGCGGACGCTGAAGCAGAAGACGCGCCGCAAGCGTTGCCAAGCTACAAGGTGTCTGCCGCGCAATTGCAGGCCGCCGTGGCGCAGCGCTTTCCGATGCGCTACCCGGTGCCGGGGCTGCTGAATTTGGATGTGCAGGTGCCAACCTTGCGCTTGCTGCCAACGCAAAACAAGCTGAGCGCGGAGATGGTGGTTGAGGCCAGTGGCTCGGCGCTGAACCGCAGCCACAGCGGCACGCTGGAAGTGGAGTTTGCGCTGCGCTACGAGGCCACGGACCGCACGGTGCGCGCGCACCAGCTGCGCTTCAAGCGGCTGCAGTTTCCCAGCCTGCAACCGAACGTGGTGACACTGCTCAACGCCTATGGCCCGGCGTTGGCAGAAGGCTCGTTGCTGGAGGTGGTGTTGCACCGCCTGCGCCCGCAAGACCTGACGCTGCCCGATACGCTGGGCATGCAGCCGGGCAGCATCACGGTGACAAACGAAGGGCTGACGATTGGCTTTGTGCCCAAGCCGCGCTAGGCGCCGGTGCAACATGCCCACACATTTCGATACGGAGACAACCATGCGGCAAACCACCTTGCGCCGACTCTGCGCCGTAGCGGCCTTGAGCGTTGCCACCATCGCGGGCAACGCGGCGCATGGCATGGAGCTGGCCACGCATGGCAACACCATCATCCTGTCCGGCCCCGTAGCGGGCACAGAGCTGGCCTTGGTGAAGGATGCCTTTACTGCCAACCCGAAGATTGACACGGTGGTCTTGCGCAACTCACACGGGGGCGATGCGTGGACGGGTTACCGCGTGGGCGAGCTGCTGCGCGAGGCGAGTGTGACGACGGTGGTCTCGGGCTATTGCATCTCGTCGTGCTCGCGGATGTTTCTGGGTGGCAAGACGCGGCTTTTCAGCGACGACTATCCGGCAGACCGCACCTATGTGGGCTTCCATGGGCACTACGACGCGAACGGCAATCTGGACCCGCAATCGGTAGGCAAAGGCGGCCTCTACAACTGGATCATCAAATACTCCGACGGCAAGGCCGACCCGGACTTGGTGCAGCGCTGGATCGCGATCAAGAAGAACAAGGGCGCGGCCAACTTTTTCCACCCGGATGTGAAAGCGGCGTTGGGCAACAGCGTATTTTTCTGCGACGGGCTGACGGCGCAGAAGGTGACGAGCTGCGAGCCCATTGCCACCAATGCGCTGGAGCGCGGCGTGGTGACCGATTTACACCGCGTATCCAGCCCCGACCAAGCTGCGCTACCCGAGCGGCTGCGCGCGCAGCAGTTTCCGGCCAGCGGTTATGCGGCCTTGGATGACCTGAGCAAGCTGCCGCTGGCCACGGTCGCGGGGCGTGAGCAATACCAGCGCTACCTGCAAGCGAACTTACCACGGGCGTTTGCGGTATCGCCCTCGCGGCAACACTGGGCCTGGATATCGGGCAGTGCGGAAGACGCCAACGCGGTCGCGCTGAAGCGCTGTGAAGAGCGGGCCAAGCAGGCCTGCGTTTTGTACAGCGTGGATAACCAGGTCGTCTTCCGCTGAGCATTGCGCATCCTTGGCAAATGTCGCAAACTAGGTGCAGGGTGATCTCACAAAGTTTGAAAGCTGGAAGCTCATGAAAAACCTCAAAATCGGCACGCGCCTTGGTCTGTGTTTCGGAGTGGTTCTCTTGCTGCTTGCCAGCGTGGCGGGCCTGGGGCTCAGCCGCATGGCGCAGATCAATCAGGCGACGGCGCTTATCACCCACGTCAACAACCCCGAGAGCAAGCTGGCCGTGGACATGCGCGTCGATGTCAATCGGGCTGGCGCTGATGTGCGCGACATCGTTTTGCTGTCGGACCCTGCAGAGATGAAAGCGGTGAACGACGACTTGCAAAAGGTGCGTACCGATTACGAAGCAGCAGAGGCGAAGCTCGGCAAGATGTTTGACACCGAGGCGGGCACAACGTCCAGGGAGAAGGAACTCTTCTCCAAGATCAAGGAACTGAAGGGCCAGGCCCAGCCGGCTTTGGCCAAGGTGGTGGAGCTGGGCTTGCTCGATAAAAATGACGAGGCCACCAAAGTGCTGATGAAAGAGGCCTTGCCAGCGCAGCGGGCCTGGCTCAATACCTTGAACGAGTTGGTGGACTTCGAGGCCAAATCGAGCGAAGAAGCGGCCAGCGCGGCGGACGCGAGCTATACCTCTGCGCGCACGTTGATGCTGGCGCTGAGCGCCTTGGCTATTGCAGCGGGCATTACCGCCGCCTTTTTTATCACCCGCTCTGTGGTGGTACCCATCACCACCGCTGTGCGCTTGGCGCAAACGGTGGCTGCGGGCAATCTGTCATCGCGCATTGACGTCAGCTCGCGAGATGAAACCGGGCAATTGCTGGCCGCGATGAAAGACATGCAGGAGAGCTTGGTGAAGGTGGTGTCGACCGTGCGCGATGGCTCTGCCTCCGTTGCCACGGCCAGCGCCCAGATTGCGCAAGGCAACAACGACCTGAGCCAACGCACCGAAGAGCAGGCCAGCGCGCTGGAAGAGACGGCGGCCTCGATGGAAGAGCTGGGCTCCACCGTCACACAGAATGCCGACAACGCCAAACAGGCCAATCAGTTGGCCCAAAGCGCAAGCACGGTCGCGGTCAAGGGCGGCGAAGTGGTGGCCCGGGTGGTCAACACCATGAAGGGGATCAACGACAGCTCCAAAAAAATTGTCGAGATCATCAGCGTGATCGACGGCATCGCTTTTCAGACCAACATCCTGGCGTTGAACGCGGCCGTAGAGGCGGCGCGGGCCGGCGAGCAGGGCCGCGGCTTTGCAGTGGTGGCGTCTGAAGTGCGCAGTCTGGCCGGGCGCAGCGCCGAAGCGGCCAAGGAAATCAAGTCGCTGATCTCTGCGAGTGTGGAGCGGGTTGAAGAAGGCTCGACACTGGTTGACCAGGCAGGAAGCACCATGGACGAGGTAGTCAGCTCGATTCGCCGTGTGACGGACATCATGGGCGAGATCAGCGCGGCCAGCACGGAGCAGAGCCAGGGCGTCAGCCAGATCGGTGATGCCGTGCAGCAAATGGACCATGTCACGCAACAGAACGCCGCACTGGTGGAAGAGATGGCCGCCGCTGCGTCGAGCCTCAAAGGTCAGGCGCAGGAACTGGTCGGTACCGTGGCGGCTTTTAAACTGGCCTGAGAGGTTCACCCGGGCCAGCTGAGGCGCACTGGCTTGCTCCCGATTTGATAGCTAGTTACGCACATTCTACGGGCGCTACAGCCGGTTTTTATGCCTTAATCCGCCCCGACTAGGCCTGCGGCGTCAGCAGCGCCTTGGCCCGCCCCAGGTCCACCCTGTGTCCATTTGCAAGGCCGTCCGACAAATCCAGAAAGTACGCGAGTTGCCAGGCCTGCGTGGCTTGTGCCTGTCGGCTGGTGGTGGTGTCCCACGGCGGGTAGACGCGCAGGGCGCGTTTGCCACCCACACCGTTTTTCGCCACTACGCCGCGCGCTGCGAGCGCGGCTTTGGGAAACACAAACTGGCCGAACTGGGGCCCGCTGCGGGCGCTGACCACAAACACGTCGACCGGGTCGCCCAGGTCAAACGGTTGTATGGGGCCACGGCCCACGCGTTTCCACAGCGTGACGAACTGGCCCACTTTGGTGGGCGTGGTTTTGGCAACGCGAAAACACACACGCTGGCCGCCCAGCAGCAAGGTGTGGGCGGCGTAGTCGGCGCTCTCGGCCTCGGGCAACACATCGGTGCAGGCAAGGCCGATGGGCGCGTAGGCCAGGGCCTCTGCGGCCAGCAGGTCGGGGTGGCTCATGCCTGCGCGGGGGCGAGCAGCGCGAGTTGCTGCGCGGTGAAGGGGTCCGCGGGCAAAAAGGTTTCCAGCGCCAGCTCTTGCAGCGTGATGTCCATGGGCGAACCAAAAATGGTGACGGTGCTGATGAAGCTCAACACGCCCTGCGTGCTTTGCAACTGAAACGGCATGACCACGCCACGCGTCTCGCCCTGCAGGTGTAGGCCGTCGGGCGCGTGGTGGGCGCTGTAGGTGTGCAGCTCGGCCATCAGCGCTTTGAGCTGCGCGTCTTGGGTGTTCTGGATTTGCTGTTGCAGGCGGGCAAACAGGTGGTGCTTCCATTGCGCGAGGTTGAGGATGCGCGGGGCGAGGCCTTGCGGGTGCAGGCTCAGGCGCAGCACGTTGACGGGGTGTTGCAGCAGCTCAGGCGCCACGTCGGTCAGAAACACGGGGACCATGCGGTTGGCGGCCACCAGGTTCCAGTGGCGGTCCATCGCGAGCGCGGGGTTGGGCTCGTGGCAGCGCAGTATCAAGTCCACCGCAGCGCGGGCCTCGGCCATGTCGGGATGGTCCAACGGGCGTTCGCGGTACATGGCGGCGTAACCGGCGCTGGTGAGCAGTGCGTTGCGCTCGCGCAGAGGCACGTCCAGCCGTTCGGCCAGGCGCAGCACCATGTCGCGGCTGGGGACCGAGCGGTCCGTCTCCAGAAAACTCACGTGGCGGGTGGAGATATCGGCCTGGTGCGACAGATCGAGTTGGCTCATGCGCCGGTGCTGGCGCCAGTGGCGCAGGTGCTGGCCAAAGCTGCTGTGCGCAGTGGTGGAAGGCGTGGCAGACGTGGGAGGGAGGGCAGACATGGGCGCATATTAGCTTTGCAAACCCGCTTTGTGGCTCACCCGACATGACCTGCCAGGTAATGGACGCGCCGCACCGCAAGCCGGAGCATGCAGGCTTCTTCAACTGCAAAGGAGTTCTCCATGACTGGCTACGCATCTTCCAATTCGTTCACTCCCGCCCCCGACACCGGCAAAGGCAACACGCGTTATCCGGCGTGGCTGCGCACAGTGTTGTGGATAGACGGCGCAACGGGTCTCGCGTCTGGCGCCATGCAACTGGCGGTGCCGGAGTTTCTGGGCAATCTGTACGGCCTGCCCGCGGCGCTGATACAGGCTAGCGCGGTGGTGGTGCTGGTGTTTGTGGCGCTGATCGCCGTGCTGCTGGCGCGGCCGCAGGTGCCGCTGCTTGGCTTGCGCACGCTGGTGGCGGGCAATGCCTTGTGGGTCGTGGGCAGCGTGGCGGTGGTGGAGCTGCAATTCCAGACGCTGACGGCGCTGGGGGTGGCGTATGTGGTGTTGCAAGCCGGGTTTGTGGGGACGTTGGCTTACCTGCAGGCGCGGGCGATGCGGCGCTGAACGGTGGGCGTGGCCGTGGGGCCGGGCGATACTCGGGTGAATGACCTACGCACCCCACGCTGTCTCCCGTCTGCGCACCGCGCGGCTGGCGCGCAGCACCAAGCCCTTTCTCGCCCGCGGCGGGGCCGACAAGCCACGTTGCGCGGGCTGCCGCCTGGTGACCAGCCATTGCCTGTGCGCCGTGCGCCCGGACGTTGCGACGAACGCGGGCGTGTGCCTGATCATGGCGGACATCGAGATGCTGAAGCCCAGCAACACGGGCTGGCTGATTGCCGATGTGGTGAGCGACACGTTTGCGTTTGGTTGGGCGCGCACCGAGGTGGACCCGGCGCTGTTGGCGCTGTTGGCGGACCCGCAGTGGCAGCCGTATGTGGTGTTCCCCGGAGAGTTTGTGGCGCCTGAGAGGGTCGTTACACAAGTGAAGGAAACGTCTGGCGGAAAGCGGCCGTTGTTCATCTTGCTGGACGCGACCTGGCCCGAGGCACGCAAGATGTTTCGCAAGAGCCCCTACCTGGACAAGCTGCCGGTGTTGAGCCTGGCCTCCGACCAGATCTCGCGCTACAAGCTGCGCCGCAGCCGCCGCGATGACCACTTTTGCACCAGCGAGGTGGGCGCTCTGTGCCTGGAGCTGGCCGGGGAGTCTTTGGCGGCGCAGGCGCTGGAGGCGTATCTGGATGTTTTCACGCACCATTACCTGCAGGCCAAGCGGCAGTTGCCGGCCGATCCGCAGAGTGCGGCGCATTTGCGACTTCGGGCCTTGGCTTAGCTTGCCTTCCCCAAACTAAGGGCGGAGAATCCGTTACAGGGGGCATATCCTGAAATCGCCCCGCCGACAAAGATCGGCAGACGCCCCACAGATGGGCGCAGGCAGGCGATACGTTTTGTTGGAAAGCGTGTCATGGACGGACAAATTCCGGCCGCGCCGCTGGTCACACCGGCGGCCGAGCCGTCTGGCGTATCTGCACGGCAGCGCCGGATTGCTGTCGTCACCAGCGTACTGCTGGTGGTCTGGGGCGTGGTGTTGACGCCGTTTGCCAACTATCCCTGGCCTGCTGTTCCCGGCTACATGACGGCATTTGGCACAGCGATGATCGTGACCAATGTTCTGCTTGCTGCGCTGCTGTTTAACCGGGGCGTTGCCGAGCGCAGCGCGGATACGGTCAAGCTGGGGTCGGCCTATCTCTATGTGGCTGCAATTTTCTTGCCGCTGATGGCGGCGTTTCCTGGCGCGTTTGTTACCGGCAGCATCATCGGTGAGCCGGTCAGCGCGGTCTGGCTGTGGTGTTTCTGGCATGGCGGCTTTGCGGCGCTGATCTTGCGTTACTCGATAGGCATACACCGCAAGGCGGCGGGCAAGCCTGCCAAGCGCGCCTGGACCATACGCGAAAGCGCGAGCGTGCTGGTGGCGGTGGTGCTGCTGGCATGCGCGGGGACGATTGGCCTGCCCTGGTTGCCCGCGTTGCTGGTCAACGGCAAGACCTTTTTTGAAGGCCCGATGCAGGGCATCGCCTGGGGCGTGCTGGCCATCAACGTAGTGGCGCTGTTCAATATCCTGCGCATCACGGACAAGACGTCGGAGCAAGTCTGGCTGACGGTGGGCATGATCGCAGCCTGCATGGATGTGTGGCTGACGTTCCATGGCACCAACCGGTTCTCGGTAGGCTGGTATATGGCCAAGGTGGGCAGCCTGTTCACATCGATGGTGGTGCTGATGTCGCTCTATGTGGACCTGACATTGCTGTACCGCCGCCTGCGGCAGGTCAACACGATGCTGGCGCAACTGGCCAGCCGCGATGGCCTGACGGGCTTGGCGAACCGGCGCACGTTTGATGAGATGCTGGCCACCGAATGGCGGCGCGCCCAGCGCCTTCAGCAGCCGCTGGCTTTGCTGATGCTGGATGTGGACCACTTCAAGCTCTACAACGACACCTACGGACATCTGAGTGGCGATGACTGCCTGCGCAAAGTAGCGGGGGTGATTGCCACGCAGGGCGCGCGGCCGGGTGACTTGGCGGCGCGCTACGGCGGCGAAGAGTTCGCGGTGATCCTGCCCAATACCGACGCCACCGGCGCGACCAACCTGGCAACGCGCATTCGTGATGGTGTTGCCGCGCTGGACTTGGCGCATCTGCAATCGGGCCTGCAACGGGTGTCCATCAGCGCAGGCGTGGCCGTGATGCAGCCCAGCGCGGAGCTGGAGCCTTCTGCGTTGATAGCGCGCGCGGACAAGGCGCTGTACCAGGCCAAACACCTGGGGCGCGACCGCGTGAACTTTGCGGCGGAGACGGCGGCGCGCGACTCTGCGCCGATGGACTTGGTGCCTTCGACCCTGGCTGCGAGTCTGTCGGCCTGATCCAACCCAGCCTCGAGTTGCTACAACTTTAGTAGCTGCTCACGCACGTTTTATGCGGCTTGCAGGCCAATTTGGCACCTAATTTACAGGCGACCCTGCTGGCGCAGCAGAACCGCACGCTCGCGGATGCCAGCCTGGCCGCGGTGCAAAGCGTCTTCGCTGGTGTGCACCGAGTACGGCCCCATGAACAAATCATGCGGATGCTGCACGCCGGAGCCGAGCACAAAGGCCGTGTCGGTTTTTGCGTCGAACGTGATGGCGCCGCCTGCGTCGTCAAACACGGCGAGATCGCCCGTGCGCAAGCTTGCGGGCGCAGTGAGCGCGCCTTCGCCGATCGCCACCCACGCGACGGTGTGACCCGCAGGCGGCTCGAAGCGCCAGGTCTCTCCGGCCTTGAGGTGTACGCCGAGGTACGTCATGTCGGACGGTGCGGGGATGGGGCTGACCTTGCCTTCGTACGCACCTAGCAGCACGCGCGCAGGGCCTGCGTGGGGAACGTCTTGCGGGCCGAGGTAGATGCTGTGGGCTTCGGCCAACTCCAGCGCGGGCGGCATCGCCACCCAGAGCTGGAAGCCGAGCACACGCTCGGTGTTGTCAGGCGCGCCGGTGTGCCACACGCCGCCGCCGGCCATCATCCATTCGACACCGCCATTGGGCAGCGCGCCCTTCGCGCCGCTCTCGCCGGTGGTGTCTTCGTAGGCGGTCTGGCCGGACATGAGGTACGTGAGCGTGGCGATGCCGGAATGCGGGTGCATGCCAAAGCGCGGCGGCTGGCCGCCAGCGGCCACTTCAAAGCGATCCAGAAAGATAAAGGGCTTGAGCACTTCGCCCAGATCGGACGGGCTGACCAGCCGCGTGATGGCGCCATGCGTGCTGCCGCGGGTTTGGTGGACGATGGCGCGCTGGGCGGTTGATTGAACGGTTGCGGTTTCAGACATGGTGTGGCTCCTGAAGCGGTGAATGAATGCGATGTCTGAAGATTAGGGCTTGCCCTATTACTTGTGTAGACGCCACAATTGACATTCACTATGCCGTTTTCGTTAGGAATCACCGCCGGGCCGCCCCAAGGGGAAACAGCCCCCTTTGGGGGGCAGGGATGCACACGAAGTGGGCGACCGTGGGGGCCATTGCCATGCTTGACCTGAACCAGATGGCGCTGTTTGTGCAGGTGGTGCAAGCCGGGAGCTTTGCCGAAGCGTCGCGCCGCCTGGGCATGCCGCCGACCACGCTGAGCCGCCAGGTGGCGCAGCTGGAAGACACGTTGCAAGCGCGCCTGCTGCAACGCACGACCCGCAAGCTGACGCTCACGGATGCAGGCCGCACACTGTTTGACCAATGCGCCGCGCAGATTGACGCGCTGAACAACGCGGCCAGCCAGTTGGCCGGTGACAACCAGGCGCCCAAGGGCCCTATCCGCGTGGCGGCATCGGCCGGGTTTTTTGATTTCTTCCCGATGGAGTGGGTGACGGAGTTTTTGGACAGCTACCCCGGCGTGCAGCTGGAGTTTGTATTGAGTGATGCCATGGCGGACTTCATCGGCGAGGGCATCGACGTGGCGTTTCGCGGCAGCGCGGAGCTGCCCGACTCCAGCCTGGTGGCGCGCAAGGTGGCCAGTGGCTACTTGACGCTGGCGGCCAGCCCCGCCTACCTGGCTGCGCGCGGCACGCCGCGCACGGTGGACGATCTGGCAGCGCACGATTGCATTCGCGCAGTGGGCCAAAGCGGGCCGACCACATGGCGACTGGTGGGGCCCGACGGCCCGGTGCAGGTTGCGGTGAGCGGGCGGTTCAGCGCCAGCACCGGGCCCGCACAGAAGAAAGCGGCACTTGGTGGCCTGGGCATTTGCCTGTTACCGATGGGCTCGTTGCAAGACAGCTTGCAGTCGGGCACGTTGGTGCCGGTATTGCCGGGCGTGGCCAGCAGCGTGGGGAATCTGTATGTGGTTTACCCAAGCCGGCGCCATGTGCCGCGCGCGGTGACAGCGTTTGTGGAGATGACAGTGCGGCGGCTGGCCGGCTTGATACAGCCCACGCTCACGGGCAGTGGAGGACAATCTACCCCATGAACCAAGAAACCAGCCCCAAGCCAGAACCCATAGCCAACGACAACGAAGGCCTGTGCGAGTCGTGCGCGGGCATTCAGCGCAACTGGCGCGGCACCAAAGGGCACCCAGAGCTGATGCAGGGCACCAACCGCTCCGTAGCGCACCGGCACGGCACGGTGGTGCACACCAAATACCGCTGCGAGCGCTGCGGCACGATCTGGGAATACGAGAACAACAAGGTCAACCGGCAAGCCGGTTGGTCCGTCGTCAAACGCGGAAGTAACTAAGGCTTAACGCGGCGGCGAGCGGCTTAGAAGGTCGTCCAGTCGTCTTCATCGCCAGCAGCGGGCTTGGAGACTTTGGCGGCGGCGACAGGCGCTGAAAGCTTGCGGGGAGCCTGCGGGCTCGGGCTCGGACTTGGCGCCTTGGCGCCCATGCGCTCGGACATGGGCTTGCCGGCGCGGGCTGTGGGGTTGCTGCCAAAGGCAGCGGGCGCGCGCGGGATACTGCGCGGCGCACTGTGGCGCGGCGCCATCGCAGCAGCGTTGTCATCGAGCTTGAAGACCGACACGACCTGCACCAGATCGGCGGCCTGCGCCTTCAGGCTGCTGGCTGCAGCGGCCATTTCTTCCACCAGCGCGGCGTTTTGCTGGGTGACCTGATCCATTTGTTGCACGGCCTCGCCGACTTGTGAAACACCTTGCGATTGCTCGCTGCTGGCGGCGCTGATCTCGCCCATGATGTCAGTCACACGGCGGATGCTGGCAACCACCTCGGTCATGGTTTCGCCGGCCTTGTCGACCAGCGTCGTGCCTTGCTCCACGCGCTCCACGCTGGCACCGATCAGGCTCTTGATTTCCTTCGCGGCTTCGGCAGAACGTCCGGCCAGGCTGCGCACTTCGGAAGCCACCACTGCAAAGCCGCGGCCCTGCTCACCGGCACGGGCAGCTTCTACTGCCGCATTGAGCGCCAGGATGTTGGTCTGGAACGCAATACCGTCGATGACGCTGATGATGTCGGAGATCTTGCGCGACGATTCGTTGATGCCTTTCATGGTCTCGACCACCTGGCCCACCACTTGACCGCCCTGAATGGCGACAGTGCTGGCGCTTTGCGCGAGCTTGTTGGCCAGCTGCGCGCTGTCGGCGTTTTGCTTCACGGTGGCGGAGAGTTCTTCCATGCTGGCGGCGGTTTCTTCGAGCGCACTGGCCTGGCTCTCGGTACGCGATGACAGATCCTGGTTGCCTTGCGCAATTTCGGCACTGGCGGTGGATACCCCTTCAGCGCCGCTGCGCACCGAAGAGACTGTCTTGATCAGGCTTTGCTGCATCTCGCTGATATTGCGCAACAGCTTGGCCAGCTCGTCGCCACCGCGGCTCACAATGCTTTGCGTCAAATCACCGGCGGCAACGGCAGAGGCCGCAGCAGTGGCCCGGTTCACCGGCCCCACCACCATATTGGTTGCCGTGAGGCCCAGGATGCCAGCGAGCACGACGACGATGACCAGCGCGACCCAGGTGCCTGTCTTGGCGGCGTTGGCAGCGGTCTTGCCGTGGTCACCCGATTGTGTGGCCAGCTTTTCGTTGTATTTGACGTGCTCGGCAAAGGCCGTGCTGGAGGCGGTGTAGGTGGCACGCGAATCGGCAAACAACAGCGCTGTCGCGTTCTTGCGGCCTTCTTCGCCACCGGCTGCCAGCGCCGCGAGTTTGGTGCTGACGTTGCGGTACGCCTCAAACTTGGTGCTCACATCGCCAAACAGGCGCTTGTCTTCGTTGTCCACGATCATGGGCTCGTATTGCTTGAGCAGTGCCTGGCCATCGGAATAGGCAGTTTCAATGCGCGTCTTGAGCGCGGCCACCTCTTTGTCTTCCGCCAGCAGCATCTGCGTTTCTAGCCGTCGCATGTCGTTCATCTTGCCCTGCGCCTTGTACAGCAGGACGATACTGGGCAATACGTTGTCGGCCAGATCAGAGACCGAGTCATGCAGGATGGAGACACGCTGCAGCGCGAACATGCCTTGAAGAATTGCCAACAACGCAACCGCGGCGAACGCGGCCTTGAGCTTGGCACCGATTGTGAGGTTGCTCATTTTTGTCTCCTCTATGGTTCTGCTCGCATTGTGCGCCGGCGCAGAATATAAGCAAGACCAATAAGCAGGGCAAAACAGCCCCAGGGCCGCAGTTAACGCGGTGACATTTCTGGCGGCCACACGCGGCGAAACGTCACGTTCAAACGGCGACGCCCCACCAGCGCATGCTCGCCATCGGCCAGCGGCAACACACCGTGATACCGCAAGCGCGACGGCCCGCCCCACACCACCACATCGCCATGCACCAACCGATAACGCTCGGGGCTGCCCACGCGTTCAAAGCCGCCCCACAAAAACGTGGCCGGTAAGCCCAGCGATAGCGAGACGACAGGCGCACGCAGATCGCGTTCGTCTTTGTCCTGGTGCATACCCAACTTGGCGCCGGGCACATAGAGGTTGATCAAACAGGAGTCGGGCACGAAGTCTGGGTAGCCGGCGTCGGTAGCGGCGGCAATCGCGAAGTCCATCATGCAGCCGGGCATCGCGGGCCAATGCTCGCCGGTACGTGGGTGCTGCGCAGCGTAGTGGTAACCGTCAGGCCCTGGCACCCAACCGACCGGGCCGCAGCGCGTGGTGGCCACCGACATGAAATGCCCGCTCGGCGTCTGCCAATGCTTCGGCGGCGATTGCGCCATCACCGACTCCACTGCCTGCAACAACTCCGCATCGCCCTCGCCCAGGTATCCGCGCATTAGCACCGCGCCGGGCGACATGTCTACGCGCGCGGCGTCTGCTTCGGGTGGCGGGTCGTCAAAAAGGGAGAGCGGGATCATGCCGTAATGGTACTGTTTTTATCAACAGTATCAAGCTGCAAGAACCTAAAACAGGGGCAGTTAGCGCTTCAATGCTTTTTCCAGTTGCGCCTTGTTCATCGCTGAACGGCCCTTGATGCCGCGCTGACGCGCCTCATTGCGCAACTGCAGCACGGTACGCCCGCCCGCACCTTTGTGCGAGCGCAGGCCGCCGCGGCGACCGGATGACATGTCGTTGAGCGACGAGGCGCTGGCCTCTTTGGATTCGCCATGCTGCGCGCGCTCCTTGTTAACGACGCGGGCAGCGATCTCTTCGGCCAGTGGCTTGGGCTTGCCGCGCTCCAGCAGACTCTCTTTGATGTGCGCGTATTGGCGTTCGCGTTTGGCGCTCCAGGCTTTTTGCGGCATGGTGGTTAGCTCCCTGGCGCTTATCGGCGAATGAAGTCCAGCAGGTCTTCGCTCAGGCGGTGCTTGTGCGTGGCGAAAAGGCCGTGCGGCGCGCCGTCGTATTCAATCAGTGTGGATTGGGCGATACCTGCGTGCGCGGGGCGAGCCGTGGCGGCGATGGGGACGGTGGCGTCTTCTGTGCCATGGATGATCAATGTAGGCACGTTGAAGGCCGAGAGTTCACCGCGGAAGTCGGTCGTGGCAAACGACTTCGCGCATTCCAGCGTAGCACGCAGACTGGCTTGCATCGCCTGGCTGCGCGCCCAGTCAATCAACTCGGCGCTGACCGGGTGCGACAGCAGACTCACGCCAAAAAAGTCTTTGAAGAAACCGTGGAAAAACTGCGCGCGATCGGTACGCATTTGCTCAGCCATGCCATCAAACGCGGCTTGCTCCACACCCGAGGGGTTGCTGTCGGACTGCAGCATGCAGGGCACGATGGAAGAAATCAGCGCGGCCTTGACGACCGACTTGCCACCGTGGCGCGACATGTAGCGCGCGACTTCGCCACCGCCCATCGAGAAGCCGACCAGCGTCGCATCGACGGCACCAGTTTGCGTAATGACTGTGGCCAGATCATCGGCCAGCGTGTCGTAGTCATACGGGCCCCAGGGCTGCGACGAGCGGCCAAAGCCACGGCGGTCGTATGCGATGACACGGTAGCCGGAGCCTGCCAGAACCATGGCCTGATCGTCCCAACTGTCAGAAGAGAAAGGCCAGCCGGACATCAGGATGACGGGCTTGCCTGCGCCCCAGTCCTTGACGTAGAGCGTGGTTTTGTCGGGGGTGGTGACGTGGTGCATGGCGGGACCTCGAAATTTGGTTGCAACATGGCAATGGTGCGATGCAACGGTTTGCATTTCTGTACGGTGAAGCACGTAGCTTGGTGGTGCAGCGCACAGAAATAAAAGCCCCGACACAGCACGATGGACTCCTTTCTGTGGAGTTCCCATGAACATGAATCTCGTCCTGACGCCCATGATCTCGTTGATCGCTGGGGTTCTTATCCTGGTCGTGCCGCGCCTGTTGAACTACATCGTGGCGCTGTACCTGATCATCATTGGGCTGGTGGGTCTGTTCGGCCTGCGTTGATTCGCATGGCAGACACCGCAGCACCGGCGTTCCCGACACTGGAAAGTGTGGGCAAAGGTGCGGCGAGCGCATGGGAGCAGTGCTTTGCGTTGCTCAGCTTTGTGGGCGAGAGTGCGCTGGCCCTGCTGGGTTGGGTGACACATCCGCCACGTATTCGCTGGCGGCCGATTCTTTTCAATCTGCGCACGGCCGGGCTGGACGCGCTGCCCATCGTGGGCCTGCTGTCGTTTCTGCTGGGCATCGTGGTGGCCTACCAGGGTGCGGACCAGTTGCGCCAGTACGGCGCCAATATTTACGTCACTGACCTCGTAGGCTTGTCGATGCTGCGCGAGTTTGCGCCGCTGATGAGCGCGATCATCATTGCCGGGCGCTCCGGCTCGGCCTACGCCGCGCAGATCGGCACGATGCAGGTGACGCAAGAGGTGGATGCGATGCGCACGCTGGGCATTGCCCCGCTGGAAATGCTGGTGCTGCCCAAGCTGATTGCGCTGCTGATTGCGATGCCATTGCTGACCGTATTTGCCGACGTGCTGGGCGTTGCGGGCGGCATGCTGATGGCGCGCGCACAACTGGGCATCAGCTTCAGCGCGTTTCTGGACCGGTTCCCGCATGCGGTGAGCACGACTTCGTACATGGTGGGCATTGGCAAGGCGCCAGTGTTTGCCGTAATCATTTCTGTCATCGGCTGCTTTCAAGGCTTTCGCACCAAGGGCGGGGCCGACAGCGTGGGGCGGCAAACCACGCGCGCGGTGGTGCAGTCCATCTTTCTGGTGATTCTTGCGGACGCACTGTTCTCGATCGCCTTCAGCATTCTGGATCTCTGACATGCCAGCGCCGACCACCCCAACCAACACCTCCGACATGGCGATTGAAATGCAGGGCGTGGTCACGCGCTTTGGCAGCCATGTGGTGCACAACGGGATTAATTTGCAAATACGCAAGGCCGAAGTGTTCGCCGTGATTGGTGGCAGCGGTACCGGCAAATCAACGTTGCTGCGCGAAATGATTTTGTTGCAAACGCCCAGCGAAGGTACGGTGCGCGTGCTGGACACCAATTTGGCGGATATGGATGACGACGCGGCACTTGCGCTACGCCAGCGCTTTGGTGTGCTGTTTCAGCATGGCGGCCTGTTTGGTTCGCTCAACGTATTGGAGAACATCGGCTTGCCATTGCGCGAACACCGCACGATGAGCGACGCAGAAGTCGACACCATCGCACGCGCGAAGCTGGAGGCCGTGGGACTGGCTGCCGAAGTGGCTGACCAATTACCTTCCGAATTGAGCGGCGGCATGTTGAAGCGCGCCGCGCTGGCACGCGCCTTGGTGCTGGAGCCGGAGCTTTTGTTTCTGGACGAGCCCACGGCAGGGCTGGACCCACAAAGCGCCGAAGGCATTGACGAACTGGTGCGCACGCTGCGCGACACGCTGAACCTGACGGTGGTGGTGATCACGCACGACCTGGACATGCTCTGGCAAGTGGCCGACCGCGTGGCGGTGTTGGCTGACGGCACGGTGCAAGCGGTGGGCGCTATGGCCGAGCTGGAGAAAAGCGACAAGCCCGCCGTACGTGCATTTTTTGAAGGGCCGCGCGCACGTACTGCGCAAGGACAGGCCGGCGCAAAGACACAAATACAAACACAAACGCAAGCCAAAGAGCTTGCCGGGGAGCCATCATAGAAACCAAAGTCAACTATGCGCTGATCGGGGCATTCGTCCTCGGACTGGGCGCTGTATTGGTCGCCGTCTTGCTGTGGCTGGCCTCGGGCGGCGCATGGCAGAAAAAATACGATGTCTACCTGGCCGTGGAAGACGAGTCGGTTGCGGGGCTGAACATCGACGCGCCGGTCAAATACAACGGCGTGGATGTGGGCAAGGTGCAGACCATCTCACTGGACAGGACCAACCCGCAGCGCGTGAACCTGCTGTTCGCGATTGAGCGCGGCACGCCAGTCAAGGAAGACACGATTGCGGTGCTGCGGACGCAGGGGCTGACCGGCATTGCCTATGTGGAGCTGAACGGCGGCAGCGTGACATCGCCCACGCTGGTGGCCAAGGGCGATGAAAGATACCCGCAAATCCAGACCAAGCCTTCGCTGGCGGCGCGTCTGGAAAACATACTCACCAGTGTGCTGGCCAAACTGGACAGCACCTCCACCAGCATCAGCGCGATCCTGAGCCCCGAGAACCAGGCGGCGTTTCGCAGCGCGCTGGCAGACATCGCGGTCGTGACGCGCACCGTGGCCGCGCGCAAAGACAAGATAGACAGCGGCCTGGTCGATGGCGCCACCACATTGAAGAACACCGCGCAGGCCAGCGCCAAGCTGACGGACCTGGCCGACCGCGTGAACCGGGCCGCGGACTCGATAGACAAGATGGGCACCGAGGTCTCCAAAACCAGCGTCAGCGCGGGCAAGACTGTGGATGTGATTGGTGCCGATGTGAAGCACTTCAGCATGGAAACGCTGCCCGAGCTGGAGCGTCTGCTGGGCGAGCTGAGCACGCTGAGCGGCTCGCTGCGCCAGTTGACCGACCAGACCCGGCGCGATCCGCGTGGCCTGATTTTTGGACGTACACCGGTGCCTGAAGGCCCCGGCGAAACAGGAGGGGCGCGATGACCCACAACACTTACTCTTGGCGGGCCACGCGCCTGCTTGCAGCGCTGGGCGTTGCGGCCTTGAGCGCTTGCAGTCTGCTCAAGCCCAGCACCGTGGAGCCACCTGCGTTTTATGCGCTGGAGGCTGCACCTGCCAGTGCCCTACCGCGTGCAAGCGACGGCACTATGCGCAAGCTGCCCACGCTGATCATCACGCCCACGCGTGCTGCTGCGGGCTTTGACCACCAACGCATCATCTATGTACGCAATGACCACCAGCTGGAATACTTTGCGCGCAGCGAATGGGTAGATACACCAGCACGCATGCTGGGGCCATTGCTGGCCACTGCCATGCAAAACACGGGTGTTTTTGGCGCGGTGGTGGTGATGCCTGCGGGCGCGACCGGTGACGTACGTCTGGAGACGGAGATCGTCCAGCTGCAACACAATTTTCAGACCAGCCCCAGCAAAGTGCAGTTCACACTGCGCGCCTTTTTGCTGGACAACCAGACGCGCCGTGTGCTGGCATGGCGCGAGTTCCGCGGCGAGGCCGCATCTGCCACCGACACGCCGCAAAGTGGCGTGGCAGCCGCCAACAAAGCCGTGCAAACGGTATTGGCTGAGCTGGCGCAATTCGTGGCGGAACAACCGAGGACAACACCATCATGAAACCTTCTACCTTGCTTCGCGCTCTTGCCGTGGTCATCTCCGGTCTGGTGACCTTGATCCTGATCGTCGTGCTGCTGATCTCGCTGTATGGCTGGAACTGGGCGCGCAAGCCGCTGGAAAACTACGTGCAGGAAAAGACCGGGCGTGCGCTGCAGATTGAGGGCGACCTGACCGTGAAGTTCGGCTGGCCCGTGGCGCGCCTGCGCGCTGACGGTGTGGAGTTTGCCAATCCTGATTGGGCGCAAGAGAAAAAAATGCTGTCCGCGCAGGGCGTGGAAGTCGCGTTGGACCTGTCGCAACTGTTTGTGCGCAAGGTCGCGCTCCCGGAAGTGGTGCTGGACCATGCGGCGGTGTTTCTGGAGCAGGCAGCGGATGGACGCAAGAGCTGGCTGCTGGACCTGGGTCAACAGGATGAGGACGCGCGCATCTGGTACGGCCGTATTTTGCTGGACCACGGCACACTGGGCTATGACGACAAAGCGGAAAAAACCAGCATACGCAGCGAGCTGTCTACATCGAACGCAACCGCCAGCGAGGGCGCAACCGACTTGAGCTTTACCGCGCAAGGCCAGTTCCGCGGAGTGCCTCTCAAGGCGCAAGGCAAGGGCGGCCCGGTGCTGGCGCTGCGCGACACCACACAGCCTTATCCGCTGAAGGGCGAGGCGACATTTGGGCGCACGCAATTGAAGTTGGACGGCACCGTGACCGGCCTCCTGGCACTGACTGCGGTAGACATGCAGATGGCGCTGAAGGGCGAGAGCCTGGAGCAGCTGTATCCGCTCTTGGGCATTGCGTTCCCGGTGACCAAGCCGTACACGACCGAGGGCCACCTGCTGCACCACGACACGACTTGGCGCTACGAGAAATTCACCGGGCGCGTTGGGGCCAGCGATATCGCAGGCTTTGTGCAAGTGGTCACCGGTGGCAAGCGCCCGATGTTGACCGGCGATCTGCGTTCAGAAACTCTGGCGCTGGACGATTTGGGACCCATGATTGGCTCGCGGCCCGGCAGCGTGGCGCAAGCACAAGCCGCTGCACAACCTCCAGCGCCCGCGACGTCGGCGCCTGTACAGACGCCGCCGAAAGCGCGTGTGTTGCCCGATATGCCGTTCCATACCGAGCGCTGGGATTCGGTGGACGCGGACGTGAAGCTGCAGGCCAAGACGGTTGCGCGCGCCAAGGAGTTGCCGATTGAAGACCTGCAAGTGCACCTGAAGATGCAGGACGAGGTGTTGACACTGGAGCCACTGGAATTCGGCTTTGCGGGTGGCACATTGCGCGCCAACATCACGCTGGATGGCAAAGCCAAACCGATCCAGGCGAAAGCCAAGTTTCGCGCACGCAAGCTGCTGCTGTCCAAGCTGTTCCCCACGGTCGAGTTGACCAAGAAAAGCCTGGGGGAGCTCAACGGTGACTTTGATTTGTCGGGTAGCGGCAACTCGGTTGGCAGCATATTGGGCGCGTCCAACGGCAAGATGGGGGTGGTCGTATCCGGCGGGGAAATCAGCCGCATGCTGATGGAGAAGGCGGGCCTGCACGTATGGGAAATCCTGACACTCACATTGACTGGCGACAAGCAGGTCAAGTTGCGCTGTGTAGTGGCTGACTTTGATGTGAAGCAGGGCATCATGCAGACCAATGCACTGGTGTTTGACACCGAAGTGACCACGCTGTTTGGCAGCGGCAGCATTGACTTGCAGCAGGAGCAATTCAACCTGCTGCTGAACCAGCGGACCAAGAACACCAGCCCGGTGGCGCTGCGCAGCCCGATCTATGTGCGCGGCAACTTCGCCAAGCCGAATGTGGGCGTGGACAAGGGCCAGGTCGCGATACGCGCGGCGGGTGCTGTCGCCCTGGGCATCATCAATCCATTTTTGGCGCTGATCCCGCTGGTTGACGCCGGCCCTGGCGCCGACAGCGATTGCGGCCAACTGGTGCGCGATGCGAAGACCTTGGCCAAGTAGGCAAATTGCTTTTTCGCCAGAATCCTTGCCATGACTACTGCAACCACCACCCCCTTCACCCATCCCATCACCGCCAAATGGCCCGCGCAGCACCCTGAGCGGCTGCAGCTCTATTCGCTGCCCACGCCCAATGGTGTGAAGGTGTCCATCCTGTTGGAAGAAATCGGTCTGCCCTACGAGTCGCACCTGGTGAGCTTTGAAACCAACGACCAGATGTCGCCCGCGTTTCTGTCGCTGAACCCGAACAACAAGATCCCGGCGATCCTGGACCCGAATGGTCCCGACGGCAAGCCACTGGCACTGTTCGAGTCGGGTGCGATCCTGGTGTACCTGGCCGAGAAGACCGGGCAGTTCATTCCCAAGGACGCCGCAGGCCGCTACGAAACGCTGCAATGGGTGATGTTCCAGATGGGCGGCATCGGGCCGATGTTTGGGCAACTCGGTTTTTTCCACAAGTTTGCGGGCAAAGACTTTGAAGACAAGCGCCCGCGCGACCGTTATGTGAACGAATCCAAGCGTTTGCTGGCCGTGCTGGAGCAGCGCCTGACCGGGCGCAATTGGATCATGGGCGACGAATACACGATTGCAGACATTGCGATTTTTCCGTGGGTTCGAAATCTGATTGGTTTTTACGGAGCGGGCGATCTGGTGGGCTTTGCCGATTTCCCGAACGTGGCGCGCGTATTGGCGGCGTTTGTGGAACGACCGGCCGTGGTGCGCGGCTTGGTGATTCCCGCTCGCTCCTGATTTGATAGCTGTTTACGCACGTTCTACGGGTGTAAACAGGCGTTTTTGTTGTGAAAGGAGAACGACATGGAAGTTGGAGCCTATCTGTTTTTCAATGGTCGCTGCGACGAAGCGATCGACTTCTACAAAAAAGCGCTCGATGCCGAATTGCAATTTCTGATGCGCAACAACGAAACCCCCGAGTCCACGCCACCCGGCATGCTGCCTGCGGGTTTCGAAGAAAAAGTGACACATGCGACCTTGCGCTTCGGCAAGACCGACGTCATGGTGTCTGACGGCAACAGCAATGTGGCTGGTGACTTCAAGGGCTTCACGCTGTCGGTCACCGCAGACGACATTGCGCAAGCCACGCGCTTCTTCAACGCGCTGGCCGACGAAGGCCATGTGAAGATGCCGCTGGCCAAGACTTTCTGGTCGCCATGTTTTGGCATGGTGGAAGACAAATTTGGTGTGGGCTGGATGGTGTCCATTCCCGCATAAGCTGCAGGTACATGGCAGTTGCGGCCCTGATCCAGGCCGCCCCAAGGTGCAGCCGCGTACATTAGCTGTATGAAAGCTCCGCCACGCCTCCAAGCCCTGATTGAAGAAGGCCTGATCGATACGGTGGTACGCCAGCTGATGAGTGGCAAGGAAGCCATGGTGTTTGTGGTGCGTGTGGGTGACGACACGCGCTGCGCCAAGATCTACAAGGAAGCCAACAACCGCAGCTTTCGACAGGCAGTGGATTACACCGAGAACCGCAAAGTTAAGAATTCACGCTCCGCGCGCGCCATGGCCAAAGGCACGAAGTTTGGCCGCCAGGAGCAGGAGGCCGCCTGGCAAAACGCCGAGGTGGACGCGCTGTACCGGCTGGCTGCGGCTGGCGTACGCGTACCGCAGCCCTACAACTTCCATGACGGGATCTTGCTGATGGAGCTGGTGACCGATGCGAATGGCGATGCCGCGCCACGACTCAACGATGTGGCATTCACCGCGGAACAAGCGCTGCAACACCACGCGACGCTGATTGGCGAAGTGGTACGCATGCTCGGCGCCGGCGTGGTGCACGGAGATTTGTCAGAGTTCAACATCCTGCTGGCAAGCGCAGACGATGTCGACTTCCCGGTGATCATTGATTTACCGCAGGCGGTTGACGCCGCCGGCAACAACCACGCACAACGCATGCTGTTGCGCGACGTAGCGAACTTGCGTGACTTCTTTGGCCAGTTTGCGCCGGAGCTTTTGAAGACCGACTTTGGCCCCGAGATCTGGAGCCTTTACCAGGGCGGCCTGCTCAGCAACGAAACACCGCTGACCGGCCACTTCGAACGCTCCACCGCCAATGTAGACATGCAGGCCGTGCTGCGCGAGATTGACGATGCACGGGCCGAGAACGAAGCGCGAAGACTGCGCATGGCAGCGACTACCCACTGAAAAAAGGAACGGACGATGACACGGATGCGGGGATGGGGTTTGCTGCTGGCGGTATGTGTACCGCTGCTGATACTGTTTAGCTGGAGTCGGCTGGGGTCAGAGTCTTCGCGCATCAATCTGGAGCGCTACGAGACCTGGTCTGCCGAGAACTCGGCCGTGCTGATGCGGCCGCTGATGCAGTACTTCATGAAAAACAAGAAACCCGCCGGGCCAGGCGATTGGGCCCTGCCCGCTGTGCCCAAGAACAGCGGCGTCAAGGCCTGGTCACTGCAAGCCGACACCACGCTCCTGGTGGAACTGGATGCCAAGGTGGACGGACGCGCGGTGCGCCTGACGTATGTGCCACTGGTGCGCTCAGACAACGGCATTTTCTATGACTGCGTGAGCGCTACTTCTCCAGTGCAAGTGGGCCGGTTTTGCCGTGGCGAGGTGTTGAAGTCCGAGGCCGACATTCCGGCCCAATTGGAAGCCAATGCCCGCGTGCTCGGCGGCTTTCCCGCATCGACCGGTGCGTCAGGTAGCGTAGTGGCGGTACCTGCGACGCCAGCCGATCTGAACAACTGTGGCTTTAAGTGTGTCAAACCGCAGAACTGCGCTACACCTCGGCCACTGGCGTGTGGAGTCGTGGTCGATGAAGGCAACAGCCGGTGGCTGGAGGTGTCGGCCACACCGGACGCCTTCCGTGGCAGCGATTTCGCCACCCGCAGCGCAGCCGACAAGGCCTGCGAACAAGCGTTGGGCGCTGGCCACCGCGTGGCCGCTGCGGCCAGCCTGGGCGGTGTCTTCCAGCTTGCGGGCGGCAACGAATACTGGGTGCACAACGATCTGCGCACCGAGGCCAACTGCTGGGCTGCGGACAACCGCTGAGCCAGCGCGGCGTACCGTTTATTTGCCGCTGCGCACCCGTTGCACCAAAAAGCTGGTCGTGCGCAGGGCGCCTTCGCTGCTGCGGGCCATCGCCGGCGAGGTCTGGTACCGACCCTGCACCGCGAGCATGGGCACTGACTCCAGCTGATATTCGTTGACCAGTTGGGTACCGCGCATCACTTTGCTGCGCACACCAAAGGAATTGAACGCGGCCATGACCTTGGTGGCATCGACGCCGCTTTTCGTCAAAAAGGCGGCGATCTCATCGGGTGTTGCAAGGCGCTGGCCGTCCTGGTGAACGGCCTTGAAAATCTTTGCCTGCAGCGTGTCGACCAGGCGCAATTCTTCCAGCGCGTAGTACAGCGGCTGGAAATTCGCCATATTGGCCAGAAACGGGACGGGAACGCGGTGAAAGTACACCTCAGGCGGCAGCTTTTTGATCCAGGCATCCAGCGCGGGTTCGAACTCTGCGCAATGTGGACAGGCATAGGAGAAGAACTCCACCACCTCGACCTTGCCGGCGGGCGGCGTGACTGGCACCGGGGTGCGCATCTTCATGTACTCAGTGCCCTCCGTGGGCGCTGCTTGCGCTTGAGCGGTGTTCAAAAAAGGCAAGCCCAGGCTGGCGGCGGCGAGCTGGACAGAAAATTGACGGCGTTTCACGTATGACCTCGCATCGGTAGTAATGCGCCGCATTATCTCCAAAGCGCACTCCCCTATACTTCCAACGGCCTTACCCGGCCAACGCCGTGCCCCGGAGCTACCCGCTCCGACCCGCACCCTTACAACGCTTTTTTACCCAAACAGCATGAGCGCTTTCATCTTCAACGAACTCAATTTTGACGACCACGAACAAGTGGTCTTCGTCTCCAACGCCAAGGCAGGCCTCAAAGGCATCATCGCCGTCCACAACACCAACCTTGGGCCTGCAATGGGCGGTTGCCGCATGTGGAACTACGCGACCGAAGCGCTGGCCGTCAACGATGTGCTGCGCCTCTCGCGCGGCATGACCTACAAGAACGCTGTCGCCGGCCTGCCGATTGGCGGCGGCAAGAGCGTGATCATAGGCAATCCCAAGACTGACAAGACCCCTGCGCTGTTTGAAGCACTGGGCGAAGCGCTAGAGCGTTTGGGCGGGCGTTACATCACCGCCGAAGACGTGGGCACCAGCCCCGCCGATATGGCGCATGTGGCCACAAAGACTACTTACGTGGCCGGTCTGGGCGCCAGCGGCGACCCGTCACCGTTCACCGCACTGGGCTGTTTTGTCGGTGCGCAAGCCGCCATCAAACACCACCTGAAGCGCGACAGCTTTGAGGGCCTGACGGTTGCTTTGCAGGGCCTGGGCCACGTGGGCTATGACTACGCACGCCGCCTGCACGCTGCGGGAGCCAAGCTGATCGTTGCCGACATTGACACCGCCGCGCTGGACCGCGCGCGTGCCGAGTTTGGCGCGACCGTGGTGGATGTGGATGCGATCTACGACGCACAAGCTGATATTTACGCACCTTGCGCACTGGGCGCCACGCTGAACGCGAACACGCTTACGCGCCTGAAAGCCAGCATCATTGCGGGCGGAGCGAATAACCAATTGGCCACGGCCGAGATTGGCGAACAGTTGCGCCAGAAGGGCGTCTTGTATGTGCCGGACTTTGTGATCAACGCCGGCGGCATCATCAAGGTTTGCTACGAATACCTGAAGAAACCGGAAGCCGATGTCGAGGCACATGTGCGCGAGATCGGCGACACGTTGACGGAAGTATTCACACGTGCCGACAAGGAAGGCCGCGCAACCAGCGTAGTGGCCGACGAAGTGGCGCAGGCGCGCTTCCAGCGCTAAGCCTGAATACGGTTTGGCGGAGGCCTACTTGAGGTAGGCCGACAAACCGTAGCCCACGTAGCCGGTGTTCGAGCCGAACGTGGTCTGACTGGCGGACAACTGCTTCACCGCGGCGAGTATCGCGCTCTGTTGGGTCTTCAGGGTGGTGGAGCGCTGGTTCAACGACGCAATCGAGCCATTGACCACGCCACCAGCGGTCAATTCGTTGCTGGCGGATTTCTCCACAGCCTGCGCAAGCTTGACCAACGAGGCCTGCACTGCAGCCGGATCGGCTTTTTGCGCCGCGTCAAATTTCTTCGCATCAACGGTCAGTGTGCCGTCCGACTCCAGCTTGAAGCCCAGCTTCTTCGCTGCATCCGCAACCGCAGTGTTGCCAGACAGGGCATTTCCCAGATCGCGCGTCACACGGCGGGCGTTGCTGGACTCCAGCGCCGAAGCGCTGGAAAGATTGGCGGTGGCGTTTGCTGTGATCACCGCGGCGCTGAAACTGGCGGCAAAGTTGCTGGCCGCAGCGCGCACATTCGCAACGCTGGACTGGGGGGTGGTGGCAGCAAGGCTTTTTGCGTCGAGCTGCAGGTTCGACACCGCAGATTTGAGCTTGCCAAAAGAGGAAAGCTGGGCCGTGGTGGTGTCGAGCTGTGTCTGAATACGGGCGGTCGCCTTGTCCATCGCCTTGGAGGCAGGGCTTGCGGCCGTGGTGGAATTGGCGGTGGTTTGCGCTGCCGTTTGGTTGGCGGTCTGGCCACTGCTCAGATTACCAGCAGTGGCGTTGTTGACCAGTTGGGCGATAGTCAGTGACATAAGACCACCACGATACACCTTTGCCCCTCAGGCTGTGCAAGTATTTGGTACGCAACCACGGTCCATTTGTGGTCTGACGGCTGCCCCTGCCTGCTTTGCAAAGCGCCACTAAGGCAGTATCTCGGCCACCGCGTCCCAGGCCTCGGGGGCAATACGGCCTTCATGCCGGGCAAATACCTTGCCGTTCGTATCCAGCACCAGCGTCAGCGGCAGTTTGGCGGCGACTTGCCCTGGCGACCACAGCACCACCGGGCGCGCAGATTGCGTTTGGGTCACCAGATGCTCGTAGGCGCGCCATTCCGTCGCATCGTTATCCACGTTGACGGTGACCAATACAAAGGGCTTGTTACGCCAGCCCAGCATATTGGCGCGCAACTCAGGCAAGTGCGAGCGACACACCGCGCAACGCGTAGACCAGTAAAACAGCATGACCACTTTGCCCTTGAGAGCGGATTGGTCAAAACTTGCGCCCTCCAGCGTGGTGGCCTGTGTCAACAGTGGCGGCGCTGCGGCGCTTTGCGCCTGGGCCGACGCGCCGCATAGCAGCGCGCAGAACATCAGCAAGACATAGGTCAGACGCAAAGAGGAGAGGTAGGTGGTGGGCATAGGTGAGGATTCGTTGTTGCCATTGGTCGGGCCAACAGCGCATTCCTTACACCCACGGGGTCGCTATAATTTTGGTAGCTGCTCACGCTTTACTGGCGGGCATCCGCGGACTATTTCATCCCAGACTGCGGCTGCGCCACCAGCCTTCGGCGCTGTACACCAGTAGCGCCGCCCAGATCAACGCGAACCCGGCAAAGCGCGCGTGTTCAAACGGCTCGCCGAACATCCAGACGCCCAACGCAAACTGCAGGCTCGGCGAGATGTACTGCAGGATGCCCATGGTGGTCAGCGGCACACGCCGCGCGCCAGCGGCAAACAGCAGCAGCGGAATGGCGGTCAGCGGCCCGGCCAGCAGCAGCAAACCCAGCATTCGCATATCACCCTGCACCAGCACGCCCTGGCCTTGACCAGCCCACCAGCCCAAGGCGGCAAGTGCCAACGGCGCCAGAATCATGGTCTCCAGCGCCAGCCCTTCGAGCGCACCCAGCGTGGCGATCTTGCGCAGCAGGCCGTAGAAACCAAAAGTGAACGCGAGAAACAACGCAATCCACGGCAAATGCCCGGCCTGCACCGTGAGCCACAGCACACCGGCGCTGGCCAGCCCCACTGCCACCCACTGCCATGGGCGGGGTCGCTCACGCAGCAGTACATAGCCCATCGCCACGTTGACCAAAGGCAAGATGAAGTAACCCAGGCTCGCATCGAGCACATGCCCGTTTTGCACAGACCAGACATACATCAACCAGTTGGCAGACAGCAGCAGCGCAGACAGCGCAAACGCTGCCAATATGCGCGGTTTGCACAGCAGCTCAGGCAGCCACGCCCAGTGCTTGCGCACCAGCAGTAAGCCGAGCAAAAACACCAATGACCAGACGGTGCGGTGCATCACCACTTCCAGAGCAGGGATCTCTGCCAGAAGATGAAAGTAGATGGGGAACAGGCCCCAACAGGTATAGGCCAGGGCGGCGTAAAGAATGCCACGGTTCATGGATTGTTTTTATGCGCCGTGTTGTCGAGGCATTGTTTGCATGGTGATGGCAGCATTATTTCCGGATCATGCGTGTCGGGTACTCCCCTTCGCAAATGTCCCCCGGCCCGTGAGGGACCTCCTCCTTTATTCGAGGCTTACCCAGTGCCGTCAGCGGGCAAAAGAGAGGACTTCGCGCGCATGAAAAAGGGGCGAGAGAAGACCCCTCGCCCCTTAGACAGAACGCAAACAGAATTACTTGGCGACGACGCGAACCATCTCCAGGCACTTGTTGGAGTAGCCCCATTCGTTGTCATACCAGCTCACCAGCTTGACGAAGGTGCCGTCCAAAGCAATGGAGGCATCCGCATCAAACACGCTGGTGCAAGTCTCGCCGCGGAAGTCGGTCGCAACGACCTTGTCTTCTGTGTAGCCCAACACGCCCTTCAGCGCGCCTTGCGACTGTGCCTTCATCTCGGCGCAGATTTCAGCCAGCGTAGCGGGGCTGTTGAGCTCGCAAGTCAGGTCGACCACAGACACATCAGAAGTAGGCACGCGGAAGGACATGCCAGTGAGCTTCTTGTTCAGCTCAGGGATCACCACGCCCACGGCCTTGGCAGCGCCAGTGGAAGAAGGAATGATGTTTTCAAGAATGCCACGGCCACCGCGCCAGTCTTTGTTGGATGGGCCGTCCACTGTCTTCTGTGTGGCGGTTGCAGCGTGTACCGTCGTCATCAGGCCACGCTTGATGCCCCACTTGTCATGCACAACCTTGGCCAGCGGAGCCAGGCAGTTGGTGGTACAGGATGCGTTGGAGATGATGGCTTCGCCCTTGTAGGTGGCGTGGTTCACGCCGTAGACAAACATGGGGGTGTCATCCTTGGAAGGTGCGGAGAAGATGACCTTCTTCGCGCCCGCTGCCAGGTGCTTTTCGCCACCGGCCTTGTCCAGGAAGATGCCGGTGGATTCGATCACGATGTCGGCACCGACTTCATTCCATTTCAGGTCGGTTGGGTCTTTTTCCTGTGTCAAACGGATCTTCTTGCCATTGACGATCAGGGTGTTGCCCTCGACCGCAATGGTTCCCTTGAAGCGGCCGTGCACGCTGTCGTATTGCAGCATGTAGGCCAGGTACTCGGGCTCCAGCAGGTCATTGATTGCAACGACTTCGATATCGCTGAAGTTTTGAATAGCTGAGCGCAACACGTTGCGTCCGATACGGCCAAAGCCGTTGATACCAATCTTGATCGTCATGGGAGCCCCTTAAAGAAGAAATGATTTTGCAGGATGTTTTGGCCAGCGGGTTACGTTCCGATTACTTGCGCAGCAGCACCTTGTGCACAGTGTCGGCCACGTTCTCGGGTGTGAAGCCAAAGTGTTTGAACAGTACCGGTGCGGGCGCAGACTCGCCGAAAGTGTCGAGGCCGACAACGGCAGAGACGCCGTATTTCCACCAGCCGTCGGTGGAGCCCATTTCCACCGCCACGCGGGGGATGCCTGCGGGCAGGACTTCCAGCTTGTAGGCAGCGCTTTGCTTGTCGAAGGTGGTGGTGCTGGGCATGGAGACCACGCGCACTGCAATCTTGCGTTGGGCCAGCAGCTCTTGCGCTTTCAGTGCCAGTTGCACTTCGGAGCCGGTAGCAATGATGACGGCCTGTGCCTTTTTGTTGATGCCGACTTCGGTCGGTTCGGCCAGCACGTAAGCGCCCTTGGCTATAGCGTCCAGACCGCTGGCGTCAGGAGCCGCAGCCGAATCACCCTTGGGTGCGTAGCTGATGTTCTGACGGGACAGCAGCAGCGCGGTGGGCTTGGCTGTATTTTGCAAAGCGACGGTCCAGGCGACAGCCGTTTCTGCGGTATCGCCCGGGCGCCATACGTCCAGGTTCGGGATCAAGCGCAACGATGCAGCGTGCTCGACGGACTGGTGCGTCGGGCCGTCTTCGCCCAGGCCAATGGAGTCGTGCGTGAACACATGCACCACACGGATCTTCATCAGCGCAGCCATGCGGATCGCGTTGCGGCTGTAATCGCTGAAGGTCAGGAAGGTGCCGCCGTAGGGGATGAAACCACCGTGCAGCGCAACGCCATTCATGATCGCGGCCATACCGAATTCGCGCACGCCGTAGTTGATGTGGCGACCACCTTGACCCGCTTCGTTCTTGACGACTGCACCGGTCAGCGCATCAAAGCGCAGGCTGGGCGTGCTCTTGGTGTTGGTCAGGTTGGAGCCGGTCAGATCGGCAGAGCCGCCCAACATTTCAGGCAGCGCGGCGGTGAAAGACTCCAGCGCCAGTTGCGATGCCTTGCGGCTAGCCACGGTCTCGGCCTTCTGGTGCGCGCCGATCACGGTATCCACCGCGGTCTGTACAAAGTTCTTCGGCAGGTCGCCCTTCATGCGGCGCACCAGTTCTTTGGCGAGGTCAGGGTAGGCGGCTTTGTAGGCGGCGAACTTGACGTTCCAGGCTGCTTCTGCCGCCTTGCCTTTTTCCTTGGCATCCCAGTCGGCGTAGATTTCCTTGGGGATCACAAACGGTGCGGAATCCCAACCCAGTGCCGCGCGTGTGAGCTTGATTTCTTCAGCGCCCAGCGGCTCGCCGTGGGCCTTGGAGGTGTTGGCGCGGTTGGGGCTGCCCTTGCCGATATGCGTCTTGCAGATGATCAGCGTGGGGTGCTCAGTATGTGCCTTCGCATCGGCAATCGCCTTGGACACCAGCGCCGGGTTGTGGCCGTCGATGGGGCCAATCACATTCCAGCCGTAGGACACAAAGCGCAATGCAGTGTTGTCGGCAAACCAGGGGGTGACCTGACCGTCAATCGAAATGCCGTTGTCGTCGTACAGCGCGATCAGCTTGTTGAGCTTCCATGCACCGGCCAGCGATGCGGCTTCATGGCTGATGCCTTCCATCAGGCAGCCGTCGCCCAGCATCACGTAGGTGTGGTGGTCGACCACGGTGTGGCCTTCGCGGTTGAACTCGGAAGCCAGCAGCTTTTCGGCCAACGCCATGCCGACCGCATTGGTCACACCCTGACCCAGCGGGCCGGTGGTGGTTTCAACGCCGGGGGTGATGCCGAACTCGGGGTGGCCAGCGGTCTTACTGTGCAGCTGGCGGAAGTTCTTCAGCTCGTTCATCGGCAGCTTGTAGCCGGTGAGGTGCAGCAGCGCATAAATCAGCATGGAGCCGTGGCCGTTGGACAGCACGAAGCGGTCGCGGTTCATCCAGTGGGGGTTGGTCGGGTTGTGGCTCAGGTGCTCACCCCACAGGGCTACCGCCATATCGGCCATGCCCATGGGCGCGCCGGGGTGGCCGGAATTGGCCTGTTGGACGGCATCCATTGCCAGGGCGCGGATCGCGTTGGCCATTTGTTGGGGGTTTTGCGTGAGGGCCATGGGGCAAGCGACTCCGGAGTAGATAAGAGAGGGGTGGGCTGGGGTTAGCCCACCATTTTACCGGGGCAATTTGGGGGTCGGGTTACGGGTAGGCCACACAAGGGCCAGTACAGTGCGGGGCTGGAATGAAGGGAACTCTTTTGTGAACTCGACACTGGACGCCCGCACCCGTTGGCTGGCCCTGATGGTGCTGTGCCTGGGCACGCTGATGATCGTGCTGGACACCACCATTGTGGATGTGGCGCTGCCTTCCATACGCGCGGACTTGCAGTTTTCCGAGACGGCGATGCTGGTGGGGGCGGGGTTTGCGGCAGTGGCCGCCTTACTAAGCGCCTGGCTGGTGCGCGACGGCGCAAAACCCACCGAACCGTTGTCAAACGCACAGACATGAGGGCACCGGGTGTTACCCTGCAACCCTATCCAAAGGAAACAGCATGAACTCTCTGAGAATCGCCGCACTGGCACTGATCGTCGCCGGCGTACTGGGCCTGCTGTACGGCAGCTTCAGCTACACCAAGGACACACATGACGTGAAACTCGGTCCGATAGAGTTTTCCGTCAAGGAAAAAGAAACCATCAATGTGCCGGTCTGGGCGGGCGTAGCTGCCATCGCAGTCGGCGCGGCACTGTTGCTGGTGGGCTCCAAAAAGGGCTGACTTTCACGCTGACCGGGGCACCGGTCGCTCATCTTTTGATAGCTGGTCACGCAATTCATACGGGCGTTAGTAGCCAATTTGGCCATTTATCGTCTACGATGCTGGCCATCCAATCACTATCGGGAGCCGAGCGATGAATTTCCAGGAGTCTGTCAAAACCTGTTTTACCAAGTACGCCGATTTCACCGGCATGGCATCGCGCCCCGAGTACTGGTGGTTTGCATTGTTCTGCGTCGTGGCCAACTTCGTCATCTCTGCCGTCAGTCCCATGCTGGGCGTGGTGTTCTCCTTGGGCACCTTGGTACCGGGGCTTGCCGTAGGAACCCGACGCCTGCGCGAAACCCAACGTAGCGGCTGGTGGCAGCTGTTGTGGCTGGTCCCCCTCCTCGGCTGGATCATCATCATCATCTTTTTGGCACAGCCAGCTACAACCACCACCACCACCGCCGCTACCGAGTGAAAGCGGGCTGACCTGCAAGGGCTTTTGCGCTGGGCTATGCTCACCGCATGAGCCTGCTTTTCACTCCCTACACACTCCCTTCTCACCGCGGTGGTCTGACGCTTCCGAACCGCATTGTCGTGGCACCGATGTGCCAGTACTCGGCCGTCAACGGTTGCGCCACCGACTGGCATTTGATGCACTGGGGCAACCTGCTCAACAGCGGCGCGGGCCTGTTCACTATCGAGGCGACGGCTGTCACGCCAGAGGGGCGTATCACACCGGCATGCCTGGGTCTGTGGGACGAGACAACCGAACGTGCGCTTGCGGACAAGCTGCACCGCGCCCGCAAGCTCGCACCACACACCGCCGTTTGCATCCAGCTGGCACATGCGGGGCGCAAGGCCTCCAGTGCGCTGCCCTGGCAGGGCGCGCAGCAGTTGCCAGGTGATCAGGGCGGTTGGGAAACCTTTGCACCCAGCGCCACGGCTTACAAGGATGGCGAAACCTCTCCCACCGCAATGGCCCAGGCCGAGCTTGACCGCGTGCGCGATGCCTTT
The DNA here is from genome assembly GCF_056403235.1 of Rhodoferax sp. P2_H8_2. Classification (NCBI taxonomy): domain Bacteria; kingdom Pseudomonadati; phylum Pseudomonadota; class Betaproteobacteria; order Burkholderiales; family Comamonadaceae; genus Rhodoferax; species Rhodoferax sp. P2_H8_2. Next base: position 219,111 of record NZ_JBFUFW010000003.1, read on the forward strand.
GTCGTCGCAGCGCAGCGGGCCTATGCGATGGGCATCGACGCCATTGAAATCCACAACGCACACGGCTATTTGCTGCACGAATTTTTGTCACCACTGGCGAATCAGCGCACAGATGCCTACGGCGGCAGTTTCGAGAACCGTATCCGCTATCCGCTAGAAGTATTTGCTGCCGTGCGCGCAGTGTTCAAAGGCCCAGTGGGGCTGCGTCTGTCTGCGTCAGACTGGGTCGAAGGCGGTTGGGATGGCGAACAAAGCGCCGAATTCGCAAAACGCCTTAAAGCACTAGGTTGCGACTTTATTCACATCAGCAGCGGCGGCATGTCGCCACTGCAAAAGATCACTTTGGCTGCGGGCTACCAGGTGCCGCTGGCGCGCCAGGTACGCGAAGCGTCCGGCTTGCCAACGATGGCAGTAGGCCTGATTACCGAGCCGCAGCAGGCAGAAGATATTTTGCAATCCGGTGATGCCGACCTGATCGCCATGGCCCGCGCATTTTTGTACCAGCCACGCTGGGGCTGGCAAGCCGCTGCCGCGCTGGGCGGACAGGTGGATGCCAATCCGGTCTACTGGCGCGCACCACCGCGCGAAGCAGGCGCCGTCTTTTCCACCGCCGTGGTGGTCGCGCGATGAGGAACCCCAGCGCCGGGGCGCCCCAAGCTGGGGTTAGCCCCCTTGGGGGGCAGCGACCCGCGCAGCGGCCGGGCGTGGGGGCCTGACTATGCAGGGCTTGCACCTCACAGCGGATTTGCATGGCTGCGCATGTGATGCACTGTGGTTAACTGATGCAGCGCAATTGGGTGCGCGATGCGTGCAGGCGGTGCAGGCCAGCGGCCTGCAAGCGGTGGCGCAGTTGTTTCACGCGTTCCCATCCACAGGGCATGGCCCCGGCGGCGTGACAGCTACGGTTTTACTGGCCGAGTCGCATCTGTGCGTACACACCTGGCCGGAGCAAAAGGCGGTAACGTTGGATGTCTATGTCTGCAATTTTGGCGGCGACCATTCGGCGAAAGCACAAGCGTTGATGGACGCGCTGTGTCAGGTCTTCCAACCCGAACACACTGAACTCCAGCGGTTGCAGCGCGGAGCGGTATCCGTCTGAATCATCGGCTGGCGCTGACCCGCCAGACCACGTTGCCCACATCATCGGCAACCAGCAAGGCGCCTTGCAAATCAATCGCAACACCCACCGGTCGGCCCAGCGCCTCGCCCTTGGCGTTTAGAAAGCCGGTCAGCACGTCCACAGGTTGGGCGCCAGTCGGTTTGCCCGCTGAAAAGGGAACAAAAATCACTTTGTAGCCGCTGTGCGGTTTGCGATTCCATGAGCCGTGTTGGCCGACGAACATGCCCTCACCAAAGGGCGGCAGCGACGCACCAAACGAAGATGCGAGGCCCAGAGATGCTGTATGCGGCCCCAGCGCGAAGTCGGGCACAACGGCCTTGGCAACCATGTCCGGGCGTTGCGGCTTCACCCGCGTGTCCACGTGTTGCCCAAAGTAGCTGTATGGCCAGCCGTAGAAAGCACCATCGCGCAGCGAGGTCATGTAGTCCGGCACCAAATCGCTTCCAAGCTCGTCACGTTCGTTAACGACGGTCCACAGCGACGCACTGCGCGGATCCCACGCAAGCCCGACTGGGTTGCGCAGGCCACTGGCAAAAATGCGGCTGGTGCCGGTCCTGGTGTCAACCTCCCACACTGCCGCGCGCTGCGCTTCGAGGTCCATGCCTTTCTCCGCGATGTTGCTGTTGGAGCCTACCGTGACATACAGCTTGCTGCCATCCGGGCTCGCGATCAGGTTCTTGGTCCAATGGTGGTTGATCGGCCCCGCGGGCAGTGCGACGACAGTGGTAGCCGCGACACGAATGCGCGTGTCGCCTGCGGTATATGGAAATCGCACGACCGCATCGGTATTGGCAACGTACAAGTTGCTGCCGATCAGTGTCATGCCGAACGGTGAATTGAGGCCCTCCAGAAGTACCGTTCGAACGTCTGCTACGCCGTCACCATCGGTATCGCGCAATAGCGTAATGCGGTTCGCGCTGGGCACTCCCGCACCCGCCCGTTTCATCACCAGCCCCCTCACCCAAGCCATGAAGCCGCCGCTTTCTTTTGGTTTGGGCGGTGCATTGGACTCCGCCACCAGCACATCCCCATTGGGCAGCACATACAGCCAGCGCGGATGGTCCAGATCGCGCGCAAATGCATTGACCCGCGTGCCTGGCGCAGCTTGCGGTAGCGCGCCTGAGGGCCATCCAACGGCGGGGGCAATATTGACGGTCGGGATCAGCACGGGATTGGGCGAAGGCAAGGTAGGGTTGGCGCCTGTGCCGGCAGAAACCGGCAAGGTAGCGATGTCACTGCAGGCACTCTGAGCGCCTGCCAAAAACATGACTGCGGCCAACAGTCTGAGATTCATGGCTTGCGCATCTCCGCATTGGCCAAAAGCTGGTTTGCGGCTTTCGATGCGACATCGGTACGTTGGGCTATGCAGTCCTCACGTTGGCGTGGGCCATGTGCAGCATTGCAGCGCCAATTGGTTTCGACGCGCTCGGCGTAGCTAATCTTGAGTGATGCGCCTTGGCGCACCGCATTCCGCAGCACTTGGTGCAAGACCAGCAGCAATACAAAAATAGTCACTGCGCCCAGAAGGTAGGGGGCAACACCCTCTTGCAAGTCTTCGTAGCGCATGGGAATCTCCTTTTCAGTTGATTCTGAGATTCACTTGTGTCCGCGTCTGTGCATCACCGCACGCAAAGCCCCCTATTTACGTCACGCCATGCATATTTTTTGTTCGGCAACCTGCCTGAACCGTTAAGAAGCCCGGGAGGCAACCGGGGATTCGGAAGCGTCTGCAAGCATGGGCGTGCCCACCGCCTCACTGTCCAGCGCGCAACTCGCTCCCCGCAATGCGGCATCTGAACTTACGTTCAGCACAAACGTCGGTATGGAACGGAGGTAGCGCGTAAATCTTCCTTTGGATTCAAAGCTGCTTCTGAAATCGGAATGCGCGAACCACTCGCCCAGCCGCGGCACAATGCCACCGCCGATGTAGACGCCGCCTCGCGCGCCCACTGTCAGTGCCATGTTGCCTGCGACCTGTCCCAGCAGACTGCAAAAGATGGAGAGGACATCCGCACTGTGTGCATCCCTCCCGGCCAAGGCTGCTGCCGTAATCTCTGCTGCACTGCGTGCGTCGACACTGGTGTTTCGCACCTGCGCCAAGGCCAGGTACAGGTTTTCCAGACCGGGGCCCGACAGCGCCCGCTCCGCAGATACATGGCCGAATCTGGCGTGCAACGCCTGAATCACCTGAGCCTGTTCTGGCTCACAGGATCCCAAGGTCACGTGCCCGCCTTCGCCAGGGACCGCGATGAATTGATCGCTGCCAGGAATGGGCACCAACGAGGCAACACCCAGCCCCGTGCCCGGGCCGATCAGCCCGATGGGTGCGCCCTCCACGGCCTGTCCTCCACCAATAGATCTCAGATCTTCTGCCCCTAGCGTCGGCAGGGCCAGCGCCAGCGTCGAGAAATCATTCAACACCAACAGTCTGTCAAGGTGCAGGCAATGCTGTAACGCCGTAATCGAAAAAGTCCAGTGGTGGTTGGTCATGCCCACGTGATCCCCGTTAACCGGAGTGGCGATTCCGATTGCGCCCGTGCGGGGTTGCGGGAGTTTTTCAATCCAGAGGTAGTGGACTATTGCGTCCCACAGGGTTTCGAAATCAGCGCAGGCAAAACTGCGCACGAATTCAATCGCACCGCCCGGCTCAAACTGGCATCCGAAACGGGCATTGGTGCCACCGACATCGGCAAGGAGGCGTGGATAACTTGTCTCTCGCATGGCCATAAGTCTATGGGAAAACGCAATTTATGACAACGCTGTCAAAAAATAGTATGATCGCGCCTAAAAATACCGACCCCCATAGTCGGGCTGAGCAATGCATGCCAGCAAAACTGTTTGGAGACAAGTCGAAATGCGAAGGCAACAACGTGAATTTAGCCGCGCCTGTTCACTCGGGTTGCGCCGCGCAATGGTCGGCTTGTTGCGCGTCTGCCCACCATGTCTTCGTTGAATAACGCCATCCCTGCAAGTCGGCAAATCGGGGCTTTCCCCTCTACGCAAATCCACATTTCAAAATGACAAGTCCCACGAACTCCGAACTCCTAAACCTGTGCCGGGCCCTGCCGCATGATTTTCAATGGGGGGCTGCAACAAGCGCCGCACAAATCGAAGGCGCCTACACCACGGACGGCAAGGGGCTCACTATCTGGGACCGCTTTTGCGAAGAACCAGGGCGGATCAACGATGCATCTGACATTCGAATCGCTTGCGACCACTACCACCTCTATAAGGAAGATATCGGTCTTATGCAGGGCTTGGGACTGGATGCCTATCGATTTTCAGTGGCCTGGGCCCGCGTGCAGCCCGACGGCAAGGGTGAGTGGAATGAGGCGGGGTTTGCCTTCTACGAGAGGCTGCTGGATAGCCTTCAGAAGGCCGGTATACGCCCCCACGTCACGCTCTACCACTGGGATCTGCCATTGGCATTGCAGGAGGATTTTGGAGGCTGGGAGTCGCGCAAGATTGTTCCGCTGTTTGCAAAATACGCAGCGGAAGTCGCCCGGCGTTTCGGAGACCGGGTTGCCAGCATCGCAACGCTCAACGAACCCTGGTGTGTCGCAACACTGGGTTACGAAGTTGCGCAATTTGCACCCGGAAAAAAAGACCGCGCGATGGCAATGCAGGTTTCCCATCATTTGATGATGGCGCACGGCGCTGCAGTGAAAGCGATGCGCGAAGTCAGCAAGGTGTCGCTGGGCGTCGTACTCAATCACACGCCCGCGTATGCCGCCGAACCGCTGGAGGCAGACCGTCAGGCGGCGCGCATTGACGACGGCCTCAATGTCCGGTGGTACATGGACCCGATCTTCCGCGGGCAGTACCCCGCCGACGTTATCCATCACCTGGGTGCCGACGCGCCCAAGATGGAAGCGGCCGATCTTTCACTCATTTGCCAACCGCTGGATTTTCTGGGCATCAATTTCTACACACGCAGCTTCATCAGCACACAGCAGCCGCCCAAGCCCGCACCCGGCAAGCAGGGCTTTACCGACATGGGGTGGGAGATTTACCCCGAAGCACTGACACAGCACCTGGTGCGCATCTCGCGAGAGTACAGCCCCCCTCCAATCTTCATCACAGAGAACGGCATGGCCAATGCCGATAGCCTGGTCGGAGGTGAGATCAAGGATGTTGAGCGCGTGAAGTATGTAAATGATCACGTGGCCGCGGTCGCCCGTGCTGTGAGTCTTGGCGTCAATGTACGGGGCTACTTCTATTGGAGTTTGCTCGACAATTTCGAGTGGAATTCCGGATACACGAAGCGGTTCGGTATTTTCTACGTCGACTATGCGACGCAAAAGCGCGTGGCCAAAGACAGCGCACTGTGGTACCGGGATTTCATCGCTGCGTTCAAGGCGGGCAAGTCAGCTGCTACCTCGACTTGAACGGGTCAATTTCCATGACCGACACTACCAAGACAAAGCGATCCCCCATAGCCTGGGTCCCCACGGCATACCTTGCGGAAGGCATCCCCTTCGCCATGGTGATCTGGGTGGCCGGGACCATGTTCAAGGACCTGGGCCATAGCGACGCTGAAATTACGGTATCGACCGCGAGTGTGGGGATCATGTGGTCCTTGAAGCCGCTGTACGCCGGCTTCCTGGACATGTTCAAGACCAAACGATTTTGGGTCATTGCCATGCAACTCGTGCTGGCCGCCTTGATTGGCGTTTGGGCACTGTCATTGACCTTGCCGAACTACTTTGTCGTTGGTGTCTTGCTGTTGTGGCTGCTGGCATTTGCGTCTGCAACCCAAGACATCTGCATTGATGGTGTGTACATCACCTCATTGGATGAGAAGGCCCAAGGCAAGTTCATGGGACTTCAGGGGGCTTTTTGGAATGCAGGGCGCATCTTCGCAACGGCCGTAGTGGTTGGCACAGCTGGCTTCATGCAAAAGCACGGGATGACCGCCACTGCAGCCTGGACGGCTGCACTAGCCGTCAGCATGGCCGCCATGGCATTGTTGGCCATCTATCACTTCTTTGTACTTCCTCCGGGCTCTGTCCCCGAGCGCCCCAAAAACACACTGGCCGTCGCGTCCACCTTCAAGGACCAGTTCGTGGACTTTCTCAAGAAGCCGCACCTTCTTGGAATGTTGATGTTCGTGTTTTTGTTTCGCCTGGGCGAAGGATTTTTGCTTATCGAAGCGCCGTTATTTATGCAAGGCAGTGTCGCAAATGGAGGCCTTGGCATGTGTGCAACGGCCGCTGTCAGCGCCGCCTGCCCTCACTTTCTGGAGGACAAAGCCCTCATTGACGGCCTGATCAGCACCGTCGTCAGCCTTGTCTTCGGCATGTTGGGGGGCATCTTCGCCGGCAAGTTTGGCCTCACGCGCAAGACACTGGTGTTCATGGCTTTGTGTTTGAACGTGCCGCACATTACGTTTTATATTTTGAGTTGCCTGGTGACTCCCGAAGCGCCGGTGTCCCTGACCGTTATCGCAATTCTGGTCACCATCGAAAAGGCCGGGTACGCCTTTGGCTTCGTCGCCAATATGCTGTACATGATGCAGCAGATTTCTCCAGGCAAGTACCACATGACGCACTATGCCTACTGCACGGCCATCATGAACCTCGTGCTGATCCCAACCCAGATGGCCAGCGGCGTGCTGGCTGACCATATGGGTTTTCAGACCTTCTTCCTGGTCGTCATGGCCGCTTCGATACCGTCCGTACTGGGGGCTTACTTTGCGCCGTTCCCCAATAAACAGAATGCCGGAGTCAGTCCGTCAAAGATTGGGGAATGAGCCGGCAAGTGACCCTTCGAGAGTCACACGGAATTTCCAATTTGCTACTGCGCTGACTTCTTGCGGTCACTCCCGATATCGTTGACCAGATCGAGTACCCAGACCAACGGCGCGTTCCAGTTGATCGCCACCTCGTTTACCGAATAGGCGTTGATATCGTCGATCCAGCAAGTAGCAGGTCTGGATACACATGGGCCCAACTTGGCAATCGCAACCGGATCCTGCAACTTGGCATTAGGCCCTCCGGATACGGCGCCCGGTGGCGCCATCGGAAAATCCGGATTCAAAACGCCCGCCCAAAACCGGTGGTGCGGATATTTGACGGTCGCCGTACCCTCTCCGGTGACGAAAGATGTAGAGAACGCATTGCGACCGAACAGATAGTCAACACCCTTAACGACGCCGTTGGCGTAGTCGCGCTTGCTTGTAAAGGTGTAGGCCCAACCCAGCAACATCAATTTGTTGAGCACCGCTCCGTTGGAGCCCCACTCAAACTCCTTCAGTGTCAATGGAATGGAGTAGCCAGCCACACGCTGCGCGGCCAAATGCTTGTCTGCAATCGCGACGATTTTCTGCTGCGCAGCGGCGCGCCGCGCCTTCGCGCCTGCATTCATGACGGTGGCCATGGAGATCAGCCCGGCCAGCGCCGTGTGATCCCAACTGAAGTCCGAACGGGCAATGGAATATGCATCGATGCGGGAAAGGTACTGGCTGTCACTGGTCGTCAAATAGAGTTCCGTTGCGGCCCAATAGAACTCATCGTTGACATCCCCATCGTCATACGCCCCACCACCTGTGTCATACCCTCCCTTGTAGAGATCCGACGGGTTCAGGATCGCGGCATTCCAGGCGGCCTTTGCCGCTTGCAGGCATTGCGCGGAGAACGCTGGGTCGATGTCCTTCCAAATTCGCGCGGCTTGTGCTGCCGCAGCAGCGAGGTTGAGTGTGGCGGCGGTGGAGGGTGGAACCAATGCGCGCGTCTGCGGGTCCTCGGAAGGCGACAGCGGTAATCCTGTCCAGCTGACGTCGTGTACTTTGTGGTGGACCATGCCAGTCTTCGCAAGCCCTTGGGGTACTTGCATGGAAAGCATGAACTCCAGTTCCCAGCGGATCTCGTCGAGCAAGTCCGGGACACCGTTCTTGCTCTCGGGAATATTGAGCTCGCCGTCCACAATTCGTTTTCCCCTGCCCCAGTAAAGCCCCCGCTCGAACATGTTCATCAAGGTCCAGACGGAGATGCCAGCATTGACCACGTATTTCCCGTGGTCGCCGGCGTCGTACCAGCCTTTGCTAACGTCCAGCGCGTACTCACAGGTGCCTGGCCAACAGGGCACTTTGAAATCACCCTGGTTCTTGCCTTGGTTGACATGCCCCGCCGAACGCGCCCATTTTGCATCGGGTGCGAATGACGTTTTGCCGCCGCCCGTGAATGGCAGATCGATCGCGATTCCACTTCGGTTGTGATAGAAATATTTAGCAGCGTCGTACAGTGGCGCACGAAACACTGATGACGTGATCGAGAACGGATAGCTTCTATTGGATCCGACTTCAACGGTGAAACCTGATCCGCTAGAAGTCACAGTACTGAAGTCAATTTGCTGCACACGGTCGCCGCTTGACGCATCCACGATGCCAGGCAATGTTCGCCCCTTTGCAATGACTTTCCCGTCCTTCCTCAATACCCAATGCTGCGGGGAATTGGTCTCGGACTTAAATGTGGCGATCTTGACGGCATTGGGCAAATAGCCAATTTGGTTGACTCTGGGATTGCCAACCTCGGCCCCCACATTTCCGGCTGCAAGCAACATCGCACCGGAGAAGACAACCATACCGCGGTTTTGGACAATCATGGGACAGCCTCGTTATGGCGGATTCGCGTATTGCGGCAGGCCTATTTCTTCGCACCGCTTACTTTTTCAACCATTCTTTTATTCACTGCGCTTGTAGAGTCCCGCACCACCAACTCATGCGTCAGTACTTTGTGCACGTTCTGCAGCAGGTCCGTATCCACCGGTTCGTCGCGCCTGAGCGGCGCAATCAACATATCGACGGCCATGCGCGCCATTTCAAACATGGGCTGTCGTACCGTTGTCAGCGGTGGCCAGACCAAGCCCGCTGCGCTGGAATCATCAAACCCCGCGATGGACAGATCCCCCGGCACAGAAAGCCCAAGACGTTGCGCGGCGGCCAGAACGCCCAGCGCCATATAGTCGTTGCTGGCAAACACTGCGGTGGGACGAATTCGACGGCTCAGGACTTGATGCGCTCCCTCGACACCGGTCGCAAATGTGAAGTCACCCGTGTAGACAAGGTCCTTGTCGATGGTGATCCCATGGGTCTTCATGGCGTGTGCATAGCCCTTGTAACGCAGCGCTGAGGCGGCCTGGTCCGCAGGGCCTTTGATGAACGCGATGTTTCTGTGTCCCAGACTGATCAACAGGTTAGTGATCTCCTCCGACGCTTTGGCGTCATTCATGCGCACGCTTGGAATGTCCCCGACATCCTTGGCCGGCGAAATCAGCACGCAAGGCGTGCCACTTTCCTGCAAGGCGTTCAGTACCTGGATGTTGTCGCACAAGGGTGGCGTCAGGATCATTCCGTCCGGTCGAAGGGCACTGATCATGCGTTCGACCTGCTGCTTCAAATCAGGGGCATCGTTGTGTAGTGACTCGACTACCAAGTGGTAGCCGGACTCCCGGCAACGCAATGTTGCACCTTGCTGCACCCCGCCGACGTAGGATGCGCTCGGGTCGTAGTACAAAAGGCCGATCAGGAATGAACGCGCACCCGCCAAACTCCGTGCGGAAAGTTTGGGTCGGTATTTCAGTTCGCCAACAATCTTTTGCACATGCGCGCGCGTCTTGGCATTCACGCCTGGTTCCTGATTCATGACCCGCGATACGGTCTTGATCGAAACACCCGCTTTATGTGCCACGTCAGTAATGGTGGGTGGAGAACCCGCTCTGACTGTCATTGTGTGTTGCCTTCCAATATTGATCTGCCGATAACCTGCGCCAAAACCCAAAGGGCAGTCTGCCTACCCTTTTTCCGGATTCAGCTTGCTGCTCATGAAAAAGGCATTGATTGTCAAACGCCCCATTCCCGACAGGTAGCCCGCCTGTGGTGACCATTGAATGTCACCAGAATGGAAAATACCACCATCGTAAAAGACCGCACGGTTCCATTTCGCAGGAATGCGCCCAATCACTTCGAAGTAGCGATTGCTTTGGTTCATGTAGCCCGATGGAATTCCGTACTTTGCGCCAAATGACGCGCCGTCCATCGACGCAGCATCGCGAAAGAATTTTTGAGTTTCCTGCTCGGACATCAGTGATCGAAAGAAGACTGTCCCCCCGAGATGCTCTTCGTGGAACAGATAGTGGACAGACGCGGACATCATCTGCCCCGGCGTGAGACTGGAGTCGTCCCGGTGGCAGATGCGCTGACGGGCATCGAGCGCCGCGCTGTCCTGCGTGACGCGGGAGTAACGGCCGAACATGCCCTGCAGTGTCCCTGCCCCAAGCGATTCACGGCAATGCTGCTGGAAGAACGCGTTCAGCGTGGTGACCAACTCTGTTGGCAGCGCAAGCTGCGGCCCGGGGTAGGGATGGCCGGGCAGGATGCTGAATTGCGGCAGGACATTTTGCGCCTGCTGGACCAGCTCCATTGGGTTCTCGGCGAAGTCATCGACAACGATCACTTTGGAACCATCGGCCAGCGCAACCGTCTCAAGCTTGGCCTTGGGGTTGATACGCAGGTCCGTTGCACCACCCACACTCTTGGGCATCGTCGGCGCATCCATCGGCTTCTGCGCAGGGCAGAAATCGTTGATGTAGGCCTGGTGCTTGGGCAGCTTCATCAGGGTCCGCGCCACTTCCTTGCGCACGCCGCCGAGGAAATCTGCAAGGTTACGGTCGTCCATCTGGCGGGTGATGGGGTGGTGGGCCTTCGGCTTGATGCCCTGGCCCATCATCACCTGAATCCAGGAATTCTCGGCAAACAGTTCATCGGCGCTGATCACGACGCGGGCGCTGTCGCGGAATTGCTGTATGCGATGTTTGAGGTGCTCGGGAACCTCCATCTCGCGGCAGTCGCGCCAGAATTGGGAATCCGTCCGGTTGGTAACGTGGTAGTGGAGGATGACGAAGTCCCGGATGTTCTCAATGGCATCGCGCGACTGCTGGTTGTATTCATCGATGTCGCTCTGGCAAATGCCATCGGCAGGGAACAACTGGATCAGGCGTGTCATGCCTTTCTGAATCAGGTGGATGCTGGTCGACTCCAGTGGCTCCAGGAATCCACTGGACAGGCCGATGGCGATGCAGTTCTTCTTCCACACCACCTCACGCTGGCCCGGTGTGAATTTGATGACGCGGGGTGGGCGTAGTACCTCGCCCTGCACATTGGCCAGGAGCGCCGCCTTCGCTTCGTCGTCGCTAAGGAATTTGCTGCTGTAGACCAGGCCGTTGCCAACCCGGTGCTGCAATGGAATGCGCCATTGCCAGCCCCAGGGATGCGCGATCGAGCGGGTGTAGGGAACAGCATCGCCCACCAGCGAGGTCTGTGTCGCCACGGCGCTGTCACAGGGCAGCCAATGGGCCCAACTTTCGTAGCCAACGCCCAGCGTTTCGCCCAACAGCAGCGAGCGCATGCCGGTGCAATCGATAAACAGATCGCCTTCAATCAGCTCACCGTTGCCGAGTGTCAGCCCGGTGATGTAGCCGTTTTGCGCATCGGTGTGCACTTTGGAAATCTTGCCTTCGATCCGTTGTACGCCTTGCGCCTCTGAGAAGCGGCGCAGGTATTGACCATAGAGGGTCGCGTCAAAGTGGTAGGCGTAGTTGATGCCGTTATTGGGCAGCGTCGCAAAGCGGTTGTCCATCGCAGCGCGCAGCTCGAGACAGTAGTCGCCATAGTCACTGGCCAGACCGCGCTTGCGGCCCTCCAACCAGAAGTGCTGGAAGCCCGCTGTCCAGTGCGTCGTACCCGTTTTGCCGAAGGAGTGAAAGTAGTTTTCGTTGACGTTGCGCCAGTTCTCGAAACTGATGCCCAGCTTGAACGTGGCCTGCGTGGCCTGCATGAACTCCTTCTCGTCAAGATCAAGGATCTCGTGCATGAAGTGAAGTGTTGGGATGGTTGCTTCGCCCACTCCAACAGTACCAATCTCCTCGGACTCGACCAACCGGATTTCGTACTGCTTGCCAATGCTTTTTGAAAGCCCAGCAGCCACCATCCAGCCAGCGGTTCCACCGCCAGCGATGACGATGCGGCGGATCGGTTTGGGATGATCGGGAGAGTTCATGGAATTTTGTCCTAACGGTTCAAGCGATTCAAAAGGAAGGCGCGCAGATGCCGCGCCCGGTCTTGTGTGATCGGAGCCAGCACGCCCCGGGCATCCGTCGGGATGTGGGCAGCCGTGTGCTCGTCGGCCTCAAAGATGTAGTGATCGAAGAGCACTTTCCAGGCTTGGCGCTGCGCAGGCGGCAGGTCGCGCAGAGTCATCAACGCCAGCATCAAGGTATTCAGCGGGGTATCCATGTGCGCCGGAGATTGCCGCCACCAAAAATTCACCAGGGCGCTCACGGGTTCCAGCGCTTCCACTGCGTGCCACCACTGACTTGGGATGAATAGCGCATCACCCGGCATCAGCTCCACCGTGTGTCCGTGCTCCTGCGCGAGTGCAAAACGCGGAAAGCGCGCCAGATCGGGCTGTTTGATATCGACCAGGCTGATGGGTTGCCCGGCCGGTGTCAGGTCCAGCGGGCCGATATAGAGGTTGTCCACCTGTTCTGGCGGGAACAATGTAAAGCGACGCCGTCCGGCGACAACGCAGACGATGTTGTCCGGCACATCAAAGTGCGCCGATACGCGGGTCCGGTTGCCGAGCCACAAACTTACCAAGGGATCGCGTTGACCCAGGCCCTGGAGATCGTTTTCCTTGCGCAGGCCGGGGAAAGAACCATCCAGCTCGGTCGAGCCCAGGTAAAGCGCCGGTGGTTTGGGGTTGTCAGCGTTAGCCAGCAATTCGTCAAGCAGGGCTCCAAAGAGACCGACTTCCCGCTGGTAGTTGAATCCGGAAAAATCAGCGTTGTAAAAGAAGCGGCCCTGAATATCAGGGGCACCGCGCCAAAGTCCGACCTTTGTGGCCCCGCCGAAATGGCGAAGGTAATCGCAGAAATCTGCATCGGAGCGCAAGGCCGCTTGGACCATCGGCCAGTGGCGTACCAGGCCGCGCATGAGCACTGGCTCAGTGGACTGCAGCACATCGACGGGCAGCGCCTCGTGGCTCACGTCGTTGCGCTCCAACATGGGTTCAGGCTTCGCGCGCGAGTTGGCGGCGAATGAGGTTGGTGAGGTTGGACAGAGATGCGATTGCCATGTAGATCGGCTGCAGGTAGTCCGCCTGATGCAGCAGACTGACTGTATCGGCAGACAAGGCGGCCAGACGCTCCTCGTTGATCATGTAGTAGCCGACCAGTTGCCCATGAGAGCCGTCCGGTCGCTCAACGTCCAGCACAAAAGACTCGAGCAAGTCATTTGCGGTGAGTGCCTGGACGAATTCCGGGATAGCCTGATTCCCTTCGTGCAGCGTACGCAAGATGGAGTTGGCCGTTTCCAGAAATTCGGTATTGCCCCCTTGTGGCAGAAAGACGGCTTCACCTTCAGCACCCTTGCTGATGCGTGGGCTCGCCATATCGACCAGCATGCGCAGTTCGTCCTCGGCTACACCAATCGAGAAAGGCATGCGCCGCATGGCCAGTGGCAGGTACTCGGCGTCCCAACCGTTCTCGTTGAGGAAAAGGTTTTGGCCATCCTGCAAACCGAACAACACTACGGGAATGAAACTGCCCCCTCCGTCCGGCTGAAACAGGATGGGGTAGTGCGCCTGCAGACGCCTGAACTCGTCAGGCGTGACGGGACAGGACATGACATCGTCACCCCATTGCGCTCCGCGCTCTGTGACGATGCGAAGATCTTTGTGCGAAATATTGTTGAGCAGTTCGAGCATGGGAGTTCCGGCTTGGCTCACACGGCGGGAATGCCGTGTGCGTGAATGTGATTGATGAGGTCGCGTTGGCGCGGCAAGCCGCCCAGCAAACGCTTGGTGACTGTAGCAGCGATCTGGAGGTTGGCATGCGCCTGCGCAAGCCGCGCGGGACGCATCGCCGCCAGCTCGGGCTTGAAGCCCATGCCATACAGCACATACTGATAGCTCGCAGCAGGAAAGACTTCTTCAATGCGAAACAGGTCATTCCTGTAGGGCGCCCGATGACGCCACAGTTGCAGCAGTTCCCGCAGACGCTCCGGCACTGTTTCCATACTGCGGTGCTCGCGCCAATAGTCGGAATCGTTGCGCTGGTTCAAAACGTAGTGCAACTTCAGAAAATCGATGATGCGTTCCCATCGATACGTGAAGGCGTCATTGAAGCGTTTGGCCACAAGATCCATGTCGGCACGATTGGCTGGCAACTCATCACGGATCATCGCAGCGGACAATTCAACCAAAGCCAATGCGGAAGCCTCCAGGGGCTCAATGAACCCCGATGACAGGCCCACGGCCACGCAGTTGCGGTGCCAGAATCGCTCACGATAACCCGGCGTAAAACGGATGTGTCGGGGCGTGGGCAAGTCCGCCGTGCCACCACTGCGCTGGATATGCGCCCGTAGAGCGCGTTCAGCAGCGTCTTGCGTCGTGTGTGCACTGGAATACACCAGCCCCACACCGCGCCGCGTTGGAAGGCCAATGTCCCAAGTCCACCCCTCAGCGTGTGCAGTGGCAATCGTTGCCGAAGCAATGGGGCCATTGCTGTCAGGATAGGGAACCTGCAGCGCCAATGCACTGTCGTTGAACAGCACGTGCTGTTGTGATTGCAGGGCGATACCGAAGTGTTTTCCGAGCAGCACGGACGGCAAGCCGGAACAGTCGATGAAAAGATCGCCCGCCACGTCCCCATGGCCCCGGGTGTGCAATGCAGCGATGTCACCATTGTCATGCGAGCGCACCGCAATGACTTCATCCAGAACATGTCGCACGCCTAGTTTTTCGATCGAATGCTTTCGCAGCAGAAGACCGATCTTGACCGCATCGAAGTGGTAGCCGTAGTTGGCGACGGCTGCAAATTCCGGGGTGGATGTCTGCTTAGGCGCCAATTGCGCGTTGCAAAGATGGGGCTGGGGGCCGACGCTTTCTGCAAAGGATTGACCCGACTCTGCATGCAACCAGCCACCCACCAAATCGACCTCCCCATAGCCCTGCGGCAACGAAAAGGGATGGTAGTAACGGTCCTCGCTGCCGCCGTTGACCCACCCATCAAAACGCGACCCCTGCTTGAACGCAGCATCGCATTCGCGCACCAGCTCGGCCTCGTGCAGGCCAATACGCTGCAGGGTTTCACGCATGGACGGCCATGTGCCTTCGCCCACCCCGATGGCTGGAGTGTCCGGCGATTCGATCAGGCTGATTTCCAGTGCGCCGGACTCCAATCCGCCGTGTTCCACAGCCAGCAAGGCAGCAGTAATCCAGCCTGCCGAGCCCCCCCCCAACACCACAACGCGTCTCACCGCATCTGTCACATTAAGTCCCACCCAACACAAAGCACAAATTGTCGCCATGGGACAGGCGGCATCCGTGATATTCCATAAAAACAGTCCCCATAAATAGGGTCGGCCAATGCGGTCGACTCTGCTTTATGGGGACTGTAAACCCGAACTGTGCAGCCTCAACGACAGCACAGGTCAGGCACCCTCAATTTAAAACTTGTAGCGCAGACCAAACTGGTAGCGGCGCCCAGTTTGCGTTACCGACACCAGTTGCTCTTCTGAGCGACCGTGCTGACGGATGTATCCATCGTTCAGGTTGATCAGGTCAGCCTGCATCGTCAGGTTCTTGCCAATCTTGTAGCCAATTGACACATCCACTTGCCCATACGGTTCGGTATAGACAGGGTTATTGTCTGGACCACCATCGGCCTTGGAAAAGAGGAACTGACCGCGCCAGTTGTATGCCGCACGTACGGACCAGGCGTTGTCTTCGTAGAAACCAACCAAGTTGTAAGAGTTGCTAATACCCAAGAGTACAGACTGAGGGGCTATGCTTGTGTCGTCGAATGTCTGCCCGGGTTTAACCCAGGTGTAGTTGCCCGCGACACCAAAACCACTGGTGCCAAACACGTGCTGGGCTGTCAATTCCAGACCGCGGACGGTATCCCCTTCTTGATTGGCGAAAGAGTTGACAGCAAAGTTCATCTGCGGGTCGCCGGGCAGGCCAGCGATTTTGCCCAACGTTTCTGCACCGTTGACGCCGGTGACGGTCACCCCAGGCTGACCATTGAAGTTGGCAAAGATGTAGTTGCGCAGGCACAGTGGCTGGGCGTTGGCACCACAGGCCGCCTGGGCTGCCTTGTAGTACGCACCGCCTATCGGTGTGGTCACTCCTGGCACCGTCATGCTGACATTGGAATTCCCTACCGCGTCGGTGAGCGTCTTGAAGAACGCACCCGCTGCGACGTAGCTGGACTTGGCGTAGTAGTACTCAGCCGAGAGGTCGAAGCTCTTTGATTTCAGCGGCTTCAGGGCTGGATTACCGGTACCGCCACCACCCCCACCAGCATTTGCATTGCTGCCATTGATATTCACGCCACCCTGCAAAGCATTCCAGCCGGGACGGCCAATGTTCTCACCGTAACTGGCCCGCACCTTGACGTCCTTCGTCAGGTCCGCATCCCAGTCGATGCTTGGCAACACATAGGTGTAGCTGCCCACGCCTGTACCGAAAGTCGGCGCTCCACGTGTGTAGTTGATCTCATTCTGGGAATCCCACGAGGTCGCGGTGATAGGTACGACCTGGGACGCAGATTCGACATCCGTGCGCTCATAGCGCAGACCCAGCGACACATTCATCGGAATCGATGCCTCTATCGCATGATCCCACTGCACGTATGCGCTGGTGGATTTCTCAGTCGTACGCCAATCATTGCCCTTGGTGTAGTCGGCCGCGGCAGAAGAATAGGCCTCGGCTTGGGCGCGCGTCATCGGCGCACCTCCGCCAACACCCTTGGTCATGAGCACGGTGATGAATTGTTCGCGCAGGCTATTGAAGTCAGCCATGATGAACTGAGGGAACAGGCGTGAATCGCCGCTGCCAGGGATCTGACCAAAATATCCGCCAATACTCGACGAATTGTTGTACTTGACATTTGCGTAGTCACCCTTCGCGCCGACGCCACCCCAGTCATTGTTCTGGTTGTTGTAGCTGGCGGAGCGGTTTTGGACTTTGGTGAAGCCCAGTCCGGTGTTCAACGTATTGTCAGGGTCGAGCTTGTACGTAGCGCGCAACTGCGCTTGGTCAACGGTCTGGTCGCTCAAGTTGCTGTTGAACTGGGAACCGGTCATCTGCATCGCGGCGGCACTAAAAGTCGTCGTGGGCAAGCTCAAGATTGGAAACTTCTGGCCATAGTAGGCAATGGCATTACCTTGTGCAAACATGCCAAGGTCCATGACTGAGTAAGTGCCGAACGGGCTATTCGGTGCGGTAGTGGATGTGGAGTGGTGCGCATCGAACTCGACACTCAGGTCTTTGCTGACCTTCCAATCCGCATTGAAGCCGGTGGATCGGTTCTGCGTCTTCTCGCCATACATACCCGTATTGATGGCCAAATCATGATCGCCGGGGAAGAGCGAGGTCATCTCAAGCGGAGATGGCACCGACTGGGTGGTGAAGGTTGTCGGACCATACGAGAAGTTAAACCAGCTGGAAAGCTCGGCATTCTTCTTGTTGGTCGTGTTATCCGCCATCGTGTAATCGAGGGTGAACTTGAGGTCTTTGCTTGGGGCGAACTGCAATGTGGCCTGACCGTTGAGGCGCTCGCGCTCCAATGATGTCAGCGAGTACCGCAAATCAACCGGAGCCGTATACACGCCAGCCGGGCGGTTGGTAATGGGGTCTACACCGGCCGCGGGCTTCGCGGGGATGGCACCCCAGTCACCGTCTGCACCACCAGGATGGACCCGCCAGCCACCCTGTGTATAGGCCTTGTTGGACCCGGAATCTCGCTTTGAGTAATTGCCGCTGATTGCGATGCCAATCGTGCCATCTGCAAATGTATCGCTGTAAATTCCCGACAACTCTGGCGTAATGTTCTTGCCCTGGAATGCACTTGGAAGGCGTGAGTTGGACTCGTCAGAGTTGCCCTTCACGGAGAATGCGGCAACCCGTTGTTTGAGATCAAGAGGACGCGCCGTCTTGATATTGATGGTCGCGCCAATGCCACCGGTGGGGTTTTCGGCACGAGAGGTCTTGTAAACCTCGATCGCGGAGATCGAGTCCGTTGACAGGTTGGCGAAGTCAAAAGCGCGCGAACCGTTTGCACCGCCGTTCTCATTGCTGATCACCGAGGTCGGCATTTGACGACCATTCAGCAACACCATGTTGTAGTCGGGGCCAACGCCGCGAACCGTCACCTTGGAGCCTTCGCCGCTTGGGTTGCGGTCAATCGACACGCCCGCAACGCGTTGCATCGATTCGGCAAGATTCGTATCAGGGAACTTGCCGATGTCTTCGGCAACGATGCCGTCAACTACACCTCGCCCTGAGCGCTTGAGCTCGGTGGACGTATCCAGCGAACTGCGAATGCCGGTGACAACAACGGTACTCAGGTCGCCCGATTTGCCGTCGGTCGCTTGTTGCGCTTGCGCGAAAGGCATGCTCAATGCCAGCATGGTCGCGCATGCCGCCGCCACTGGACTTACTTTGGGGCGGTGCAATGCGGCTGGCGAGATTTTCTGTATTTTTTTCATGTGAATGTCTCCGAGGGGGTGAAATGCGTGACTACGCCGATGATCGGGTGACGGCAGTGCTGACGGCAAACTGGGGGCTCATGGAATCTCCTTTTGGTTATTACGATTTGCTGGCAAGAAACGTTTAGTGGCAGGGGCTAGACGGAACTACAAATAGACAGCGTTGTCACAATGAATGCGATTAGACAGCGTTGTCAGATCGCCGCGAATAGGTGTTTTCCCGTGTCTGCGAATGGCATACAACACCCCCTCAAAATCCAGCTCAGGCCCTCTCCATAGAGGTCACCCGAGGCAATTAATTCGAACTTCGAACTAATTAAATATGGCATCGTTATTGGATGGAATAGGTGTTTTCCCGCTCCGAATGGACTACGTCGGAAACCGCAGAAAAACACGCGTGCACCATCGCCTGTCAGGCCATCACCACACCGGCCTCACGGCGGCGCCTGGATAGCTCGTCCGCCATCTGCAACGTGGTCTGTTTGCTCAGCTTGTTGGCGATCAGACAAACCGTACATGCCGAGAAAAGCAGGCCCACGACGATGCTGGACATCACGCGATACCCGTCAATGGCATTGGCGGCAGCGGGGAATTGGGTGTCGTAGTTGAAAAGACCTGCCAGCAGCCATAGCAGACTCGCCGACCCCAGCGCCAAGCCCACCTTCAGCGAGAAGCCAATGGTGGCAAACACCATGCCAGTGAAGCGTCGACCGGTTTGCCACTCGGAGTAATCGGCCGCGTCGGCATACATGGCCCACATCACCGCGCAGGTGGGCGCATAGACCAGCGAACCCGTGACTGCCAGGCCCAGCATGCCCCAGACCGCCGTGGGTGGCAGCAGGTACATGGCAAAGGCATTCACTGCTGCCAACGCAAAACAGATGGTGGCAACCGTGCGCTTTCCAAAGCGCGCCGCCAAGCCCGACGACAGCATGATGACAATGATGGTGGTGCCGAAGCCAGCCATATTCACAATGCTGTTGAATACATCAGCCACATTGGAGTTGGCAATGCTGTCGCGCGTGCCGTGAACGACGTAGCCCAGTGTGTCCAGCAGGCTGTCCGAATGAATGGGGTTGGACGTGGTGAGCCCAAGCTGCTCAACAAAGTCAAACATCGCAGGCTTGTCGGCGAAGTGGTGGTAGTAGTTGTAATGGGCACCACCGCGCAAGGCCAGCATCGCAAAGTGGAACAAGGTGTAGCAGACCAGCGCAATCCAGGGACCATTTTTCAGCAAGTCCAGGAAATCCTGTTTGGGCGAGGACTGCACTTGCACCACTGGCTTGATGCGCTCCTTGGTGGTGAAAAAAGTAATCATGAACAACACCAGACAAGCCGCGGCCCAGATCGTCATCGTGACTTGCCATCCGTGTGCACGGTCATACCCCTGTGCGAATTTGGCCACCAGCGGCAGGGTGAGGCCACCCACTGCAAACTGCGCGATGTTGACGGAAACGAAGCGGTAGGAATTGAGCTTGGTGCGCTCGTTCAGGTCCGCCGTCATGACGCCGCCCAAGGCTGAGTAAGGCATGTTGTTCATCGAGTACAGCGTCATCAACAGCGTGTTGGTGATGCCGGCGTAGGCGATCACCATGCCGGTGCTCCAGCCCCAGCTTTTGTCCGGCGTGGTGTACGCCAGCACCATCACGATGACCCAGGGGACGGCCGTCCAGAGAATCCACGGGCGGAACTTGCCCCAACGGGTTTCCGTGCGATCCGCAAGCACGCCCATGATGGGATCAAACACGGCATCCCACAGGCGTGGCCACAGCAGGATCGCCGCCGCTGTATTGGCACTCAGGCCGAACACATCGGTGTAGAAATTGAGCTGGAACAGCACCATGGTCATGAAGACCAGATTGGCGGCTGCATCACCTGCGCTGTAACCGGCTTTTTCCAGAAAGGAAAGGGGCTGACTCATGGTGGCTGTCTCCTGTAATTTTTATGCAGCCTTCGACGGGCTGCTTCAAATGGATGACCTCGTGGTCAGGCAAACGCTTCGTAACTGAGGTAATCAAAGTCTGCATGCATGCGCGTACCGGCCAGGTCCTGGCAGGCCAGTCCGATGAAATTGCCTGTAAAGCCGAAGCTGCGCGCGAAGCCGTCTTCGAAGCGGGTGGCGAACTCGTCGCTGAGCATGGCCGTGTCCAGCGGTGGGCCGAACGCCTGCCACGCGCCACCTTGGGCGAAATGGAACTGGTAATGCGCATGGCGGAACTCGACGGCCAGATCGACCGCGCCGTCTGCCAGCACCAACGCCGCGCAGGTTTCGCTAAGCTTGCCATCGCGATTGACCTGCAGACGCAGAATGCGCGCGCCGCTATCCGGATCACAGGTCACGTGCAGATAGGCGTGGTTGCTGGTGTTGTAGTACGCCACCAGGCCAGCCATCTGCTGGAAATGCAACGGCGTGAACTCCAGGCGCGTTTCTGCCCGGCAATTGAAGTGCTGCTGGCGCCGCGCGACCAGGCTTTGTTCAAAAAGGCTCATCAGCGATTCGCGGCCTTTCAGACGCAACCAGCCCGTGCGTTCGCGCAGCGAAAGCCAGCTCTCATCGAAGGGCACCCGCAGCGCGTTGAGATGCGGATTCAAGGTGGTCGAGTCGAAATCGTCGCGCACCGGTTCAATGGGGAAAGCATGGGCTGGCAGCGCCGGCGCGGCAACCTGCACGTGCGGCCGGTTACCGCCGCCCTCGACTTCGGGCCAGTCGTCATCACGCCAATGGATGCGCTGCAGCGCCGTCTCGCGGCCGAGCGGGCAGTGCAGGGCCGGGTAGCCCGCGGCGGGATCGTTCTGGTCCAGATTCGGGCCACTCCATTCGAGCGGTCGACCACACAGATGGGCAAGCATCCATTCGCCAGTCTGTGTCTCGACCAGGCTTGCGTGGCCGGAGCGCTGCAGACCGTCGGTGCGTTGCTTCCAGGCAGTCAGCAACGGGTTGCCCGGCAGCGTCTCGTAAGGTCCGTCGATGTTGCGCGACCGGGCCAGTGTCACGGCATGCTCATAGAACGTGCCACCCTCGGCGGTCATCAGGTAGTACCAGCCGTTGCGGCGGTAGATGTGCGGGCCTTCGACGACCTGCAGCTCGGTGCCTGCATAGATGTTCTTCACCGGACCCACCAGTCGGCCGGCCTTTGGGTCGTACTCCTGCAGCAGGATGCCGTTGAAGTTGTGCTTTCCGGGCACATGGATCCACTGCTGGTTGAGCAGCCAGTGGCGGCCATCTTCGTCATGGAACATGCTGGCATCGAAGCCCGAACTGTTCAGGAAGATGCGTTCGCTCCAGGGGCCGTCAATCGACGGCGCTGTGATGAGATAGTTGTGCGCATCCTTGTGCGCGCCATACATGCTGCGCACATCGGTGTAGACCATCCAGAACAGGCCATCGGCATAACTCAGACAGGGTGCCCAGATGCCGGACGAGTCGGGGTGACCGGTCAGATCGAGCTGGCTCTTGCGCGTGACCGCGTAGGCACGGTGCTGCCAGTGCACCAGGTCTTTGCTGTGGTGGATACGCACCGCTGGCCACCATTCGAAGGTCGAGGTGGCGAGGTAGTAGTCGTCACCGACACGGAGAATCGACGGGTCGGGATGGAAACCCGGCAGCACCGGGTTCTGGATCATCTGGGACATGGCTTCACCCAATCAGGCGACGAACTTGTTGCACCAGTTCTCCAGGAATTCCTGGCGACCCGATACCGGCGGCTGGTCGACATTGCGATCCCAGGCATGCTGGGCCACGGTGTCGAGCGTGCTCTTGCCAGCCAGCACGTTTTGCGCCCAGGGCGCAGTCCAGCTGCTGTAGCGCTGCTCGACGAACTTGTGCATGGCGCCATCGTTGATCATCGCTTCGGCCATCAGCAGCGCCTTGGCGCAGACATCGACGCCACCGATGTGCGAATGGAACATGTCTTCGGCATCCAGCGACTGGCGGCGCGCCTTGGCATCAAAGTTAGTGCCGCCATGGGTGTAGCCGCCGCCTTGCAGGATGTAGTACAGGGCCAACGCAGTCTCGGGAATGTTGTTGGGGAACTGATCGGTGTCCCAGCCGCACTGCATGTCGCCGCGGTTCATATCGATGGAGCCGAACAGGCCCGTGGCGTTGGCCAGTGCAATCTCGTGCTCAAAACTGTGACCCGCCAGCGTAGCGTGGTTGGCCTCGATGTTGACCTTGACTTCCTTCTCCAGACCCCAGCGCTGCAGCGTGCCATAGACGGTGGCGACGTCGAAGTCGTATTGGTGTTTGCTGGGCTCGCGCGGCTTGGGCTCCAGCATCACGAAACCGGGAATGCCGATCTTGTGTTTGTACTCGACCACCATTTGCAGGAAGCGGCCGAACTGCTCGCCTTCGCGCTTGAGGTCGGTGTTGAGCAGCGTTTCGTAGCCTTCTCGTCCACCCCACAACACGTAGTTGGTGCCACCCAAGGCTTTCGTCGCATTCATCGCCTCGCGCACCTGCAGCGCGGCCATCGCAAAGGTCTCGGCATCGGGATTGGTGGCGGCGCCGCTCATGAAGCGGCGGTGGCTGAACGCATTGGCTGTGCCCCACAGCAGCTGGATACCCGTGTCCGCCTGCTTGCGGCCCAGTACATCGACCATGGCCTTCAGGTTGTCTACCGTCTCGCGCGGAGTCGCGCCTTCGGGCGCTACGTCACGGTCATGAAAGGTGTAGTACGGCAGGCCCAGCTTGCTGACGAAAGAAAACGCGGCGTCGGCCTTGGCCTTGGCGGCGGCCATCGGATCCTGAATCGTCCACCAGGGGCGCTCCAGCGTACCGGTATGACTGAAAGGATCGAAGCCGTTCCAGCAGAAGTTGTGCCAGTAGCAGACCGCGAAGCGCAGTTGCTCCTTCATGGTTTTTCCAAGAACGATACGGCTCTCGTCGTACCAGCGGTAAGCCAGGGGGTTGGTGGTGTTGGGCCCTTCGTAGCGAATGGGTGCTATGTCTTTGAAATAGTTAGTCATGCCGTGTTCCAGTTTAAAAATGATGAAACCGGCAGCCATGGCATGGCACGCCGGGATTTACAGCGGTGCGGTTTGTGCCGAAGCACCTCGCAAGTTCTGATAGGTCAATGGCCGCGTCAGGTGATAGCGCACCAGGGCAGCGGCGCCAATGGCGACGGCGTCTTCGCCGTAGCGCGTTGTTTGAATGGTGGGCGCAGGCAATTGGGCTGCATCGGAGTACTCCTGGAGCACAGAAAGCGCTGGCGCAAGCAGCGCGTCACCCAGCTTCATGGCAGGCCCCCCCAGCACAATGCGCATGGGATCAAAGGCGACCCAGAGGTTGTTGAGCAACACGCCCAAATGCCTGCCGGCGACTTCAACCGCCTTGGTGGGTGCAACCGCACCCGACTCGACCTGCGCAAACAATTTCGCCAGCGCCTGCTGCCTCTGTGGCATGGACTTGCCGGCTTTGCCAATCAGGTTGGTGAGGCCAATCACCGCCTCGGCACAACCGCGGCGTCCGCAAGAACAAAGCGCGCCCCCCGCCTGCAAAATCGTATGCCCGACCTCACCCGCAAAACCGCGGTAGCCGGTGAGCAGGCTGTCGCGCACGACCACGCCGGCGCCTACGCCATAACCAATGCTCAGGTAGATCAACGGGTCGGCGCCCGGCTGGGCCGAGAATTCGAACTCGGCCAGTGCTGCGACGTCGGCTTCGTTTTGTACGAACAGCGGCAGGTCAGCTAACAGGGTGTTTGAAAACTGGGCGCGCAATTGCTCGGCTGCGTTGACTTTTTTCCAGCCCATGTTGGGCGCGAAATGCAGAACTCCAGCAGCCTCATCCACGCCACCGTGCATGCCCACGCCGATGCCCAAAATGCTCCGGCCTTGCGCAGACATCGTGCGCGCCATACGAATCAGTTCCTTGCCGAGCAACTTCAGGCACGCGTTGACGTTGGTGACATCGTCATACGCAATGGCGTAGTGCTCCAGCACCTCCCCCAGCAAATTGGTGGCAACGATACGGATTTCGTCAATGCCCAAATCCGCGCCCAGGAGCGCCAGGCGTGTTCCATCGATGTGCAATGGCGTGGGCCGCCGGCCCAGGCTCCCGGTCACCACCAATTCACTCTCGTTGAACCAGCCCTCGTCCACCAGTTCACGCACCAGCAAACTGACCGTCGATTTGGTAAGACCCACCGCCTCGGCCAGGTCCGCGCGCGACAGTTCAGATTCACCCAGGAGCTTGCGCACAAGGACCATTCGGTTAATTTGTCGCAGCAGCTGTTGGTCGCCGGTTAGTAACATGTCTTGGTCCTGGAGTTGGGAGAAACACCCAGACTACCATTGCACGCGTCAGCCCCCTTCGCTGCTGCCAGTACCGCAAAGAAGGCCGGCTTGGCCTGCATTTGGTCATCGAACAACAGTGGCGCTTCATGGCGGCGCATGGGCCAGTAGCGCAACCAGCTGCCCGCGTCACCCACCCCCCACATGAGCACGGCGCTGACCTGCGCGCGCTTGCGAAGAAACATGGCAAAGAACTCTCCGTAACGCTTCGCCTGCGTTTGCAACAGCGCGGGCGTAGACCGTGGCACCTTGTTTTCCATCAGCCGTGCATTGAGAGAAATATCCAGCTCCGTGATGTGCTGCTGGAGCCCCAACTTTGCGAAGGCATCGATGGCGCGCTCGAGCGCATCAACACGCGGGTGCGTCAAACCGCAATGGCATTGGTGGCCGATGCCATCCACCTTCACGCCCCTGGACTTCAAGTCGGCAAGAAAGCGCGTCAGGGCCGCGACTTTGCAGGGATTTTGCGTTTCATAGTCGTTGTAGAAGAGCAGCGCATCCGGGTCCGCTTTTGCAGCAGCACGAAAGGCAATTTCAACGTACTCAGGGCCGACAATGGTGCGCAGTTTGCTCAGGCGCATTCCCGTGGCATCCGTAGCCACATCCTTCTCATCGCACACGAAGGCTTCATTCACCACATCCCACGCGTGAATGCGTCCGCGGAAGTGGGTCACCACGTCCGTGATGTACTGCTCGATTCTTGCCACCAGGACGGCTCGCGTGACCTCTGCGCCCCCATCCACCAAAAACCAGGCCGGCAATTGCTGGTGCCACAACAACGTGTGCCCCCGCACCTTGAGGCCAGCGGCCAAGGCGGCGTCCACCATTCGGTCGGCCGCGGCAAAGTCATAGTGGCCTTGCGCAGTGGGCGCCAAGCTCTCGGGCTTCATCGCGTTTTCGGCGACGACGATGCTGAATTGCTGGCGCACCAGATCACCAACCTGCCCGGCCATCAACTCTGGCGTTACCGCCGCACCAATCAGCAATTTGCCCGCATAGGCGTGGGCCAACGACGGCAGGCGGACGGACTCTTGCGTCGCAGCGCGCACGGTGCTCCACAGGCCGGCACCGGCCACTGGCAAGGCCGTGGCCAGCTTTGAAAAGCCCCGCCTGGAAATCGTCATGGCACCTCAGGAATTAACACAAGCAACACTGCCGCCATGGATAGGCGACGCACTCTGCACAAATTAGTGCGATGGTCGAATTAAATCACCGTTGCGAGGGAAACGTACTAGGGGTGTTCCCTAGGAATGGTTCCGGTTTCCCGGATTTTGGTGACCGGGTGTCAGTCCGGCGTCACGCCAAACCGATAGACGATTTTTCCGGTCTTGGGTGCGCCGGGGTGCACGCCGGTGTCGGGAAAATGCGGATGGTTGGGTGCATCGGGATACGCGGATGGCTCCAGACACAACGCACCGTAGCGCACCATGGCTTGGCCGTTTTTGTCGGGCAGCAGTTTTTCGGCGCCTTCGCCACCCAGCCAGCCACCGGTATAAAACTGTACGCCCGGCTCCGTGCTCCAGGTTTCCAGCGTACGTCCACTTCCAGCATGGCGAACCCGGGCTTGCAACACAAGACCCGCATGTTCTGCGGGTTGGGCGCTGACCCAGTAGTGGTCATACGCGCCGCCCGTTGGAGACTGGGCAAGGACCTGCGGCAGACGCAAATCCAACGCCGTTCCCTGAACCGCCAACACCTGGCCTGTGGGTATCTGCCCGGCACCGATTTCCAGCGCGCGGTCGGCATGGATGCAGACCTCGTGGTCCAGGATGTGCGTGCCCGCCACGCCCGACAGATTGAAATACGCATGGCTTGAAAAGCTGGCCACGCTGGGCCCATCGATCGCCTGCGCAACCCATTCCACTCTCAGCGCATTGTCTGCATCCACCGAGTAGGTCAGCGTCAGATCCAGGGTGCCCGGGAAGCCATCGTCTTCGGGGCGAAAACGGTATGCCAGGACCAGGCGCTCTTCATCTGCCCGCACCACATCGAAGACTTGCCCACTGCAGCCTTGCGTGCCGCCGTGCAGGGTGTTGGCGCCATCGTTGGCGGACAGTGCGTACGGCTGACCGTTGAGTGTCAACCGCGCGCCACCAATTCGGTTGGCATAACGCCCGACAAACGCGCCCAGCCAGGAAGTGTCCTGGAGCACACCGGCCAGGCTGTCATAGCCCAACACAACGTCGGCCACCTGACCATGGCGATCCGGCACCAGAACCTGCTGGATGCGCGCGCCAAAGTTACTGACGCTCACCGCCATGCCGCTTGGGTTGCGCAGCGTATAGAGGTCCACCGGGCGTCCATTCACCACTCCGCGAAAACGCGCGCGCAACAGTTCGCTCATACGGCGTGTTGCTCTGCCATGCCACGCACACAGATGGCATCATGGATTTGAGGTGCGCAAGTCATTATTTTCATATTTTTCAACCTATTGTAGAAACTAAATGGCTCATCCAAAGTAGAAGGCCCGGCACACTCCAGATTCAAAATGAGTTGCGCACCTCATTACTCACTAGAATACCGATCCACACATGGCTTCAACTTCTCCCGTCCGCCGGACCCAGTTAACCGACGTGGCTGCGGCCGCTGGCGTTAGCTTGGCGACCGTGGACCGGGTACTGCATGGTCGCTCCGGGGTGCACGCGACCACGGTGGAGCAGGTGCTCTCGGCAGTGCAACGCCTGGAATACCGGGCAGATCCAGCGGCCACGCGATTGGCGCGTGCCCGCTCATCACACTCCATTGCAGTGTTGCTGCCCTCCGGTACCAACAGTTTTGTGAACTCACTGGCGGACCAGGTGGTTTCTCTGGCGCCATGGTTGGCCGAGCAGCGACTGGTCGCTACGGTACAGCGCGTGAATGTGTTTGCGCCAGAAGCGCTCGCGCGCCATCTGGCCACGCTGCGTCGGCAGTATGTGGCGGTATTGGTAATGGGTATGGACCACCCGCTGGTGCGTGCAGCCATTGACGATTTGTGCGCCAACGGAATGACTGTCATCACGCTGGTCTCCGATGTGCCGAGCTCCCGGCGCGCCCATTACGTGGGTATCGACAATGTGGCGGCCGGACGTACCGCCGCTACGCTGCTGGGCCGTTTCTTGGGGGCCGCGGCCGCCAAACACCGCGTCGGCATCGTGCTGGGCAGCCACGCACTGCGCGACCACGCCGAGCGCCTGTTTGGCTTCCAGCAGGTGATGGCGGCGGATCACCCGCAGGTGACACTGCTGCCCGCGCTGGAAGGACACGACGACTCGGACCGCACCCACCCGCTGGTGGCCGATTTGCTGAAGCGCGAGAAGCACTTGACCGGCCTGTACAGCATTGGCGCGGGAAATCGCGGCATCCAATCGGCGCTGGTCGACAGCGGCCGCGCATCCAAAGTGGTGTGGGTGTGCCATGAACTGACGCCCCACGCACGCCGTGCACTGCTGGATGGCGTGGCCGACGCCGTCATCAACCAGGATGCGGGGCACGAGCTTCGGTCCGCCTTCCGGCTGGCGCTTGCGCGCCTGAACAAGGAGCGTGTTGTGCCCGACCAGGAGCGCATCCGCATCGACATCTTCGTCAAAGAGAATTTACCGTGATCACATTGGGAATCGACATAGGCACCTCCAGCGTGAAGTCTGCACTGGTGGACGGGCAGGACCGTGTGCTGGCCAGCGTCAGTCGGCCGCTGTCTGTCAGCCGGCCGCAACCCGGATTCAGCGAACAGGATCCACAGCACTGGTGGCAGGCCGTATGCGATGGTCTGGACGAATTGCGGGCGAACCATGGGGAAGACCTTGCCCAGGTACAAGCCATCGGTCTGTCGGGTCAGATGCATGGTGCCACCTTGCTGGATGCACAGGGCGAGGTGCTGCGCCCCTGTATTTTGTGGAACGACAG
Source organism: Rhodoferax sp. P2_H8_2 (assembly GCF_056403235.1). NCBI lineage: Bacteria > Pseudomonadati > Pseudomonadota > Betaproteobacteria > Burkholderiales > Comamonadaceae > Rhodoferax > Rhodoferax sp. P2_H8_2. The sequence continues at coordinate 247,955 of NZ_JBFUFW010000003.1, forward strand.
CCGCAGCGCAGCGCAGTGCGAACGACTCACCCGCGAGTGGCCCGAGCTGCATGCCGTCACCGGCAACCTGGCCATGCCGGGATTTACCAGTCCGAAGTTGATGTGGGTGGCCGAACATGAACCCGCGTTGTTCGCCCGCGTGGCCAAGGTGCTGCTGCCAAAAGCCTATGTGCGTTGGCGCCTGTGCGGCGAGTATGCGGAAGACATGTCGGATGCGTCGGGCACCTTGTGGCTGGATGTTGGCAAGCGCGACTGGTCCGACGCCGCACTGGCCGCCAGCGGCATGCGCCGCGATCAAATGCCGCGGCTGGTAGAGGGCAATGCCATCTCGGGGCAGCTCAGTGCCGAGCTGACACAGCGCTGGGGCTTTGCCCAACCGCCGTTGATTGCCGGAGGCGCGGGTGACAACGCTGCAGGCGCCGTGGGCTTGGGTGCCATGCGGGCGGGCGACGCCTTTGTGTCACTGGGAACTTCCGGCGTGCTGTGGGCGACCACTGCGTCTTTCATGCCTGCACCGCAAAGCGCCGTGCATGCGTTTTGCCATGCGTTGCCCAACACCTGGCACCAGATGGGCGTTCTGCTGTCCGCGGCCGCCAGCCTGGCGTGGTGGGCGGGTATCACCGGCCTGGATGAAGCAGCACTGCTGCAAGAGATTGACCCCGGCACCCCAGCCTCGCCCTGCTGGTTCGCACCCTATTTGAACGGCGAGCGCACCCCACACAATGACGCCGCTGTGCGCGGTGGCTTCCTCGGCCTGGAGAACGGCTGCACCCGCGCCGACATGACCTTGGCCGTGCTGGAAGGCGTGGCGTATGCCATGCGCGATGCGCAGCAGGCGCTGGCTGGTGCGGGCACCGTGTTGACACAGGCGGATTTGATTGGTGGCGGCGCCCGCTCGCCGTTGTGGTCGCAGCTGATGGCAGACGTCTTGAACTTGCCGCTGCACCAGGTGGCCGAGAGCGATATCGGTTGCGCCATGGGTGCGGCGCGGCTTGCGCAACTGGCAGCGGGTCGGCCGCTGGATCAGCTGAGCAAACCCGCACGCTTGCACACGTATGCGCCCCGGCCAGAGCGCGCCGCGCTGCATGCGCAGCGCCATCGCCAGTGGCAAACGCTGTATCCCAAGTTGCAGGCATTCGCTCACAGCGGGTCGCTATAAAAACAGGAGCTGCTCACGCACGTTTTATGCGCTTCTCAGCCCTATTTGCCCCCTAAAACCTTGGCAACCGGGTGGTGCCGTAAACGAAATGCATCCGGCATGCCGGAGCCCAAGAGCGGGCGCAAATACATGCGAAAGGCGTCGGTCACATCAGTGCCGCTGGCGGTGATGAACTCGTCTTCCATCGTGCGGGTTTTTCCAGCCACCGCTTCCAGCGGCAGCAGCTCATAGTCCACCGAATAAAAACCGGTACGCTTGATCGCGACCGAGCCATTGGTCTTGCCCCACATCGCAAACTGCACGGCTTTCTCACCCACTTCGCGCGCTTCTCGTTGGTCCACGTCAGACACACAACCGATGAACGAGCGCTGCAAATAGCCAAACGTGTCGCCACGCACCCGCTTGATGCCCAGCTTGCTCTTGATCTCTTCGCACAGAAGATCGGCCAGTGCGCCGGTGCCAGACAACTGCACATTGCCGTGCGCATCGTGCTCCAGCTCCTTGGACAAAAGGCTCAACACCGGCGTGCCGCTGGCATCGTGGATGCCTTCGGACACCGCGATCACGCAGCGGCCATAGCGCTCGTAGGTTGCTTTCACATCGGCGAGGAATTTCTCCAGCACAAAGGTGCGCTCGGGCAGATAAATCAGGTGCGGTCCATCGTCCGGAAACTTTTTGCCGAGCGCCGATGCTGCGGTCAGAAAGCCCGCGTGCCGCCCCATCACCACGCCGACGTAAACGCCGGGCAGCGCCGCGTTGTCCAGATTCGCGCCCGCAAAGGCCTGCGCGACAAAGCGCGCCGCCGACGGGAAGCCGGGCGTGTGGTCGTTGCCGACGAGATCGTTGTCGATGGTCTTGGGAATATGGATCGCGCGCAGCGGGTAGTTGGCCTTGATCGCTTCTTCGGCAACGATGCGCACCGTGTCGGAAGAGTCGTTGCCGCCGATGTAAAAGAAGTGCTCGATCTCATGCGCCTGAAGCACCTTGAAAATCTCGTGGCAGTACTTGGCGTCGGGCTTGTCGCGCGTTGAGCCCAGCGCTGACGAAGGGGTTGCGGCCACCAGCTCCAGGTTGTGGCTGGTCTCCTGCGTCAGATCAACGAAGTCTTCATTGACGATGCCGCCCACGCCGTGGCGCGCGCCGTAGATGTGGGCGACCTGGCTGAAGCGCCGGGCTTCGAGCGCGACACCGACCAGCGACTGGTTGATGACGGCTGTGGGGCCACCGCCCTGGGCGACGAGGATTTTTCCGGATGCCATGGTGGGTGTCGCTCCTTGGGGGTCGGTGGATCAGGCCTGCTGCGGTTTATCGGGGCGCCAGCATTTGCTGTTGCGCCAACGTGGCGCGCAAATAAAACTGCTGGCGGTCCAGATCGCGCAGCGATTCGCGGATGCGTTTCTTTTCCTCATCCGTGCCACCGGCTTCCAGACGTTTTTGCAGTCGGTTGATCTCATGGTCGTTCTGGCGCATCTGCTCGCTGGTGCGGTAGACCTGCAGGCCTGCCTCCATGTAGCGGGTGAAATCCTCGTAACCCCGCTGCGCCTGGCACACCGCGTTTTTGCCGGAGTGGCCCTGCACGCCTTCGCGCCAGCCGTTGGCCGCTGTACAGAAGCGTTGTATGCCGCTGTCCCAACCGCGGCGGTACGCCTGAGCGTCGGGCTTGACGCCAGCCTCGCCGCAATCTTCGGTGTAGGCAGCGATCCGGCGCTCACTCTCGCCGCTGGCGCCGTCGTTGAATCCGACACGCTGCCAGTCGGCGACCTGGCACTCCTGCTTGGACATGGACTCGCAGCCCGCCAATAAGACCAACACCGCCAATAGCAAGGAGTAAATTTTGATCATGGGCAGATTCTAGGGATAAGGGCACTATTTGGACCACTGCGTTTGCCAAGGTATGGTAATTTCGGTCCAAGGGGAGTGCAAACGTTTCTTTTGAGGGAGTGTATGACCATGCCTGAAGTTTCCCCATTGCGCCGCGGTGCCATTGCCGCCGTAGCAGCCTTGGCATTGAGCGCATGTGCCACCGTGGAAGAACCCGTAGGAGTCGCCCGCAAGGAAACCTTGCAGGTGCTGACGCAGGGCGGCGAATTGCTGACCGTCAACGCGGGCCAACCGCAGCGGGTGTTGTCGCGCAAGACGGTGTCGGGGCTGCCGAATGACACGCTGATCGGCATGGATTACCGCGTGGCCAAGGGCGTGCTGTATGCGCTGTCCCGCTCGGGCCGGGTCTATACGCTTGACACTGCCAGCGGTGCGTTGACGGCGGTTGGCAATGCGCCGATTGCAGCTGCGTTGGACGGGGATGTTTTCGGGGTGGACTTCAACCCGGTGGCGGACCGCATTCGCGTTGTCAGCAGCAAGGGCCAGAGCCTGCGCCTGCACCCCGATACCGGCGCACTGGCCGCTACCGACCCCAAAGTGGCCTATGTAGCAGGCGATATGCAGGCCGGGCAAGCACCCGATCTGGCCGCCGCTGCCTACACTTACAACAAGAAGGACGACAAGCTCACGACCAACTACGCCATCGATAGGCGTCTGGGCGCGCTGGTCATGCAGGGTTCGCTGGAAGGCACGCAGCCCGTGGTCTCCCCCAACACCGGCCAGCTCAAGACCGTGGGCTTGCTCGGCACCGGAGCGCTGCAAGACGCTTCGCTGGACATTGCCGACATTTCCGGCGCCGCATTTGCTGCGCTGCGCCTGGCCGGACACCACACCACACGCCTGTACCAAATCGACCTGAGCTCCGGCAAGGCGACGTTGCTGGGCACGCTGGCGGCAGGCGCTCCCATCGTCGGCGCGGCCGTCGAGCCCTGAGAGTTCCTGTGCAGCGTCTCCTCTTTTTACTTCGTACTTTCGCCATTGCATGTCTTGCCGCTGGCAGCCTCTCCGCAGGGGCAGGCAATGTGCAAGTGCAAGTGAATGCGGCCAACGGCAAGCCGCTGGCCGACGCGGTGGTGTTTCTGGATTCCCCGGCTGCCAAAGCGCAGGCCCGCCCCATCATTGGTGCCGAGATCGCACAGGCCAACCGACAATTTGTCCCTCTCGTGAGCGTCGTCACCGCGGGCTCACAAGTCCTGTTCCCGAACCAGGACACGGTACGCCACCATGTCTATTCGTTTTCGCCTGCCAAGACGTTTGAGTTAAAGCTGTACTCCGGCAAACCGTCCAACCCCGTTCTGTTTGACAAATCGGGCGTGGTGATTCTGGGCTGCAACATCCACGACAACATGGCCGCCTGGGTGCTGGTAGTGGAGACACCTTACTTTGGCAAAACTGATGCAAACGGCCGGCTCACGCTGAACGCCGTGCCGGCAGGCAACTACCAGTTGCGTAGCTGGCACAACAGCTTTTCCGTGGGCGCGCCAGTGCAGGAACAAAGCCTGCAGGTCGGCACTGCCGAAACATCCGTGGCCATCACGCTTGCGGGTGCCAAACCTTGAGCCTTCTGACTTCTTTGCGCGCACGCCTGCTGCGGCCCGGCCTGGTCAAGCGCATCGTCATCCTGTCAGTGGGATTGCTTCTACTGATACAGATTGCAGTGCAACTCGTCGTGCGCAGCAGCATCGACGACAGCGTGCGGCAAAACCTGCAACGCGAGCTGGCCTCGGATCAAAAAGTTTGGGCGCGGCTGGTCGATCAGAATGCACAGCGTCTGCAGTTGGGTGCTTCCCTGCTGGCCGCCGATTTCGGCTTCAAACAGGCCATTGCCTCTGGTGATGTACCGACGATTGAGTCCGCACTGGACAATTCCGCCGACCGCATCGGCGCCACGATCTCTGCGTTTCTGGACCCCGATTTCAACCTGAAGGCTATGGCCAATCCGCAGGAGTCCGCTGCGGTAGGACAAACACTGACCGCACTGGGCCAGGCTATGGCGCGCGACCTGCAGCAAGGCAGCATGGCCGTGGAACTGGGGCGCTTGCACCAGTTTGTGATGGTGCCGGTCAAGGCGCCGCTGGTGGTCGGCTGGGTCGTGATGGGATTTGCGGTGGACCAGGATCTGGCGGCAGAGCTAAATGGCCTGTCGGGCGCCCATGTCGTACTGCTCAACCCTGCAGGCGACGCCCGCCATCGCATCATCCATTCCACGCTGGACAATCCGCAGATGGCCGATGCCGATGCGCTATTGGGCAGCGCCACCACGCTCAGCCTGGGCGGCGAAGACTATGCGGCCTTGCGTGTTGATATCGGCGCTGCCGACCGGCCATTGCAAGTGGTGCTGTTGCGCTCGACGGCCGACGCCAAAGTGGTGTTTGCACGCATGCAAACCGTGCTGTTGTTGATTGCCGCATTGGGCCTGGTGCTGTTTGCGCTGGGCAGCATCGTGATGGCGCGGCGCGTGTCGCGACCGCTGGCCCTGTTGGTGGCGGACACCGAGCGACTCGGAAGCGGCGACTACAGCCAGCCCGTGCAGGACTTTGGGCAGAAGGACGAAGTGGGCAATCTGGCGCGCTCGTTTGACCGGATGCGGATCAACATCCAGGCCAGCCAGGCGCAAATTCGCCAGCTCGCGTACTGGGACAGCCTGACCGGCCTGCCCAACCGCGCACAGTTTCGCGAAGCGGTGCAGGCCCTGCTGGACAACCCCGAGGCCACGCCTGCACCGCTGGCAGTGATCGTTCTTGATCTGGACCGGCTCAAACACATCAACGATGTGATGGGCTATGCGTTTGGTGACCGCATTCTGCAAGCCGTTGCGGGCCGCCTGCAGGGTGTGGCCCGCAATGGACAACACCAGGTGGCGCGGCTGGCCGGTGGCGAATTTGCGTTTTTGCTGCCGGGTGCGGATGTGGCGCAGGCTCTGGCGGTGGCGGCAACGATTGCCCATGCGTTCGAAGCCCCAGTCGCACTGGAAGGGCAGACGGTGGACCTGAGCGCAGGCATGGGCATCGCGCGCTGGCCAGGTGATGCAGACCAGGCCGACATTCTGCTCGGCCGCGCGGAAGTGGCGATGTATGTGGCCAAGCACAAGAGCCTGGGCGTGCAGGTCTACGACCCCTCGCTGGACTCGGCCAGTGCGCAAACGCTCTCCCTGCTGTCCGAGCTGCGCCAGGCGATTGATGGCCACCAGTTGCGCCTGTTCCTGCAGCCCAAGATCAGCCTGCAAACCCACCAGGTCGTCGCGGCCGAAGCGCTGGTGCGCTGGCAGCACCCGACACGCGGCATGGTGCAGCCCATGCAGTTCATTCCGTTTGCGGAACAGACCGGCTTTGTGCGCCACCTGACACTGTGGATGCTGGAAGAAGCGGCAAGCCAGTGGAAGAGCCTGCAGCCCAGACACGACATGCTGCGCATCGCCATCAATCTGTCCACGCGCGATTTGATGGACCCCGACTTTCCGGCCAAGGTGGATTCCATCCTGTTGCGCCACGGCGTGCCGCACGCAGGCTTTTGCCTGGAGATCACCGAGAGCGCGATCATGGACGACCCGCAGCGCGCGGAAGCGACACTGAACCAGCTTTCGGCCAGCGGCTACAAGCTGTCTATCGATGACTTTGGTACCGGCTATTCGTCACTGGCGTATCTGAAGCGTCTGCCGGTCAACGAGCTGAAGATCGACAAGTCATTTGTGATGGGTATGGAAACCGATGAGAGCGATTTGAAGATCGTGCGCTCAACCATCGACCTGGCGCACAACCTGGGCCTGACCGTGGTGGCCGAAGGGGTGGAGAACCGGCACATCTACCAGTTGCTGGCCAACTCGCAATGCGACGAGGCCCAGGGCTACCACATGAGCCGCCCCATCCTCAGCACCGAGTTTCTGGACTGGTGCGAAGGCTGGTACGGCGGCCACTCCCAGGCAGCTAAGCTGTAACGGGCTCTGGCTCGGCGGCTGCTGGCCGCATCGCCAGCCACGGCTGCATCGCCAGCAGCAGCAACACGGCGCCGCCGGCCAGCGTGACCAGCAACATCACCGACTGCGCGCCCTGCTTGAAGGCCATGGCATCGACCACAGGTGACAACCATTTGCCCAAACCATCGAGGTAGTTGCGCACATGCATCGCCAACAGCAGCACCGCCAGCCAGGTGCCGATGCGTGTGAGCCAGCCGCTCTGCGGCCCCAGCACGGCACGTGCGGCCAGCAGGTACAGCGCAGACGCCACGAACACCAGCGTGAACAGGGTGCTGAAAATCGGTTTGGCCGCACCGGCCATTTCGCCCCAGAAGTGGAACGGCCACCAGGCCAGGCACATCACGCCCAAGCCCAGCGCGAGAGAGCGTGCACGGCTAGGCCCCGCTTCATCCGCAAATGAACCTTCCGCAGCACTGCGCTTCATAAACGGCAGCAGGGTAATACACAGCAGACCCACCAGACCATCCACCATCATCGTCTTGGGGTAGCCCCAGGCCTCAATCGCTATGCCTTGCCAGGTGGCGGAGTAGGCGATCGCCAGATTACCCATCGCCATGTAGGCAGTGAACTGCGTCGCTGCGACCTTGGGGTTGGTCACGTCCATCATGATGGCCGAGCGCGTGCCGTACATCAGGCCCTGGAACACGCCATAAGCCAGCGTGCTGATCCACAGACCGGTCACCAGAACAGCGGGCACCGCAGGACGGTCGGCCGCTGACACATTCACCGGCATCACCCAGCCCATGCGCGAGAGCTCGGTCATGAACCAGAACACCGGCACACTCATCAGTGCGAAATACACACCCAACGTGCGGCGGCGGCCCCAACGGTCCGACAGCCAGCCACCGGTCACGCAAAAGGCCGCGGACAACACCGTCGACCAGATGCCCAGCAGTCCCACCTGTTCATCGTTCATGCCCAGCTCGACAGCCAGGTTGGACTGCAGCGCCAGACCCAGACACATTGCACCGGCTGGCAACAGCGAAAAGAAGACACCGACAAACGCACCCTGACTGCCCAGGAAGGAACGGAACGATTCAACCGCAAAGTCGCGCATCTCGCGCCCGGCCTGCGCCAGTTTTGAGCCGGCTGCCACGGCGCGCGGCGCCATGGCCGCTTCCTTCATCGGCAGCACCACAAACGCGGTGACCGCCAAGATGCAACCGGACACAATAAAGAACGTCGACTGAAAACCGGTCACGCTACTGATCAACAGCACGCCGCCACCGCCAATGGTGCTGCCCAGCATCGCGCCGGCAAACATCATGCCGTTGGCAAGGCCGCGCTCGTCTTCCTGCAAGGTGTTGCAAGCCAGCGCATCAATCGCGACGTCCTGCATCGCACCGAACGTGTTGTGCACCAACAGGATGATGGTGAACAGGCCCAGCTGTTGCGGCAAATCCAGCAGCACGGTAGACAGCAAGGTCAGAGCCATCATGATTTGCGTGCCCAGAATCCAGCCGCGGCGCGGGCCCAGACGTTGCGACACAAACACGTCGATCACCGGGCCAAACGCCCACTTGAACGCCCACGGCAAATAGAACGAACCGACAAAGGCGCCGATCTCGGCCGGGCCAACATCCATGCGCCGCAACTGTGTGGCAACCGCGGTAGCGGCAAAGCCCAGCGGAATGCCTTCGGTGATGTAGAGCAGAAAGAAAGCGACCAAACGCCCATGGCGCGTCGCAAGCAAATTGGGGAGTTTCATGTTGTGATTCCAGCGAGGTGGCCGAGTGTAAACGCCTCCTCGAACACCGAATAGCCGGCCCAATCGGCATGGGCGAAGCGCAGATTGCCGTGGCTCGGCACCGCAGGTTGCTCATGTTTTGATAGCTGCTTGCGCAAATTCTGCGGGCGCTGCAGGCCATTTTTATCCTGAATCTCGGGGACAGGAATGGCCATCGCATGGCCGTAGCGGACGATGTCCATGCGGCTTGCTTTCGCGGGTAAATCCGGATGCGCCTGCGCCAGCTCGGCCAGGATTTCGTCGCGCCAAGCCTCCCAGGGTTTGGTCATCAGGTCGCGCCGCCGCTGCGCCAGTGTCTCGGGCGCGCCGCCCAGCGCGCGGTAGTGCGTGAGCACGGTGGCGCCGGGCACGGCCTGCAGACTCTGGTGTGTGGCATCTACATAACCCAGCCCGGCTGTTCCATACGTCACGTTGTCCCAACTGGGCGCCGCGCCCTGCCGGTCGTTCAGTGGCGCCTTGATATGGAGGTTGGCAACCAGCCAGGGTGCGTACACCGTTTGCGCTACGGCCTGGCGCAAAAAGTCCGGCGCGTCCTGCACCACGCGGGCGGCAATAAAAATGGGCAAGGCCACGATGGCTTGCCGCGCACGCCAGCGCACCAAGGCTTGCGCGCGCACGTCCCACGCATCCACCTCCACGCCGTTGCGCGTTTGCGCAATGCGCGTGACAACCTGCGCGGTGTGCACTCTGTCGCCCAAGGGCTGCGCCATGTGCCGTGTCAACCAGGCGTTGCCTTCGGGCCAGGTCAGCAGGCCTTCGCGCTCTTCCGTCTCCATGCCGGGTGCGTGAAAGCCATGGCGGCTGGCGAAGTAGTGGATACCCGCCCAGGCCGACACAACCTCAATACCGGCGCCGTAGTCATCGCGACAGCAGTAGTCCAGGTACCAACGCAGGTGCTGATCGTCGAGGCCGTTTTGATTCAGGTGCGCTGCAAAAGTGATTGCTTTTAACGCTTGCTGCAAGGGCTGCTGCGGCACACCGAACGAAGGCATCGCCCAGCGTGCTGCCTTGCGGGCCTCGTCCACCAGTTGCGCAAACTTCAGGTATTGCGCCAGCGTTTGCGGCCCCACGCCGTTGAGCGGCAGCAGGCCTTCCTGCCATTGCCCCTGAAACAGCAGCCGCTCCTGCGGGCTGTGGCACAGGTGGCGTTCGTCGTATTGCCAGCGTCCTGACACACGCGTGCGCAAGCCCAGTTCTTCCAGCAGGTTTTGTACATGCGGCGCATCGTCACCCGGCAACGGCAGGTAGTGCGCGCCCATGGGGCAGGGCAGTCCGCCGACTTCCGTTCCGCGCGCATTGCCGCCGGCGCTGTCTTCCAGTTCCAACAATGCTAAGTCTTCCCTGCCACGTAGTCGCAAAGCGCGTGCGGCAGCCAGTCCCGCAACGCCGCCGCCTGCAATCACCACCTCGGTCTGGCGAACGACCGAGGGCGTGACTGGCCCGACTGGCCCTCGCAGCAAATGGCCGCGCTGGTGATCGATGCCGATGAAGCCACCCTCTACAGAGGGCGCAGGTGCGCAAGTCGCGAGTGGTAGCGCCGCACTGGCGCCGAGAAAGTGGCGTCGCTTCACGGCGCGCCAAATCGCAACGGTGCCTGCGCCGCCATCCACGCCACAACGGCCCATGCCGCGACATTGCTGGGCAGCGTGGCCGGATCGATCTTGTCGAACGTGTCGTTGTCCGTGTGGTGCCAGTCAAAGTAATCGGTGCCGTCCTGCGTCAGCTCCACGCCGGGCCAGCCGTTGCGCCGAACGATCAGCCCTGCATCCGGTGATGGCGCGCCATCGTTGCCCCCTGCCTCCACACCCATGGGCACCAGCACCTGCGCGATCTCGCGCCAGGCCGGCAACGCGTGTGCAGTCAGCTTGCTGCGCGAGCGCCAGACCTTGCCCGCACCAAAGTCCGATTCGCCGAGCAACTGGTGTGGCACTGCCTTGTATTTCTCGGCATACGTCGTCGCGCCATTGGTACCGTTCTCTTCATTGGCAAACAACACGACGCGCAGCGTGCGGCGCAAAGGCGTGCCGGCATCCAGCACCTGCTTGGCAGCGGCCAGTACGATGCCGACGCCCGCGCCGTCGTCAATCGCACCTTGGCCCACATGCCACGAATCCAGATGCGCGCCAATCAACACCACTTCGTTGGCCAGATCGGTACCCGGTACCTCACCGATCACGTTGTGCGACACCGCAGGCTCGCCACTTTCCGTCTGCAATTGCAGTTTGACAACGACCGGCTTGCCATAGCGCTGCATGCGTGCGATCAGTTCTGCATCGGGGACGGACACGGCGAGGGCCGGCACCTGGCGCAGTTGGGGGTCATAGCGCATGCCGCCTGTGTGGGCGATGCGGTCCCGGTCTGTGCCGATCGAGCGGATGGCTACCGCCACCGCACCGCGGCGTGCCGCCTCGACCGCACCGGCAAAGCGGGCCATCACCGCCGTGTCATAGCCATGTCCGTCCTTCGCGCGTTCCATCTTCTGGTCGATGAAAACAATGCGGCCTTTGGCCCGCTCGCTGGTGTCGGCCTTTAATGCGGCAAAGTTCTCGTAATAGGCCATCTCTGCGACCAGCCCGCCTTCGGGCGTGCCGACGCTATTGCCCAGCGCGGTGGCAACCAGCTTGTGCGGAAAGGGAGCGGTGATTTCCAGGCTGACCGGGCCCTGGCGCCAGACTTTGACCGGCACTGGCTCGGCCCGTACGTTGGAAAGTCCCAATTGGCGCATCGCGGCCAACGCCCACTCCACCGCACGTCCGTCGTTCACGGAGCCCGCAGGGCGCGTACCCACTTCGGTGACCAGCGAATCAATCAGACCATAGGCCCGTGTGTCTTTCAGGGCGACATCGCGCAAGGCGCCAGCCTGTGCGATCTGCGCGGGCGTGAATACTGGGCCAAGCTGTGCCGACACCGCACAAGGCAAGAACATGCAAGCAAACAAAGCGCCAGCAAGGCGGCGAACAGCAAATGCCATGGATTACATCCCGAGTAAGACAAATGCTGCGATTATTCGCTAAAGATGTGCGCGTTCCTCCCGGGTAGAACTGCTCTGCCTCACAACATCGTGGAGATCTTGCTGGCGTGCTCCTTTTCCCAGTAGGTGGGGCGGTCGTAGTGCTGGTACAGCGCCAGCTCCTGCTCGCGGTTCAGTGCCTCTGAGGATTCGTAGCGCGGCGCATTCTTGATCATTTCCCGCGTCAGATTGACGGACACCTTGAATTCGGCCCAGCTGATGTCGGTGATCCATGGCGGTGCAATCAGCACCTTGTTGCCCAACCACCAGTCGCTGGTATTCACCACCAGGTAACGTATTGCCCAGGTCTCTTCGTCGACCAGCATGCCCTGCACGTGGCCAATGTCGCCGTCGGTTGCGTGGATCTGGTGCCCTATCACCGCCTTGCAACTACGTAGATGCGGGTCGTCATTCTTGTGGCGCGCACGTTCGGCACGCGCATGGGCGCGTCGCTCTTCGGACCCAATGGGTGCTACCGGGAAGTACATGCCGTCGCCCCAAAAGCCTTCACCGCCCCAGTAGTAGGGGTAGTTGTAGTAATCCGCATAGTCCATCTCGTGCTGGCGCGATACCGGTTTTTGCGTATCCACATCGGGGCTGCCCTTGACCTGGTCGCGCGTCAAACGCACAGGCAATCGCTTGTTTTCCCAGTCTGCCTGCTGGATGGCGTAAGGGGAGATCAGTACTTTGCGGCTGATCAACCAGGAGCCCGTGTCCACCACCAGATAGCGGATCACCCAAGCTTGGTCATCGAAGTAAATGTCGGCCACGTGGCCCACCTCGCCATCGGTTGCGCCGATGGCGTAGTTTTCCAGTTCATGCATGCTTCGCAACATAGGAGGCCTTTCAAAAAAAGATAAACAATGGCCCAATGTGATCGCTTGCGCGCCTGTATTCCGTGCGGCACTGCACAGAGACGGCAACGCATACAGCGGACACTTCACCCATGCAAACTGCCAACAGCGCTCGCCACCGGGCCACACACCAGCGCGCCGATCTGGTACGCATAGCAGTGGACGCCATGCTGGAGCGCCAGCTCTTGCCCGAGTTCTCACCCCAGGTGGCAAAAGAACTGGACGCTATTGCGGGCGCTGCCACCGAAACCGGCCCCGCGGTTCAGGACCTGCGCGCGCTGCTGTGGTGCTCCATCGACAACGACGACTCGCAGGACCTGGACCAGCTCAGCTGGTGCGAAACCCTGCAGGGCGGCAGCACACGCATGCTGGTGGCCATTGCCGATGTGGACGCCCTGGTCAAAAAGGGCAGTGCGATTGACGAACACGCCCGCACCAACACCGCGTCTATCTATACGTCGGCGCGGATCTTCCCAATGCTGCCGGAGAGACTCTCCACCGATCTGACCTCGCTCAATGCGGGCAAAGACCGGTTGGCCGTGGTCACCGAAATGGTTTTCTCGGCGGATGCCCACTTGCAACACTCCACGGTGTATCGAGCACTGGTGCACAACCATGCCAAGCTGACGTATGACGCTGTGGCTGCGTGGATAGAAGGACAAGGCCCGTTGCCCACTGCTGCACAGACCGTGCCTGGCATGGATGCCCAGTTGCGGCAGCAGGATGCACTGGCGCAACAGCTGCGCGCCTTGCGCCGTGCGCAGGGTTCGCTCGAGTTGGAAACGTTCCAGCCGCGCGCCGTCTTTGATGGCGAAAAGGTGGTGAACATCAACCAGCAGGTGCAAAACCGCGCACGGCAATTGATTGAGGAAATGATGATTGCGACCAATGGCTGCAATGCGCGCTATCTGGCCAATGCCGGTGTGGGCTCCTTGCGCCGCGTGGTGCGTTCACCTGAGCGCTGGCTGCGTATTGTGGAGGTCGCGCGCAGTTATGGCGAGGTATTGCCACCGGACCCCGACTCCAAAGCCTTGGAAGACTTTTTGGCCAAGCGCCGTTTGGCCGACCCATTGCGCTTTTCCGATCTGTCACTGGTTATTGTGAAGCTGATGGGTGCCGGGGAGTATGTGGTGGAGTCGCCCGGTGGGCCACCTGTGGGGCACTTTGGTCTGGCCGTGCGCGATTACACGCACTCCACCGCTCCGAACCGGCGCTACCCGGACCTGATCACGTCGCGCCTGCTCAAAGCCACTTTGGCACAACAGGCGCCACCCTATTCGCTGGGCGAGCTTGCGGCGTTGGCCCAACACTGCACGCGCCAGGAAGATGCCGCCCGCAAAGTAGAGCGGCGCATGCGCAAGTCGGATGCGGCGCTGCTGCTGGAATCTCGCATTGGTGAGACGTTTACTGCCATCGTGACCGGCCGTTCGCCCGACGGCGCCTGGGTACGGCTGCTGTCACCTCCCGTCGAAGGCAAGCTGGTGGGCAGCGGCATTCTTCCATCCGTCGGTATCCAGCTCCGTGTGAAGCTGGTATCCACCAACGTCGAGCGCGGTTTCATTGACTTCGTAACTGCGCAGTGACCGCGCAGTTGCGCGGTTAACGCCCCAACTTGCCCCACTCCCATTCGTAGGTCGTCACCAGCACCTGGTTGGACAGGCGGTTGATTTCGGTTGGCACGCGGTCCATGTCCTGCGGAAAATCAAACAACAGTGGCAGGGAATGCGGATTCAGAAATCGCAGCCCCTCAGGCAACTGGTCCGGCAAGCGATACGGTCTGCGACTGGCCAACACAAAACCCCACTCACCAAAGCTGGGCACGTGCGCGTGGTACGGCGCGGTCCTGAGACCCACCGATTCAATCGTGTTCACCACGGTCCAGAAACTTTTGCGCGCCACCAGCGGCGAGGTGGTCTGGATCACCGCGTAGCCACTGGCAGACAAGTGCTTGTCCAGCAGGGCGTAGAACGAATTGGTGTACAGCTTGCCGATCGAGAAGTTGGTCGGATCGGGGAAGTCGACGATCAGCACATCGAACATTTCGTCGGTGTTTTGTAGCCACTGAAACGCATCGGTGTTGATCACGCGCAGCTTGTTTGATGACAGTGATTGCGCATTCAGTGCGCTGAGCATGGGCTGCTCCTTGAACAGCGTGGTCATCGCCGGATCCAGCTCCACCAGCGTAACGCTTTCCACACTGGGGTACTTCAGGATTTCGCGCACCGCCATGCCATCGCCGCCACCGAGCACGGCCACACGCTTGGGCCCTGCTCCGCCAAATGCCGCCATCGCGGGGTGCACCAGCGCTTCGTGGTAACGGTATTCGTCGCGTTGTGCAAACTGCAAATTGCCGTTCAGGAAAAGACGTACGCCGACGCGGCCTTCGCCCGGCGCATTGGTCACCACGATGCGCTGGTACGGTGTGGTTTGAGAAAACACCACCTTGTCCTGGTACAGCTTGTCTTCGGCCCAGGTCGTGATGTGGTCCGCCATCAGCATACCCACGGCCAGCACCGCCAGCGTCGCGACACAGGCGAATGCATGCGCGCCAAACTGGCGCAGCTCATGGCGGAACAGCCACAGCGCCCACAGCGCAACCGCAGCATTCAGTAGGCCAAACAGCAGGCCGGTACGCACCAGCCCCAGATGCGGCACCAAGAGAAGCGGAAACGCAACCGATACCGCCAGCGCGCCCAGGTAGTCAAACGTCAGCACCTGCGACACCAGGTCTTTGAGCGCGACATTCTTTTTGAGAATGCGCATCACCAGTGGAATCTCCAGCCCCACCAGCATGCCCACCAGAAACACCATGCCGTACAGCAACAAGCGGAACGAACCGGGCACCCAGGCATTTGCTACAAAAAGAATAGCTGGCAGCGCACCGCCCGCAAGTGCCACCAGCAGTTCTATCCTCAAAAAATGGGCGGGAAGCTGGCGATCAAAGAAGCGCGACAGCCACGAACCCACACCCATCGCGAACAGGTAGGCACCGATGACCGTGGAGAACTGCAGGATGGAGTCACCCAGCAGATACGATGCCAGCGCGCCAGCCGCCAGCTCGTAGACCAGGCCGCACGCGGCCACGACAAATACCGAGCTTAAGAGTGCAAGCTCGACCGGGCGCGGGCCCGCTTTGGGCACCGACTTGGCCTCAGCCCTCAATGGATCGCAGCAGCAACGATGATGCAGATGCCCAACGACATGGCGGCCACGACCATGCCCAGCGCCTTGTTCTGCTTCTCGACAATTTCCATCCACAGGTCATATGGCGTGAGCTTGTCGATGATGATGAAGCTGATCCAGAAAATCAGCACGCCCATCACCGCGTACAAGAGCGAGCCCAGTACGACGGCAGGTTTCAACCATTCCATATAAATCTCCTTTTCATTTATGCCCCCCGCCCCCGGAGTAGCCACCCCATGACCCACCCGAGGTACGGTAACCGCTGCCACTGCTGCTGTTGTAACAGTTCTGGGTATTCGGGTTGCAGTCTGACGAGCAGTTGCTCAACATCAACACCAGCATGATCACGATCACAAAGATGATGATCGCCACATGGTTGCTGGTGCCCTTGAAGCTGGTCGCGCCTACGTCCGAGCGCTGAAACAAATCCTCTTTGCCTTCCAGCTTGAAGGCTTTGGTCACCACGTCGCTGCTGACCTTGCCGCCTACGGACCAGGTCAACTCGGTCGCGGACTGCTCCATCGACAACAGGCTGGGGCCGTTCGCGTAATCGCGGTTGGAGGTCTTTTGGCCACGCTGCACCTGCCAGTAAAACTCGCCCACCACATAGTTGGTCTCGGCGGTGTAGCTCTCCTTGAGCTGGTAGCGTGCGCCCAGATAGGTCGCGCTTTCGCCATTGCCGCCCACCACCGGCGCACCGGTCGCAGGCTTGACGACGCTCCAGCCTTCTGTGGAATCCACCAGGAAGGTAAACCCGAGCTTGCGGTTGTAGAGCAGGTATTCGTCCCAGCCAAACTGCTCGTCCGGGTCCGTCGGGTCCGTGCCCATGCGGTGCTGGTAACCCACGACCTGCCATTCGTTGCCCTGCAGTAGACCCAGACTGCCCAGCGGGATCAGTGGCTTAACCGGCTCGTTCTGCTCTGCCGCTTTGAGCTCACCGCCAATACCTTGCGACACGTCGATGATGCTGTGGCAGGAGCTGCAGGTGATGCTCTTGCTGCCCGGCAGCATCAGGCTCAGTGTGGCGCCGCAATTCGGACAGTTGAACTGGCGGCCTTTTTCATCCTTGGCAGACTCTTCCTTCAGGCCCGAGAGCTTCAGGTCTTCCAGCGATACCGAGCGCCCCATGGTCACAGCTGGTGGTTGCACGCTGTAGTCCACGCTCAGCACATCGCCTTCGGCGCTGCGCAGCTCCACCATGGAAAAGTTTTCGCCCAGCTTGGGCAGGCGCGGCAGTTCGCCCTGCGCTGAGATCAGCGCAACAGTCTGGTTGGACGCGACAGTAAAAGTCTTGCCATTGATTGCCGTGGTCGCGCCGACGCGAAAGCGGTCGGCCGCGGGCATCTCGCGCTGGGTAGGGGCGTTGGTCGTGAAGACATACGAGCCGTTGTCTTCGCTGAGGAATGCGCCACTGCCATCGCCCAAGACGGCATGCCACTCCGTCCAGGTGCCTTCGCCGTACTTGTATTGCAGCCGGCCCAGCAGTGTGAAATCCTGACCATTCCAGACACCTGCCGCATGCAATTGCAAGGGGCTGTGGTCATCAAACAGCTCGGCCATCTTGCCGATGCGCGACAACACCTCCCCATTGCGCACCACCATGCTTTGGCAGTAGCCGCAAATCGCATGCGTGGACTGGGCGCTGGAAAAAGTGACAGGCGCACCGCATCCCGGGCACGGGGCCCGGTACTCCCGTTGGGTATTCGTCGCGTTAGCCAAGGAAGGTGGGGCGGTAGAGGGTTATGCGGAGGTCAAGGAGGAGCCCGAAGGGCGGGGGACACGCAGCAGAACCCTCTGCCGCCCCACCGCTCCATCGAAGACTACACCAACTTCTTGAGCAACTCTGCTTTCTTCGCGTCGAACTCTTCCTGCGTCAGGATGCCCTTGGTCTTGAGTTCGCCCAGCTTTTCCAGCGTGGCCATCACGTCATCCGGCTTCACTGCGGCCGCAGCTGTTGCGGCAGCGGCAGGCGCTGCATGCAAACCCGCAGACAGGTTTTGCGCCAGCACCTGGCCCAGCGCGACACCGGCGCCCAGACCCATGGCATCGCCCGCAATACCGCCGCCACCGCCCGCGCCCTCGGCGAACTTGGGGATCGCTTGCGCGGTTTGGTACTGCATGAAAGCGCCCATGTCCTTGCCAACCATGCCCATGCCGATTTTCTGGTCCAGGATTTTTTGCAGCTCTTCGGGCAGCGAGACGTTTTGTACCGTCATGCCTTCGAGCTTCAAGCCGATTTTTTCAAATTCGGGCGCGAGCTGCTTGACCAGTGCCTGCGAGAACATCAGCTGGTTGGCCGCCAGATCAAGGAAGGCCACGCCGCTGCTGGCAATCGCGTTGCTGATGTTCTGCAACACCAGGCCACGCAACTGGCCATCCACATCGGCGACGGTATACGTATCGCGTGTGCCGGAGATTTCTGTGTGGAACAGTTTTGGGTCGGCAATGCGGAAGTTGTAGTTGCCAAAAGTGCGCAGGCGTACCGCGCCAAAGTCCGCGTCGCGGATCGTGATCGGCTGGGGCGTGCCCCACTTCTGGTCGATCTGCTGGCGTGTGCTGAAGAAGTACACATCGCTCTTGAAGGGAGACTCAAACAGCTTGTCCCAGTTCTTCAGATAGGTCAGTACCGGCAGGGTTTGTGTGGTCAGCTTGTGGGTGCCAGGGCCGAACACGTCGGCAACCTTGCCTTCGTTGACGAACACCGCCATCTGCGACTCGCGCACAACGAGCGTGCCACCGTTCTGGATTTCCATGCCCGCCATAGGGAAGCGCCAGGCGATCGTGCCGTCGCCGTCTTCGGTCCATTGAATGACGTCAATAAACTGTTTCTTGATGAAGTCCATCAATCCCATGGCGTACTCCTGTTGGTAGGGGAAGGTGTGCGGATGATACTAGCGGCGCAGGCAGAAGTCTGCGCCCTTTTCGTTCGTATGGCTAATCTTTGAGCCGCTGGGCGTAGCGGGCCAGTGAGCGGTTGTAACGCGGCAAATAGGTGGACAGCACGCCCAGGCTGAGCGCCACAGCTTCGCGCTCGCGCCCCAGATCGGTCAACACCAGCGCGAGGAATGCATGCACGGCCGGGCTCAATGCATCGGCGGGCAAATCCAGTTCGCGCTGCAATAGCTCTGCCGCCTCCTGCTGTTGTCCCAGATTGCGCAAGGAACTGGCCAATTGAATCGTTGCCTGGCGACGACGGCTGGGGTCCAGCCCCTGTGCCAGCGCTTTGCGGTAATGGACGATCGCCTTTTCTGGGTGGCCCATGGAATCCTGCGCGCCACCGCGCTCGAAACTGGCGACCGCACTGTCAGCAGGCAATTCGCTGGCCAACAATTCATGGGCCTGCAAAAACGCGTCTTCGGAATACTGGTCCATCGCCGCCCATAGCGACTCCATGCGCTTATCCCATTCGCCGCGCAACCCGGAACCCAAAGCATACCAATGGTCATGGCGTTCGCGCCGCTCAGCGCGGTAGTTGGTGACCTCAAGGCGCACGCCATCCGGATCTTCAAAAAAAATGGCCCAGTAGTCCGGCGCATAGTCGGGGTACAGCTTGGCCGGTGTGGTCGCAATGCCCGCTTTCTGCAGCAAGACTGCCGTCTCTTGCACATCGGCTTGCGAATCCACGCGGAAGCAGAAGTGGTGCAAACCCGGTGCGTACGGCGCATGTGGCGATTGAACGCGCGCGGGGCGCAGTACAAAGCCGAAGTGGCGGTTGTAGTAACTGATGTGGGCGTCCGGCCCCAACGTAAAACGTCCGCCCTTGCGAAAACCCAACGTGTCAACCAAGAGCTGGTCGTAAAAGACTTCCGAGCGCGCCAAGTCACCGCAGGTGATGTAGATGTGGTCGATACCAATGACTTGCGGCACACGAACTCCTCTGGCTTACGTTGGTTTCTGCACCCAGAATTGGTACATGTTGAAGAACACGTCCGGGTTATCGCGCTCAAACTGCTGCCATTGTGCGAGATCAGTCGCTGCCGTGTCATCGGGAAACCGGCTGCGGTAGGCGTTGACAATATGCGGGTCCAGCTCGAAGCCCAGGAACTCCAGATCGTGCTTCTTCAGAAACTCGGCGATGGCCGTCAGCGTCGTGCGGTGTTCCTGCACATGGAACAGCAAATCGCGGCAGGTGCTGGTACTGAAAAAATCCGAGCTCTTGGTCACGCGGCCCCACTGGCCTGGGTCTTTCGCATCCAGCAACTCCTGACGGCACTGGCGTATGCCTTCTGGCGTAGCGGCGTAGCCGCGCTCGGCGATCTGCTCCCGGACACGCACGATGTCGCGGCGCGCCAGCTCGCTGTAGAAACCCAGTTTCATCAGCCCACCCGGCTTGAGCAAGCCCAGCAAAACGCGCCAGCCCTGCTGCGGATCGGCCAGGTGGTGCAACACGCCGCTGGACTCGATCAAGTCAAAGCGCTCTTGCAAGGAACCCAGTTGCAGTATGTCGGCTTGCGCAAACGCGATGGACGCCACACCCATTTCCGTGGCCTTGCGTTTGGCATAGCCCAGGCTGCTCAAACTCAGGTCTACGGCCAATAGACTGGCATTTGCAAAGCGCAGCGCAGTATCAATAGCGTGCTGGCCTGTGCCGCAACCGGCAATCAGAATGCGCGGTGCATCACCTTGTGCCAAAGGCTTAAAGTTACTGCGTGGAAAGAGTTGCTGCAGGGTCTGGTTGACCGTCAAGCCGCTGGCGGTAGCCGGCAAGCGCACCCAACGCGGATAAGGGCTTTCTTCATACTGTGCACGCACCTCCTGTGACACGCCATCTTCAATCTTTGTCAAACGCGACATGCCATCACGAAGGCTCAGCTCCTCCGCAGGCTCACGCAGTTGTTGGGTCAGCACGCGTTGCAGCGCCTGCGGCAATTGCATCGGCAGCACGCTGTCGGCGTGCGCGAGCGATGCCAGCGGGAAATAGCTGGCCAATGCCAATAGCGCCTGAGGCAGAACGGGCTTGCCGGCAAGCAAGTCCACGACAACCCGTTCTCGCAGTACGGTGGCTAGCGCAAGCTCTGCGGGGTGTGCGGAAAACACATACTCACTGATAAAGCACTGGCTGGCCAGCGCCGCGAAGAAACTCCACGTGCCCTCGGGCAGCGCGCCGGCGTCAACCCATTCCAACAGGTTGCGCCGTGCTGCTGTGAGATAGCGCTCTATGTCGGCGTCACAAATTTGCGCAGCCTGCAACAAGGCGCACAACAGTCCATTCCGGTCCAGCCGCGGCAGGTCATCAGGCGCCAACACGGACGGCAGTGGCGTAGACAGCCGCACCAGATTCCAGCCAGCGCGCACCAAATCATTGGGGCGGCCCCAGGCTTCTGTGATCGCTCGCAACAGCCAGCCACGCACGTTGGCATCGTCTTGCGACCATTGCACGTATTTGACGCAATCTACAAACAATTGCCGCATCTGCGGTGTTTCCTGCAATTGCAGGCTGCGGCAAATCAACGGCAACGCATCGGCGTGCTGGCCATGGCTATAAAGAAGATAGGCCAGCTGCTCCAGCGCATCAGCATGATCGGGTTGCAGGTTCAGCGTTCGCTGATAACTGGCGGCGGCTTCTTGCAGCCGCCCAAGATCGCGGTAGGTGTTGCCCAGATTGCCATGGGCTTGCACAAAATCCGGCCGTAAAGACACGGCGCGCTGATAACAAACAAGTGCTTCCTCGTTGCGCCCGGCAGCCCGCAATGCAGCGCCCAGATTGCTGTGCGCTTCCGCGTCCTGCGGCATCAGCGTGGCTGCTTTTTGCAGGGGCTCCAGCGCCTGTGCCGTTTGCCCGGTTTGCATCAGGATGGCACCCAGCGCTTTCCAGAAGAAGCCGTAGCCGGGGTAGCGTTGTGTGAGATCGCGCGCCATCGTCGCTGCCTGCGGGTATTGCCCTTGGGAAAACAATGCCACCAATGCGTGGATCTGCTGAGGCTGGGGTTCGCGGGCGTGTGGCATGGTGAGGCGGCAAGAATATCACCCACGGCGCGACATCCAGCGCACTTGGGCTATGCTCAAAACACTGTGTCCCCGCTGCTATCCCCCGCCACTGACGCCACGCCTTGTACTGCCATGCTTCTGGCTGCGGGCCGGGGTGAACGCATGCGTCCGCTGACGGACCACACGCCCAAGCCCATGCTGCAAGTGCAAGGCAAGGCGCTGATGCAATGGCATCTGCAAGCGCTGGCGCGCGACGGCGCGCAGTCAGTAGCGATCAATACCGCATGGCTCGGTGAGCAGATTGAGACGGCTTTCGGCACGCATACCGATGGCCTTGCGTTGCAGTACTCCCACGAGGCACGCGATTTTGGTGAGGCGCTGGAAACTGCGGGCGGCATCGCGCGCGCCCTGCCGTTGTTGGCGTCTGTGTTTTGGGTACTGGCAGGTGATGTCTATGCGCCAGATTTCGTCTTTTCAGCCCAGTCCTTCACGCGATTTGCCGAAAGCGACAAGCTCGCGCATCTGTGGCTGGTACCCAACCCTGAGCACAACCCGGGCGGTGACTTCGGGCTGGAGGTAGCCGAGGGACAAGACACCGGCCTTGCGCTGAACCTGCCCAAAGACTCCGCCCAGCCCCGCTGGACCTATTCCACCATCGGGCTGTACCGCAGCGAATTGTTTACGGCGCCCTGGTGCACCATCGACTCGGGCAACCCTCTAGGCACCAAGGCATCGCTGGCACCGCTATTGCGTACCGCGATGGACCAGCAGCGCGTCAGCGCAGAGCTGTACACCGGGCGTTGGACCGACGTCGGGACGCCGCAGCGCCTAGCACTATTGAACCGAGTCTGAACCTTCTATGATGCAGGGCTCAACCACCGGAATGCACGTGTTTCCTGCTTACGCCCGAAATTGCCTGGTCGCAATGGCGCTATTGGCCAGCCTGCCCGGCATCGCTGCGGCCGGTTGCTCACGCAACATCGTCGTTCCGATCGCACCGATCGGACTGAGCGTATTTGTCGCGGCAGACAACACCATCAGCGGCGTGTACCCCGAACTGCTGCGCAATGTAGGGCTCAAGGAAGGCTGCGCATTCGAGCTTTCGTTGGTGCCCAGAGCCCGCCTTGACCTGCTCTATGAAAGTGGGCGGGCCGATTTGCTGATACCCGCTTCACGAACTCCGTCCAGAGATGAATTTGGCATCTTCGTGCCGCTGATCCAAAGCCGGGCGACATTGATTTCGGTCGCATCGGATCGATTGGTGATCCGCAATGCGCAGGAACTGATAGACCGTCATGAGATCAAGGTCGGGCTGGTGCGTGGTTTTGATTTTGGCCCGGCCTACCAATCACTGGTCAAAGAGCTGACACGCCAGGGTCGCGTGGTGCTGGACGTAGACGCCGCATCCGTCGCACGCACGCTACAAAGCGGGGCCATTGATATGACCATCATGGCCCCGTCCATTCTGGTCGGCGCGATGCAGGCCGACCCCAAGGCCGCAGGCCTGCTGGAGAAGCTGCGATCAGAACCGATAGACGAATTGCCCTGGGGCGACAGTGGCGTCTATATTTCCAAAAGCGTGGGTGAGGCCGACAAGGCTGCACTCAAGGACATGCTTGAGCGCGCCGGCAAGTCCGGTGTGGTCTGGAAAGCGTTTCAGCGTTTCTACCCGGCCAATGCACTCACTGGCAGCATTCGCGCCCGCTAACTCCGCCTGACCCTATGGCTCTGCTTCTTGCGCCCATGGAGGGTCTGTTGGACTTTGTGCTGCGCGACATCCTGACGCGCGTCGGCGGCATAGACCGCTGTGTGTCCGAATTCATTCGCGTCACCAACACGGTGTTACCGGACCGTGCCTTCATCCGCATCGTGCCCGAGCTGCTGACGGGTGGGCGCACGTTCTCTGGTGTGCCGGTGCGGGCTCAGTTGCTGGGCTCTGACCCTGAATGTCTTGCCGACAACGCAGCCCGGCTTGCCGCGCTGGGACCGGATGGCATTGACCTGAATTTTGGCTGCCCGGCCAAAGTGGTGAACCGCCATGGCGGCGGCGCGGCCCTGCTGGACGACCCGGAACTGATGTGCCGCATCGTCGCCGCGGTACGCCGTGCAGTGCCTGCGCACATGCCGGTGTCGGCGAAGATGCGCCTGGGCTTTGCCGACGACTCGCGCGCCGAGGAATGCGCACAGGCGATTGCTGCAGGTGGCGCTGGTGAGCTGGTGGTACACGCCCGCACCAAGGCCGACGCCTATCGCCCACCCGCGTATTGGGCGCGTGTTGCCGATGTGCGCCGCGCAGTGAACATTCCGGTGATTGCCAATGGCGAGATCTGGAATGTGCAGGACGCGATGCGTTGCCGCGAACTGTCGGGTTGCGATGACCTGATGCTGGGCCGAGGCATCGTGACCGACCCGGGTCTGGCCTGGGCGATCCGCTCCGAAATGGCACCAACCGTAGCAGTGCCCACGGTGACATGGCAAAGCCTGCTGCCGTTGATGGCGGACTTCTGGCATCTGGTTTGCAGCCGCCTGGAACGCAAGCAACAGGCCGGAAGGTTGAAGCAGTGGCTGAATTTTCTGCGCCGCCGCTACCCGGAGGCCGAGACAGCTTATATGGCGCTGCGCACACTGAACCATGCGCACGAGATTGACGACTGGCTGGAGCTCAACTTGGGTATTGCACGCCAGTCAATTGCTGAGACACTTCCCACAGCTTAGCGGCAGCGGCCAGATCACGCGAACGCCGATTGGAGCCCACCTTGACCGGCGGGCCGCGCATTTCGCCCAGCGAGCCGGGGCCGCAGTAATCACCGCCCTCAATGTCTGCACCCAGGGCGGCATACAGCGTAGGCTGCGCTCCGCCCCGTGCCGAGTTGAATACCAGCCCCGCCAGCGGCGCCAGGCCGCCCACGATCTTGGGCATGTGCTGGAATAAATTGGTGGCCGAAATGCCCGGATGCGCCGCCACCGACAACGTGGAAGCACCCGCTTTGCTGAGCCGCCGTTGCAACTCGTAGGCAAACATCAGACACGCCAGTTTGCTTTGCCCATAGGCCCTGCGCGCGTCATACCCCTTGGTGAATTGCAAGTCATCAAACTGGATGCCGCTCCATTTGTGCGCCAGGCTGCTGAGCGAAACCACGCGCGCACCGGGTGTGGCATTGAGCAGCGGCAACAGCAAGCCGGTTAGCGCAAAGTGCCCCAGGTAATTGGCGGCGAGTTGGCTCTCGAAACCATCCTCCGTCAACGCATAGGGCGGCATCATGATGCCGGCGTTGTTGATCAACAGATCAAGGCGCTTGAACTTCTTGCTGAACGCTTTGGCAAATGCGCGCACCGACTTCAGGCTGGCCAGATCCAGCGCCATGCAGTGCACCTGGGCCTTTGGATACTGCGCCGCGATCTGCGCGTTCGCAGCTTCTGCCTTGTCCAGGCTGCGGCAGGCAAGCACGATTTCGCATCCCTGGCCCGCCAAGGCCAATGCGGTCTCATATCCCAAGCCAATGTTGGCGCCGGTCACGATGGCAAGACGGCCTGTCTGCATCGGCGTTTGGTCAATGGTCCATGTCATCAATAGAACTCCGAGCAGGTTGGACTACATGTCCTGCAACAGTCGATAGCCAACGCCGGTTTCCGTCAGCAAATATTTGGGCTGCGCCGGATCGGCTTCCAGTTTCTGCCGAAGATGGCCCATGTAAATCCGCAGGTAATGGCTTTGCTCGGAATGCGACGGACCCCACACGTCGCGCAGCAATTGCTTGTGCGTCATCACCCGCCCGACATTGGAGATCAGCACATTGAGTAAACGGTACTCAATCGGCGTGAGGTGCACCTCCTCGCCTGCGCGCCGGACAATGCGCTCCAGACGGTTTACCTCGATATCGCCGAACTGGAAGACGGCATCCTCACTTGCTTGCACGCCGGTAGATGAGTCGCCCGAAGCCGTGCGTGGTCGCCGCAGGTTGGCGCGCACACGTGCCATCAGTTCCCCCAAACCGAATGGCTTGGTCAGGTAGTCATCGGCGCCCGCATCCAGCGCCGCAATTTTGTCTTCTTCTCCCGCGCGGGCCGACAGCACGACGATGGGCACATTCGACCAACTGCGCACATCGCGGATCACATGGATGCCATCTCCATCCGGCAGCCCCAAATCCACGATCAGCAAATCGGGCTTGCGCGTGCCGGCGTCGGCCAGGCCTCGTTGCGCGGTCTCTGCCTCGTGAACCAACCAGCCCTCCGCCTCCAGCGCCGCGCGCACAAAGCGACGGATCTGAAGCTCGTCCTCGATCAGGATGGCGACGGGTTGGGGCATGGCAATTCAGGCGGCGGTGTGCGTGGCAGTGTGACCTTGAATTCTGCACCACCGCCATCGGCCTGCGTCACTGAAATCTTGCCACGGTGGGCTTCCACAATCGCTTTACAGATGGCCAAGCCCAAGCCGACGCCACGGGTTGACGATTCGCTGTGGCCGCGGGTGAATTTTGCAAACAGATCTTCCTCATGTCCTTTGACATGGGTCGGCAGGCCGGGGCCAAAGTCACGCACCGTCATGACCAGTGCGGACGCTGAGACCTCTGCGCTGAGAACCATCGCCGGGTCGTGCGCGGTATCTGAAATACCGTATTTGGCGGCGTTCTCCAGCAAATTGACCAGCACACGCTCGATCAAGCCAGCATCAAATTCCACGAGGGGCAAATCTGCGGATAGCTCGGTGCCGACTTTTAGCGCACCCAGTGCGTGCCGGGCAGACAGGATCGCACTGCCGACGACCTCTTCCACTGATTGCCAGTCTTTGCGCAACTCCACCTGTCCGCTTTCCAGCCGTGCCATTTCCAGCATGTTGGTGACCTGGGCACTGAGCTCCCGCGCCTCCAGCCCGATGGACTGCGCTGACATTTTCTGATCCGCGGTCAAGGGATGGGAAGCTGCCAGGGTTTCCGCCAGGCCCACCAAGGTGGTGAGCGGCGTTCGGATGTCGTGGGACATCGCAGCGAGCAAGGTGTTGCGCAAGCGCTCGGATTCCATCTGCACCACTGCCGATTGCGCGACTTCAACATAGTGGACGCGCTCCAGCGCGATGGCGATCTGGCGGGCCAGGGTTTCCAGCTGTTTGACCTGTTCGGGAATGAACAGCCAACGAGGTTTGGCTGGCTGCACCGCCAGCACGCCACGGATGCGCATCGGCGCTTGTAGCGGGACGTAATGCCAAGTGCTGGATGGCAGGGTGTCCGTCGCCAGGCCAGCACGCTGGCCGCGGTTGAATGCCCAGTCGGCAATGCTGGTGTCCAGGGAAGCTGGCAGTCCTTCCGGATAAGCCAGTTGGTCAATCTCATTCATCAAAAGTACCTTGCACTGCCCGCCAAAGGTGCGCTGTACCGCTGCTTCCCCCAGCTCCACCACCTGCACCGTCTGCAGCGCAGCAGACAGGTCCCGGGTCAACTCAAACAGGGCTTGCGCGCGGCGTTCACGGCTCGCCGACACACTCGCAGAGAAGCGCAAATGGGCAGTCAGTTGGCCAATCAGCAGGCCCACGCTCAACATCACCGCAAAGGTCAGCAGGTACTGCACATCGCTGACTGCAAAAGAAAACTGCGGCATCACAAAAAAGAAATCAAACGACGCCACCGACAGCACGGCGGCCAACGTGGAAGGGCCTCGGCCAAGACGAACGGCAACCGCCACGACACACAGCAAAAACAGCATCACAATGTTGGCAAGGTCTAGCAGATTTGCCAGAGGGAGCGTCAGCAAGGTGGTGGCAACACATGCAGCGGCTGCCTTTGCATAGCGGGGCCAGGCATCTAGCCAGGACGGCGCATCGATATCGGTCGACGCCTGCTCGGGGATGGCGCTCTGAATGCGGCGCACGCTGGGCGTGGTGCCGATTTCAATGATGTCCAGCGTGGGGGCCAGTGTCGCCAGCTGGCGTGTCAACGTCGGACGCACTGCGCGCCACAGCGCACTCCATCGGCGATCCGCTGGGCGGCCCAATACCAAGGTTGCGCAGTTCAACATCTGCGCGTGCTTCAGAAGCTCGGCTGCGACATCGTCGCCCGTGAGTACCGCCGTGCTGCCGCCCAGCTCTTCGGCGAGTTTGAGAACGGCCAGCGTGCGGTCGCGGGTGGCAGTAGGCAAGCGCTGCAGTGTGGGCGTCTCCACACAGGCCGCATGCCAGTTGACATTGAGCTGGCCAGCCAGCCGCGCCGCGCTACGGACGGCGTGCTCCGAACTTTCGCCCGGGCCGACGCAGACCAGCATCGCGCCCGACGTATTCCAGGCCGCCCCAGTCGGCGCATCGGGTCGGGCCTGCTGCAACTGCTTGGCGCGGTAGCTGCGGACATCGTCACCCACATGCTCGGCCGTGCGGCGCAGCGCAATTTCACGCAGCGCAAACAGGTTGCCCTTGCGAAAGAAATTCTTGCTGGCTCGCTCGGCCTGGTGCGGGACATACACCTTGCCCGCCTTGAGCCGCGCCAGCAGCTCATCAGCTGTCACATCCACCAAAATAACTTCATCCGCCCCGTTCAGCACGGTGTCTGGCACGGTCTCATTGACGCGGATGCCAGTGATGGCACCGACCGTGCCATTGAGACTCTCCAGATGCTGCACATTGATTGCGGTCCATACATCAATGCCCGCGTCCAGCAACTCCTGCACATCCTGCCAACGTTTGAGGTGCCGCGACCCTGGCGCATTGCTGTGCGCCAGTTCATCGACCAGCAGCACATCGGGTTTGGCGGCCAAGGCGGCATCCAGGTCCAGCTCCATCAGCACCTGGCCGCGGTACGGAACCTTGCGCAACGGCAGCAGCGTAAGCTCTGCCAGCAGCTCCATGGTCTCCTTGCGGCCATGCGTCTCGATGACGCCGACCAGTACGGACTGGCCGGCGCGCTCTGCACGGTGTGCCGCACTGAGCATCGCGTAGGTTTTGCCCACGCCGGCGCTGGCACCGAAATAGATGCGCAATTTGCCGCGCTCGAGCCCCAGGCTCTCCTCTTGCAACTGTGCGAGAAGAGCGTCTGGGTCCGGCCGGTTGTCAGCGCTGTTTGCCATGGATCAAGTGTGCATCAATGCAGAGCGCCCAGCGCGAGATTGAGCGGCAATACATGAACCACTGGTTGGCCCAAAATGCCCAATAGCGGACGCTCGGTGTTCTGATCGACCAGGGCCTGCACCTTCTCCACGGGAAGATTTCTGGCTTTGGCAACACGCGCCAATTGGTACTGCGCAGCAGCCAGACTGATATCCGGGTCCAGCCCACTGGCCGAAGCGGTGACCAGATCTACGGGCACCACAGCGGTGTTGCCAGGGTCGGCTGCCCGCAAAGCTTCTACACGTCCCTTGACAGCATCGACCAATGCCGGATTCAAGGGCCCTTGGTTGGAACCACTCGACGCAATGCCGTTGTTGGGCTGCGGGCCAGTGGCAGACGGGCGGCCCCAGAAGTGGCCGGGGTCGGTAAAGTTTTGCCCAATCAAGCGGGAGCCAACCGGCTTGCCGTCTTTGACGATGAGGCTGCCTGCGGCTTCGTTCGGAAACAATGTCTGGGCAATTCCGGTGACCGCCAAGGGGTAGGCGATTCCGGTCACGAAGGTCAATATGCCGAAGGTGGTCAACAGGGGACGAATAATTTTGTTCATGGCATTTCCTTAAATGAGACCCATGGCAACAAGGATCAGATCAATCACCTTGATGCCAATGAAGGGAACGATCAAGCCGCCGAGGCCGTAAATCAGCAGGTTGCGGCGCAAGAGAATGGCTGCGCCTACCGGACGGTATTTCACGCCTTTGAGCGCCAACGGGATCAGGAACATGATGATCAAGGCGTTGAAGATCACGGCCGACAGGATCGCCGACGAGGGGCTACCCAGGCGCATCACATTGAGGGCCGCGAGCTGCGGATAGGTGCTTACAAAAATCGCCGGGATGATGGCGAAGTACTTCGCCACGTCATTGGCAATCGAGAACGTGGTGAGCGACCCGCGTGTCATCAACAGCGCCTTGCCAGTCTCCACTACCTCCAGCAGTTTGGTGGGGTTGGAATCCAGGTCCACCATATTGCCGGCCTCTTTGGCCGCCTGCGTGCCGCTGTTCATGGCCACGGCCACATCGGCCTGGGCGAGAGCCGGTGCGTCGTTGGTGCCGTCGCCTGTCATGGCGACCAGACGGCCTTCGCTCTGATAGCTGCGAATCAGCTTGAGTTTGTCTTCCGGCGTTGCTTCTGCGAGGAAGTCGTCCACGCCAGCTTCAGCAGCAATCGCTGCAGCAGTGAGCTTGTTGTCGCCAGTGATCATCACCGTCTTGATGCCCATGCGGCGCAGCTCACCGAAGCGTTCCTTAATGCCGGTTTTGACAATGTCCTTGAGCTCGACAATTCCCAACACTGCATTGCCATCGGCGACGGCCAGCGGCGTGCTGCCACGGCGCGAAACTTCGTCAGACACGCGCACCAGTTCCGGGGGCAAAGTGCCGCCCAGCGACTCCACATATTTGCGGATGGCATCCACTGCACCTTTGCGCAGCTGGCGCGTGCTTCCATCAGGGCGCGTGACATCCACGCCGCTCATGCGGGTTTGAGCCGTAAATGGGACTTCCACCGTTTGGCCCACCAGTGCTTCCACATTTCCGAGGCGCTGCGCCAGAGTCACAATGCTGCGACCTTCCGGCGTTTCGTCTGCCATAGATGCCTGGGTTGCGCAGATCGCAAGCTGCGCCTGCGTCACCCCCGGTGCAGGCAGGAACGCAGAGGCCTGGCGGTTTCCGTGTGTGATGGTGCCGGTCTTGTCCAGCAGCAACACGTCCACATCGCCTGCCGCTTCTACAGCGCGGCCGGAAGTTGCGATCACATTGGCCTGCATCATGCGGCTCATGCCCGCCACACCCACCGCAGACAACAGGCCGCCAATGGTGGTGGGGATCAGGCACACCAGCAAAGCCACCAGCGCGGTGATGCTGACAGCGGTGCCCGATTGAGCGGCGCCCACGCTGAATACCGAGTAGGGCAGCAGCGTAACCGTCACGACCAAAAACACGATGGTGAGTGCCACCAACAAAATGGTCAGCGCGATTTCATTGGGCGTCTTCTGGCGCTTGGCGCCTTCGACCATGCTGATCATGCGGTCCAGAAAGGATTCGCCGGGATTGACCCCAATGCGCACGACCAACCAGTCGGACAGCACACGCGTGCCACCGGTGACGGACGCAAAGTCGCCACCGGATTCGCGCACAACCGGTGCCGACTCGCCAGTAATTGCACTCTCATCCACAGTCGCAACACCCTGGATCACTTCACCATCGACGGGGATGGTGTCACCCGCCTCGACCAGCACGATGTCACCCTTGCGCAGGTTTTCGGCCTGATCGGGCAACCATGTGGTCCCATGCTTGGGCTCTTTTAATTTTTTAGCCCAGGTGCTTTTTTTCATGCTGCGCAGCGATGCGGCTTGCGCCTTGCTGCGGCCCTCGGCCAAGCTTTCTGCAAAGTTGGCAAACAGCACGGTGAACCAAAGCCACACGGCGACCGTGAAGATGAACCAGGCCGGCGCCTCACCTTGGCCCTGCAAAGCTTGGAAGCCCAGCAAGGTGGTCAGAATGCTGCCGATGTAAACGACAAACATAACCGGGTTGCGCCACTGTGCGCGCGGACTCAGCTTGGCGAAAGAAGAGGCGATGGCTGGCTTGATCAGCGCAGGATCAAACAGCGTCAAAGAGGTTTTTGTTTTCATGGTGTGTACTTGCTCAATGAATCAATGGGTCGAAAAGAGCATCAGGTGCTCGACCATCGGCCCCAGCGCGAGCGCAGGCACATAGTTCAGAAGGCCTACCAACAGCACGGTGCCGATCAACAGCACCACAAACAATGGGCCGTGGGTTGGCAATGTTCCGGAGGTGACCGGTAGGCGCTTTTTGGATGCAAGCGCACCCGCAATAGCCAGCACCGGGACGATTACGCCAAAGCGGCCAAACCAGACAGCAAGACCCAACAGGACGTTGTAGAAAGGTGTGTTCGCAGACAAACCGGCGAAGGCGCTGCCATTGTTGTTGCCAGCCGATGTCAGCGCGTAAAGGATTTCGGAGAAACCATGTGCGCCAGGGTTCGCAATGCCCGCCTTGCCCGCATCCGCCATGACCGCTATGGCTGTACCCGCCAGCACAATGATGGGCGTGACCAGGATAGCGATCGAGGTCAGCTTCATTTCGTGGGCCTCAATCTTCTTGCCCAGGTACTCCGGCGTGCGGCCGATCATCAGGCCGGCAATAAAAACTGCCAGGATCGCAAAAACCAGCATGCCGTACAGGCCGGTTCCGGTGCCGCCAAACACCACTTCACCCAGTTGCATCATCACCATGGGGACCATGCCGCCAATGGGGGTCAGTGAGTCGTGCATGCCGTTGACCGCACCGCAAGACGCAGCGGTGGTGATGACGGCAAACAGGCTGGTGGCGTTGATGCCAAAACGGGCTTCCTTGCCTTCCATATTGCCGCCTGATTGCAGGGTGGACTGGCTCTGGTCTGCGCCCAGCGGGGTCAGCAAGGGATTACCGGTTTGTTCAGCCGGTGTGATGACCATTACGGCCACCACAAACATCGCAGTCATCGCCGCCAGAATGGCCCAGCCCTGGCGCTTGTCGCCCACTTCAATGCCGAAGCTGAAGCACAGCGCAGCTGGAATCAGGAAGATGGCCAGCATTTGCAGGAAGTTGCTCAGCGCAGTGGGGTTCTCATACGGATGGGCCGAGTTGGCATTGAAAAAACCGCCACCGTTGGTGCCCAGCATCTTGATGGCTTCCTGGGAAGCAACCGGGCCCATGGGCAGCGTCTGCTTGTCGGTTTGGGTGTCCTGCATCACCGGCGCACCCTTGTCATCCACCACGGGCGCGCCATTGGCGTCGATCTTGGGAATCTGGAATGCAGTGACTTCCAATGTGGTGACATCCTTGTAAGCGTCAAAGTTCTGAATGACACCCTGGCCGACCAGGAATAGGGCGAAGACGAGCGATAGCGGCAGCAGCAACCACGCCGTGATGCGCGTCATGTCAACCCAGAAATTGCCAATCACCGCGGTCGAACGTGCAGCAAATCCACGGATCAGTGCGAACACCACGGCAATGCCAGTGGCGGCGGAAAGGAAGTTCTGCACCGCCAGGCCTAGCATCTGGGTCAGGTAGCTCATCGTGGACTCTCCCGAGTAGCCTTGCCAGTTGGTGTTGGTCACAAAGCTCACCGCGGTGTTGAAGGACGAATCAGGCGAAACAGCTGCCATACCTGCCGGATTCAGTGGCAGGCTGACTTGCAGGCGCTGCAATGTGTAGACCACAAGAACACCCAAGGCATTGAAGGCCAACAGGGCCAGCGCATAGTGCGTCCATTTCATGGACTGCTCCGGGGAAGTCCCGGCAAGCCTATACAACGGCGCTTCAACCCGTTGCATCCATCGTGGGTGGTTGCCGGCACTCAGGCGGGCAATCCATGTACCCAATGGCCAGGAAACAACCAACAAGACAAGTAAGAAAAGGGCCAGCAGACCCCAGGCAGAGGCGGTCATTCAAAACTCCTCTGCGCAAATCAGCGCGTAGACCAGGTAGGCCAGCAGCAGGATCGACAAAACGCCGCCCAGACCGTAAAGCATGTGGAGCACGTTCATGCGCGTTCTCCTTGGGGCTTTGCGAGCTTTTCGAGCCCCTTGACCATCAGCACCATGGCAAGCCACAGCAGGGCCCCCGTGACCACGTAAGGAATATCCATTGACTCTTCTCCAGTAAAAAACCTGAGAGTGAGGATATTTTTTTGACTGTAAAAACGGGGATGAAAGCGACTACGTGCCCGTAAAAATTCCGTAAAAATGCAGCAATGAAACCTTGCTGCCCCCGCCTGCAGGCGGCTTTCTACCGGCGCACTGAAGGAAGTAGAACAGCACATCCGCCCGTAAATTGTTGGGCGGCACGTCGGAAAAACCTAAAACGTCAGATCGGTCTTGAATCGGTCTGTCGCCGCCACCAGTGCTGCGGTGATGCCGGGTTCAAACGCAGAGTGCCCCGCGTCTTCCACCATCACCAGCCGCGCCTCGGGCCAGGCCTGGTGCAACGTCCACGCGGTGCGCGGCGGGCAGACCACGTCGTAGCGGCCCTGCACGATCACGGCGGGTAGGTGGCGGATGCGCTCAACGCCCTGCAGCAACTGCCCGGGAGTCATAAAGCCTTTGTGCCGGAAGTAGTGCGCCTCCAGCCGCCCGACAGACAGACCCACCGTGTCATTGCCGTGTTGGTCTGCAACGTCTTTGTCCTGCAGCAGATGCAGACAACTGCCCTCGTAGTGGCCCCAGGTGCGCGCAACGCTTAGGTTTTGCGCCGGGTCGTCGCTGAAGAGCTGTTCGCAATACGCATCCAGCAACTCGCCGCGGCGCTCCGGCGCGATCGGCGCGGTGAATTTCGCATGTTCTTCAGGAAAGAACCAGCCTATGCCTTGCATGAACCAGTCAATCTCCGCGTCGGAACACAAGAAGATGCCGCGCAGCACAAAGCCCAGGCAGCGCTCCGTGTGCGCCTGCCCATAAGCCAGCGCCAGCGTGGAGCCCCAGGACCCGCCAAACACCAGCCATTGCGAGATCCCCAGCATCTCGCGCAGTTGCTCAATGTCCTGAACCAATAGCGGCGTGGTGTTGTCGCGGTACTCGCCCAGCGGCGTGGACTGCCCGGCACCGCGCTGGTCGAACAGCACGATGCGGTAGCGCTCGGGATCAAAAAACTGGCGGTGTTTGGGCGAGGTACCAGAGCCCGGGCCGCCGTGCAGGAACAACACGGGAATGCCTTCGGGGTTACCGGATTCTTCCCAATAGAGAGTGTGGATTGCATCGACCGACAAGCGGCCCGTGCGGCGGGGTTCCAATGGTGGGTACAGAGACATCCCCTGATTTTATGGGTCTGCGGATGCTATACATTTCATAGCTGCTTACGCACATTCTGCGGGTGCCTGAGGCACAATTGCCATACAAATTTAACATTACAACAACCATGCATCCACTGATCATCATTGGCGCCGGTCTGGCCGGCTGGACCACCGTACGCGAATTCCGCAAACTGGACACCACGAGCCCCGTGGTGCTGGTCACCTCCGATAACGGCGACTTCTATGCCAAGCCCACGCTGTCCAATGCTTTTGGCCAAAAGCGCAGCCCGCAGCAACTGGTCACCACACCGGCGGCGCAAATGGCGCAAACGCAGAACGTGACGCTACTGGCGCACAGCCGTGTACAAAGCCTTGACACCGCTGCACAAAACATCAAGGTGCAAACCCCGGAAGGCGAGCAAACCCTCACCTATGGCCAGTTGGTACTGGCCACCGGCGCGCACGCCATCCGCGTCCCCATCCAGGGCAATGCGGCTGACAAGGTGCTGTCGGTCAATTCGTTGCAAGACTTCTCCGTGTTCCATTCAGCCCTGGTGGCAGACACAGAAAGCGCCAGTAGCTCCGAAAACCAAAGCAAGACCGTACTCGTGATGGGCGCCGGCCTGATCGGTTGCGAGTTCGCCAACGATCTGGTCCACGCCGGTTTCAAGATTCATGTCGCCGACCCTGCGTCCCGCCCGCTGGCCTTGCTGCTTCCGGAACAAGCAGGGTTGCAAATCCAGACCGCGTTGGAAGCGCTGGGTGTGCACTGGCACTTTGGTACCTCGGTCAAATCGCTGGACACTAGCGATGGCTGGCTGCTCGCCACGCTGGCCGATGGCACGACCGTGCAAGCCGATGTAGTGCTCAGCGCGATCGGTCTGCGGGCCGACACCGCTCTAGCGACCGCCGCCGGTATTGCATGCGAACGCGGCATTGTTGTCGATGGCCATCTGCAGACATCTGCCGCGCATGTCTACGCACTGGGTGATTGCGCCCAGTACGCGTCTGCAGGCCACCGCACACTGCCCTACGTGATGCCCATCATGAACGCTGCCCGCGCGTTGGCCGCCACACTGGCTGGCACACCCACTGCACTCGTATTCCCGCTGATGCCGGTGAGCATCAAAACGCCGGCCTGGCCCGTCGTCGTATCCAGCGCCCACCCGGAACAAGCGGGCGGCTGGATCGCTGATACAGCGCCCGAGAATGGTGAGCCCGGTGGTGCATGGCGTTTTATGGACGCTGAAGGCGCGCAGCGCGGCTTCGTGTTGACGGCCAAGCAAACCGCACGGCGCATGGAGTTCGCCAAGATCACACTGGCCTGAATAATGTCATGACTGATCTGCATGAATTTGCAGTGATCCCGGGGTCTGCGTCCCGGGATGCGAGGTCTACAATGCAAAGCCCATATAAAGCAGCGGGCACGACACCTTTGTCGCAAGCCCTGCCGCAGAGGATGAACAATGTCTGAAGAGTCTTCCCTCCAGCCCCGCGGTCCCGTGGCCAACTCTGCCGAAAAGAAAGAGCAGTTGCGCCAGGCAGCCCTGGAGTACCACGAGTTTCCCACGCCCGGCAAAATTGCGGTCACGCCGACCAAGCAGCTGATCAACCAGCACGATCTGGCATTGGCCTATTCGCCTGGCGTCGCCGCCCCCTGCGAAGAAATCGTCAAAGACCCGAACAACGCCTACAAGTACACCAGCCGCGGCAACCTGGTTGCAGTGATCACCAACGGCACGGCGGTGCTGGGTCTGGGCGATATTGGTCCACTGGCA
Organism: Rhodoferax sp. P2_H8_2; assembly: GCF_056403235.1. Taxonomy (NCBI): domain Bacteria; kingdom Pseudomonadati; phylum Pseudomonadota; class Betaproteobacteria; order Burkholderiales; family Comamonadaceae; genus Rhodoferax; species Rhodoferax sp. P2_H8_2. The sequence continues at coordinate 284,351 of NZ_JBFUFW010000003.1, forward strand.
TCCAAGCCGGTGATGGAAGGCAAGGGCGTACTGTTCAAGAAGTTCGCCGGCATCGACGTGTTCGATCTGGAGATCGACGAGAAGCACGACCTGGACAAACTGGTCGACATCATTGCCTCGCTGGAGCCGACCTTTGGCGGCATCAACCTCGAAGACATCAAGGCGCCTGACTGCTTTTATGTAGAGCGCAAGCTGCGCGAGCGCATGAAGATTCCGGTCTTCCATGACGATCAGCACGGCACGGCCATCTGCGTAGGCGCCGCGTTGCTCAATGGTTTGAAAGTCGTCGACAAAGACCCTAAAAAAGTCAAACTGGTGACTTCCGGCGCGGGTGCCGCAGCACTGGCCTGCTTGGGACTTCTAGTCAAACTGGGCATTCCGCGCGAAAATATTTTTGTGACCGACTTGGCTGGCGTGGTCTACGAAGGCCGCACCGAACTGATGGACGAAGACAAGGCACAGTTCGCGCAAAAGACCGACGCGCGCACCTTGCGCGAAGTCATTGTGGGTGCCGACATTTTCCTGGGCCTGTCTGCAGGCGGCGTGCTCAAGGCTGACATGGTCAAGAGCATGGCCGCCAAGCCGTTGATCTTTGCACTGGCCAACCCCACGCCCGAAATCCTGCCGGAAGAAGTGAAGGCAGTGCGTGACGACGCCATCATGGCAACCGGCCGCACGGACTACCCGAACCAGGTCAACAACGTTCTGTGCTTCCCATACATCTTCCGTGGCGCGCTGGATGCTGGTGCGTCTACGATCACATTGGAAATGGAGATTGCAGCGGTGCACGCAATTGCCGAGCTGGCACAGGCGGAGCAGAGCGAGGTGGTCGCTGCGGCCTATGTCGGTGAGGCGCTCGCCTTTGGCCCGGAGTACCTGATCCCCAAGCCGTTCGATCCGCGCCTGATGATGAAGATCGCACCGGCAGTCGCGCAAGCGGCGGCCGACAGTGGCGTGGCGCTGCGCCCGATCAAGGACATGGATGCCTACCGCGAAAAGTTGCAAAGCTTTGTCTACGCCTCGGGCACCACGATGAAGCCGATCTTCGCCGCGGCCAAAAAGGCGCTGCGCAAACGTGTTGCCTACGCAGAGGGCGAAGAGGAGCGCGTATTGCGCGCCGCCCAGATCGTCGTCGACGAAGGCATCGCACTGCCCACATTGATCGGCCGTCCCGCCGTGATCGCCGAGCGTGTGCAGAAGTTTGGCCTGCGACTGAAGGAGGGCGTGGATTACAACGTCGTCAACGTCGAGCAGGACCACCGTTACCGTGACTTCTGGCAGACCTACCACCAGATGACGGCGCGCAAGGGCGTGACGGTGCAGATCGCGAAGATCGAAATGCGCCGGCGCCTGACGCTGATCGGCGCGATGCTGCTGAACAAGGGCGATGTGGACGGCCTGATCTGCGGCACCTGGGGCACGACTGCGCACCACCTGCAGTACATCGACCAGGTCATTGGCAAGCGCAAACCGACAAACGCCGAGGCGGCGCTGGGTACGCAGATTTATGCCTGCATGAACGGCCTGATGCTTCCCGGACGGCAGGTATTTCTGGTCGACACCCACGTCAATTACGACCCCAGCGCACAGGAACTGGCGGAAATTACCGTGATGGCGGCCGAGGAAATGCAGCGCTTTGGCTTTCGCCCGAAGGCGGCACTGCTGTCGCACTCCAGCTTTGGCAGCAGCAACGAACCCAGTGCGATCAAGATGCGCGAGACGCTAGCCTTGCTGCAAGCGCAGGCACCGTGGCTGGAAGTCGATGGCGAAATGCACGGCGACGTGGCGCTGGATGGCGCTGCACGCAAGTTGCTGATGCCAGGCAGTTCACTGGTCGGGGATGCCAACTTGCTGGTGATGCCCAATATTGATGCAGCCAATATTGCTTACAACTTACTCAAGACAGCGGCTGGCGGCAACATCGCCATCGGGCCAGTTTTGCTGGGTGCCGCCAAACCGGTGCATATCCTGACAGCCAGCACGACAGTACGCCGAATTGTAAATATGACGGCCCTTACCGTGGCTGATGCAAATGCCACTCGGTAAAGCAATTCAGAAGAGTTAGCAGTTACTCCAATTCAAAATTTGCCCTTTCTGGATGCCCATTTTTTGGGCAGGGCCTTGCGTTTGCGAGACAAATAAGCGACACTACGCCCCTTGGATTTTTCGGGTCGTCCCGGGATCACTGGAAGGATTTCATGGTTGGCAGGGGGTTGCACAAGTTAGCGCTTACTGGCCTGTTGATGTTTCATGCAATTGCATGGAATGGGGTGGAAGCCAGGCAAGCCGAAGTTTCCTTCAACGGCGCAACAGTCGCACTCAATGCCCTTCCCGCACAAGGCGTGGAAACCTACCAACTGATTCGACAAGGCGGCCCGTTTCCGTTTGAGAAAGATGGCGTTGTGTTTGGCAACCGGGAGCGACAGCTCCCCAGAGCAAAACGCGGCTATTACCGTGAATACACGGTGAAGACGCCAGGTTCTCGTGACCGGGGCGCCCGGCGCATGGTGTGCGGCGGACCCGCCAAGACACCCGATGCCTGTTATTACACGGCCGATCACTATGCGAGTTTTCGCAAGATCGTGCCCTGAGTTGAATTTAGTACTTTGAGAAAGAGAATCGGGGATGGATATGCCACTTCGAACCGTTAGAACGAATATCGTTCAGTCGATCCGCGCCTTCCGGGTGTCGGACCTGCAGGAGGCTGCCCAAGGTTTGGGGCACCACTTCCTGTATGCCAACCTCGCCAACGCGCAGAGCAAGCAGGACGTGCTGGACATGATCGGCCAGCAGTTCACGCTGCCTGCCCATGTCGGCAAGAACTTCGATGCACTGTACGACAGCCTGACCGACCCGGTCCACAAGTCGGGCCCACAGCCCGGTTTTGTCGCCGTGCTGGAACACATCCCGGCCAACGCCAAGTTTGACAAGGAAGCCCGCGAGCAATTGCTGGACATCTTCCGCGACACCGCCGACTACTGGGGAGACCGGAAGATTCCATTCCGGTGCTTCTATTCTTTTCTGTAGCCCGTTCTGCATCCACCAGCCAAGCAGAACGGGCGAACGAGGCCCACACCGATGCCACCGCCGCCGAAGCGGTATCCGGCATTGAATTGACCACCGAAAACGGGGAAAAGATGCCCACCGACAAACTGTTGGATGTATCTCCCTTGGCGCTGCGCATGAGCAGCCCTTTCAACGCCGGATACTGGTTGGCTGCTGCTTAAGCTGCGATCCACTCCTCTGTAAAAAGCCCGTCCTAGCGATGGGCTTTTTTATTGTCCGTTTGCGTCGCATTCGCTTCGGAGCAGTCGGGGTATGCGTTTTGCTCCGCGTCCCCCAGGGCCGTGAGGGCCCCTCCTCCTTGACCTGCGCAAAACACATACCCCGACTACTCCTACGTAACTTTGGCATGGCAATGTCTTTGAATTCACCTCCCACGAAGAGCTTCTAGCGGATGGTGCGGGGTGAGCTCCATTGCGAAATCAAGGAGGAGGGCCCTCACGGCCCGGGGGACATTCGCTTTGGGGCTTACCCCGCGCCGTCTGCGGGCGAGCAAAAAGGCTTAGCCAGCAGAATGCAATTGCTGCACCAACGCCACGTATTCAGCAACCGGCACTTCTTCCGCCCGACGTTGCACATCAAAGGTTCCGGAAAATTCCCGCTCCGTCAACCAGCGACCCAAGGTATGGCGCAACAGCTTGCGACGCTGACTGAATGCCACCTGCACCATTTCTTCCATTAACGCCAAGTTCAGAACAGGCGGCACTTCCAGCGGAATCATGCGCACAATCGCGCTGTCCACCCGCGGCGGTGGATCGAAGCTCTCTGGCGGAACAAACAGCACGTTTTCCATCGCGTAGCGCCACTGCAGCATCACGCTCAGGCGGCTGTAGTCCGAAGTGGCGGGCTTGGCCACCATGCGGTCTATTACCTCTTTTTGCAGCATGAAGTGCTGGTCTTCAATGACCGCCACATGCGTCAACAGGTGAAACAGGATGGGGGTGGAGATGTTGTAAGGCAGATTGCCCACGACACGCAGTTTGGGGCCGTCGGCGGCAACAGCGCTGAAGTCGACGCGCAGTACATCGGACTCAATCACCTCGAGCTGCGGATTGCCGCGCAGGCGCAACGCCAGATCGCGGTCCAGCTCAATGACCGTCAGCTTGCCCAAGCGCTCCACCAGGGGCTGCGTCAACGCGGCCAGCCCAGGACCGATTTCCACCATGCGCTGGCCCGGCTTGGGCGCGATCTCGTGAACGATGGCATCAATGATGCCGCCATCGGTCAGAAAGTGCTGGCCGAAGCGCTTGCGCGCGATGTGTTTCACAAAGGCGGCTCGCGATATTCCACGAAGGCCTTGTCGCGGATGTCACGCGCCCAATTGGCGAAGGCTTCTTCGTAACGCGCTTCCTTCATCTGGTTGCGCACCAATTCGCGAATTTCTGCAGGTTTCATTTCCACCTTGCGTCGTTCCGTCACCTGCAAGATGTGAATTCCGAAGCGAGACGCAAATGGAGGACTGATTTCACCGTCCTTCAAACGGTTCATCACTTCTTCGAATTCGGGAACAAACATACCGGGCCGCGCCCATCCCAGATCGCCACCCTTGGGTGCGCTTCCATCCTGCGACATCTCCCGTGCCAACGCGGCGAAATCCGCCTTGCCAGACAAAACACTTTGCCGGGCTTCTTCCAGCTTCGCTCCAGCAGCGGCTGGCGACAGCTGGGGCGAGGCGCGCAGCAATATATGGCGGGCATGGGTTTCAGGAATGGCATCGCCCACCACATTGGGGGTGCGGCGCTCCAGCACTTTGAGGACATGGAATCCAGCACCCGAGCGCACGATGTCAGATACGCCGCCGACGGGTAACTTGTAGGTCGCCTGGATAAACGATGCCGGATAGCGCTCGCCCTTGCGCAGACCCATCGCGCCGCCATTGGCGCGATCGCCGGCGGACACCTCTTGCATGACTTTGGTGAAGTCCTCGCCACCGCGGATGCGGGCCAGCACATTCCTGGCTTGCGTAGCGAAATACGCCACCTGCTCATCATTGGCCTTCTCTGGCACGGCGATCAGGATCTGCGCCAGATTGACTTCCTGGGCGTAGGGATCAGAGCTGCTGGCCTTTTGTTCCTGCAAAAACCGCTCTACTTCAGCATCGCTAATTCTGATCTTGGCAGATACGTCACGCTCATGCAGGCGTTGCAGCGTGATCTGGTCACGAAGCTGGATACGGAATGCGAGCGGCGTGACACCGTCCTTGACCAGGCGCCTGCGCATCTCAGCCACATCCATCTGATTCTGCTGGGCGACGTTCTGCTCCGCCATATCGACTTCAGCCTGCTCAACGCGAATACCCGTTTCGCGGGCCTGCTGCACCTGGGTCTTGTCGTTGATCATGCGCTCCAGCACGCCCTTTCGCACTTCTTCCAATGGAGGTACTTGCTGACGCTGCTGCGTCATCTGCTGAATAACGCGTCCCACATCGGACATCAGCTCGCTATTGGTAATCGGCTCGGAGTTGACCACCGCAACGATGTAATCCACCTGCTTGGCTGCAGCGGTGGAAGCGGCTGGCTGCGCCATCGCAGGGAAAACAAAGAGGCTGCCAATGCAAGCCAGGGCAATGGCCCAGCGGAAATTTTTCATGGTCTGTTAGTCGTAGTTACTGAAGCGGCTGCTTGTGCCGCTCGAATCCCGCAAATTCTGATAGCGCGAAATATTCTGATCCAAAGTTTTCTGAGAACCAAAGCCCAAGCGGGTAAATCCCACGAACTCCAGCTGGAAACTCAAGCGTTCGGTGGCCGTTGTGGTACTGGTTTGCAAACGCTCCAGCACCACCCGACCCAACCAACAGCCCGCATCGTACTCGACGCCCACCACGGTGTCGACCAGGCGGCGCTCATTCAGGCTGTAATTCAGCCGGCCTACCGAGTAGAGGCGCCCTACCCCCTGGCCACGTCCGGCGCCCAGATCCTTGCCCTTGTCGCCCCACAAATCGTTGAGCGGCCACTGCCAGCTGACATCGACCTGCTCGCTGAAATCGCGCTGGTAGCGGTACGCGCCATTGAGCACACGGTAATTGCCCGGGTTGTAGCGCGCGCCCACGGTTGCCCGTTCCGACTGATCGGTCTTGCTGTTGTACTGGACCGTGGACTCCAGGCCCCAACGGTCGTTGACGTTGACGGATGCGCCCAAAAGAATGTCGCTAAAGCCCGCCTGCGCCGGTGCCTCCCCCGCATTGAGGGTGACGCGCTGGTCTTCAAAACGCAGGCGCTGAGCCACGCCAAAACGTGCCAGTTGCGCTCCGGTATCCGCATCCAGCAGGCGCGTGGTCAAACCCAGCGTCATCAGGTTGTTGTCGGCAATCTTGTCATGGCCAACAAAGGCGTTTTCTGTGTAGATTGACGCAAAGTTGAAGTCGTTGGCGCCCGTGTCGTAGTTGGGCAAGCGGCTCTGGTCGCGGTACGGTGTGTACACATAGAAAGCGCGTGGCTCCAGCGTTTGCACCAGTGAGCGGCCCAACAACTTGGCATTGCGCTCGAACACCAGACCGCTGTCCAGGCTGAAGGTCGGCACCACGCTGTCCGCAGCGGAGCTTCCATCGGCAAGGCGCGCATCGAACTGGTAGGTGCTGGCGTGCAGCTGCAGCTTCGGTGTCAAAAATCCGGCCGGTGCCAGCCAGGGTCGGCTGATCTGCGCCAAGCCGTAAACGCGTTGTGCATTGGGCTGCAAGGTCAACGCACTGACTGACTGGAATTGGGTGAAATCTCCGTCCACCGACCAGTCCCATCCGCGCGAATCCGACTGTTCATAACGTGCAGCGATCTGCGGCACACGGTCATACGGCGGGATGATGGGTGCGGCCGGGTCTTGCAACGTCTGCCATTGCAACATGCGCACCGTGGTGGATACCGGGCCCTGCCCCCACTGCGCCGAGACTTCATTCGGCAACAGGCGCTGTGTCAACGTACTGCTGGCGCGCGTAAAGTCGCGCCAGTAGTTGTCGTCACTGACGCGATTCAGATTGAGGTTGACGCCTACGCCGCCCACGGAAGCCAACCCAGTCTGCACAGTCCCCTGGTGGGTATAGGCAACACCCCATCGGTCGGCGCCACGCAGCGCATCGGCGGGCATGTAGTTGACCCGGGCAATGCCACTGTAGGCGGGCTCCAGGTAGCGAAAATCCACGCCTAAATCGACACCACGCAAACTCATGACAGTCGGCGTGATCGTCGCGTCGCGGTTGGGTGCAATATTCCAGTAGTACGGCTGCGTCACTTCAATGCCATTGACGTTGTCTACACCAATGGTCGGCGGCAACAGGCCGGATTTGCGCTTCTCAGACAGCGGGAAGCTGATGGCCGGTACCGGCAATATGGGTATGCCTTGGAAGCTGAGCACTGCGTTCGTTGCCACTCCCACGTCTTCGTCGTTGTCCAAAGTGATCTTGGCGGCGCGAAGTATCCATGCTGGGAGCCAGTCGGGCCCAGGCTGGCGCCGGCAGGTGGTGTAGGTCGCGTTGCGAATAATCGCGTGGCGCTCGTCGATAAAGTCCGCCCGGTCCGCCTCGCCATGCGCATCGTTTTGCAGGAATTCGTATCTGGGCGATCGGAAAAAGCCCTCAAAGGCGTCGACTTTCAGCTCCAGTTGCGGACCTGAGTACACATTGCCGCCGCGGTTAATGCGCACGTTGCCATTGGCCTTGGCGGTGTCGCTGGGCTGGTCGTATTCGAGACGGTCCGCGCGGATGGTGGTGCCGGCCTTGCGGAACTCAGCGCCGCCTTCAATCACGGTTTCCAGGTCGGCGCGGCCTGTGATGCGGTCACCCTGCACAAAAATAGGTGCCGCTTCGCGTTGCGCCGGCGTGATCGCCTCCGTCAGCATGCTGCTGGGGCGCAGGGCCAACGGAGCCGGTGACGCGGTTTCAGGGGCTGGCGCAGTCTGTGCCCCTGCGACATCCATCAAGGCCCACACGGCCAGCGCTACACCATGCATGCGATAGCGGGAAAGTATTGGGGTGGCAGGCTTGCACCGGGTTGGAGGCGTGGAAAACAAGGGCAGGTATAGGCGGGTTTGTAGAATGGATTATCCATGAGCCAACGCACCGACATCATCTTCCCCGCCAGCCCCGTCACCTGGGCCCATCCTGAACGCAAAGTGGAGTTTGATGCCTGGCTTCAGACGGTAGCCCCGGTACACGACCTGGATGCTGCCAGTCTGCGCATGGCATCTGCCGACGCCGGCTTTCGGCGCTACCTGCGCATAGACAGCCAGGCGGGCAGCCGCATCATCATGGATGCGCCGCCCGACAAGGGCAGTTGCACCAGCTTTGTCAGCATCGCCAAGCTGATGACCGACGTGGGAATGAAAGTTCCCGAGATTTTGCAATGGGACGAGGCGCGCGGTTTCATGCTGCTGACCGACATGGGCTTGCAAACCATGCTGCAAGCCATCGACGCGGATGCGCCGCCTCCACTGGGCCTGTACATGGATGCCGTGGACACGCTGGTGCAATGGCAGCTGGCGTCCAAAGAAGGCGTGCTGCCACCCTACAGTGAAGCGTTGCTGCGCCGCGATCTGGAGCTGTTTCCCCAGTGGTACATCACCGAGCACCGGCAAACGCCCGTAGACCCAGCCATGCGCAAAACGCTGGACGAGGCCTTTGCCTGCATCCTCGCCAACAACCAATCGTGGCCCTATGTGTTTGTGCACCGCGACTTCATGCCACGCAACCTGATGGTGGGACCGGGTGGCGTCGCCAATATCGCGCGTGATCACCTTGGCGTGCTGGATTTTCAGGACGCGGTCTACGGCCCGATCACTTACGACATCGCCAGCCTGCTGCGCGATGCGTTTATCAGCTGGGACGAAGACTTTTGTCTGGACGTGACCATCCGCTACTGGGAAAAAGCCCGCAAGGCCGGGCTTCCCGTGGGCGATGACTTCGGGGAGTTTTACCGCGGCGTGGAGTGGATGGGCCTGCAGCGCCACCTGAAAGTGGCTGGTATCTTTGCACGCCTGACGATTCGCGACGACAAGCCCCACTATCTGGCCGATACGCCGCGCTTTATCCACTACATCCGCAGCACCTGTGGCCGCTACCGTGAGCTGAAGCCATTGCTGCGCCTGATCGAGAAGATCGAAGGTATTGAGGTTCCCAACGTGTTTGCGTTTGGAAGAACATAATGAAATATGCCGCTAGCGCGCATAGATAGTGCGTAAGCAGCTACTGAATTTATAGCAACCTCATCATGCCCCGCTTCTTCTGCCCGACTCCTTTGGCCACTGGCGACTTGCTGGAATTGCCCGCCGGTGCCGCGCGCCACGTACAGGTGCTGCGCCTGCAGCCGGGCGACGCAATCACACTCTTCAACAACGGCCCGGGCTGGACAGGCCCATCACCGGGAGGCGAGTTTGACGCCACGGTCACGCGCATGGGCCGCAGCGATGTGCAGGTACAGGTCGGTGCCCATAGCGCCATCGAGCGCGAGCCGACGCAGCGCGTTATGCTGGCAGTGGGCATGCCCGCGAATGACCGGATGGACTGGCTGATCGAGAAAGCCACCGAGATGGGCGTCTGGGCGATCCAACCGCTGATGAGCGAGCGCAGCGTGCTGCGCTTGAGCGGCGAACGCGCGGAAAAAAAGGTTGCCCATTGGCAGAGCGTGGCCGTGGCTGCCAGCGAGCAATGCGGTGGCAACCGCGTCCCCGCCGTGTTGCCGGTTGCTAACCTCACCCCATGGCTCGCTGCCGCAGATACCCATCTGCCAGCCCAGACCCAACGACTGCTGCTGTCGCTGAGCCCCAACGCCCAGCCGGTACGCACACATGGGCACGCCAACTCCACCAGTTGCTTTCTGTCCGGCCCTGAAGGGGGATTGGGCGCCGCCGAGGAGGCTGCCGCGCTCGCTGCAGGGTTCGCGCCGGTCACACTCGGCCCACGCGTATTGCGCGCCGAAACCGCCGCGCTGTTTGCTTTGGCCAGCCTGCTCGCCGTCTAACACACCCGCGGAATCCGGCCCGCGCATCAGGGTTTATCCATAGGCCCGCGTAGCCCCCGAAAGGGCCTGGCGCGGGCATACTGGACACCTGACATGTCGCTGTGAACCGGGGGTAATCCGTGATTTCCAATTTAGTGAGTGATGCCATGCGCGCCAGGGGCTTGGGTGCGCTGATGAAGGGCGCCGGCATGGTGACCCGCTACATCCCTATTCCGCAGCCGACGCTGCTGGTCGGCCCCGGCGCCAGTGGCCGCCTCGGGCAGGCGGTGGCCGGCTTTGGGCACCGCAAGATCCTGATCGTCACCGACAGCATCATCTCCAAGCTGGGGCTGCTCAAAGGCCTGACCGACGCACTGACGGCCGGCGGCGCACAGTTTGTGGTGTTCGACGAAATCACCGCCGATGCGCCGATCCCGCTGATTGAAAAGGGCATCGAGTTTTTTGAAGAGCACCGCTGCGACGCCATCGTCGCCTTCGGCGGCGGCTCGTCGATGGACGCCTCCAAAGCGATTGCGGTGGCCGCGGCCAATCCTGGCAAACGGCTGCGCCAGTTAGCCGGCTACTTCAAAGGCCTGCGCAATCCGGTACGCATTTACGCGGTGCCCACGACCGCAGGCACTGGCTCCGAAGTGACCGTGGCCGCAGTGATCTCCGACCCAGAACGCGAGAGAAAACTGGTGATCGTCGACCCCCGCATGGTGCCCAAAATGGCCGCGCTGGACCCGGTACTGATGACCGGTCTGCCACCGCACATCACCGCGGCCACCGGCATCGATGCGCTGACCCATGCGGTGGAAGCCTTTGTTGGCAACTGGACCACGCCGTATTCGGATGGCATGGCGTTGTCGGCAGTTGGCCTGATTTTCGAGAATCTGCGCACCTGCTACACCGATGGCAAGAACTTGCCAGCGCGGGAAAAGATGGCTCTGGCATCGACCTACGCAGGTTTTGCATTTACCCGCGCCAACGTGGGCTACGTGCATGCAATAGCCCACCAGTTTGGCGGCAAGTACCACACACCGCACGGCCTGGCCAACGCCATCATGCTGCCACTGGTGCTGAAGTTTTCCGCCCCCGCCATCATTCCGCGTCTGGCCTTGCTGGCTGTGCGTGCAAGGCTCGGTAAAGAAGGCGAAGCGGACGATGTGCTGGCGCAAAAGTTCCTGGATGGCGTTGACCAGTTGAACCGCGATCTGGGCATCCCCACCACGCTGGATGCACTGAAGGAAGCCGACATCCCCGAGCTGGCCAAAGCCGCCTGCCACGAAGCCCACACCGGCTACCCGGTGCCGCGTTACATGACGCAGCAGGAGTGCGAAAACCTGATTCGCAAGGCTCTGCCGAAAGACGCAAAGGGTGCAGACAAGCCCAAGGCTGCCAAAACTCCAGCTAAGAAGTCTGCAAAGGCCAAGTGATCGCACGCAGAACCGTTTGAAGAAATAAAGAGGAAGACACCATGAAGAAAATCATCACCGTGACCCTGGGCTCGTCCAAACAGGATTTCGAATTCAAGACCCAGTTTCTCGGCCAGCCATTCCATGTGAAGCGCATGGGCGCCGACATGGACACCGGCAAGGCCTGGGAGTTGATGCGCCGCCAGCAGAACAATGCGGATGCGATTGGCCTGGGCGAAATCAGCGACCACTACCAGGTCGGCCTGCGCACCATCGTCAACAACGAAAGCCAACGGCTGATGAACGTGGTCACCCGCGTGCCGGTCACCACCGGTGCGCATTTGCGCCGCTTGCTGCAGGTGCGCGCAGTGCGCTATGTGCAACAGGAGCTGGGCCAGTACTTCAACAACAACCTGGTGCTGTTCCTCTCCGGAATGCGCAACTACGACATGGCCGTGGCGCTGTCGGACTACACCAAGAACCTGAGCTTTGCCGACGCCACCTTTCTGACCGGCGCGCCGACGATGCTGGGCTCTCTGGAGCAGCTGGAGTTGTTTGCCAAGGGCAGCGAGTTCATTTTGAGCGGCCGCGGTGGCGAAATGCTGGAGAACGCGCTGACCGATTTCAAGATTAAGCGCGTCGCCAGCGCAGTGGCCAAGTCACATGTGATCGTGGGCACCTTTGCCGAAATCAAGAGCATTGCGCGTGGTGGCAATCTGGATGGCAAGACGCTGATCACCTCGGCCGTCGATGACGAACGCATGGAGTTCTTCAAGAAACACAAGGTCAATCTGGTGGTCGATGTGTCGCCCAAGTTGTTCAGCCACGTGGTTGGCATCAACACGATTGAGGCCATGATTCTGGCAACCATCGCCAAGCCGCAGGAAACCGTGTCCGACGACGATCTGGACGAAATCCTGACCGAACTGGACATCACGCCGCGCCTGTTGCACCCCACGGGCAAGTTCCGCAATATCCGCCGCTTTGCATTTGTGATCCACCCCCTGAGCCAGGAGTTCATTCGCAAGGGTTTCCCCATCCCCAAGAGCACGCCAAAATTCGTGATGGACCGGATCGAGACGCTGGCCGCGCATATGCCACCCATGGTCTATTGCAAGATGGACAACATCATCTCGCCCACCGGCGCCGAAGCAGAAGGCTGGTTGATCTCGGTCGGCGGCACGCCCAAGGAAATGCTGTCGCGCAGCCCCGAGTTCACCTACCGGCGCTTATTACAGGCTGCCAAGATGGCAGAAAAAATGGGTGCGCAAATCATGGGCTTGGGCGCGTTCACCAAGGTGGTCGGCGACGCCGGTGTCACCGTCGCGCGACGCTCCAGTCTGCCAATCACCACTGGCAACAGCTACTCGGCCTCCGGCGCGCTGTGGGCCGCTGCCGACGCGATGCGCCGCATGGGGCTGGTGCAACTGGTCAAGGGCTCCAAAAAGGTACCCGCCAAAACCATGGTGATCGGTGCCACCGGCTCCATCGGCTCTGTCTCAGCACGCTTGCTGGCGATGGCGTTTGACGAAGTGGTCATCGCCGCACGCGATCTGAAAAAGCTGGAAGAGCTCAAAGCCTCGATTCTGGAGGACACCCCGGATGCGAAGGTGACCTGCTCCATTGATTACGACAACCTGCTGTCCGACATGGACATGATCGTCACGTCCACCTCCGGCGCTGGCAAGAAGATTCTGGACATCACCAAGGTCAAGCCCGGTTGTGTGATCACCGACGTGGCGCGGCCGCTGGACTTGCCACCGAGCGAAGTCGCTAAGCGCCCCGACGTGCTGGTGATCGAGTCCGGTGAGATTGAGCTACCGACCAAGGTCAAGGGCATGAAGACCATTGGCCTGCCACCGAATGTGATCTACGCCTGCCTGGCCGAAACCATTGTGCTGGCACTGGAGGGCCGCTTTGAAGTGTTCACGGTGGGCCGCGATACCGAGTGGGAAAAGGTCAAGGAGATCTACAAGCTGGGCCTGAAGCACGGCATGAAGCTCTCCGCGATTTCCGGCGTCAAGGGCGTGTACTCCGACGAAGACATTAACCGTGTGGTCGCGCTGGCGAAGAAAGCACGCCTGACCTGGAAGGGCACTTCCACAGCAGCTCCTGCAAAGACTGCTGCGAAAAAAGCACCTGCCAAGAAAGCTCCAATAAAGGTCGCCGCCAAACCTGCGCCGGTAAAAAAGGCGGTGGCTAAAAAAGTTACAGCCAAACCGGTTGCGGCTAAGAAAGCAGTTGCGAAGAAGGCTGCGCCGCGCAAGGCCGCGGCCAAGAAGACTCCCAAGGCGCGCTGAAGTTTTCAATACCTTGGCGCTCGCCCGGGCGCAGTCGGGGGCAAGGGCCCGTGCCTCATGATTCGCTGCGCTCATAAAATCGGCGCGTTCCCTTGCCCTCGACTACGTCCTTGGGTGGGCTCTGGGAGCTACGTCTTAAAACGTTGGTTTACACGGGTTGTTGGTTGAGTGGAATGGCGGGCGTGCAGGTCGGGGCCGATTTCATTTGCCTTCAGCAAATCATGAGGCCCCGGCCTGTGCGCCTGCCATTCCACTTAACCAACCATCACAAGACAAAACGAGAAATTAGCCGACCAGCCAGGAGTCGGTATTGCGATCCTGCATCCAAGTCTGCAAAGCCTCAACGGTCAATGGCTTTGCAATGTAATAGCCCTGCAACGTACCGCAACCGCATTCGCGCAGGAACATCAGTTGCTGCGTGGTTTCCACGCCTTCAGCCACAACCGTCAACCCCAACGCATCGGCCAGACTGATCACGCCCTTGACGATCGCGCGTGAGTCGTTGTCTGTCGCCGTGTCGCTGACAAAAGAACGGTCGATCTTCAGCTGGTTCGGGCGCAAGCGCTTCAGATACGACAACGACGAATAACCGGTACCAAAGTCGTCAATCGCAATGCCCACGCCCAAGCCACGCACCCGCTCGATGATGCGCTGGCTGGTGTCGGTCTCCGTCATCAGCACGCTCTCGGTGATTTCAATCTCCAGCTCGCCCGGCTCCAGGCCATGCACGCGCAGCGCAGTTTGCAGGCTGTCGAGCAAACGGTGGTCGCGAAACTCCAGTGCCGAGACGTTGACTGACATGCAACCGACATCCAGCCCCTGTGCCTTCCACGCTGCCTTCTGGCGGCAGGCCTCGTTGAGCGTCCAGACGCCCATCTCGGCGATCCGGCCTGACTCTTCGGCCATCGTGATGAAGTGACCGGGGTACAGCAGGCCGCGCTGTGGGTGCTGCCAACGCACCAGCGCTTCCACACCGACCATCGCGCCCGTATTGGCATTGACCTGCGGCTGGTAATGCAACACCAGTTGTCCGGCCGCAATGGCTTCGCCCAACTGATGCTCCAGCTCCATCGTGGCCTGCATCCGCGTGTTCAGCTCGGCATGGAAGAAGCTGTAACGGGCCCGGCCCAGCGACTTGGCCTGGTACATCGCAATGTCCGCATTCTTGACCAGCGTTTCAAAGTCTTGCGCATCGTCTGGAAACAGCGAAATACCGATGCTGGCCGACACGCGTGCAGAACCACCGGCCAGCACCAGCGGCTGCTCAATGGACTGCAGCACGCGGTCTGCCATTTCTGCGAGGCTCTCCCAATGCGCAATGTCGCGCGCCAGCACCAGGAATTCGTCACCACTCTGGCGGCACACTACGTCGATCTCGCGCAGCATGTCGCGCAGGCGGCGCGAGACTTCCATCAGCAACGCATCACCGGCCGCGTGGCCCATGGTGTCATTGACAACCTTGAAGCGGTCCAGATCGATAAAGAAAATGCCGAACTTCTGGCCTGAACGGCGCGCCTGCAAGATTTCACGCTGCACCAGGTCAATGAACAGCGAGCGATTGGGCAGGCCGGTCAGGTGGTCATACAGGGCGAGCTGCTCCAACTGCGCATTCTTCGCTCCAAGCTGGCCAAACAACTCGCGCAACTGCTGCTGCACACGCCCCAAATGCTGGCCCAACAGGCCGATCTCATCGTGGCGCTTCCACACAAACGTCGCAGGCGGTTGGTCGGAGGCGTTTTCTACCAGCGCCGAGGCCTGCGCCTTCAGGCGTTCAATCGGCCGCAGCACGCGCGAGACCAACACCGGAATCAACACGCCTACGCTGACCAGCACCTGCAGCGCCACCAGCACCAGCATCTGGCTACGGCGCTGCTCCAGCAGGCTCTGGCCGTAGGTTGCATCAAACCAGATCACCAGATTGCCCAGCGGCTCGCCGGAGCGAGTGACCTCTCCGGTGCGCCGGTGCAAGCGGCCCTTGGTGGTTTCGCCGTCCAGCGAAGCGCTATACCCCTCGCGCACCCGTTGCAGAGGCTTGGAGTTGGCCAGGCCTTCTTCAATGCGTACGGCGACGACTTGCGGATTTTCCAGCAGGCGCAACGCAGCGGCGTCCAGCGCCAAGTGGTCGACCACCCACATCGGCTCGGCAATCGACACGCTGCCAATCACCATCAATGCAGCTTCGCCCTGCTCCAGCATCGCGCGCTGGGATTTTTCGGTAAGTTGCTGCTCTCCGGCCAGCAGCAGCAACGCTGGCGTTGCAACACCGGCCATGATGGCCAGCACCACGGTGTAGCGCAACGGCAAGCCGCCGCGCCATCGGCTCCTCAATCTGGACAATAAGCTCATTGGTAACTGCTCACACTATCCTAGAAGCGGCTATCAAGCCACTGGTGCAGAGCAGAAAACACGGGGGTGGCGTCCAGTTCATTGAATATTTCGTGATACAGGTTGTCAAAGCATACCGAAGTCACCAGTTCCTTGGGTGCTGCCTGCGCAAAATCACGGCTGCCCTGTGCATTCAGCAGGCGATCGTCGCCGGCATACATCAACAGCGTGGGCACGGTCCACAACGGTGCCAGAGCCACCGTCTGCGGGCCAGCGGTAGCGATGAAGCGGGCCAGCCGGGCAGAAATGCGGTCGTGCACCAGCCGGTCGTTGCGATACGCCGCAACAACCGCGGGGTCGTGCGAGATGTATTGCGGCTTGACGCCGTTGCCGACGCGTAAGTCAGGCGCAATGGCCGGCAACACCGCCAGCAGAAATTTCTGAAACGCACTCAAACCGGGATTCAGCGCCGGTGACGACATGATCAGCGCGTCCACCGGGCGGATACCCAGCGAGACAAAGCGGCCCACCACCAGACCCCCCATGCTGTGGCCCAACAAAATGATCTTGGTGCCGGGCTGCATGCGCGCGCGCGTGCTGTCCACGATGTCAGCCAGATCGTCCAGCAAACGCGTGTCGGTCGGCAGACTGCCGCGCGCACCGCCAGACTCACCATGACCGCATTGGTCGTACCCACGCACCGCAAAGCCCCAGGCATTGAGCTTGCGCGCCACGTGCTCATAGCGCCCGGCATGTTCACCCAGCCCGTGCACGATGATGACCACTCCGCGCAATGCAAGCTCTGGCGCGACGGGCCAGTCCTGGATCACGACGTTGTCACCGTCGCTGGCGATGTAAGTGGAGAGCGTGGATTCTGATTGCATGGGCAAGTCGTTGGGTTCAGGGGACACTGGCAATGACCTGGGCCACTGCCGCAGTCAACTTTTTGGCATAAGGAACATGCAGGAACTCGTTGGGGCCGTGCGCATTGCTCTTGGGGCCCAACACACCGCACACCATCATCTGCGCCGTCGGGAACCCTTTGGACAGCATATTCATCAGCGGGATCGTGCCGCCCTGTCCGATGTAGCCGCAAGGCGCGCCAAATTGCGCTTGCGATGCGGCGTTGAGCGCCTGTTCAAACCAGGGCGTGCTGCTGGGCGCATTCCAGCCGGTTGCCTGTGACAAGCCTTCAAACGTGACACGGGCCTGGTAGGGCGCGTTGTCTTCCAGCAAGGCCTTGAGTTCCTGCACCGCGGTAGCGGCTTCCACCAGCGGCGGCAGGCGCAGGCTGAGCTTGAAGGCGGTGTAGGGGCGCAGCACATTGCCCGCGTTTTTCATCTCTGGGAAACCGTCGGCACCGGTCACGCTGAGCGTCGGTATCCAGGTGCGGTTCAGCAACGCCTGCAAAGGGTCCGTCGTGGTGGGCAGCGCAAAGCTGGTGGAGCCACCGCAGTCGTAATGTGCCCACGGGAACCGCTTGTAGATTTCGTCACCCAAAATATCAGCGGTGGCTTGCGCCTGCGCCATGCGGTCTGCGGGCACTTCGCAATGGAAGCTCGCAGGCAACAGGCGCCCAGTGGCGCTGTCTTCCAGACGGTCCAGCACCTGGCGCATGATGCGAAAGCTCGATGGCACCAGACCGCTGGCGTCACCGGAGTGCACGCCTTCGGTCAGGATTTCGACCTTCAACGTGCCTGCGGCCATGCCGCGCAGGCTGGTCGTCAGCCACAGCTGGTCGTAGTTGCCAGCACCCGAGTCCAGACACACCACGAGCCCTACATCGCCCAATTGCGGTTTGAGCGCATCGACATAGGGCAGCAAATCGTAGGAGCCGCTTTCTTCGCAGGTCTCGATCAGGCCGACCAGACGCGGGTGGGGGATGTTCTGCTTTTTCAGGGTCTGGATGGACGCGATCGCCGCATAGGCCGCATATCCATCGTCAGCGCCGCCGCGACCATACAGCTTTCCGTCCTCCAGCTTCGGCGTCCACGGGCCCAGGTCATTACGCCAGCCGGAGAATTCAGGCTGCTTGTCCAGATGGCCATACAACAACACGGTTTGCGTGCTCTCGCTACGGGTAGCCGCCACTTCGAAAAAGATGACGGGCGTGCGACCGGGGAGGCGGATGACTTCCAGCTTCAGACCGGCGACTTTCTGGGCCTCGATCCAGGCCGCCACATTGCGCGCAACGGTATCGATCAGGCCGTTCGCTTCCCAGTCCGCGTCGAACATCGGCGACTTGGCGGGGATACGGATGTAATCGGTCAGTTGCGGGACGATCTCGTCGTCCCAGACACGGCTGACCTGGTCCAGCGTTTGTGCCGCATCCAGCGCGGCTTGGGGTAGGCGGGCGTTCATGAAGTGCTCCCGGACAATCAAACCGCCATCATGCCACGGCAGGCCCATAGGTTGCCTCCCGGGAAACCCTCAACGCTGGGCATGCAGCCACTCCAGCCCGGCCCGCGTTCCACCGGGCACAGCGCCCGCTCGGGGCCGGTACTCGCAGCCCACCCAGCCGGCATAGCCCGAGGCATCAAGCACATCGAACAGGTAGCGGTAGTTCAGCTCGCCGGTATCGGGCTCGTGCCGTTCGGGCACACCAGCAATCTGCACGTGGCCCACCTTGCCGCCAGGCAGGTAGTGGCGCAGTTTGGTGGCGACGTCGCCTTCCATGATCTGGCAGTGGTACAGGTCCATTTGCACCTCCAGGTTGGCCGCCGCGACTTGGCCCACCGAGTGGTGCGCGTGCGCCTGGTGGTGCAAAAAGTAGCCGGGCATGTCGCGCGTGTTGATAGGTTCGATCAGCAGCGTGACGTTCTGCGCAGCTGCCGCCTGTGCGGCCCAGCGCAGGTTGTTCTCGTAAGTGGCTTGCGCCAGCACTGGGTTGGCATCGGGCGGTAGCAGGCCTGCCATGCAGTGGATGCGTGGGCATTGCAGCGCTTGGGCATATTGCAGCGCCAGTGTCACTCCGGCTTGGAATTCTGCTTCCCGCCCAGGCAATGCCGCGGTACCGCGCATTCCTTGTCCCCAAGCTGCAGCTATCGAAGACACATCGACGCAACCAGGCGGCGCGTTGAACAACACCTGCTGCAAACCGTGCTGCTGCAATTGCTCAGCAATCTGCGCAGCAGGCCATTCGTAGGGAAACAGAAACTCCACCCCGGTAAAACCGTCCTCGGCTGCCGCTGCAAAGCGCTCCATAAAGGGCATCTCGGTGTACATCATGCTCAGATTGGCCGCAAAACGGGGCATGGTTTGCTCTTTCCAATAAAGGTTAGGCGATCAGAGCAAGCTCAGTGCCAAGCCAACTGCACCACACGCCAGAATCACGGACACCACGCCCATCTGATAGCGAATCAGCGCTATCGCTGCAGCCAGCGCCAGACCGAGGGACACCACATCGAGGCGCGCCACGCCACCGGCTTGCGCCGGATGCCAGGCAATATGCACCAGAAAGAACAGGGCCAGGCTGGCAATCACGCCCACCACCGCCGCAGTGATGGCAGTCAGTGGCGCGGTGAGCTGCAGGTTGCCATGTGTGGACTCAACCCACGGACCACCGGCCAGAATGAAGATGAACGAAGGCAAAAAGGTAAACCAGGTCACCACCAGTGCGGCCAGAACAGCGCCCCAGACCAGATGGTCAGAACCCAGCACCTGCGTGGTCCAGCCACCTACAAAACCAACGAAAGTCACCACCATGATCAGCGGCCCAGGCGTGGTCTCGCCCAGCGCCAACCCATCCATCATCTGCGCCGGGCTCAACCACGCAAAGTGTTCCACGGCACCCTGAAATACATAGGGCAGCACCGCATACGCACCGCCAAAGGTCAGCAGCGCGGCCTTGGTGAAAAACCAGCCCATTTGCGCCAATGTGCTGTCCCAGCCCTGCCACGCGACCAGTGCCGCCATCGGCATGAACCACAGCAGCAAACCCACCGTCAGCAGGCGCAGCAGCCGCACGCGGCTGTATTGCGCGTGGGCCGGGGTCGGCGTGTCGTCGTCAATCCAGGCCGCGGGGTGGCCGGCCTCTTCCTTGCCTGCGCCATGTTTGGACGCAGCCGCAAACTGGCCGGGCCAGATTTTTTGCCCCCACCAACCCACCATCGCAGCCAGCAAGACAACGACAGGGAAGGGCACACCCAACGCAGCAATTGCTATAAAACTGCTAGCCGCGACCGCCCATAGCACGGGCGCTGTGACCGGTTTCTTCAATGTGCGGCTGCCAATACGGTGCACTGCCTGCAACACCAGCGCCGCCACCGCGGGCTTGATGCCATAGAAAATCCCAGCCACCCAGGGCACGCTGCCAAACGCCACATAGATCCAGCTCAACAAGATAAGCAGGATCAACGAAGGCAGCACGAACAACGCGCCGGCGACCACGCCACCCCAGGTACGGTGCATCAACCAGCCCAGATACGTCGCCAACTGCTGCGCCTCGGGCCCGGGCAGCACCATGCAGAAGTTCAATGCATGCAAAAAGCGCTTTTCCGAAATCCAGCGCTTCTGCTCCACCAGCTCACGGTGCATGATGGCGATCTGCCCTGCGGGGCCGCCGAAACTGATACAGCCCAGTTTGAACCAGAACTTCAGTGCCTCAGAAAATGAAACGGGAGTGGACGGAGTATGCATATGGCTCCGCTTCCTTCCAACGGTCAACGCGCCAAAAGATAGACGGATGTTCCTGCCATCAGGTTGGGAGCGAGGCGCACGACGCGGCCTTCTTGCAGACCAAAACTGTCCTGTACTTTGAGGCCGTTGCGCGCGGCCAAGTCGGCCAGATCAGCGTGCGTGCCGACGCGGATATTCGGCGTGTCATACCACTGGTAGGGCAATCGGCGCGTCACTGGCATGCGCCCGCGCAGAATGCTCAAACGGTTCGGCCAGTGCGCAAAGTTGGGAAAGGCGACGATGCCCAGCCGTCCGACGCGCGCGGTTTCGCGCAGCATCACTTCGGCATTGCGCAGGTGCTGCAAGGTGTCGATCTGCAGCACCACATCAAACGACGCGTCGCCAAACATCACCAGGCCTTCGTCCAGGTTGAGCTGGATCACATTGACGCCGCGCTGCACGCAAGCCAGCACGTTCGCGTCGTCCAGCTCCACGCCATAGCCGGTACAGGCGCGTTCTTTTTGCAAATATTCGAGCATTGCCCCATCACCGCAGCCCAGGTCCAGTACGCGGGAGCCCTTTGGCACGAGTTCGGCAATTGCGTGCTGGATGGCGGTATCACTCATGCTGCCACCTCTTTCGCAATGCTATCGAAATAGGAGCTTACTACGCGCATGTAGCGTGCGTCATCGAGCAAAAAGGCATCATGTCCGTGCGGCGCGTCAATCTCCGCGTAGCTGACGTCACGCTTGTTGTCTAACAGTGCTTTGACAATCTCCCGGCTGCGTTTAGGGCTGAAGCGCCAATCGGTCGTGAAGCTCACCAGCAAGAACTTGCAGGTCGCACGCTCGAGTGCGCGGCTTAGATCCCCCCCAAAAGCCCGCGCCGGGTCAAAGTAATCCAGCGCCCGGGTGATCAGCAGATAGGTGTTGGCATCGAAGTACTCGGCGAACTTGTCACCCTGGTAGCGCAGATAGCTCTCGATCTGGAATTCGACGTCTTGCGTGCTGAACAGGTACTCGCCCGCCTTCGCACCTTCCACCGCATCTCTGAGCTGGCGGCCGAACTTCTCGTTCATCACGTCATCGCTCAAGTACGTGATGTGGCCAATCATTCGTGCGATGCGCAGACCACGCTTGGGCACCACGCCGTATTGATAAAAGTGACCGCCGTGAAAATCCGGGTCCGTCACGATCGCGCGGCGCGCCACTTCGTTGAAGGCAATGTTCTCGGCCGTCAGATTCGGCGCACTGGCCACGACGACCGCGTGGGCCACGCGCTCGGGGTATTGCAGCGTCCACGACAGTGCTTGCATGCCACCCAGCGAGCCACCCATCACGGCGGCCAATTTCTGTATGCCCAACGCATCCAGCAGGCGCGCCTGCGCGTTGACCCAATCTTCTACAGTCACTACAGGGAAGTCCGCGCCGTACACCACGCCAGTATCCGGGTGCGTGTGCATAGGTCCGGTCGAGCCAAAGCAGGAGCCCAGATTGTTGACACCGATGACAAAGAATTGATTAGTGTCGACAGACTTGCCAGGGCCAATCATGTTGTCCCACCAGCCTTCGCTTTTGTCCTGCCCGGCGTAAATGCCCGCCACATGGTGCGACGCATTGAGCGCGTGGCAGATCAACACCGCATTGGACTTATCGGCATTGAGCGTGCCGTAGGTTTCAAAACTCAACGAGTAGCCGCGAATGCTGGTGCCGCTCTGCAAAGGCAGCGGCGCATCAAACAGCATGGACTGGGGCGTAGCGATCAACATAAAAAACAAAACCCGGAAACGCTAAACGCGGTCCGGGTCTTCCTGGTGTTCCGTGTTTAGCTGTATTTATAAAGCGCCCGCAAGCTGGAGCAAATTGGCGCTAGGGATAAGTATAGCAACGATGTAGATTTATCCCCACACCAGCGCCGCCACGCCCAACCCTGCAAATAGCAACGCCGAGACGATGTGCACGATGCGAATGGGCACCAGCCGCGTCATGCGTTCACCCAGCCAAACAACCGGCGCATTGGCCAGCATCATGCCCAGCGTGGTACCGGCCACGACCCAGAGATAGGCGTTGAACTTGGCGGCCAGCATCACGGTGGCAATCTGGGTCTTGTCGCCCATCTCGGCCAGGAAGAAGGCGATCACCGTGGTGCCGAAGACACCCCAGCGCGGTTGGGCATTGGTGTCTTCATCATCGATCTTGTCCGGGATCAGCATCCAGACGGCCATCGCGATGAACGAGCCCGCAAGTATCCAGCGCAGCAGATCGGGACCGATGACGGTGGTGATCCAGGCACCAACCGCACCGGCAAGCGCGTGATTAACCAGGGTCGCGACCAGAATGCCCCATACGATGGGCCAAGGCTTGCGAAAACGCGCGGCGAGGATGAGTGCAAGAAGTTGCGTCTTGTCGCCCATTTCGGCGAGGGCAACAATGCCAGTGGAGGTGAGAAAAGCTTCCATGAGGATTCCACGGCCGGGGATCAACCTATGACTGCACGACACCCCCGGCCAAAAATCGGAGGCGTGCAGCCAAAGGTCTCGCCAAGACACACATGGGATGACAACCCCGTGCGGCCCTGCTTGCGCCATGTCTGCCTTGACGGCAAAACAAGTCTGTTGACGCAAGCCCCTCTGCAAAAAGCAAGGGCGGCTACTCCCCAATGACAGCTTGAATTGTATCGGGTGTGCCCATGCAACGCTGGCTTCACCCTGGATTTGCTATCGATTCAATAGCTACTTACGCACATTCTATGAGCCTTGGCGGCCGAAATGTCTCTGAATTAACGTATCCAATGTCCAGCGTCCGCAGCCAAAAATCGCCAGCATGGCCAGCAGCACGCCCCAGGTGATGTGCTGCTGCAGCGCTTCGGGCGCGATCTCGGCCAGCGATAGCACCGCCACCACATTCACAACCGACAGCCCCAGCGCAGCAAAGCGCCCGCCCAGGCCCAATACGAGCAATACCGGCAACGCGAGCTCACCCGCGGTGCCCATCCAGGCCGCAAGCTCAGGCGGCAGCAGAGGCACGTGGTATTCGTCTGTGAACAGGGCCAGCGTGATATCCCAATCCCGCAGCTTGGTCAGACCCGAGAGAAAAAACACCCGAGCCACATAGAGGCGCGCCAGCAGGCAGGCCAGTGGCTGCAGCGCATCCAGCCCCGCGTTGAGGACGCGCCACATTTTGAATGGGCCAGCAAGCCATCGCGTGGCAGTTTGGGTTTTGTAGATCATGTTATTTCTCAGGTGTAGACGGTGTGTACCGGGCTGCGCCCAGCACCAGGCCCGTCTGAATGGCGTGAGGAAACCATTGGGCAAAGTCCAGCGCAGCGCTGCCTCCTGCATCCAGTGCTTGCCCCAGCGACACACCGGACAGCAGCGCCTGCAAAAAAGCAGTTTCACCAAGCCATGTTTGGCGGCTGCGTGATCGAAAACCTTCGCGCCAGACCACGGCGTCTTGCGCCACTTGTTCGCGCAGCATGACGCCCACTTCGGCAAAACTAGGCGCGTCATCCAGGTGTGCCGACAGGATGCTGGCAATAGGCCAGGCGCTGCGCACCACGGCACAACCCGGTGCCAGCAACAACGCCAGTTCAGCGGGGTCGTGCTGTGTAAGCAATGCCAGACTGCCAGCGTCGGCTGCGGCATCGGGCGCTGTAGCGCAAAGATGCAAGCACCACTCCAACCGTGCCACGTCCGCCAGACAGGGTTCGTCCTGCAGTTGCGCGCTGCTCTCAACAAAGGCTGGCAATGCTGCGCCCCAACAACCCAAGTCACCGCACGTCGGTGGATGCGCATGCCACAGCGCCCGCGCAAGGTCCGCAAAACTGTCTGCACCCACCATTTGCGAAAGCACTGGGTAAGCCGCTCCGAGCACACTGTGCGCCATGGCGTGGCCGTTGGCTTGGTAGGCTCTTAGGCCCCTGGCGCCCGGATCATGTGCGTAAGCAGCTACGTTTTCCATAGCATTCTCCGCAGGCCAGGCAAACAGCGCATCCAGCAATACGGCTTGTTGGGCAGCCAGCGCACTCATGCGATTGCTCCTTCGCATTGCGTGGTTTGCAGCGCTTGAGCGCGCGTGACTTCGTCCAGCAACACCGACAATGCAGGCACATCGGTGTCCCACTCGATCAGCGTTGGCACGGCGCCAAACCGCCCAACGGCATGCCGGTACAGCGCCCACACCTCTGCAGACACCAGGCTGCCATGGTCGTCAATCACGATGTCGCCATGTATGTCGGATACATGGCGGTGACCGGCTAGGTGCATCTCGCTCACAAACCCGGGCGCAATCGCATCCAACCATTCGCGGCAATTCTCCAGCGGGTCGTCGATCTCCCCACGTTTGCAGGCGTTCAGCGCGTTGACATAAATATTGTTCACATCTACTAGCAACAAACAGCCGGTGCGCCGCGCCAGTGTGTTCAGAAATTCTGCTTCCTGCAGGACCGCTTCGCCCTGTGGTTTCCACTGCAAATACGCCGACAGGTTTTCCACCATGAAGCGGCGTTGCAAGCGGTCTTGCACTTGCTGCACATTGGCGCACAGCACGTCCAGCGCTTCGTTGGTAAAAGGCAGTGGCAATAGATCAGAGCCATGCACCATAGCCCCTTGAAACGTGCCCCGCGCAAATGACGCGTGGTCGCTGACGCGCACCGGGTCTATGCGCTTCACCAGCGTGGCAAGCTGGTCCAGATGCCAGGCGTCCAGCCCGACGGCCGACCCCAGTGACAGACCGACCCCATGCAAACTGACCGGATAGTGGTTGCGCCCCTGTTCGAGCACACTGAGGGCTGCGCCACCTGCGGCAAAGAAATTCTCGGAATGGACTTCCAGAAAATCCACCGCAGGCCGCTCATGCAGCACCTGCGCGTAATGCGGGTGCCGCCAGCCGATGCCCACACATCCGGCCGCGACAGACATTACTTCTTCATCGCCTTGGCTTCGTCCGCCGTCATGCCCTTCATGTCTTTGCAGGTGCCCTTGGCAACATATTTCCACTCGGCTTTGTCCATGTCGACCTTGGATTGGCCGGCACAGGAATGGGCTCCGGTGGAGCAGTCATTCTGGCCCGCCTTGGCAACGCCAAAGCATTTTTCCTTTTCCTGGGCAGCTGCTGGCACGGCCATCAGACCCATGGACATTACAGCGGCGGCAGTCGCGGCGATCATTGCACGTTGGTTCATTGGAATACTCCTGAAGAATAGGTAAATAAAACAACCAGAAACGCCCTTGCAGTGTATGCAGCATTGGCTGGTTGATGTTTAGTCTGTGGGGTCGGCGGTTTCTTACAAACCACCTCAAAATTTTTCGGATAAAGGAGCTCCGGCGCTGAACGTACACTGGCGGCCATGCCTGCTGCGCCCCCTGCCATGCCATCCTTTGAACAACAGGTTGCCGATCTGCACGTCTATTTGCTCAAATTCGCGCGCTTGCAATTGCGCAATGAGACTTGGGCGGAGGACGCGGTATCAGAAACCATACTGGCCGCACTGGCCAAGCCGCAAAGCTTTGGTAGCCGCTCCCAGCTCAAAACCTGGCTGGTCGGAATCCTGAAACACAAGGTGGTGGACGCGCTGCGACACCATAGCCGGGAGGTCAGCACCCCGCAAACCGATCCGGATTCCGATTCCGACCCGCTGGATTTCATTGCTTTCAGGGCCGATGGCCACTTTGCCGAGACCCCGGCCGACTGGGGCAACCCCGAGAGCCAAGCCAACACCCGGCAATTTTTCGAGATACTGGAAGCCTGCGCCAACCAATTGCCAGCCGCCCAGGGCCGCCTGTTCTTGATGCGGGAATGGCTGGAACTCTCTTGCGAAGAGATTTGTAAGGAATTGGGCCTGACATCGACCAATCTGTATGTACAACTGCACCGGGCCCGTTTACGGCTTCGGGAATGCCTTGAACTCAACTGGTTCATGAAGAAGAACGCCCCATGATGCCTTTGAAACGCACCTGCAAACAAGTCGCAGCCTTGCTGATCGCGGGCGAGGACCGCGAATTGCGGCTGACCGAGCGTCTGGCGCTAAGATTTCACATGGCGGCATGCGAGGCCTGCCCACGGTTCCAGCGCCAGGTAATCACCATGCGCAACAGCATGCAACTGTGGCGTAATTACACGGATTCCGCGGATTTAGTGGGTTCCGACACCCCATCAGATGCCATTTCGCAAAAAAATTAGGCAACTAAAATAATCTGACGCATAATGGGTCGGCATGCCTGCCTTCGGGGTGGTATGTTAGTTTGCGGTGTTTAGTCAGTTTCGCGTCTGCTTTAAGTCTTCACTGGTTTGTTGATTGCGGTTATGGACTCCATCGCGTTTTGAGTTATTTCTAGGAGTCCTAGCATGGGCAACAAACTTTACGTGGGCAACCTGCCCTATTCTTTCCGTGACGAAGATCTGCAACAAGCTTTTGCAGCACACGGTTCCGTTTCCAGCGCCAAAGTCATGATGGAACGTGACACTGGCCGCTCCAAGGGCTTCGGCTTCGTGGAAATGGGTTCTGACGCTGAAGCACAAGCTGCTATCAACGGCATGAATGGTCAACAATTCGGTGGCCGTGGTCTCGTGGTGAACGAAGCCCGTCCGATGGAACCCCGTCCTCCCCGCACTGGCGGCGGCGGCTTCGGTGGTGGCGCTGGCGGCGGCGGTTACGGCGGCGGTGGCGGTCGTTCCGGCGGTGGCGGCGGTGGTGGTTACGGCGGCGGTGGTGGCGGTGGCCGCTCCGGCGGTGGCGGCGGTGGTGGTTACGGCGGTGGTCGTAGCAGCTACTAAGCAGCAAACCGATTTGCCACGCAAATCAAACAAGGGCCTTCGGGCCCTTTTTTCATGCCTGCCGCATTTTGATCAGGTCTCTTGACTACGGCGCTTGCGCGGCCTACCCGCCAGAGCCTTGTCATAAAGCCAGTTCGGCAATGCGCGCAGCAACTTGGCCACAACGCCCATTTGCCACGGGATCACCCGGTAGCTGTCGCCAGTTGCAATGGAATGAAACGCCTTGTCGGCGAAATCTTCCACCTGCATCAAAAATGGCATGGAGTATCGGTTCTGGCGCGTCAGCGGTGTGTCGATATATCCGGGGCATATCGTCACCACTTTGACGCCGTCGCCTTTCAACTCCCCGCGCAACGACTCGCAGTAGGCAATTACCGCTGCCTTGCTGGCACAGTAAGCACCGTGCCCAGGCAGGCCGCGGATACCGGCCACACTGCCAATACCGACCAATGTTCCCGAACCGCGCTTGGTCATGGCTTCAATAAATGGATGAAACGTGGCGGCCAGCCCCAGGTTGTTGGTCGCGAAGGTACGCGCCATGTCATCCAGATCGGCACGGCAGGAAGAGTCCACGCCCACGCTGATGCCTGCGTTGGCAATCACCACATCGGGCACGCCTTGCGCCGCAATGCATTGCTGCCCCGCCGCGATGATGTTGTCCATGACCGATACGTCGGCACCGTAAACACGGAAGCGCTCGGGGTCCAGGCCCTGGCTTTGCGCCCACGCAGCAGTTTCTTCCGTGCGACGCGCCACCAACGCCAACGAATAACCCGCCGTGTAAAAACGCCACGCCAAAGCTTGGCCTATGCCGCTGGATGCACCGGTGATGAAGATAAGGGGGGCCATCGGTTTTCCCTGACAAGTGACGTAATCTAAGGTTTTCCTGGCATCAGGCTGGCGCGCGCGCGGCCCTTGAGTAGTAGCACCTGATCCACGTTGTCAAATTCCATGCTGTCAGCGCTGAAGTGGTCAGCGCCGCGCTGCAATTGCACAGGTTTGTGGGATTTCACAATTTCGGTTTGCATGAACGCATGCAAGAACTCCCCGCGAAACTCCATACGGGGTACGGGCTTGGCGCCGCTGCCTTCGGCTTCGCGGACCACAATGGCGTCGCCAATCAGTTGCACCTGCGAGGTGTCTTCGTTGGTCAGCCCGCGGTCGGCACGGGCCGTGGTCAGGCGGCCTTTGTCATCGAACGAGCGAATGCGAATGCCGTCAATCTCCAGCCATTGGGTATCGGGGTAATGTCGCGCCTTGGCGCCGAATACTTCGGTACGAATGCGGCCACTGGCGTCAAAGGTCTTGAGCGTGAAGCCTTCCAGAAAATAATCCGGGTCATGCCGAACGGCGCGCTGAATATCCGAGGTCGTTGGGGCTGGTGTACTGCGCACCAGCCAATAGCTGCCCAATGCCAATAGACCCATAAATGCCAACGGCAAATACAGCAGAAACCGCTCCCACGCGTCTTTGAGCAAATGCATTACGACAGGTACTCTTGCAACAGGTTGACGTAGCGGCCGCTGGCAACCATCAGCACGTCGCAAAATTCACGCACGGCGCCGTGGCCCCCCTGGGCGGTCGTGACGTAATGGGCGCGCCGCAAAACTTCAACATGGGCATTGGCCGGAGCGCAAGCGAAGGCACTGCGCTGCAACATGGGCAAATCCGGCCAGTCATCCCCTATCGCGGCCGCCTGACCCCAGTCCAACCCCAAGGCCTGCAAGGATTGTTCTGCAGCGGGCAGTTTGTTCTCCGTACCGAAGTGCGCATGGGTAATGCCCAAAGCTGCAAGCCGGTTGCGCAAGGGTTGCGAATCACGGCCAGTAACAATCACCGGTGTAATGCCGGCTTTTTGCAGTAGCTTAAGTCCGTGGCCATCCAGTGTGTTGAAGCGCTTGAGGGTTTCGCCAGCTTCGGAATACAGCAGGCTGCCATCGGTCAGCACACCGTCCACATCGAAGAAAGCCACTTTGACGCCTTGTGCTTTCAGTAGCAGGGCGGGGTCGAATTGAATGACTGGCTGCATTAAATGACTTTCGCCCGCATCAGGTCGTTGCTGTTGAGTGCGCCGCACAGCTTGCCCTGCGCATCCACCACCAACACGCTGGTAATGCGCTTACTTTCCATCAAATCCGCAGCATCCACCGCCAACGCATCCTGTTTCACGGTACTGGGGTGGCGGTGCATGACCTCTTGCGCGGTCTTTTCGCGCAGATCAATACCTTGCTCGACCAGGCGGCGCAAGTCACCGTCTGTGAAGATGCCGATGACCTGTTGATTGCTGTCCACAACGGCCGTCGCGCCCAGCCCCTTGGCGCTCATTTCACGCATAAGAACGCTGAAGCTCGCATCGGGCGGCACCATGGGGACGGCATCGCCCGAACGCATGACGTCGCTGACATGGGTTAACAGCTTGCGACCCAGCGCGCCACCGGGGTGCGAGCGCGCAAAGTCTTCGGCGCGAAATCCACGCGCGTCCAGCAGCGCCACCGCCAGCGCATCCCCCATAGCCAGTTGCGCCGTCGTGCTTGCAGTAGGCGCCAGGTTCAAGGGGCAGGCTTCTTTTTCAACGCCGGCGTCCAGCCAGACGTCGGCATGCTGCGCCAGCGTCGAATCGGCGTAGCCAGTCATCGCAATCAGCGGCGTGCCCAGCCGTTTGAGCACCGGCAGGATAGCGGCTATCTCTTCGGATTCGCCGCTGTTGGAGATCATCAACACCAGATCGACCGGCGTAATCATGCCCAGATCGCCATGGCTGGCCTCGGCCGGGTGCACAAACATCGCGGGCGTTCCGGTCGACGCCAGCGTCGCGCTGATCTTGCGGCCAATGTGCCCGCTCTTGCCCATGCCCATCACTACGACACGGCCCGGGATGCGCAGCACCATCTCGACCGCATGCGCGAAGGATGCGTTGACACGCGTCTTTAGCCCCAGTACGGCTGCCGCCTCAATATCAAAAGTCTCTTGTGCCAGCGTAATCGCCCGCGATGCAACGGTCGCGGAACTGGAGACGGGGGAGGTGGTCATACTGGCATTTTATAGAGTGGCACTGCGCTTGCTAGTATTGCAGCATGCATGCACTTGAAATCACACTGCTTTACCTGCTCGCCGCTGTATTGGGCGTCGTGGTGTGCCGTTCTTTCAAGTTGCCGCCGATGCTGGGCTACCTTGCCGTCGGAATTCTCATTGGGCCCAACGCGCTGGCGCTGTCACACGATGCAGAGAGCGTGCGTTACCTGGGTGAATTTGGTGTGGTGTTCCTGATGTTTGTGATCGGACTCGAGTTCAACCTGCCCAAGCTGCGTGTGATGCAGCGCCACGTATTTGGTCTTGGGCTATTGCAGGTGGCTGTCACAATCGTCGTTGCCACCGCCTTCACGATCGGCCTGTCTGCCCTGTCCCCAACACTATGGGGTATGTCTTGGCAAGCCGCGCTGGCTCTGTCCTGTGCGCTGGCCATGAGTAGCACGGCCATCGTGGTCAAGTTGATGGTGGAGCGGTTGGAGCTGGAGTCCGAACACGGCAAACGGGTCATGGGTGTGCTGCTTTTCCAGGATTTGGCCGTGGTGCCCTTGCTGGTGTTGGTGCCAGCACTGGCCGCGCCAGGAGAGAGTCTGGTCAGTGCCTTGCTGATTGCCGGCCTGAAAGCTACCGCGCTGATCGCCGTGTTGCTGGTCGGTGGGCAGCATGTAATGCGGCGCTGGCTCACGCTGGTGGCGCGGCGCAAGACCGAAGAATTATTTGTATTGAACCTGCTGTTCATCACGCTGGGGCTGGCGTGGTTAACGGAAATGGCAGGGCTGAGCCTGGCGCTGGGTGCATTCATTGCCGGTATGTTGATCTCAGAAACCGAGTTCAAGCACCAGGTGGAAACCGATATTCGCCCGTTCCACGATGTGCTGCTGGGCCTGTTTTTCATCAGCATCGGCATGTTGCTCGATTGGCGCCTCGTGCTGGAGCGCTGGCCGCTTGTATTGCTGCTGGTGATAGTGCCAACGCTGTTCAAGGCGGCACTGGTGATGGGTTTGTCGCGCGCGCTGGGCTCTTCCCCGGGTGTTGCGCTGCGTACTGGGCTGTACTTGGCGCAAGCCGGCGAATTCGGTTTCGTGTTGCTGACGCTGGCGCAAAAAAATGCACTGGTACCACCCGCACTGCTGAACCCGATTCTGGCAAGCATGGTGATCTCCATGCTGATGACGCCGTTCGTCATCATGTACAGCAACCGTATCGTCATGAAACTGGTTGCCAGCGAATGGCTGCAACAGTCCTTGCAGATGACCACAATCGCGCGCAAGTCTATCAACTCGAACCGCCACGTGATCATCTGCGGCTACGGCCGTTGCGGCCAGAATCTGGCGCGCATTCTGGAAGCTGAAGGCATTCCTTATATGGCCTTGGATCTGGACCCGGACCGGGTGCGTCAGGCTGCTGCCGCTGGCGACAACGTAGTGTTTGGCGATGCCGCACGACTGCAGGCATTGATGGCTGCCGGTCTGGCCCGCGCCAGCGCCGTCGTGATCACCTATCTGGAAGAAGCCAGTAGCCTCAAGGTCCTGCACCACATCCATGAGCACGCACCCAAAGTGCCCGTCGTCGTGCGCACGCAAGATGACCATAGCCTGGAGAAGCTTCAAGCCGCCGGAGCCACGGAGGTCGTGCCAGAAGCCATTGAGGGCTCACTGATGTTGGCCAGCCACGCGCTGGCGTTGGTGGGTGTGCCGATGCGCCGCGTGATCCGCATCGTTCAGGACCAGCGCGATGCGCGCTACAACCTGCTGCGCGGATATTTCCATGGTGCAGATGACAATTCGGTCGATGAGCTGCAACACGAACGTCTGTCCACCGTGACTCTGCCTGAGGCTGCAAACACGGCGAATCGGACACTGGCGCATTACGCATTGACGACCCTGGACGTGCGCGTCGTGAGTCTGCGGCGCAGCAGCGGCAAGACCATCGCTCCGGCGGACGAGACCGAGCTGATGGGCGGCGACACGCTGGTCCTGTCCGGCAAAGCCAGCGCACTGGCGCTCGCCGAACAAAAGCTGCTGGGTGCCTGAGTTCATCCCCTTCGCGCACGTTGCACAATAGCGTGCCTTTCAGGTACCAAGCAAGCAACCCATTCACGCAGGCCCAACCATGCAGCACTTGAGCGTCAACCAATACCTTCGCGACCATATCCGTACCGTGCCGGACTGGCCGGCACCCGGCGTGCAGTTCCGCGACATCACGCCTTTGCTACAGGATGCCAAAGTGTTTCGGGTATTGATCGACGCGTTTGTGCACCGATACATGGACGCGAATGTGCGCCCTGATGTGGTGGCTGGGCTGGATGCGCGCGGCTTTATCGTTGGTGCCGTGGTCGCCTATGAACTCAACGTAGGCTTCGTCCCGATTCGCAAGAAAGGCAAATTGCCGTTCACGACGGTGGAAGAAACCTATGAGCTGGAATATGGCAGCGCAACGGTCGAGCTGCATACCGACGCAGTGAAACCCGGCAACCGGGTCGTACTGATCGATGACCTGATCGCCACTGGCGGCACGATGATGGCGGGCAAGAAGTTACTGGAGCGCCTGGGTGCAACGGTGATCGAAGGTGCGGCGATTGTGGATTTGCCCGAATTGGGCGGTTCACAGAAACTGCGCGATTCCGGATTGCCGCTATTTACGCTGGTCGACTTCGCTGGCCACTAGCCAGAGGCCGGCTCAATTCAAATCACCGTATTGCGTGCCACTCAATGGGGAGTGGCTATCGTCAAGCTGGGTGTCTTGAAACACCGGCTGTGGTGCCGGATTGCGGCGCCCTGACTTTTCGACTTCGCCACGCAACGGCGACGGTGTTTTCGCAACGCCATTGGCCAAGGCTTGCTTGAAAGCCGCTACCTCATCCGCTTGCAACGGCTCGAAGCGAGGCTTGGCAGGTGCAGCGGCGACTGCGGGCGCTGCACTCAGCGGGGCCGGCGCAGAAACCGGTGCCGCCTGCCTGGAAAGACCCGTGGTCACATGCTCATTGACGCGCCAATAGACGGATGTCACCACTATGTCGTGGTGTGTCTTGGCGTTCTTTGTAACCTCACCCTCGATCTCCGCAAAGCGTGCAGTCTCTGCTGCATACTGCCGGGCAATGTCCATCATGATCAAGTACTGTCGGCCCCGCGAATCCAGCGACAACACCTTGAATTTGTAGCTCGAAGACAACACTCCGGCACGTGTCATCGACTGCCGAACCACGGCGTATAGCAACTCCCGGCGCTCCAGACGTTCAGACTTGCGGGTCGCCGCATGGCTTCCTGAACCCACATCCATCCGCCCGCGCCCTGATGAGTGCAGCGTCGCGTCCACGTGGCCCAGCCCCGAACTTTCGGGTGCGGGCGCCGCTCTGGGTCGGGGCTTCTTGGACAACCATTGGAAGAGGGACATGGGTATTTGTCTCGCAAACGCTTGTAATGGTGTAAATCTAGTGCAGTTCAGCCTACTTGCCAATGCAAAACTTGGAGAAGATGACGCCCAGCAAATCGTCCGAGCTGAACTCCCCGGTGATTTCACCCAAGGCGTTCTGCGCCAGGCGCAGCTCTTCCGCCAACAGGTCAAGCAACTGCGCCTGTGCTGCCAGGTGGCTTGCCGCCGCCTGCAAATGGGCCTGTACTTGACGCAAGGCTTGCAGATGTCGGGTGCGGGCGATGAACGTACCGCCCGCAGGAGCCTGCCATCCCGCGGCTTGCAACAGTCGCGCGCGCAACGCATCCAAGCCTGCGCCGGTTTTGGCAGATAGCGTAAGTCCTTCGCGTGGCGTGCCCTGCGCTGCATCGGCCTTGTTCCAGACATGGATCACGGGTACGGATTTGGAGAGTTTTTGGCCCAGGGCGCCCGTAATCTGTGCGTCAGCAGCTATGTAATCTATAGCATCGGCGCGTGTCAGATCGTGCAAAAAAAGCACTACGTCGGCCTGCGTTATGGCGTCCCAGGCACGGGCAATGCCCATTTGCTCCACCGTGTCGCTGCTGTCACGCAACCCTGCCGTGTCCACCACATGGATGGGCACGCCTTCGATCTGTATGGTTTCCTGCACCTTGTCGCGCGTCGTGCCGGCAATCGGCGTCACGATGGCCAACTCGGCGCCCGCCAACGCATTGAGCAGCGAAGACTTCCCTGCATTGGGCTGCCCGGCAATGACGACCTGTATGCCTTCGCGCAGCAAGGCGCCTTGGGATGCGTGTGCCAACACACCAGTCACACCGTTTTGCAGACGCGTCAATTGCCCGACAGCATCTGCCTTTTGCAGGAAATCGATTTCTTCTTCGGGGAAATCCAGCGTGGCCTCGACCAGCATGCGCAACTGGATCAAGGCATCGCGCAGTGCATGTACTTCGCGCGAGAACACACCGGAGAGCGATTGGCTGGCGCTGCGCGCCGCCGCTTCGGTACTGGCGTCTATCAGGTCGGCAATGGCTTCGGCCTGCGCCAGGTCGAGTTTGTTGTTCAGAAAGGCACGCTCGGAAAACTCACCGGGTTCTGCGAGTCGCAAACCCGGCAAAACCTGTGCGGCGACTTCAAGGCAACGCGCCAGCAGCAATTGCAACACCACCGGCCCGCCATGGGCCTGCAACTCCAGTACGTCTTCGCCGGTAAAGGAATGCGGGTTGGGGAAGAACAGCGCCAGGCCCTGGTCAATCGGCTGGCCTTGGGCATCGTTGAAAGGCAGGTAGGTCGCATCACGCGGCTTGAGGTTGCGCCCCAGCAAAGCCGCAATGAAAGCCGCAAGGTTCTTGCCGCTGACACGCACGATCCCGACCGAACCACGCCCGGGGGCAGTGGCGATGGCCAGTATCGGATCGTTGTGGCGGGGAAGCATAGAGGGGGAGTTTAGCCAGAGACACCGTGGAACCGGCTTTGCCGGGCCACTGGTGTCGCCCCCTGGGGGGAGGCGCCGAAGGCGCTTCGGGGGGTTACTTAAATTTTGGCAGATTGAACTGCGGCGGCACACCCATGCGAGTGTTGATGATCCACTGCTGCGCGATGGACAAGATATTGTTGGTAATCCAGTACATCACCAGGCCAGCCGGGAAGAAGAAGAACATCACGCTGAAAGCCAGCGGCATGAACCACATCATCTTGGCTTGCATAGGATCCGGCGGTGCGGGGTTCAGCGCAGTTTGCAGCAGCGTGGTCAGGGTCATGAACACAGGCAGGATGAAATAAGGATCGGGCGACGACAGATCGTGGATCCACATAATCCACGGCGCGCCACGCATTTCCACGCTGGACAACAACACCCAGTACAGCGCGATGAACACCGGAATCTGGATCATGATGGGGAAGCAGCCCCCCATAGGGTTGACCTTTTCCTCGCGGTAGATCTTCATCATCTCCTGCTGCATCTGCTGCGGGTTGTCCTTCAAGCGCTCGCGCATTTCCATGATCTTGGGATTGACGGCCTTCATCTTCGCCATGCTGGCGTACGCCTTGGCATTGAGCCAGTAGAAGGCGATCTTCAGCAGCAGCACCAGTGCAACGATGGACCAGCCCCAGTTCTGAATAATTCCGTGCAGCTTGTCCAGCAGCCAGTACATGGGCTTGGCCAGAATCGTGAAGATGCCGTAGTCCTTGACCAACTCCAGGCCAGGCGTCAGCGCTTCCAGTTTCTTTTCTTCTTGCGGACCAGCAAAGAACTTCGCGTCGACCGCCTTGCTGGTGCCCGGCGCGATGGTGTCGATCGGCGTGATCATTGACGCGCGGTAGCAGCAATCAGGCACCGTGGAGCCAATGTCGGTGGCGTCCAGAGAAATCGTGCGCGACACACCGTCGGCCAATATCCAGGCGCTGGCAAAGTAATGCTGCACCATCGCGACGTAGCCATTGGTGGCGCTGTGCTCGTAGTCCGCCTTTTTCTTCTTGATGTCAGAGAACTCGACCTTCTGGTATTTCTTGGCATCTGTATAGACAGCAGGACCAGTGAAGGTGGAATAGAAAGACGATTCACCCAAAGGTTTGTTGCCGTCGCGGACCAACTGCAGATACAGCTGGGGCGCCACTGGCTGGGCTGAGAGGTTGCTGACTTCGTGGCGCACTGCGATGTCATAGGCATCGCGGCGGATGGTGTAGGTCTTGGTGAGCTTCAAGCCGCCGACTTCGGGTGACTCGAACTTCAATTGGAGCTCGGACTCGCCATCCTTCAGATTGCGCGCGCCGGTGACTTTCATCACTGTCTTGTGCGTCGGGAATGTTGCGCTGCCAGCAACGCCGCCAATGATGCCAGTTTGCGCCAGATAGACACGGTCTGCGCCATCATCCAGCAGCACGAAGTTGTGATCCTTCTTGGCCATGTCGAGGTGCTTCAGGAACTCCACCCGCACCAACGAGCCGCCTTCGGTGTCGAAGGTCATCTTCAGCACATCGGTGGTGACTATGAACTGTTCTTTGGGCGCAGCAGGTGCTGCTTGTGCAGGCGCGGCGGTCGAGGGAACTGTCGCCGTCGATTGCGTAGCTGAAGGCACGCCGTTTTGTGCCACTGGAGCCGAAGCGGGCGTAGCAGCAGGGGCCGCGCTGTGCGTGGGGCCGGGGAAGAATGTGGCCTTCTTACCGTTATGCACTTGCCACTGGTCCCACAACATGACCATGGAGAAACCAAAAATCACCCACAGGATGGTGCGGCGAATATCGTTCATGACGTTTTCTTTTCAGAGGGTGTTGGGAGCCAGCGGCCAAACAGACGCGGGGCTTGTGCAGGAACGGGGTCGTGACCCCCTTCGCACCAGGGATGGCAGCGCGCGATACGCGCCACCGTGAGATAAGCACCCGCCGCCGCGCCATGCGATTGCAGGGCCTGCAGGGAATACTGGGAACAGGTAGGCTCGAACCGGCATGACGAGCCCAGCCAGGGGCTAAGCAGCAGGCGATAGCCCTTGACGACCGCAATCAGCGCAGCGCGCATCATGGCCGAAGGCCCAGTGTGAACAGCTGTTGCAGTTCAGCGCGCACAGCCGATTTCAACGCATCCGAGGAGGCGCTGATGAACACGGTGCGGTCAAACCCCGAACGCAGGCGAACCAGATGGGCACCGGCCTGCAGTTGGGGGCTGAAATCCGAACTCACGTTATAGATCTGGCGTTTGATGGTGTTGCGGGTCACGGCACGTTTGGCCCATCGTTTGGGAACCATGGCCCCCATCCAGGGACCCGTTCCGGCAAACAGGACTGTATGAACAGCCGTAGGCACATCGTCTGCAGGTAGTGGCAGAGCCACGAAATGCAAGGCAAAGTGCGCGGTACGGGCCAGAGTCCGCCCCGACAAGACAGCCTGAAACTGCGGGCGTGTCAGTAACCGGTGCACCGTCACGCAATACGTTCAGACAAGTCCGTAAGCCGAAAGCCTGTGCCGCTCAGTGCGCAAGCCCCGGCTTTGCAAAACCTTAGACGGCCAGACGCTTGCGGCCCTTGGCACGGCGCGCGTTGATCACGGCACGGCCGCCACGGGTCTTCATGCGAACCAGGAAACCGTGGGTACGGGCGCGGCGGATTTTGGAAGGTTGGTAAGTGCGTTTCATAATAATCTCTATCTAGTCGCCCCGAACACAATCAGGGGAACCGACGATTATCGCAAACTTTCTTAATCCCGGCAACACCTTGGCGGTCTTTTACATCCTAGTACCGCAAGTTCCGGGTGGTTTCCCCAAATTGTGGATAAGCTATTGATAATCTACAATGACCGGTTAAACCAAGAATATCTATCCACAGAAGATACTAGAACAATGCATGAGGGAAACACGCCCCTTGCCGGCGATGCGGCAAGTACGGATATAGGCGCCAGCCTGTGGCAAAGCTGCACAGACCAACTGGCCCAGGAACTGCCGGAACAGCAGTTCAACACCTGGATCAAACCGCTGCACGCACAGGTGCGGGAGGACATGTCCAGGGTCACAATTTTTGTCGCCAACCGCTTCAAGCTGGACTGGATTCGCGCCCAGTACAGCACGCGGATCGCTGCCATGCTGGAGAAGATGTATGGCCAGCCAATTCACGTTGAGTTAGCGATTACTCCCAGAGAAGCTGTTATCAGATCTAATGCCGGACCTCGTGCGGCAGAACCCATTGCGGCTGACGAGACGCCTGAGTTTGTCGAGGAAAAAGCCCCCGGCGAGTCCAAGAACCGACTCAACAGCATGCTCACTTTCGAGACACTGGTGGAGGGTACGGCCAACCGCATGGCACGCGCTGCCGCGATGCATGTGGCGACGATTCCGGGCCATCTTTACAACCCTTTGTTTATCTATGGCGGTGTCGGTCTGGGGAAAACCCATTTGATGCATGCAGTAGGTAATCGCTTACTTGCTGATAAGCCCGGAAGCAAAGTTCTCTACATCCACGCCGAGCAGTTCGTCTCGGATGTGGTTAAGGCGTATCAGCGCAAGACTTTCGACGAATTCAAGGCCCGATACCATTCGCTCGATCTTTTGTTGATTGACGATGTGCAGTTCTTTGCCAACAAAGACCGTACGCAAGAGGAGTTCTTCAACGCCTTTGAAGCCCTGCTGGCCAAAAAGTCACACATCGTGATGACCAGCGACACCTACCCCAAGGGCTTGGCAGACATCCATGAGCGCCTGGTTTCGCGCTTTGACTCCGGCCTGACGGTGGCAATCGAGC
Organism: Rhodoferax sp. P2_H8_2; assembly: GCF_056403235.1. Taxonomy (NCBI): domain Bacteria; kingdom Pseudomonadati; phylum Pseudomonadota; class Betaproteobacteria; order Burkholderiales; family Comamonadaceae; genus Rhodoferax; species Rhodoferax sp. P2_H8_2. Next base: position 323,409 of record NZ_JBFUFW010000003.1, read on the forward strand.
CGCCGGAGCTGGAAATGCGGGTCGCCATCCTGATCAACAAGGCGCGCTCCGAAGGCTCGGAAATGCCCGAGGAAGTGGCATTCTTCGTTGCCAAGAACGTGCGCTCCAACGTGCGCGAGCTCGAAGGCGCGCTGCGCAAGATCCTGGCGTACTCCCGCTTCAACCAGAAAGAGATCTCGATTGCGCTGGCCCGTGAAGCGCTACGCGACCTGCTGTCGATCCAGAACCGGCAGATTTCGGTGGAAAACATCCAGAAAACGGTGGCCGACTATTACAAGATCAAGGTCGCCGACATGTACTCCAAGAAGCGCCCGGCCAGCATTGCCCGCCCGCGCCAGATTGCGATGTACCTGGCCAAGGAGCTGACACAAAAGAGCCTTCCCGAAATCGGAGAATTGTTCGGCGGGCGCGACCACACAACGGTGTTGCATGCGGTCCGGAAAATTGGCGGCGAGCGCCAGCAAATGACCGAGCTGAACCAGCAGTTGCACGTCCTGGAGCAAACGCTCAAGGGCTAATCAAAAAACAAGCACTCCAAACCCGGAAAAGCCCCATAAAACAGCGAAAATGTCGTATTTCCCGGAATGGAAAATGCGACATTGGCCGAAAGGCCAGCAAATAACAAACCAAGCAATCACCAGAGGTTGACATGATCGTATTGAAGGCAACGCAGGACAAGGTCTTATCGGTACTGCAATCGGTGGCCGGTATTGTTGAGCGGCGCCACACCCTGCCCATCCTCGCCAATGTGCTGGTGCGCAAAACGGGCACGTCCCTGCAACTGACCACCAGCGATCTGGAAATCCAGATCCGCACGACCGCCGACCTCGGCGGTGACACCGGCAACTTCACCACCACCATCGGTGCGCGCAAGCTGATCGACATTCTGCGCACCATGCCTTCGGACCAGACCGTGTCGCTGGAGTCCAGTCAGAGCAAGGTCATCCTCAAAGGCGGCAAGAGCAAGTTCACGCTGCAGACCATGCAAGCCGAAGACTTTCCGCTGGTGCAGGAATCGGCCAACTTCGGCCCCGTGTTCAGCGTGCCGCAAAAGACGCTGAAAGATTTGCTCGGTCAGGTCGCGTTCGCGATGGCGGTGCACGACATTCGCTACTACCTGAACGGCATTTTGTTTGTCGCTGAAGGCAAGCAGTTGAGCCTGGTCGCGACCGACGGCCACCGCCTCGCGTTTGCCTCTGCCACGCTCGATGTCGATGTGCCAAAGCAGGAAGTCATCCTGCCGCGCAAGACCGTGATCGAACTGCAGCGTTTGCTGTCGGATGCCGAAGGCGCGATTGAAATGCAATTCGCCAACAACCAGGCGAAGTTTGTATTCGACGGCATGGAGTTCGTCACCAAGTTGGTCGAGGGCAAGTTCCCTGACTACAACCGCGTGATTCCCAAGAACCACAAGAACAGCATCACGCTGGGCCGCACCGCGCTGTTGGCCACGCTGCAACGCACCGCGATTCTGACCTCCGACAAGTTCAAGGGCGTGCGCCTGAACATCGATCCCGGCAGCCTGCGTGTAGCAAGTAACAACGCCGAGCAGGAAGAAGCGGTGGACGAGCTGGACATCGACTACGGCGGCGACAGCATCGAGATCGGCTTCAACGTGACTTACCTGATCGATGCGCTGGCCAATATGAGCCAGGACATGGTCAAGCTGGAACTGTCCGACGGCAATAGCTCCGCACTGTTCACCATCCCCGACAACGCCACGTTCAAATACGTGGTGATGCCGATGAGAATTTAACGCTACAAAGTCGAAATTGTTTGCGGGACAGATCTTTAGCTCTGTCCCCAACTGTTTAGAACAGCCTAGCAAGCAAACCCCCGGTCTCCGGGGGTTTGGTCATTGAAGAGTTTGAGTTTTTTTGCGAATTAGCCAGAGAAGTACGCCATGTCTGAAGAAAACAAGTCTGTTCCAACACCCAATAACGACGAATCCGTGCACACGGGCGAGGGCGGGGCAGACAGTTCCAACTTCCAGCCCACCATCGACACCAACCAGGCCGGCGCGACTGAAGCCTATGGCGAAGGCTCGATCCAGATTCTGGAAGGCCTGGAGGCGGTGCGCAAGCGCCCTGGCATGTACATCGGTGATACCTCCGACGGCACGGGCCTGCACCATCTGGTGTTCGAAGTGGTCGACAACTCCATCGACGAATCACTGGCCGGCCACTGCGATGACATTCTGGTCACCATCCATTCCGACAATTCCATCAGCGTAGTCGACAACGGCCGTGGTATTCCCACCGGCATCAAGATGGACGACAAGCACGAGCCCAAGCGCTCGGCCGCCGAAATCGCCCTGACCGAGTTGCATGCGGGCGGCAAGTTCAACCAGAACAGCTACAAGGTGTCTGGCGGTCTGCACGGCGTAGGCGTGTCCTGCGTGAATGCACTGTCCAAAATGTTGCGTCTGACGATTCGCCGCGATGGCAAGGTGCACACACTGGAGTTCTCCAAGGGCTTTGTGCAGGGCCGTTTGATCGAAACGCAGAACGGCGTCGAAGTCTCACCGATGAAGGTGATTGGCGATACCGAGAAGCGCGGTACCGAAGTGCACTTCCTGCCCGACACCGACATCTTCAAAGAGAACAACGACTTCCACTACGAGATTCTGAGCAAGCGTCTGCGCGAACTCTCCTTCCTGAACAACGGCGTGAAGATCCGCCTGAAAGACGAGCGCAGCGGCAAGGAAGACGACTTCTCTGGCGCCGGTGGCGTGCAGGGCTTTGTGAACTTCATCAACAAGGGCAAGACGGTGTTGAACCCCAACATCTTCCACGCAATGGGCGACCGCCAGAGCGACCAGGGCACCAACATCGGTGTTGAAGTGGCGATGCAGTGGAACAGCGGCTTTAACGAGCAAGTGCTGTGCTTCACCAACAACATTCCGCAGCGTGACGGTGGCACCCACCTGACCGGTCTGCGCGCTGCGATGACCCGCGTGATCAGCAAGTACATCGAGCAGAACGAAATGGCCAAGAAGGCCAAAGTTGAAGTCACCGGTGACGACATGCGCGAAGGCCTGTGCTGCGTGCTGTCGGTCAAGGTACCTGAGCCCAAGTTCTCCAGCCAGACCAAGGACAAGCTGGTGTCATCCGAAGTGCGCGGCCCGGTGGAAGACATTGTTGGCAAGCTGCTGGCCGACTACCTGGAAGAGCGCCCAAACGATGCCAAGATCATCGTCAGCAAGATCATCGAAGCCGCGCGTGCCCGCGAGGCTGCCCGCAAAGCGCGCGACATGACACGCCGCAAGGGCGTGCTCGACGGCATGGGCCTGCCCGGCAAGCTGGCCGACTGCCAGGAAAAAGACCCGGCGATGTGCGAGATCTACATCGTCGAGGGTGACTCCGCCGGCGGCTCTGCCAAGCAGGGCCGCGACCGCAAGTTCCAGGCGATCCTGCCACTGCGCGGCAAGATTCTGAACGTGGAAAAAGCGCGCTATGAAAAGCTGCTGACCAGCAACGAAATTTTGACGCTGATCACCGCCCTCGGTACCGGCATCGGCAAAGCCGGTGGCACGACCGGCAACGACGACTTCAACGTCGCCAAGCTGCGCTACCACCGCATCATCATCATGACCGATGCCGACGTGGACGGCGCGCACATCCGCACGCTGCTGCTAACCTTCTTCTACCGCCAGATGCCCGAGCTGGTCGAACGCGGCCACATCTACATTGCGCAGCCACCGCTGTACAAGGTCAAGGCCGGCAAGGAAGAGCTATACCTGCAAGGTGCGAGCGATCTGGACAACTTCCTGCTGCGTATCGCGCTGGTCAATGCGTCGGTGTTCACCGGCGGGCCGAACGGCACCACCATCAACGGCGACACGCTGACCGAACTGGCGCGCAAGCACCAGGTGGCACAAGCTGTGATCGCGCGCCTGAAGAACTTCATGGACGCCGAGGCCCTGCGCTCGGTGGCCGATGGCGTCGCACTGAATTTGGACACGGTGGCTGACGCCGAGGTTTCTGCAGCCGCATTGCAAGCCCGACTGCCCGATGCCGAAGTGGCTGGCGAGTTTGACGCCCGCAACGACAAGCCGATTCTGCGCATCAGCCGCCGCCACCATGGCAACGTCAAGAGCAGTGTGCTGACGCAAGACTTTGTGCATGGCGCCGACTACGCCGCGCTGGCCGAAGCCGCCAACACCTTCAAGGGCCTGTTGTCCGAGGGTGCGCGTGTGATGCGCGGCGAGGGCGAGCGCCAGAAGGAAGAAAAGGTCTCCGACTTCCGCGAGGCGATGGCATGGCTGATCACACAAGCTGAGAACGGCACTTCCCGCCAGCGCTACAAGGGCTTGGGTGAAATGAATCCATCCCAGCTGTGGGAAACCACGATGGACCCGACCGTGCGCCGTCTGCTGAAGGTGCAAATCGACGACGCGATCGAAGCGGACCGCGTGTTCACGATGCTGATGGGCGACGAGGTCGAACCCCGCCGCGAGTTCATTGAAACCAACGCTTTGCGCGCTGGCAACATCGACGTTTAAACGTGTAGATTCCCAGAATAGTTGTACTTTTTCCCACTAACTGTTCTGGAGCCTTGATAGTGGGTATCAATGGTCTGGACGGGGTGCAGTTTGAGGTCAATTGCATTCCACAGAGTCACGCCTTCAATGTCGCATGAAAGGGACGACGATTTGTTGTTTCACATGCCGCTCAACTGGCTATGAGCTTTTCACTTGCGCAAATTGACGAGGCTATCGACGCCTTGCTTGCCAATGCACAAGGATTGAGCGAGGAAGCTCGGCTTCTCCTCAATGCCACTCGCTATGCTCGCGCATTTGCTTTGGCCCATTTAGCTCGCGAAGAAATGTCCAAAGCAGTGATGCTTCAATCTACTGCAGTCCGCATCCTGGCCCAGCAACCTATTCAATGGAAGCGCTTAATGGTTCGGTTGCGAGATCACAAGTCAAAGCTCAAACTTGAAATAGTTGAGAGCGCGTTATTGCTAAAGGGACTTGGCATCACCGAACCCAGTCTCGATGCCGTTTTGGCAAGCACAAAGGCTGCGGCGGACTATCGAAATGATCAAAAGAATGACTCTTTGTATGTAGGGTTCAAAGAGGGGAAATTCACCTCTCCAGGTGATTTATTTACAGAGCACAAAGCCTCTCGAACCGTCCAGTTGGCTGAAGCTCGTCTGGAGCAACTTATGTTTGGTCGAACTATCGTTCCAAAGTACGCTGCGCGAAAGATCGGTTCGCTCAGTGACATGCCGAACTATGACGAAATGAAGCCGGAGGAGTGGAGTGGACAGCTCGACCAAACAGCTCTCCTTTATTCAGCGTTAGCTCTTCATCAGGAACGCCTCAAAAGCAAGCCGTCGTCTTAAAGGCTTCGCTTTCCATAGAGCGGAATTCGTGTATTGAAGATTTCCCTCAGTGTTGCTGCATGCTATCGTGCTCTATCTATTGCGCAAATTGACCTGAGAGTCGCAGGCGAACAACTGGGGAGAGAACATGCCTTTATATGCAAAGGACAGTGGCATCGCGATCACTACTGTGAGAGTGAGCAACTTTCGCTCACTTGCAAACGTAGAAGTTGAACTCAGCGATCTAACAATTTTGATTGGCGCTAACAACGCTGGAAAGACCAGCTTCTTGGACGCCCTGTTCTCGGCGATTGGCGCAGGTCGCAAGTTGCTCGGTCAAGATGATGTTCGACTTGCCCCCGGTGAGTCCACCGTACCGAGAGACCGGGAAGTGATGATTGATCTAAAAATTCATCCAATCGCCGACGACGGAAAGGTTGCAGACAAATATCCGGAAGGTAGCTTTTGGACAGGTCTGTGGGGTACGCCGGGAATCGCAACCGATGATGTCACTTTCAATGAATTTACCCCATTGCGCACGACTCTCAAATGGAACAATTTCAAAGGCGAGTACATAGTCGAGCGCAGGTTTCTCAAGGAGTGGAAGGCGTTCGACGATTGGACCTCAGCAACCACACGAGAGAGGCCTATTAGCGCAAGCCAGATTGAGCCTTTGGCATTGCATTACATGGATGCAAAGAGAGACTTAGATGACGATCTTCGCCGCCCCGGATCTTTCTGGCGCCGAATGACAGATGACTTGGGGCTCACAACTGCTGACATTACCGAGCTAGAAGAGTCTCTATCCGGAATCAATCAGACAATTGTTGGCAAAAGCGAAATTCTTAGGCACCTGAAAACAAATTTAGCGGACATTCAAAACGTGGTGTCTGCTGACGGTGGGGAAGTGGACATCGCCCCTGTCGCAAGAAAGTTGCGAGATCTTTCTAAGGGCGTCGACGTTTCATTCACAACATTGGGAGCTCAATCCTTCCCACTTACTAGACATGGAATGGGAACACGAAGCCTGGCTTCGCTATTAGTTTTTCGAGCTTTTGCTTCATGGCGTCACCAACAAGCTACTAAAGGCGGGGACAAAGTACATTCAATTTTGGCGCTCGAGGAGCCCGAATCACATCTGCATCCTCAGGCGCAACGCTCCTTATTCGGTCACATAAAAGAAATACCCGGGCAGCGAATCGTAAGCACACACTCGCCGTACTTTGCCGGCCAAGCTCAACTCGAAGAGTTGCGGCTATTCATAAAATGTGAGGGTGACACAACAACTAAAAAATTGGACTTAAGCACGCTTCCTGATCCAAATGATCGGCGCAAGCTGCAAGAAACCGTTATTGACTCCCGTGGAGATATTCTTTTTGCAAGAGCCGTGATTCTCTTCGAGGGTCAAACTGAAGAGCAGGCGTTGCCAATTTGGGCGAAGAAGTATTGGGGCTCATCTATACATGAGTTGGGTTTTTGCTTTGTGCGAGTCAATGGGACTGATTACTTCCCCTTCATGTGGCTTTCCAAGGCATTAGGCATACCTTGGTACGTAATTGCAGATGGCGAAGCAACTCCACTGAAGGACCTGGAGGCCGCACTGAAAAAGGCTGAAGAACAAAAAGCTGCGGATTGCACCAACGTTGTTGTCATTCCAGATGGAAGGAATTTTGAAACGCAACTCATTGCCGAGGGCTACATTGCAGAGATTGAACTGGCAATCGATGCCATGAGTGGTTCTGCGGCATCTCTCGATGACTATATAAACTCAATGCATGGACAACGAGCAAAAGGGGGCGTACTCCGTGATTACAAGTCCGCCGGGGGCAGAGAAAGAGCTGCGCTCGACGCTATGTCAGGAGCCAAGACCAATTTGGCGAAACATCTAGCTAATGTAATTTCTGAACTTGAAACACCAGAGCGAAGATTCCCAACAAAGATTCGAAATCTATTTGAAATCGTGAGCGAAGCTCACGGCCTAAGCAAAGTTGAGGATTAATCATGAGCGAGGCATTTAAGGCGCGGCTTTCAAGCCAACAAGCCGAAGTAGTAAATCACGTCGATGGCCCTCTGTTAGTCATTGCTGGGCCGGGCTCAGGAAAGACACGCGTACTAACAGAACGTGTTCGCGCACTTCTTACAAGTGAGTCCGGACACTTTCATGTGCTTGCATTGACTTTCACCAACAAGGCCGCTGATGAAATGCGCGACCGCTTGCTTGATTTGGAAGACGTGCGGGAAAGAGCTTTTATCGGAACTTTGCATAGCTTCTGTTTGGACTTACTGACTGAGCGCGGAAAGGCTATTGGCATTACAGAAACGCTCAGCATCTTCGAGCAAATAAAAGACCGGAAAGAGGTGTTGCTGAAAGCGATTGCCGATGATCCCTATCTGTCAGAAGAGATCAGTCAAATTGCGGATGCAAAAGATCGCACTAGGCGAGTTGACGCATGGCTCCAGACCATATCGCACATTAAGTCTCACCCCATAACCTGTGCGATAGTCGAAGAAGAATCCATGATGCGGGTTCTGGACGCATACGAAGCCGGAATGCGTGCATGCAATGCATACGATTTCGATGACTTATTACTTTTAACTTATCGACTGCTAATAGCGAATCCAAAATTGGCGGACATATATCGACGCCTATACAGGTTCATCTGCATTGACGAAGCTCAGGACATGAATGAAGCGCAGTATGCAGTTGTGTGTGCGCTTTGCAGTGATGGCTATCGAAACCTAATGATGGTTGGAGACCCAAAGCAGTCTATTTATGGCTTCAATACTTCCGGTCCGGAATATATGGAACGCTTCCGCATTGATTTCGAGCCAAGAGTCATAGAGCTCAATGAAAACTTTCGTTCTTCGAAGGAGGTGGTTCGAATGGCTCAGTCACTCGACCCCAACTACATGGTTGAAGCGCAACTACCGATTTCAGGAGAAGTGAGAATTTTGACGGGGGTCAATGAGGAAAATGAGGCTGAAGTTATTGTTGAAAAACTTCAGCAACTTTTTGTCAACGGACATCCGGATGTTGAGGGCGGTATTGAGCCCTCGAAATGCGCCATCCTGGGCAGAAATAGGTTCGTTCTATTGGCGGTCGAGAAGGAGTTGCGAAAACATAACGTCCTGTTTTATAAGAGATTGACTGCGAATCATGAGAACGAATCAGAGGTCGTAGAAAATTTTCAGTTGGCTCTGAGGGTATTGGCAAACCCACGGGATCGCCTCCACTTGTCAGCACTTGCAAAGAAGTGGAATATTCCCGATCCAAAGACAGATTCCGACTTCTTGTCTTTGCTGAACACGATGGCGTCCTCGGCAAATGTATTGGGTTCCTTCGCGGTCTACGAGGCAATTAAGGCTGTTACAAGCAGTTCGGCCCACTTAGACCTAATGCCCGCCTTGAGGGAGTTAGAGAAGTATGCAGACAGCATGAAGGAACCAGATCGCCTTGCAATTTATGAGGACACCGCCGTTTTTAGACAGGAGTGGGACCAGTATTTAAGATCGGCGAGCGGATTGAAATCGATCAGCAGCTTCATGAGTAGCAAGGCTTTGGGTGCCACACAAAAAGCAAACCGTGAAGGCGTTGCGCTTCTCACAGTTCACTCTGCCAAAGGTCTAGAGTTCGATGTAGTCTTTATCGCAGGAATGGCAGAAGGTACTTTCCCCGACTATCGCGCGAATAGTCCCAAGGAACAGGCGGAAGAGCGGCGTAATGCTTTCGTTGCCGTAACCAGATCAAAGCGCCTGCTCTACCTTACTTACCCTGCCACACGAATGATGCCTTGGGGCGACACGCGCGCACAGCAGCGATCACGCTTTATGGCTGAAGTCTCGTAACATTAATGACGCCGCAGGCGAGAAGAAGTCAAGACTACGGATATGGGATGTGCCCGACTAAAATCGGCCCGCTAATTTTGAAAACTCGTGCTCTCTGAATGTCTGGGTGCAGTTTTTCGCATCCAAATTTTAAGCTGGTCTAGATCATCAAAATCTACTACCTCGCCCACACTGCCGTCGTCATTTACCACCTTGAACCGGTCTGAATCCTTCGTCAAAAATAGCACCTTGCCATAAAAGCTAGACACATGCTGCGACTTCCGCGATGCATCTTTAGTATCGTGTTTCGGATCCACCAGCCGCATCAACGGTGCTTCACCAGCAAGATGCTCCATACACACCACAAAGTCGGGGTAAAACATTTTTTGACTGTCTGAGCGCATCAGCGCTACGCTGGATGGTTTCCCTTGTGGGTTGCGGTGCCACCAAGTCACAAAATCAGCACGATCCAAAGCTTTGGCAAACAACATTTCTTGCTCGTTTAGTTCGTACGTGGCATCAATGGCCGCAACGCTATACAAGTCAGGTGACAAGACAAACACATTGGTTTCATAGTAGTTACGAGCTTCGGGGCGCAAAGCTTCACGCGCGGTTACCACTGTGCCTGCTGCTGGAAACAAAATGCCATAGCTGTTCTTGCGAGATGGCTGCACCGGTACTCGTGCAGGCAACAGCAATGCGTCCGGCAGTGGCGCCGCCTTGGATTCGGTCGCTCGTTTGGCCCACTGCTGGTACAAAATTTCCTGAAATTCAGTCAGGCGCTTGTGCAGTACCCAACAGGCTGCTTGACGTGCCTTGCTACGCAAGGCTCCTGGCTTGGGAGGTTCGACATCGTCTTGCATACCCCAAGCTTGTTCTACAGCGTCCAGCATGCGATTGGCCAAAGCTGCGACCGCATCTATCGCCCCTTGCTCTTCGAGGCCGAGCCCCTGAAGCTTGTTCAAGGTTGTCTCCACTAGCGCATAGGTATCTGTCACCACCTGCACGTCTTGCTCATGCTGCGCGCCAGTAAAAAGCTCGGTGTAAATTTCCTTCTCGGTCATGCGATTGAGTGCTGCTTTCACCGCATGGCCTGTAAGCACTGGCTCCAAAGGCAACTGTTCTACAGCAGCATCTACGTCCAGGGCCAGCACATCAAACACAGGCCGGGTCTCGGTAACAAACTGGCTGGGGATTGCCAAATCGGTCCGCCTACGAATACTGCGAATGCCCGCCTCGCTAAATGCCGCTACCAATTCATCGGAGTTGCTCGGCAGTTTACGCGCGGCAGGCGCGGCAGGCCGCCCTCGATTGACGGGCACGGCATCGTGGGTGGTCAGCGGCTCTGTTGCCTCGTCCAGCAGCTTGTCTAAGTCCTGGGCATCGTCTGCAAAATCGTCAAACAAGCCGCCTGTTGCGCCATGGGGCAGCGTAGACAACTGGCGGGGGTCCGAAGCTCGACTTTCTGGCTGTAACACCTCGCCCGCAGCCGAACGTGTGGGAATTGCGCCCAGGTCGTAAGTTAGCGGTACCTGGTCTGTCGGGCGGTTGGTCAAGGCCACGCCGCCGCGCGCAGTGCGACGGGCGTGCAACTCTTCGGTTTGGCCTTCTAACTCGGTCTTTACCGCTTTGATAGCATCGGCCGCCTGCGCAAAGCCGGCTTGTGCATCGGCATTTGCCAAAAACACATATGCTGTATCGAGCTCTGGAGGTGCCGTATTGGGGTTGGGGAAGTGGCGTTGCAGCTCAGGCGCTACTCGCATTACGCGGCCAATAAACTGGGTCGCAAAGTCAGCGTCATTTACCGGCTTAGTTGAGGCCAGTACGAAAGCGCGTGGTGCATCAAAACCCGTGCCCGCAGATTGTTTGAAAATTAGCGCCTGCTTAGTATTGTCGTTGGCAATAGCGGCCATCATTACAGGATCAGGGTCATCAGCGCTGTGGATACCAATCGCGTGTGCAGGCACATTCAGCTCGCGCATCAAAAAGTCTTGCGCCTCGCCAATGGCTTCGTCGCCATTGCCCACCTGCACCAATAGCAGGGGTACAGTCGTCAGGCCGTTGGCGCGCAGGCCGCGCTCAATAGCTTGGTTGCGCCGCCAGGCGCGACGCAGCACGGTCATCTTTAAGTCCGTCACACTCTGCATGCTGGCGCGCAGGTCGTACACCACGGTTTCTATCCAAGCCTTGTTCAATCGCTCTTTCACCACGTCGGCGCGGCTCACACTGAACGACTCAAAATGGCTGTACCCCGCACTGATGATGAACTGTGATAAACGTTCATCGCGCGGTGTAGCGCTGGCCATAAGCAAATAGTCGGCCTTGAGCCACTGCACAAACTGGCCAAATTCAGTTGTAGTTTTGAGCGCAATGTGAGCCTCGTCAACTACGCAACCAATGGATAGTCCAGCAGCGCGAGCGCGCTGCACGTAGGCAGCTAGGCTGCGCTTGTCATCGTCTTCATTGCCAGAGTAGCCGGTTTTTCGGTCTTTAGCGCTGGCTACGCCTTGCACGGTAGAAATGAGTACCAAGCCAGCGGCAGGCTCTTCGTTCAGCGCGTTGGCAATTTGCACGGCAGCTAGACCCACGCCTTCGGAGTCAATCGAATCTACCGTTTGCGCGACTAGGTTAACAAACGGTACAAACCATAGCCACAGCGTAGGCTGCTGGTTGCACACCTGTTGCAAGGCGCGGGTTAGCATGAAGGTTTTGCCTGACCCTGTGGGGCTGCGCAGCAGGCAGGGCGGGTGTGCCGGTGAGAGCAGCAACTCGCACAGGTTGGCGATAATGCGCGCCTGAAAGACCTTGGGCGTGCGCGTTTCGCCCTGCGGCGCGATGATGGGAGTGGAGGGCACGATGATGGTTTGCGTCATGCGGCCTCCGTGGATGTCGCACTAGGCGCTATTGATTTTGCAACGTCTATTGTGCTGACGGTGCTCTTACGCCGTGGTTTGAGTTGCCCTTGCTTTATGGCTTGCGCTAGCGAAAGGCTTTCCACCGTCTTACTGGTGCCCTCCCATAAGTGCTCTAGATGTTCCCGCACTGTCTCTGAGCGACTGGAGTACACGCGCAGGTGCCCATAACGTGAATCGGGATGCAATGGCAGGGCTGCGAGGACGTCAAGCGCGAAGCGAGTCACGCGGTCCATCAATACGGTCATGCTGCCTTGCTCGGCGCTTTGCACAATGATCTTTATGCCCATTTTTGCCATGGCATCAGAGTGGGGAACGGGCCGTGCTACCTTGCCCAAGCGCAGCGTAAGCAAATGGAAGGCCTGCGCACAGTCGCTCTCGAACAGCGCATCACCGGGCGCTAGTTTGTCGAGTTGCAAATATGCAAAGCTGTTTTGGGCCAATGCTGGGTCAGCGGATATGACCTTGGTCATACGTGCCGCGCACACGTCGCGGCAGAGGTTTTTGTTGGGTTCTTTGTCGGTGGCCTCGGTGCTGGAGCACAAGATAAAGCTGCGTGGCGACTTGTGGGGCTCCAGTACATTGAGATTGAGCACTGCATGGCCGGTGGTGCCACTGCCCGCAAAAAAGTCCAGGACGATGTCGCCTGGGCGGGTGGCCTGGGAAAGCAGGCCTTGGATGAGGGACAAAGGTTTGGGATAAGGAAAAGCTTTGGAGCCCAAAATGCTTTTCACCTCGTCGGTAGCCACGCCGCCGCGTGCGCTGCGCAGCACCACCGGCTCGTCTTCATCTTCGTCTGCCACCGTCTTGACGTCTTCATTCACACCCGCAATCCAACTGCTCAAAGGGGCTAATCGCTCCGCCTCAGGCTTGGCCGTCCAGTGCTCTTTGCGGGACGGGCGACCTGTGGCGATAGGCTTGCCTATCCAAAAGTCTAGGTCGGGCAGGTCAGCGCGCAGGAGAGGCGTCTTCTTCTTGGGCAGCATCGGCCCTTTGCCTTTTTGAATGGCTTGCAGCAGTTCGGCCTTGGTGTCGAATTGCATTACGTCGTCGGGTTTGCAGGGCGGAAAGTAGATCAACTTCTTGGAAATCAGCCCTTCCATGGTGTCGCTGCGCAAGCCCGCCAGAGCGGCTCGAACGGCGACTTCGTCGTTGCCCAGACGCTGGCGAATTTCCTTTTCAGAGGCGTATCGCCAAACGCTGTCTGGATCACAGGGATACCAATAGCCGGTGTCGGGGTTTTGGACAGGGTAGTAAGTATTTTCTCGCTCTGTGAAAGTGTGTGCCTTGGTCAATGGCTGCGGTGACCAGTCGCCACGCGGGTCTCCGTCAGTGTTGCGGAATTTGCTTCGGTCGGTGGCCCGACCATTGAAGCTGAAACCGGGATTGGCATACACCAACACATGCTCATGTACGTGGCTAAAGCGCTGCGACAGGTCGTTACCCGTGTCCTTGGTGCGCCACACCAGGCTACCCACCCGCCGCCCTGGAAGCACCTCATCCATCAGCAGCTCCAGCCGCGCCCGGTTTTCGTCGTTGATGCTGACCATAATGACGCCGTCTTGCGTGAGCAGGTCTTTGGCCAGTGTTAAGCGGCGGTACAAAAACTCCAACCACTGGCTGTGACGCCAGCGGTCGTTGGCGCCAACATAGCGGTCGTTGTAGACCCAATCTCTATTGCCGGTGTTGTAGGGTGGGTCAATGTAGATCACGCGCACTTTGCCTGCGTGGGTGCTTTTGAGCAGGCGCAGGCTGTCGTAGTTGTCGCCTTCAATAATCAAGTTGGCAGTGCCGGTGGTGGCCTTGTCTTGCAGGCCATGCGAGTACGCTTCGTTTAGGCGGGGCAGCACAACATTGGCGTTCAGGGCCAGGTCGCGCTCAATGGCGCTACTCTCCCAATAAAGACCGAGCTTTTGTTGAGTGAGGTGTTCGGTGAGCAGGCGGCGCAGTTGAGCCGCGTTGAGTGTCCCAAGGTGCTCGGAGTTTTGTAGCTGCATCGCGTATTTTGTATTGGCTGGGGGTCAGTTTAATGAATGAATTGTGGGGAGCCACTTATGTTCTATTCGGGCGAAATATCTGGGCACGAGGTCGTTTGCACAAATGTACCTGAGCAGATACCCACCAAGTTCTTGTACTGCTCTCCAACAATGGGTGCCACAGGGCGCAACGCCTTCATTTGCCATTCGATCTGGGCGTAACAAAAGGTCACCCTATGTCCTCTATCAAAAGAAGACCTTTCTGATATTCCTGTTCAAGCTCATTTGCTTTAGTCGCAGTTCATCCTTATCTATATGTAGTAACGAAACGGCAGCGGCGGAAGCTCGTTCTTTCGCGGGGCTGCAGTCAAAATTTCGCCCACGGCATCGGCGAAGCGCAATGTCACTGGTACTCCATCTCCGAAGATACATGCGTTGTAGTTAAGCTTTGTCAACGCGAGTACGTCCGCCATGACTTGCTTAATGTCTGCGACGCCGCGGCATATCTCAATCGAGAGCGGGTTCGGCACTTCGCGACCAGCATAGGTCTGCAACCTCGGAACAAAGCCCTTGGTCCATAGGTATGCCATCCACTGCGACTTGACCCAGCCGACCCCTCGGGTAATGTTCATTGTCCCGTGACGGTAAAGCTTCATGCCGGCATCTTGGCGAATGCGCACGCAGACAACATTGGTTTCAGGCGGCACGGTCTCCTTGAAGCCCTCCCACTCCTCGGCCGAAAAGCGCGTCTTGCCGTGGATAAAGAGCTCCCTGGGGGCAAGGCCACCATGATTCTTACGATACGCTTCCACGACCAACGCCATCAATGCCTTGGCCTTCTCCTTGGGAAGATGGAAGTCGTCCTTTGTCGATGTGAGCCACGGGCCAACCGCGCCACGAAACACTACACCGTCACCGGAGTCGAGAAACATCTGAGCGCCGCAGCAGGCATTGCCCGGCTCAGCCGACGACGAATCCTTTTTGAAGACGATGCCGACATAGCAAACGCCGGGCCGTGAGGCAGCAAGCTGCCAAGGTTTGCCGCCGGCCTTGAAGAAACAGGTCGTGGCGAGGTTCCAGGCAAGAGTCGCGGGGTCTTGAAGGCCGCGTCCCGGCATGCCGTTGTCGCGGACGAATTCTTCGGGGGCGAGCGTGGTCTCCCGGACCACTTGCACCGCCGCCTTGTGCTCCAACAGCCGGGCCTTGAGCTGGTTATGAAAGTCGAGCTCGTAGAGGTAGATCTCGGCCGACACGTTGTCTTCCTCGAACAGGCCCGGAGCCTTGAGCAGCCGGGTCGCCGCAGCCTTGTCCATCAGCACGCCGGAGCGTTGCTTCTGGCTGGCCTCTACCTTGGACTGCGGGCGGCAATACTTGTGGACCTCTTCGGGCACCACGGCCATCCATAGATCGATGGTCGATTCGCTGCCGTCGCGCAGATGATTGGCGATCGCATCGGAATAGAGCGAGACGGCCTTGTGAATCGCTTGATGGCGGTCGGAGATACGGATCGCGTTTGCGAGCTCCGAAGCATCGATTTCCAGCCATGAGGAGGGCTGCACGGGCCACTCCACGCCGAACAGGGCTTGGAAGCCCGGAAACAGGGTGTGGTTGGGGTTGTCGGCCAGCGCCGGGGCGATGGGCTTGGCCAAGCGGGCGACGCATGCCGAATAGCGGCGCAGGCCTTCCTTTGTGGAGACCACGCCAATGCGCAGCTTCGACCCGGCCTGCGGGCTCTCCTTGGGGCCATAGAGCAGAAGGCCGTCCTTGGGATGTTCCATGGACTGTCCATAGCCGAACAGCAGCTCGGGCTCAGCAATCTCGATCAGAGTGAGTTCGAGGCTCATGCCGGCATCTCCTCGTCGTCGAAGTCATCGACTCCGCCCAAGTCGTCGTCGGGCTCATCGACGGGATCGTCATCGATCGATGGAGCCAAGTCGGAGAGGCCCACTGGCGAGCTGAAAATGATCGGAGTGGCGGACACGACAACCTCGCGCCCGGAACCCACCGGCAGCTTTATTTCGGCTTTGCCATCTGCGACCAGGGCGAGGAAGGCCCGCAGAAAGCCGCGCCAACGATCGTTCCACCAACTGCGACAAAAACTCATGCGCAGGCGGTGCGCCTTTGCCGGCACGTCTAACGGTTTGCCGTCGTCATCGGTGAAGACGATGGTGGAGCGCAGTTCGATGCGCCACGGCTCATCGAACTGGGGCACCATGCCCACGGCGTAGCACCAATTGGCCTTCTTCTTCTCGCTGCGGCCGTTTAGCCCTTTGCGTCGCTTGCGACCATCGACATCGACGAAAGCGACCTTCTCGCCACGCCCCTTGGTGAGCTCCGGCGTGACATAGAAGACCTTGCGCCCGCCTGCCTGCTCGAAGACGCCGAGGCCCTTGACCTCCATGGCGAGTTCCCACGCCTGCCGGACGAGGTTGGCGACGCGCTTGCGGGCTTCACGCGGATCGACGTGCTTTTCTCCGATGGTGGCGCCGCTCTGAATGAACATGGCCGAGTCCACGCCAGTGGAGGCCTTGAGCATGGCCGACTTGGACATGTTGGATACAAGATCGGCCGCCTTCGCGAACCCAACAATGCGGTCCTCATGCTCGAACCAAGGGATAGCTCGGTTGATGTCGGTGACCTTAATCTCCCGCCCGCTCCCCAAAATTCGAGCTGTTTCGATCGGTGGCAAGGAAACGACGCTGAGCCAAGTCGAGTCGAGCGATTCCTTGGACTCGGTACGCAGAATCGCGCTCTCTTTCATTTCGGCGAGCCAATGCCTGACTGATCGAGGATCCGGGGCTGACACCTTTGGTGTATTGGCATCTGACAATGTATCGAGCAGAACAGATAGCCCTATGTGCCAGCCACCAGCAAAGTCGATGACATTCTTGCCATGGATACCGATGGGTAGTTGCGAGTGGCTGAAATCGTCGAGGCGAAGCGGGATCAAAAAACCGGGCAGGGAGCCCTCGATGGTCCTGGCCAAGCTCCACTCGTCCTGGACGCCCTGCTTGCTCACCGCAACCTTGGACACCACAGCCAAGAAACGAAAGGACTCGTTGCGGATCGCGTTTTCGATCTTGGGCCAGAAGTAGTCGCCGCCTTTAAGCCGTGCAAGGTCATGCCAGACGGAGTAGCCAGCGAGCTCCAAGCGCGCACCAAGCCAGCGAACAAATTCGTTGTCCTGTGGCGTCGCATGACTGATGAAGATTGATGTTCGGGTCATTTGCTCGACCCAATGATGTTCATATTCCGCATATGTTCACCCCTCCCCTAACTTGTTGCTTTTGGTCAAGCCGCTTTTATTGTTGCAACAGCATAGTTGTCTGCAATAGCGGTTTTTTTAATCATGCCATGCAAAGACATCGGTATTCCTACCCATTGGGAATTTGATCGTTCTACCAACGCTACTTAGTGGAAATCCTGCCTCTTCGGCATATGCCATGAAGCATTGGTTTGGCTGTTCTTCAGCTTCATCTTTTGATGTGTCTCATGACCTGATTTGCGACCAAAACTAAGTGGCGATGACTATGCCTGGAATGATATTCGCAACAGGTAAGAAAAGTGCAAAAAACCTATATAAATCAAATAGTTGCGAATTTTCCAAGGCTGGTCTATATTTCTGAAAAATCCCTTACAACCACCACCAACTTGTTTTCTATGACCCGGCCGATTGCCCTCTATTTCCGTGACCTTCGATTGAGGATCGGCATGACTCAGCTTGATTTGGCAAAAGCTATTGGCTATGAGCAGGGTTATCTGTCGTCCATCGAGCTAGGGTTGAAGACCCCCAGCCAGGAGTTTTTGAATCGCCTGGTGGAGAAGGTCCAGCTCGGCGAGGAGGATCGCTTGGGGCTCGAGGTTGCCCTATCAGCGTCGAATAGGCACTTTTCCTTGCCGCATGACGCTTCCACAGAGACGTATCGGTTCTGCAATGCCCTCTGGGCCAAGATCGACCAAATGCATCCTGCTTTGATGCAAGCCTTGCATTCAATGATTGCCGTTGAGGACCAGGTAGAGCAGCGTCCACGGCACCAACCAACTCGGCTACGCAGGCGCCGTAAAAAGGAGACGCCAATGTAAAACGGGACCAACCCTAAGGCGTGTCCCGTTTTGGTGACCGCCGAAGCAGTCGAGCTGACAGATTGGAACCTTCAGTATCGCTCTTCGCGCCCATCTCGGTCAAGCCCCCGCACGCTTCGTGACTTCTGATCGCCTGAAATATCTCAGGTGATGGGTGTTCTTACGCCCAATTTCAGCAATTTTTAGCATCAAAAGCCATGGCGAGAAAGTCAGGGTGACCCTTGCCGATTTGAAATCGAAGGAGATATCTATGTCTGTCAGAAAAGTTGTGACGCGGCGCCACATTGGAATGTGCTGCCAGGTCCCCTCGCTCAAGATGAAACGCATGATTGAGTGCGAATCCATGCTTGAAGGCGATGCGATTCCAATCTTCGACCGCGATCCTGATGTGTTGTGGTTCGAAGAGCAACCTTGCACGGAGAGTGTCTATGCCAGTGGCACTCCGTTTCAGTACACCCCCGACTTCTTACTCAAGTTGAGTAACGGGTGTGAATGCTATGTCGAAGTCAAACCGGAGACAAAGCTTCGCAGCCCAAAGCTCAAGTATCGGCTGGGGTTCATTGCAAAACACTTCGCGATGAAATGCAAAGACTTTCGGATCTTGACCGAAGTTGAGATACGCAACGCACCCATGCGTAGCAATTTGCGGCGGCTTCAACACCACACAAGAGATCTGCCCACCAGCTTTGAGTTTTGGGCAAAAGTGCAGTCACTCAGCCAGGTGGTAGATCTGACGCTGGGCAAAGCGTGTCACCTCTTGCACGACCGCCGGACCGTCATGCGGCTGATGAGTCACGGTTGCTTTCGCTTTGATATGGCTCAGCCAATTTCAGACGAAACAAAGCTGCAGCTCATTTCGACGGAGGCCCGCAATGCGACGTTTCAGATTTAAGAAGGGTTTGCGTTTCAATGAAGACGCGCGCCAGTGGACGCTTCTCCGTGAGCTTCCAACCCGCAAACTGCTTCTTCAGGATTCAGAAGGAGCATTTCGGCAATTGACAAAAAACGAGCTGCTCGTGCTTTGGAACAGCGGTACCTGGCGGGTCGATGATTCATGTCTGGAGGAAATAAATGATGTGATCTACATGGCCACACCGGGCGATCTGGAGACATACACGCTAAGCCAGCAAAAAGATGCCATCCGCAAATCGACATATTTGACGGAGCTATCAAACGACATGTGTGCGAGCAGTGCCGGAAGGCTGAGAGCAAAAATCGCCGAAGTCGCACAAAAAATTGGTGATTTGGTGCCACCGCATGTTGCAACATTGAAGCGCTGGTACAGAGCTTGGGGTCATTCAAAAGACTCCACACGGTTGATTGACCAACGTCGGCGCTCAGGACGCCGACCGAACGCAGGCGCCTATTTTTTCTTTGAAAAGGCAATTGACTCGGTTTATCTGACAACGCAAAAGAAGCCGAAGTCCGAGGTTCTTGCTTACATTGCCAGGGCAATCCAGAAATCCAATATGAAGGCTCCGCCAGAGGGGCAGGTTGCTCTGCCTTCAAAGAGCACCGTATATCGGTGGCTGGACGACTTGAATACATACCTTGTAGATGAGGCACGCCTTGGCAAAGACGCTGCGAAACGTAATTTCAGCTCTTCTTCAGGAACCGTTGACGTAAGTCATATTTTGGAACGGGTCGAAATTGATCACACCCCCTTGGATCTCATTCTCATCGATGAGCTCACGATGCTGCCAATCGGAAGACCCTGGCTGACCTTGGCGATTGATCGTTACAGCCGCGCCATTCTGGGGTTCTATTTGGCGTTTCACGCTCCATCGTCCTACTCAGTTATGCGTTGTCTCAGCCGATGTGTACTTCCCAAGAGTGAATGGATGCGCGGCTTAGGACAATTTAAGAACGACTGGCCTATGCATGGCATTCCTATGGAGGTAGTCTTTGACAACGGCATGGACTTGCACTCCAAAGCTGTGCACAAGATCTGTTTTGAGATGGGGTGTCGAGTCTCTTTTTGTCCCACTGGCGAACCCTATTTCAAGGGCGCCATTGAGCGGATGTTTAGAACTTTGAATACCGGTTTGGTGCATCAACTTCCGGGTACAACCTTCTCAAACCCAGAGGAACGCGGGGACTACCCCTCAGAAGCCTTGGCTACATTGACGCTCCCCGCCGCAACCTATTTGATCGCCAAGTGGATCGTCGATGTCTATCACCAGCGTAAGCATCGCGGTATTGGTGAGACGCCACATGCGCGATGGAGTCGTCAACTTGCTCACACCGCCATCGAATTTCCGGCGCATCCAGAGGACTTAACCAACCTGGTGGGCATTCCAGCCCAACGCAAGAAGATTAGTGGCGAGGGGATTCAATACGACATCATCTTTTACAACAACAGTGACTTGCAGAATTTGCGGGAACGTCTGAAACGGAAAAAAGCCGCCGAGTTCAAATATTTCGAAGAGGACGTGGGATACATCCAAGTCTGGGATCCCGAACATGAGGAATACATCCGGGTCGAGGCAATCCCCAAATTTGCGAAATATGCAAATGGGCTTTCTCGGCAACTTCATCTCGTTACTCGGCGCTGGGGCGAAAAGACATACGGTGACGATTGGATGGACCACTCACTGTTGGAGTCCAAGTCTGACATTGAGGGATTCGTGGAGGACGCAAAGCGAGCCAAAAAGATGGCTACAAGAAAGAAGGCCGCGGCCCTGAGTCAAGTCAGTTCTGAACAGCGGGGCGACCTGTTGGATACCGTGAAACACGCGCGAACACCCCGACCTGCTGCAACAAGCTATCCGCCGGAATTTGCACGAACCGCTGAGACTGATTTGTTACCGACATTTGGCATCAATCGCACGGCTGGCATTCCAAAAACATCTGCAGCAAATCCGTAGGAGACGACCATGACTTCAAGCAAAGACACCATCCTGGTCCTGGAAACTTTTGGCATCCTTAACGGCGTTTCCGGCCAGCAAACAAATCAGGCCCTCGACGAGTTTTCCTTACGGCCACTTCGCATCGAATACGACCAGTACTCCCAGGTCATCCGAAGAATTGCATCGCTACATCGTCGCGCAGTGTTCAACGAGTACGGCGGAGGGTTACTTTTAACCGCCGATACCGGCACAGGAAAATCCAGCGCATTAAAACAATATGCAGGTAACTTTCCGTTGCGCCATGAAGTGGAAGGCGTCATCTGCCCCGTTCTCTTTGTAGAAACACCTTCCGATCCGACCGTGAAAAACCTTGCGGAGGCAATTCTCAGCGCCATGGGCGACCCCGCAAGTGTGCGTGGAACTGCGGAGCAAAAGACCCGTCGGATTTACAAGTTCTTCGCTTCCTGCAAGGTAGAGCTTCTGTTGATAGACGAGTTTCATCACTTTGTCGAAGTCAACCGACGAACAGTTAAACGCGATGTAACGGATTGGCTAAAGAACCTATTGAACGTCACTCGGGTTGGCGTTGTGTTGGCTGGACTTCCAAGCAGTGAAGAAGCCCTGCGGTGCAACCAACAATTGGCACGTCGGTTCTCAGCCCGCCTGCACTTGGCACCCTTCACGTATTTCACCGATAAGAAGCAATTGGAGTTTCGTGGATTGCTTCAATGCCTACAAAAGCAACTACCGGTTGAATGCATAGATTTGCACACCGACGAAGTCGCCCGTCGCATCTTCATGGCAACGAATGGTGTGATTGACTATGTCATCAAGCTGTTGGAAGAAGCTTGTGATCTCATCCGAAACGGGGATTTCAAGTTCTTGGATTTATCTGCACTTTCCAAAGCATTTACCAGGTCAATATGGGCTGAGGCTCCGGCTGAGCTCAACCCTTTCATCGAAGAAGGAATCTTGCGGCCATTGACCATGCGCAATGAGCCCTTTTTTCATGCCACCCAAACACGCGTCAACCCACTTACCAGCACCACTCCATTGCAGAACGATTGACTGGCTGATCCGCGTCAGTACACATGGAACAATCATATGGACGATAAAGGCATCCGTTTCGACTACTCAAATGCGTTGGTGCGGCGGCCGTTGCCAAATGCATGCGAAAGCGTTCGAGGATATATCTTGCGCATTCAAGACTTGAATGTCGTTGACCTCTTCAAGAGAGATCTTGCTCATATATGCCGATCAGCCAAAGCTCTAGAAGACTTGGGTCGACATCTCGCACGCGACGTTAGCGGTCTACACAATCGTGTTTGCCTCGAGATTGAATCGACGCAAAGCCAACCAAGCATTCGGGTTCTTGAGCATCTTCTGCCCATAGATTGGGTCAGCAAACAGGTAAAAAGAATTTGTCCTGCTTGCTTGGCTGCCAATGGCTGCATGCATCTCATGTGGGAGATCAGTTTGATCAAATCCTGCCACGAGCACCATTGCAAATTGGTGGATTCTTGTAATCGCTGCTCAGATCAGTTGCTCTGGGGAAGGGGTGGACTTTTCAATTGCCATTGCGGGTTTGATCTGAGAAAAATTGAAGCGGCATCTCTCGGTCCATCCAGAATGGAGCTGGACAAACTATTGTTGGCATGCACTATCGGTTCTTATAGCGACCACAAGTCCCCGAACGCGTCCAACTCCCCGACTACTCCAGTCTTATTGGGAACCAAAGTTCGCATTGGGAAGCATGGACTTGTTGCCATGGGTGTAATCACTGGCCATGTCGCACCGAATATCCTGCCTTACATCGGCTTCAATGGGCAAGCAGTCAACGATGAAGAGATTGCAGGCGTCGCGCTACGCATCATCCACTCGTCGCTTAAATTTCTTGAGAAAGCAATGGTCACATTCTTTCACGAAGAGGCGCTTCAGCGTAGATCACAAAACGTCTATCGGGTTCTATATGGTGAAAGACAAGTGCGGTGCGTTCGCCTTCGAAAACTTTTCCATCTACCGCGAAGCGTGGCCCGAACCGATTACGTTCTGCAGACTTTGTACCCTAGTTGCGACTCAGCATACAAGCATTACTTGAGGTTGGTCAGATCACGGTTTTCTCGGGGCGAGAGTATGGACCATTTACTCTACACAAACTAACAATGCAACATGCATCCTTTGATTGGGTATGCACTCAACTCGAAGTTGTCTCTTAAGACCGCGATTCAATGTCATCCCTCCTGAGACATCCGACCTTTCTATATGGCGAAGGGGCAAGCGGATTTCTCTTGCGTCTCGCAAATGAAAACGGTCTCGCATTGTCTTCCCTGAAATCTCTGGGGATCTTCTTTCAGCTGAACCTCTTGATGAAAATGCGGTGCATAGGTTCGGATGAAGACAACAAAGATATTTTGAGGTACGCCCGTCATCTGGAGTTGCAGATTGATACCAGACCACTCCTCTGGAATCACCGCTACTGTCGTTTCTGTGCAGATTGTCTGAAAGAGCACGAATACTGGCGAGTAGGGTGGGAGCTGCTCTTCATGGACGTTTGCGCCAAGCACGAATGTTGGCTTATCGACCGCTGCGATGCGTGCGGTGAGGACGTGACTTGGTCACGCGAAAAACTTCTCCGGTGTAACTGTGGTCACAACTTTGCCCAAAGCACGCCTATGGAAGCGCCCAAAAGTGTTGTGCAACTGGCCAAAGCACTGGAGCTAAAGCTGATCCGCGGTACAGATGCGGAATGCATAGGTCTTTTGACTGGCCTCAGTCTGGAACAGACGCAGCGTGTTATCCGTTTCTTAGGCTGCTATGGTCAGGCCAGCGCTGGTCGGCTACCTCAAAAGGTTTCCAATGCTGGCGCCATGGACGTGTCTTGGCAAATCACCAGCATTGCAGCAGAAGTATTGAGTCGCTGGCCGACTAGCTTCAATCAATTGCTGCAAGGCATGTTAGACCGAAGCTCTGACAGCACTGGTCAACGATTCCCAAGGGAATTTGGCTTTCTTTATGGGTCAATTTTTAGACGCTTTGCGGAACCGGAATTTGATTTCCTGCGTACGGCATTTGAATCCTTTGTGGTCGAGCATTGGCACGGTCCGATTGCCAAGCGCAACACCCGTCTGTCATTGGCCATATTGGAGCGGTCTGCTTGGGTACCCGCCAATCACGCCAAACGCAAGCTCCAGATTTCCAGTAGCCGACTCGCAGAATTGGTGCGTTCAGGCGTCCTGGTGGGAGAGACACGCGTTTCCGGGACCGGCCGCAGCTTCTTAATAGTTCGCAAAGACTCCCTGGCCGCATTGCTTCCATCCCTGTCGGACCAAATTGATTTGATGGCAGCCAGTGAGATGTTGGGACTGACAAAAAGCCGTCTTCGATCGGTTGCATCCCAACTGTTTCCCGACGCGCGAAAAATTGAGGGTGCGGCAAACCGCTGGGCTTTCTCCAGGGCATCTGTGAGTGCACTATTGGAGGCCTGCGATGCCCCCGAGGCCTCAACTGTGGGAGGTGGCCAAGTATGCATGGACCACGTCTTGCGCTACTGGCTCTGCTCAGATGCAGAAATTGCCGTCATTCTCGTCGCCTTGCGCAATGACCGGATCCGTCCAGTTGGGCGGCTACAGCGCGGCGTCGGTATAAGCCACCTTATCTTCCTTGAAGAGCCGTTGCGTCAAATCATTGAACAAACTCGGCGCGCATCAATTGCTCTTTGGACAATTCCGGAAATTGCAGAAAAGCTTGCGATTAAACAAGAGGTTGCGTACTACCTCGTCCGAGCTGGGATGCTTGAAGCCCAGCAGAAAATCATAGGCCGCCGGCGGACATTTCTCGTCACGCAACATGGGCTCGATACTTTCCAAAGGAAGTATATTTTTGCTCGTGATCTCGCAAAACACCATAAAACAAATTCCCGAAGCTTGCAATTTCGCCTGGCTCAGGTAAATATCCTTCCTGTCGTATCACCGTCGACCGGGACTTGCCGCCAAGCTATCTACGCTAAAACACCAGAACTCACTGAGCTTGGTAAATAACTTAGACACAGACAGCAGCTCAGGGACAGACAACTAAATATGCTGTGTCTTTGTTAGCTAGACATGTTGACAGCTGCATAAAGTTAAACAGGGGAGGAAAAAATGCCAGTGCCCGTAACCGTCCCACTTTCGTGGACATGTGTTGATTGGAACCCTGACGAAACTTGGCAGAGGGACCTGCTGCCTCGTCTCGTTGCCAACGGAGCATTGAAGGAACGCCTTGACCGAAGCGTGTATGTCATACGCCTAGCTGGTAACTTTGCCATTAGCTATCCAAGGGGCGAATCACCTGCTATTTATGTCGGGGAGGGCAGCTTTGGCAGCCGAATCGCATCACATAAAAAGTGGGCACGGAAGCTCGAAGAGCTCGTAGGGGATTTCAACTTTCAAGTTTGCGTTGCGACTCCTCGAGTGAAGAGGCAAGAAAATACCTATCTCGATTGCGAAGCGGTTGTGCTCCAGCGTTTTGGGGAGCGCTTTGGATCGGCTCCTCTTTGGAACAAGCAATTTGAACGGCGTCGCTTCCAACACCATCAATACAGCCAGGAAAAACTAGACTACGTCATTGGGAAACGCAGTGGTGCAAAGTATCACTGGGCACTTAAGCCAATGAAGTCTTCTCCTTTTTATGAGAGTTACCTTAAGACCCATGTTTAACAGTCAGCTGAGGTAGATTTCCGTAAGAGCCTTGCACGCGCGTTAAATTGAAGTTAGCTGCATCGGGGTTGCGTCTTATCAAGACCACGCCCTGGAGAGGTGTGAGCGCGCTCGGATTAAACATCGCCCGCGTCATTTTTCAGATGTCCTTTCAAGTATTTGCCGGCACTCCCCTTTAGCTCGCCCCGGTCAAATAGCTTGCCTTTGAACTGAAAGTTCTGATCAATTCGAACGATGAGCAATTCATCAAAGTCTCCCTGGCTCTTGACGAGAACATGGTCGCCAGCTTTCTCGGGTGAAATTGTCTTTACCTCGACAAGTTTTCCGGCAATTGTTCCGTCGGAGCCGGCTCTATGAGTCCCATGGCGACAAAGTCCGAATTCGATCTCTGCATAGATTTCCCCAAGTTCACCCCAGACCTGCAAGTACCGACCCGTGTTCTCGAAATGGCGGGTAGCGCAGTCAACTAAATCCTCAAAGATTTTAGTTTGCTCCATCATGCTGAATGGAAACCCATCTCTACTTCTAAAAGGTGCATGCTGCTCATTTGGGCTGGTAACCGTTTCCGACTCATTTGAAAGCTCGGAGTTGATCCACTCTGTACTGATGTACTCCCACTCCCACGGGGCTGCCCCGGAACCGGCGGCATCGGCTATCTCTTCGGGGCTGTACCCGCTTTCGTGCATTTCGTGGAGAAAATCCCAGTCGCTCATGTCTATTCCTTTTTTTGGGCGGCTTCCTTTTCTAGTCTATCTTCCTATCTGATGTTGCTGGCTTGGTCTTGATGCGCAGGCCGCTTCTATGCATCGTGACAACGTTACTTGCTTGCCACATCAATTACTGGCCATTCAATATGACGACCCCAAAGCCAAAATCTCTCACCCGTACCGAACTACATGCTCTAGTGTGGAGCGAGCCAAGATCTAAGTTAGCAGGTATTTGGGGGATTTCTGACGTGGCCATTGGCAAGCTATGTGCCAAAGAACGTATCCCAGCACCGCCACCCGGCTACTGGGCAAAGAGGGTGGCGGGCGGTAGAGTTTCGACAACACCGTTGCCAATGCGGTTGCCTGGCCAGCGAGAGCTTGTCGATCTTCGCTCCGTTACCCACTACGAAAGGTGGAACACACCTATTGACCTGGAATCGGAGATTTCAGTTCCCGCTTATGGGGAAACTGTCGAAGAGGTTGTTCAGTCTGCCTTTGCAAGCCTCGGACCCTTTCGCGCCAAGAAAGACCTCACAGACCCGCATCGGGGTCTGCTTAGGGTACTGCGGTCAGAAGCAAACCGTGCCGAAAAGTTCAAAGCTAGGAATTGGTCTTTTGACAAGCCACATTTTCTGGAGCCTAGGTTCCAACGCCAGCTCCGCCTGTTTAGCAGCATCTTCTTCATCCTCGACTCCATCCATGCAAGCTGTGAAGTTTCTGAAAGAGAGACCTGGATTCAGGGTGTAGGTCATATTCACCATCTTGTTGCGTCCGTTTCGATTGGTGCGTCCCGAGTTCAACTTCAATTCTTAGAGCCGGAAAATCCCAAGGGCAGTAGCGACATACCGCGAGGCAACGTCACAACACTTCGCGTGGGATTGAGCGACAAAGACGGAGATTTTGTGGATGGAACAGATGCCAAGATTGAAAGGCGTCTTGATGAAATTGTGGAAAAAATTCTCACTCTAGCTGAGACCAAGATGCGCGCCGCAGATCTTTCCATCTACGATTGGAAATTGGAGCGCAGAAGCCAAATGCTGGAAGAAATTGCGGAGCAAAAGCGCAAGGAAGAACAGATGCGCCTGGCGGCCATCGAAGCCAGAAAACAGGCCATCAGGAAAGAGATATCCGATGCGGCTGCAAACCTTCGCAGTGCCAGGGACATTCGCAGTCTCGTAGACGTAATGGCCACTCACCCGGATTGGTCTGGCGAAGGAAGAGCGAAATACCAGTCGTGGGCCGAAGCAGCCTTGCGCGAGGCTGACGCATTGGACCCAATGCTGCAACCTATTGCTAATAGCTTTAGTGCTTGGGGAGTCGAGGCCTGTGACCTGAAGCGCACCGGGGATTCGTGATTCACGATGCTTCGCTAATACCGGGTTTTCAGCTTGGGACTATGCCAAGGACCGCGCAAAAGGCTCTGTGTGCCTAGCGAATTTTCCTTCTGTCCGGTACTATTGAATAGATGAGTCCAACTGAATCTTTCGCAAGTTCCGCTACGCACGAGTGGGCCAGATTGAATCCAAAGCCGATTCGACCGGGCTCGGGAATCTTCCATGACTTCGTTGTTGGATTCCACCGGAGTTGGCATTCCTATTTTGCACCCCTCAAAATGGCTTTTTGGTTGATCAACTATGCGGTCCGCTTCGCGCGTGGCTTGGTGAAACTCTGAACACGCCACACGGCCGTGTGGCGATATGGTGAAGCAGCATGAGTTTTACTGAGTTGCTTACCCATCCAGCTATCAGCCTCCTGATCTTCCTGATTGGATTGCTTGTCGGCAACTGGACGGCCATTGGCAGGGACCGAAGGAAGGAATTCAACGACGCGGCTGGGCCCTTGGTACTTTTTCTTGTTGCCCAACAAAGTGACCCGAGTCCGTATAGAAAGCGGCCAACTATTGGCGAACGCTACGCTGTCGAAATTCGCCTAAATCGCTTTGACCGAAATCGCTTCATTTCTGCGTGGAAACACTACGAGGTGTCTTGCGAGAAAGCCCAACAACAAGATGAGCTTGGGCAAGTCAGCTATGGTGATACTTCTTCCTTACTCTCGGCAATCAACAAGTGCCTGAAGATTATCCGCCTGCGATAACAATGATCAGTTGCGAATTCTGAGGAGCTTGATGGTGAAAAATGAGACGCCACCACCATGCAAGATGGCTAGTAGTCGAGTGTGAACGTATTTCGTGGACCGTCGTAGTGCAAGATACCCAACTGGAGGATGTCGCGGCCAAGCATGCCCTCGGTACCTTGGTTTTCTAACGGCAACGCCAAGACTTCCAATGCCGGAATTCTCCAGGGTGACTGTGTGGGATTTTTTATTTCCAGCTCAATGTCATAGACATCGCACAGTTCTGGCACGCCCTTAGAACCGGATGTGAGTATTCTTGCTTGGCTCGTAGGCGAAATGCCCAAACTACGCATGGTTTGACTACTGAGCGTAGTGCTGTCAGCGCCCGTATCAATAATGAGTGTTACTGAGATTTTCGGGTTAACCGTTATTCCCTTCGCAAACATCGCTGCACGCCGTGGAGCGCTAAGCCAGATGTTTGCCTCCACTATTAGCCCGTTATTGCGGGCGTCAAGCGTTAGCCTCGGCACGGACCTAAGTCACGTGTGTAGTGAACAGTGCTTAGTTCAGCCGACTCGACTCGCTTCACAAAGAATGCGTCCAACCCCAGGTTGGTATATGCCCACTCTAGCGCTTCGTCATAGCGCTTGAAAAATTCCAAAAGCCGATCACCTTTGATAACGACGTACTCTCCATCATGCATGGGGAGTACACGAGACAAAGCAGCCTCATAGGCCACAAGCTCCGGCCTAACAGGAATGTGTTCACTCTTGATCATTTTTGGACCTCCTAGGGTAGAGGCAAACCGCTACCCATTGTTTTACTCTCTTTTCGCACTACGCCACCTGCGTTGCATCACCCGCTTGCACTTTTTTGCAAAATTGGGAGTCTGTCG
Organism: Rhodoferax sp. P2_H8_2; assembly: GCF_056403235.1. NCBI lineage: Bacteria > Pseudomonadati > Pseudomonadota > Betaproteobacteria > Burkholderiales > Comamonadaceae > Rhodoferax > Rhodoferax sp. P2_H8_2. Next base: position 352,751 of record NZ_JBFUFW010000003.1, read on the forward strand.
ACAACCTCCCGCCGTATATGGTCAAGCTCAATGACGAATGCAAAGGCATATTGACCATCGGTTGCTCGTTCTAACGAGTCACCAGCACCCCTCAGATACATGAACTGCCCATCCGTGACCACATGGCTTGCCGGCAGAGACGTCAACGTAATCTGAGGCTGGTATTTCCGTAAGTATTCAAACCCCTTACGGAGGCGCAACGGCGAAACCCCGGCATTGGACAGACGCGCTACAAGCCTGAGCGCGACAACATCTCCAAACGAATAGTGCCTTGGGATCCCATGTCCACGCTGGCAATCACAGGATGGCAAGACAACTCCGACTCGGCAAAGGTAATTCACCATTGCCTGAGTGAGCCCAGCCAAGCGGGCGGCACGAGCGGCCGAAAACCATTCGGCGGAGTCATGAACCGGCTTTTTGGGCACGACTTTTAATTAGAGTTTAGCGTCATACTATATTTATATCGTATTTATCAACAGATATCCATGGATATATCCACAGCCTTATCCACAGATTGGCGGCCCCGCTTTCGGATCTAGCGTCACCGCTGTGCCCCAGAAGCCCCAGAAGCAGGATGCGCCAGGCCCTCTGTAGTTCCAATTTCCACCCATCATGGACAAATTTGCGCATGTTCGGTGGAAACTCTCTATGATTCCCAGCCCATGGCCTGTCTCAAATCTGACTTCATCCCCTTTCAGACGGATTCAGGACGGGTCATTGCCAATCTTGAAGCCGCATACGACCGGTGGCACGGAGCGCGACAGACTTTGGCATCTCTGCCCACCTCCATGTTCTGGCAAACCAAGGGCAACACTCAATATCTCGCCGTCAAAAAAGGTGGCCACGCAAGCGCTACTACCAAAGGTGCGCGCTCGCCAGAGACAGAGGCTGTCTACGAGTCGTTTGTCGTCGAAAAGGAGCTGAATAGAAAGCGCGCCTCCGAAGCCACGTCCCTCATTGAGCAACGCGCACTTCAATATAGAGCGCTTAGGTTGCCGGCAATGCCGGACAAGCAGGGCGAACTGTTGCGCGCACTAGATATAGAGGGGCTGCTTAGAAACGATCTGCTGGTTGTAGGCGCCAATGCCTTTGTGGCTTATGAAATTCTGTGTGGCGTGAAATTCCCAGTGCGAAATGAGCCTGCCCAAGGGCTTGATTTGGCATGGTGTCGAGGGTCGAGCGCATCTCTTGCAAGGTTGGTACCGGACTCACATGCTGAAAGTCGTAAGTCTCTGATGGCGGTGCTGCATTCCATTGATTCCACTTACCGCATCAACCCTAAAAACTCCTCTCAGGCAGTGAGCAGTACCGGCAACGAAGTCCAGTTGTTGACGGCACTGAGTCAATTGCCCTTGCCCAGCGATGGGGGCTTCGAGTCGACAGCTTCGTTGGTGGAGCAAGAATGGTTGCTTCGTGGGAAGGCAGCGTTTGTAGTGATCGCGACTCGGCGGAATCGCGCCTGCCCGCTTTACGTTCCGGACCCTCGTTGGATGGCAGTTCATAAGTTGTGGCTGGCCAAAAAGCAAGGACGAGATGCGCAAAAGAAGTTGAGAGACGCTCGACAGGGTCAAGTGCTGCTTGATGCTTGTCGTCACTTCCTGGCCTATGAGTACCCACTAGACAAGGAGTTCGTGCTTAGCCTCCCTAGCGAACTTCGCGACCTGTTTGACGATTGGGCACAAGAAGCCGAATACGAGGAAAAATAAAGCGATAAATGAAACAGTCGCCATCACGCACGCCGTTTTTGCAGCTTTGCCTGCTTGCGCAACAACTTACGCTTCAGGCCTTCCAGTGCCTTCATCGATACATCCGATGCAATCCATCCGACGGCACCGCTTTCCAGCGTGATTTTGGTGACGTATTTCCCGTTTTGCGCAGGTATCTCTTCTTGCTTCAATATCGATGACATCACTTGGTCCTTAGATAGGTCACCGCTTTGGCAGTGAAGATGTTAGGTGTCAGCAGTAGCACTTTGGTGCTTTACTGCACTAAGCCCGCGAATGCGATAGCGCTTGCTGCGGTCGCTTTCATTGAGGTGGCGGTCATCAAGTTCCTCAGACACATCCACCAACTCCCAAGCAATAAGTAGCTGAACGGCAGGACCAATGTCGGCCCTTCTCAGGCCGGTCCACTTCATGATTCCCGTATAACTAATGGCGGTGTTGTTGAACACCTGCCTGCGAAGAGCCAGGAAAAGCACGTAGAGCTTCAATGCATACAAAGTTATCCGCTTTCGCTCCAGCTTCTTGATTGACAGTGATCCGTCGCCTTGTAGGAGCTGCGTCTGTGGAATCTGGCACCACCCGCCATTTTCGTGAAGGCCAACAATTTCGTAGAAATTGGCTCTGCCAATCTTCACCCTGGCGATTGCACCCAACGATTCAAGCAGTTCGATGCCCCGACTAACAGTGGCCCTGGCAAAACCAGTCATCCTTTGGAGTTCATCATACGTAACAGCGACTTTTGTTGGGCGCGGACTGGACACATCGAACTTGCGCCCTTTCAACGTCACATTCAGCCGTATTGACAATGCAATCAGGATCATCAATGCAGCCATTGAACTTGACCCGTCTTTGCGCCAGACCAGAGACTTCAACGGATAAACCAGCGCCGCTTCATCAGCTTCTTCATGAGGCGCGACCGGCCGGAGCCAGGCGCTTGGCATTTTGGCCCAGCTCATTTTTTTGAGACCACCGTATGAACAACCTTAAGTGCCATGGCTGCGACTGCCAGAGAAGCCAATGCAACCAACGAGACCAGCAACATTGGATTTGCTTGAACAACTGCCAGGAATTCGGCGGCACCTTTAATCAACATCGAAATAGCAGGCATGAATAGCTCCAGAACCAAACATGACTGAATTTTTAACGATATGCAAATATTGTTCTAGAAGGAGTTCCAGTCAGATGAATAGTGATTATGTAAATAAATCTAATAAAATCAATATGTTATTGCGATTTAAAACAGTTTTTTCGACCCTAAATTCAGTTCAACATACTGGGGCCGGAAGCTAACTAACTCTTGCGCTCAGGAGCACTTTTCGCTCCAATCAGTTCAGCTTTCGATATCACGCATGCAAAAGCCGCTGGCATTTGCGTTGATCAATGCCTGCTGCCCCAACGCTATTTTGACCCGCCCGTAGGGGTCCAACGGACACTTCCTGACTTCAGCAACTCTTGGATAAAGACGCCCGGGCCAATTCGGTCGGCGACGGAGGTTAAACTTCGTGCAACCAAGACTTGGCAGCAATGCTGTCTACCGTTACCTCAGTCCAAGACCTTGTAAACGGCCTGGCGTTTTCACTCCTCGTGATAGTTGATTTTTCATTGACCTGTAACTTGGAGATTTTTATGGAAACTAACCTGTTCACCGTCTTTCAAGCTGTGAAGTCCGAGTGCGCGTCACTATACGGGGGTTAAAGCGCCGGGCCGATAGTGCAAGGGATATCTGAGAGCGGGGTGACAGTTGCCAGGAGATGACGGCCTCCACCAATACTTTCACCGTTGCTGGTAGCAGCGGGTTTCTTAATTTTTCGAATGAGGATTGCCATAGGCGAGTAGAACACCAAGGATTGGTGCAACTATTTCGGGACTGTCAGATGGCGGAGTCCCAAAAAACGTGCACAACCCATTGATCTATATAGAGCCTATGTGCAACTATTTCGAGAAACTACAAAACGGACTTTGCAATCCCATGTTCGGCCGCAAACTCAAGTCTCTCTTTCAAACGGTAGACATTACTGCGCCGGCACCGGGATTTGAAGAAACCCGGGCCGCAGATGCTGAGTCAGCGTTTGAAAATACGCAAATGGGCGACGATACGTCGTTTGGCGATACCCAATTTGCGCCGGGCCATACCAACCATTACCAGTGTGTTTGCGGACAACAGTGGGACAGTGTTTCGACGGGCGTGTGCAACGACACCTGCCCCGCATGCGGCAAAGACACGGCCCCCAAGGATGATTGAAGGCCTGATCGCCGGCACGCTGGTCGGGCTGGCGGAAACCCGCCAAGGCAAGAACGACACCAGCTTCGCGCTGGCCAAGGTGAAGGCCACCGCCGGCGATGGCGAAAGCCTGATGGTCAACGTGATTGCGTTTGCGGCGGAAGCCAGCGCGGCGCTTATGGTGCTGGACGATGGCGACGCGGTCGCCCTTGCCGGGTCACTGACACCCAAGGTGTGGACTGACAAACAGGGCAATGCGCGCCCTGCGCTGGACATGGTGGCAACCCAAGTGTTGACCGTTTACCACGCCACGCAAAAGCGCGCGGACATCGCGCCGCAAGCTTAGGGCTTGTTGCCCAACACATCCAGCATGAAGGTGAACTCCAGCGCCTGCAGACGCGCTTTCTGGCTGTTGTCTGCCGCGCCACCGTGGCCGCCTTCGATGTTTTCGTAATACAGCACGTCGTGGCCCTGCTCCAGCATGCGGGCTGCCATCTTGCGTGCGTGGGCCGGATGCACCCGGTCGTCGCGCGTGGACGTGGTGAACAGCACCTTCGGATACTTCACACCAAGCTTCACGTTTTGGTACGGGCTGTACTTGCTGATCCAGGCCCATTCTTCCGACTTGTCTGGGTCGCCGTATTCGGCCATCCAGCTGTTGCCGGCCAGTAGCTTGTGGTAGCGCTGCATGTCCAACAGCGGGACCGCGCACAACACGGCGCCGAATAGTTCGGGGCGCTGCACCATCACAGCACCAACCAGCAGGCCGCCGTTGCTGCCACCGTAAATGCCCAGGTGTTTGGGGCTGGTGATCTTGCGCGCCGCCAGATCTTCGGCCACAGCGGCGAAGTCGTCGTAGCTGCGTTGTTTGTTGGCTTTGGTGGCCGAGGTGTGCCATGTGGGTCCGAACTCGCCGCCGCCGCGGATGTTCGCAATCACCAAGACGCCGCCGTGGCGGTACCAGGCTTCGCCATAAGTGCCGGAGTAGCTGGGCAACATCGAGATTTGGTAGCCACCGTAGCCGTACAGAATGGTCGGGTTGTTGCCATCGGCCTTGGCGCCTTTGGGCCACACCACGAAGTAGGGGATGCGCGTGCCGTCCTTACTGGTAGCAAACATCTGCTCCACCCGCATGCCGTCGGCGTTGAAGAAGGTCGGACGCTGCTTCAGCAGCTCGCGCTTGTCGTCACCAGCCTGGCCCAGGTACAGGCTGTCTGGCGTCAGGAAGTCCGCGTAGTTCATGAAGTACGTGTTGGCGTACGGGTCGTTCTTCACAAACGGATCGCTCATGTTGGACGCGCTCAGCGTGCCAGGGAAGGGCGCGTTCACCGCGCGCGTGATCCACTTGCCGTTGTCATAACGCACTTCTTCCAGCCGACCCGCCACGTTATCCAGAATGCCCAGGATCACATAGTCACGCGTCAGGCTGACACCGCCGCGGCCGAGTGAGCGTGTGGCAGTGGGCGTGAACAGCACGTCGAAATTACGCTCGCCTCGCATGAAGTCGTCAAATTTGATCGCCAGCAGCGAGCCCGCCTTGTAGGAAGCCTGCGGTGTCTGGTAATCGCTGCGCAATTGCAGGAACGCCCACTCGCGGCGCGAGAAGAACGTGGCGTCGGACGGTTTGTCGATGCGTACCAGCTTGTCACCCTGGCGCATGAAGACTTCGGTATTGAAGAAATCGGTCGAACGGCCGAACCCCACGCGCTCAAACCCGGGTGTGCGATCCACACTAAAAAAGGCGGAGACATCGCTCTCCTGCGCCTCGTAGAGAGTTCGTGCCGTGGTGAGCGGTGTGCCGCGCTTCCACTCTTTGATGATGCGTGTGTAGCCGCTCTTGGTCATGCTGCCGGGGCCAAAATCGGTGCCCACCAACAGAGTGTCGGCATCCAGCCAGGTCACGCTGGTTTTGGCTTCGGGCAGTACGAAGCCGTCCTTGACGAAACTGCGGCTGGCGATATCGAACTCGCGCACGACCTTGGCATCGGCACCGCCGCGCGAGAGTTGCAACAGGCAGCGGTTGTAGTCTGGCGCCAGGCAGTCGGAGCCACCCCAGACCCAGTTCTCGCCTTCCGCTTTACCCAGTGCATCCAGATCCAGCAGCACTTCCCATTGCGGCTTGGGCTTGCGGTATTCGGCAAGCGTCGTGCGCCGCCACAGGCCGCGCGGGTTGGCTGCATCACGCCAGAAATTGACAAAGTAATCGCCACGGCGGCCGACATAGGGGATCTGGTCGCGGTTGTCCAGCACGGCCAGAAGGCGCTGCTGGTTGTCCTTGAACACGGGCTGCTTTTCCAGCAGGCCTTGCGTGACGGCATTGCGTTCGCGCGCCCAGTTCAGCGAACGCTCGCCCTGTACGTCTTCGAGCCATTGGTAGGGATCATTCATGGGCGTGGATTGTGCGCCGGCATGGGTGGCGACAAGTGCGAGCAAGCCCGAGGCGAGCACGCGGTTCAGTGAAAATTTCAAATTCAACTCCGTTAACAGGCCGTGTGTGTGCTGGCGATAATAAGACATGACATCCTCTCCTATCACCCGTATCAACCCCCAAGCCCAATGGTCTGACGCTGTCGTACACAACAGCACTGCTTATTTTGTGGAAGTGCCAGAAAGCGGCACCGACATCACCACCCAGACGCAAGCCGTGCTGGCACAGGCTGAGCGCACATTGGCGCTCGTAGGCTCCGACAAAAGCCAGTTGCTGATGGCGACGATCTGCATCAAACAGATGGCGGACCGCGCGGCGATGAATGCGGAGTGGGCAGCCTGGTTGCCCGAGGGTTGCGCGCCTGCGCGCATCTGCATCAGCGCCGAGATGGCGAGCCCGGATTACCTGCTGGAAATTGCATTCACCGCAGCGACAATTCAGAGCTAAATATGGCTGCAAGGCGCATAGAATGTGCGTAAGCAGCTACCAAATATATAGCATCCGCGGTTACTCTTCGATCAGCTTCTTCTCGATGCGCCGGTCCGGGATGAACCAGATGCAGGCCACTGCGCCCAGCAGAACGCCGGAGATTGCGGGGTAACCCAGCAACGCCAGTGGGATGGAAATCACGTAGCAGGCGACCGAGATTTTTCCCTTGCGATCATTGCCCACGGCCACGTGCAATAAGGACTGTTCGCCCTGCGACTTGATGATCCGTGATTGAAGCCACGTATAACTGATTGCGCACATCAGCAGATCGAACGCATACACCGCGACCGGCACCGCGCCGAAGTGGTTCTCGCCCATCCACGCGGTGGCAAACGGCATCAGCGACAGCCAGAACAGCAGGTTCAGGTTGGACCACAGGATGGCGCCGTTGACCTGCTTGACCGCATGCAGCATGTGGTGGTGGTTGTTCCAATAAATACCCACGTTGGCAAAGCTCAGCACGTAGCTCAGGAAGATCGGCCACAGCGGCAGCAGGTCGGCAAACTCCTGGCCGTGCGGCACCTTGAACTCCAGCACCATGATGGTGATGATGATGGCGATCACGCCGTCACTGAAAGCTTCGAGTCGGGTCTTGTTCATGGCTGGGCTCCGAATGCGCTGTGGGTTTTTGGGGTTCTCTGACTGCCATTTTGAAGCAAAGCGCGCGGGTTTCCACGCACCTTTCGCAACAAGCGCTCTCCCTATAATTTGCCCGGCCCCTCGCTCCACCCCTGCGCGAGGGCCTCTTTTTTCTCCTTACCCAGGAAACCCATGAAACTTCAGACCTCCGTGCTGGCCGCCTGCGCAGCCCTGATCGCCCAATCCGCCTTTGCTACCGCTACAACAACTGGCGCGACAACGCGCGGCGGCATCCTGCAACCCAGCGCTGCCGAACTGCCTGCGCTGTGCGACCAGACCATTGCCGACGCGAAAGCGCGCATTGAGAAAATCAAGACTCTGCCGCTACAAAAAGCCAACGCCAAGACCGTACTGGGCGCTTGGAACCAATTGGACATCGTGCTGCAAAACATGAATGGCCCCCTGGAGCTGATGCAGGAAACCCACCCCAATCCCGAGAATCGCAAAGCGGCCGAAGACTGCAACCTGAAGCTGTCCGCACTGCCCAACGACTACCTGCAAAGCGAAGAACTCTTCAAGCGCGTGGAAGCGGTGCGCACCACGAACGCGATTGATGCGATGGCGCGCCAAAGCATTCTGGACGACTTCAAGGAGCGTGGCGTTAACCTGACTGGTGCAGCCCGCGAGCGCGCCAAGCAAATCTTTGATCGCCTGGACAAACTGTCGCAAGACTTCCAGCGCAACACCCGTGACGTGAACACCAAGCTGGCATTCTCCGAAGCCGATCTGAAAGGCATTCCGCCCAACATGCTGGCCAAGCGCGAAAAGGATGCGCAAGGCAATTACCTGTTCGGTCTGGACTACCCCGAACAAAACGCGATCATGAACTTCGTGGAAGTCGAACCGACGCGCCAAGCCTTCTACCTCGCCTTCAACCAGCGCGGCGGCCAGGTCAACCTGGACATCCTGAAAGAAGCCACCGTATTGCGTCTGGAGCTGGCCAAGCTGATGGGTGAAACCAACTTCGCTGACTGGTCGATCAAACGCAAGATGGCGGGCAACGCTGCCAACGTCAACAAGTTCCTGGACGACGTGCTGGGCCGCGTCACCGCGCTGGAACGCAAGGAACTGGATGAGCTGCGCCAGGAAAAGGTTGCGCTCACTGGCAAGCCCGACGCGGTGTTGAAGGCCTGGGACACCAGCTTCTTCCAGCAGCGCCTGAAGAAGTCTCGCTATAGCGTAGACCAGAACGAAGTGCGCGCGCAGTTCCCGACCGAGCCGACGATTGCTTGGATGATGAAAGTCACCAGCACGCTGTACGGCGTCAAGTTTGAACCCAACACCAAGCTGCCGGTCTGGCACGCCGACGTGCGTGCCTACGACCTGCTGGATGGCAAGACCGGCAAGTACATCTCCAGCTTCTATCTGGACATGTTCCCGCGCGAAGGCAAGTACAAGCACGCAGCGGCCTTCCCGGTGCGCGGTGTGTCGCTGCTGGAAAACCGCACGCCGGTCAGCGTATTGGTCACCAACTTCAGCCGCGACGGCTTTGACCAGGACGAGCTGCGCACGCTGTTCCACGAGTTCGGCCACATCATGCACGGCGTGCTGTCCAAGACCCGCTATGTGCTCAATGCCGGTACCGGTGTGAAGCGCGACTTTGTCGAAGCGCCTTCACAGATGTACGAAGCATGGGCACGCCGGCCCGAGTCGCTGGCGCTGTTCGCATCTGTCTGCGCGACCTGCAAGCCCATCGACATGAAGCTCGTAGACCGCATGAACGCCTCGCGCACCTTCGGCCAGGGCCGCTTCTACGCGACCCAACGTCTGTACGCCGCGTTCGACATGTCGCTGCACACCGCTACTGCAGTTGACCCACAGCAAGCCTGGGTGGACATCTCCAGCAAGACGCCAATGGGCTACACCCCCGGCAACATGCTGCCCGCGTCCTTCGGCCACCTGATGGGCGGCTACCAGGCCGGCTACTACGGCTACATGTGGTCTGAAGTGCTGGCGCTGGACATGCGCACCGCCTTTGGCAACAACGTGATGGACACCGCCAAGGGCGCCAAGTACCGCAAGCTGATTCTGGAAAGCGGTGGCGAGCGCCCAGCTTCAGCACTGGTCGAAGAGTTCCTGGGCCGCAAGTCCACACCGGATGCGTTCTTTGCGGAGATCGCCGGAAAGTAAGAATGGAATAGGGCGCTAGCGCCCATACAGCAAGCGGGGCACGCTACTAAAACAGTAGCGTGCCCCGCTTTTATTCAGGACCACCGCAGACGCGCAGAGGCAGCCAATGGCAAGGAGCGGTAACTAATCCCCTTGGCTTGCAGGCACCATTTGGCTGGACTTGCCCAGCACCCACGAGATCGCAAAGCCGCCTGAAAAACCGCTTTTTTGGGTGACCAGCGGGCTGTTTTCGAAGACCGCCCCGCTGACGTTGTCGTAGCGAACAAAACCGCCGGCCCAAAAGCCTGGAAAACGTTTCCACAAGGCCGACACGATCTGAATGCCGGCAAAACCGGCCCGGGCTTCGTAGGCGGGTCGAGTGGCACTGCTGAATTGCGGCGCAACACCGTAAAAATACGCATGCTGCTCTTGGCTGCCAAAGATCGGGCCACCAACACTACCCAGAGTCCAGCCCGAAAAACCCAACGGACTGTCGATGTCGAGATTGAGACGTGGCGCAATTTGCCAGCCTATGAAGCGGGGATCGCTCTCCAGCGTCACCGCCGCACGCACCGGCACAAACAGACGCAGCCTGGAGTCCTTGGTCGCCGAGTGCCACAACTTGATGTCCAACGACGGCCCCACCTCAAGACTGGCACTGAGGTCGGGCATGCCATTGCGCACCTTGACATCGTTGCTGCGCACTGGCGGCGATGCGGCAAAGCTCACATTGATTTCGTATTTGTCAGTGTCGAACAAGACCCCGCGCACGCCGTCGCGATCCGCCTTCAGGTGCTCGCCGCGATAAATGATGTACGGAATCGGCAGCACATTGGTGCTGGATTCCACTGCGCCGCGGTAGGCGGGCAGCTGCACCGCCAGCACCCCGACGCCAGCCTCCCACAGCGGCAGCTCCTGCGCCTGGGCGACCTGCGCAAAACAGCAGGTCACGCCAACCAGTAGGGGCAGCGCCCGTGAAAAATGCGTCATGGTGCAGCCTTGGGATAGAGGGGCAGTGGGGCGATGGGCAGCGCGGAAAGCGCCGGCAAAAACACCTCGGTGACCAGCAAGCTGGAGCCATGGCGGGTGAACAGCGAACGCCTGGCCAACAGGCGTGCGGTCTGCGCCGGAACCAGCTGCAGCGCCACAATCCGCCGCATCAGCGGGTGGCTGACGCACAGCCGTGCGTAGTGCAAATCGTCGCGCGCGACCAGCGGGTCATGGAACAGCGTACTGCCCAGGGATTTGTTACCCAACGACGCAAACAGCGGCCAGTGGCTGGCATTGGCCGATAGCGGCAACACCGTATGCGCGTAGACCACGGCGACCCCATCGCAGCGCAACAACACGTCCCGCTCGACCACATTGGCCCGCCTGGACAGGCCGATGGCATTGAATTCGTCCGGCAAACAACGTGCTACCTGCTGCTGCAGGCGCTGCACCCGAAACTGGCCGCAACGCGCAACCAGCCGCGCGGTTAGCGAATGTCTGTCAGTCAGCCAATCACGCATTTCGACCGATGCGGCATGCCGGTGGATATGCGGATGCCAGTGGGCAAGGGCCGGGGAATGCGTGCGGTTCATGGTTCTGCCAAGATTCTTTTTATTTGCCGTCAAGCTCAACGACATATTTACTATTCGCCAAATGGACTGGCGCCTCACCTGCTGACAAATGTATCAATAATTCCGCCAGCGAAAATCCTACGGCCGACGGCCTGGCGGCTCACAGCAGTTTGCGTTCTGACCAGCGCGCGCCCAACGCAAATACCGCACCCAGCAGCGTGCCAGCCAGCGCATCCAGCGATACGTGCTGTTTGGTGGCCATCGTCGAGTAAACAATCGCCACGCCCCACAGTATTTGCAGCGCTTGGCTGTACCAGCCCTGGCGCAGTTCCCGCATCAGCCAGTAGAGCCAAAAGCTGGAATACACCGCTGTCGCCACATGCAGTGAGGGGCAAGCATTGCCCGCCGCATCCACACCTTTTAAAAAGGCCACGCCGGGATATAACGCCCAGTCAATATTGGCTGGCGGTACAGCGTTGGGCAGCCAATAGAAAATGGCCAGGGCCAGCAAACACATGGCACCAACCCAGGCGCCAAAATTCAGCAACCGGCGCCGACTCGGCAACAGCATCACCGGCAGCGAGCAATACAACCACAGCGACAAATAGGGAATGAGCGCCAGCGGCGCAAAACCTATCCAGTCGTCCACCACCGTCAGCGGCACGACAAATACCGGGAACGCGGGGTTCTTCAGTAAATGGATATAGGCGCAAAAGAAAAGCGCTATGAAAGCGCTGGTGCCCAGAAATTTGAACCAGAAATCATGGCGGAAGATTGCGCCCCAGTGCACGGTCGTTGGGCCGGGAGCATCAGCGGGCAGGGCGGTGTGGGAGTTCAGAGGAATTTTTGATTGCATTAAAATGCCCAGACTCACACATTGCGGCACTGGTGCCAGCAAGTATCCTTCATGTGCAACCTTGGCCCCCATTGACCCGTGCGTGGTTTACCGGGCCGCAAGTCGATAACTGCACTTATCTTTTATATCATGACCCATTTATCCAGCGCCCCAGCCAACAGTGCAGAGCTCCAACGCGAAGTTGCGCAGCTGATTGTTTCTGCGCTGAACCTTGAAGTCGCGCCGGAAAGCATAGAAGCCGATGCCGATTTGTACGGTGACGGTCTCGGGCTGGATTCCATCGATATTCTGGAAATTGCACTGGTTGTATCCAAACAATATGGCATTCAGATGAAGGCCGAAGGCGACGACAACTTCAGTGTCTTCAAATCACTGCGTAGCCTGTCCGCCCACATCGCGGAAAAGCGCACCAAGTGAACCGTATCGCCCGGTTGCTGGCCATTGCGGGTATCGCCGTGGTCGTAGCCGCGTATCTGGCTTTCAGCCATTTCCTGACCATAGACGAACACCCCAACCTGCTGATGCTGGCCGTCGGTGTGGCACCGCTGACCGTGATGGCGTTGCTGGCCGCCTGGCACTCCAGACTGCGCTGGCCGGCGCTGCTGGCACTGGCTGTGCTGGCATTGCTGGTGCTGCTGTACCTGGACGAGCTGCGCAACCACGTCAACTGGCTGTACTTCATGCAGCACGTTGGCGCGATGTCCTTGCTAGCGATTACGTTTGGCGCAACGTTGGGACGTGGCGACGCAAATGCGCTGTGCTCGCAGGTAACCCGCATGCTGCTGCCCAGCCCGGCCGATCCGGTTTACATGCGCTACACCTGGAAGGTCACGCTGGTCTGGACCGCGTACTTCATCATCAGCGGAGTGCTCTCGGTCGGCTTGTTTTTCTTGGCGCCGCTGGCCGTCTGGTCGTTCTTCGCCAACCTGTTGACCCCAGTGACCGTGGGGCTGATGTTTGTAGTGGAGTATCTGGTACGCGTGCGGGTGCTGCCCGACCGCGAGCACTACAGCATCGCCCAGATTGTCCAAGCCTACCGATCATATGAACGCCGCTGATATGTCCAAACTCCATTCTCTCGGTCGGTCGCATCGCGTTGCGCTGCTGTTGGCCGGTATGTTGCTGTCCATCAGCAGCCATGCGGCCGATTGGGCAATGCCCGAACTGATGAACCTGCTGGCCCAGCAAAAATCCGGCAAGGCCAGCTTCGTCGAGAAGAAATACATAGGCTTTCTGGACAAGCCACTGGAGTCTTCCGGCGAGTTGTCTTTTGACGCCCCAGACCGACTGGAAAAACGTACGCTAAAGCCGCGCGCCGAAGCCATGCTGTTGGACGGCGACAAGCTGACCATCAGCATGTTTGAAAAGAAGCCGCTTCAATTGCGGCTGCAGGACCACCCGGCCGTTGCAGCGATGGTCGAGAGCATCCGCGGCACACTCAGCGGCGACCAGACCGCGCTGGAAAAGAACTATGCGGTCGAGTTCAGCGGCGTGCAGGCCAAGTGGCAGTTGACACTGACCCCGGTGAACCGGGCCGTGGCCAAGATCGTTCGCCAGATCCAGATCGGCGGCACCGAGGCCAACATCAAGACCATCCGCTTTGAACAAGCCGATGGAGACCGCATTGAGATGACGGTCTCCAAAATCGCCACCCCGTGAACCCGCCGCCCACTGCAGCCCAGCCCGCCACGCAAGGCGCGTGGCGCCCGGGAACGTTTTTGTGGATTCAGTTGACACTGCATGGAGCGGCGCTATTGATGTTGGTGCTGTGGCCACAGCACTGGCTTTGGGCGGTAACGACGCTGCTGGCCAGCCACCTGATGCTGATGCTGGTCGGCTTATGGCCGCGCAGCACCTGGATGGGCGCCAACCTGGTGCGACTGCCCGCGCCAGCAGTGCAACGACGCGAAGTCGCCATCACCATCGATGATGGCCCCGACCCCGAAGTCACACCGAAGGTGCTGGAGATTCTTGCGCAGCATGGCATCCAGGCCACCTTCTTTTGCATAGGCGCACGCGCACAGGCACAGCCCGAACTGTGTCAGCGCATGCTGGCCGCTGGCCACCGCATTGAAAACCACGGCGCGCGCCATCCGAATCTTGTCTCGCTGTCCGGACCGGCTGGCTGGCGCCGTGAAATCCTGGGCGGTCAAAAAATTCTGCAAGGCATCACCGGTCAGGCGCCGCAGTTCTACCGCGCGGTGGCCGGACTGCGCAATGTGTTCCTTGCCCCGGTGCTGCACGCCGCCGGTCTGCAGCTGGCGACATGGACTCGGCGCGGCTTCGACACCCGCGAGCGCGATCCGGACAAGGTACTGGCGCGACTGACCCGCCAACTAGGCGCCGGTGACATTCTGTTGATGCACGACGGCCATGCGGCGCGCTCCGCCAGCGGCGAGCCGCTGATCATTGTCGTGCTGCCGCCGCTATTGGCAGCGATCCGGGCGCAAGGACTGAAGACGGTCACGCTAGCCGACGCATGCAGGCCGCGCTAAAGCTGCAGCTGCTGAACGCGGCCAGCCAGCCCTACCAGATTGCTGGCAATTTCCAATACCAGATGGCCCGAGGCAAACTCGGCGGTGATCCACTGTTTACCTATTTGCTGGAGCACGGCGTATTGCACAAGAGTCGCCGGGTGATGGACTTGGGCTGTGGCCGCGGGCTGCTGGCGGCCTGGTTTCTGGCGGCCGAAAAACTTGCCGCGAGTGAGCAACTGCAACCAAGTATTGCCGTGCCAACCGGCACCACGTTTCACGGCATTGATCTAAACGCTGGCGCCTGCGCGATCGGCAACCGCGCACTGGCGCCGCTATACGCCCCGCAACTGAAACTGGCCGGCGGCGACATGTGCCAGGCGGCACTGCACGGGTACGACACGATTACGTTGCTGGATGTGCTGCACTACATCACGTTCGAACAACAGGATGCGTTACTGGACCGAATCACCGCGGCGCTGCCGCCCGGCGGTCTGCTGCTGCTGCGGGTCGGCAATGCCGATGGCGGCTGGCGTTTCCAGTTCAGCCAGTGGATCGATCTGGCGGTGGCCCACGCCCATGGGTTCCACATACGCCGACTCTACTGCCGCACACACGCCGACTGGCTGCTGGCGCTGCAAGCACGCGGTTTTACGGTAACGGCGCAACCGATGAGCGAGGGCACGTCGTTTGCCAATGTACTGCTGAGCGCCAGCGTGCCCGGTCCAATTTCCGTCAAGTAGAATTTCTGCGTTCGATCATGTGAATTTGCCGTGCAGCCACTACCAATAAAAACATTCACAGTCACCACCGCATTGGGACGCGGAACGGCAGACACACTGGGCGCGTTGCGTGGCCGGCGCACCGGTTTGCAGGCCGAGCGCTGGGATACCGTAGACCTGCCGACCTGGCTAGGCGAGGTCGACGGCCTGGACACCGTGACGCTGCGCACCGACCTCCAAGAATTTGACTGTCGCAACAACCGGCTGGCCCAACTGGCGCTGGAACAAGACGGCTTCATGCACAGCGTGCAGGCTGCGGCCCAACGCTATGGCAAGAAGCGTGTCGGCGTGTTTCTGGGCAGCAGCACCTCGGGCATTCTGAGTTCAGAGCTGGCTTACCGCGAGCGCGACCCGGTCAGCGGCGCGCTGCCAAAGAGCCACAGCTACCGCCATACCCACAACATGTTTTCGGTGGCCGATTTCGTGCGCCAGTACGCCGACCTGCAGGGGCCAACCAGCGTGGTCTCGACAGCATGCTCGTCCAGCGCCAAGGTCTTCGGCATCGCCCAGCGGATGATCCACTGCGGCCTCATTGATGCGGCCGTGGTCGGCGGCGTCGATTCGCTGTGCCTGACCACGCTATACGGCTTCAATTCGCTGCAGCTGTTGTCCAGCCGTCCGTGCACGCCGTTTGGCGCCGGGCGCGACGGCATCTCCATCGGCGAAGGCGCTGCCTTCGTGTTGCTGGAGCATGCCGACACAGCCCGCACCGGCGACATTTTGCTCAGCGGCATCGGTGAATCCAGCGATGCGCACCACATGTCGGCACCGCACCCGGAAGGCCTGGGCGCGCGCATGGCGATGCAGGCCGCGCTGGACATGGCGGGCCTGACGCCCCAAGCGGTCGGCTACATCAATCTGCACGGCACCGCCACCCCCAGCAACGATGCCGCAGAAGACAAGGGCGTGACCGCGCTGTTTGGCAACACGACTCCCTGCAGCTCAACCAAGGGCCACACGGGCCACACGCTGGGCGCTGCGGGCGGCGTCGAGGCCGTGATCTGCATGCTGGCGCTGCGCGAAGGCTTTTTGCCGGGCGGCGTTGGCACCACTGCACAGGACGCCAACCTGCACTGCAACTACCTGCTCGAAAACCGCAACGAGCCGATTGTCCACGCACTGAGCAATTCGTTCGGCTTTGGCGGCAGCAATTGCAGCCTGCTGTTCTCGCGCAAAGCCGCATGATGGCCACGCAGCACCCCCGGCTTGCCCTTGCATCGCGGCCATGAAGATTGACCGGAGCTGGATTCAGGCCCACATTCCGCACCAAGGCAATATGTGTTTGCTGCACGCGGTAGAGCGCTGGGACAGTGCAGAAATCTTCTGCAGCTCAATCAGCCATTTGGAGCCGGACAACCCGTTGCGCAACGCGCTGGGCCTGCCCATCACAGCAGGCATCGAATACGCGGCACAGGCGATGGCGGTGCACGGCGCCTTGCTGGCACCGCCGGACCAGACCCCCGACATCGGTTACTTAACCAGTGTGCGCAATGTGCAGTGGACGCGCGCACGGCTGGACGACGCCGCTGCGCCGCTGCGGATTCAAGCCACCCGCATTTCTGGCAACGAAATCAGCTTGCTGTATGACTTCAGCATCCATTGCGAAGAGCGCCTGCTGCTGAGCGGGCGCGCCGGCGTGATGATCAAACCCCCTGCGGCCCTGACCACCCCATGACGACGCTGCCCCTCCTGCCTGGCTACGACAGCAGCAAGACTTTGGCCTGGCGCAATGGACGCAGCATCAGCCAGGCCGAGTTTCTGGCCGATGCACTGGCGCTGGCCTCGCGCCTGCCTGAGACCGGCCATGTGTTCAACCTGTGCAAGGACCGCTATTGGTTTTCGGTCGCGCTGTTTGCAGCGATCAGCCGCGGCATCGTCAGCCTTTTGCAAAACTCCACCGCACCGAAAAACATGGCGGCGCTGCATGCCGATTTTCCTGACGCCATTTGTGTCGGTGAACAGGACTCGACAATGCCGGAGCACATCCCCTATGTGGCGGTGTCGCAAACCGGTCGACCTGACGTTACCGCGCCATTGGTGGTGCCGCAGATTCTGCACAGCCAGGTGATCGCCCGCATTTTCACCTCCGGCTCGACCGGCACGCCGCAGGCGCACACGATGCGCTTTGGCCGCATGGTGCACTGCGCGATCGCCGAAGCCCAGCGCATGTGGGAGACAGTGGGCCAGCCCTGTGCGGTATTGGGCACGGTGCCGCCGCAACACATGTTCGGGCTGGAGGCGACCGTGCTGCTGCCAATCTTTGGCGGCGGCCAGCTCAGTGCGGGCCAGCCTTTTTTTGCGGCCGACGTGGCCAGCGCGCTGGCCGAGCTGCCCGAGCCGCGCCTGCTGGTCACGACGCCGTTCCATTTGCGCAAGCTGATGGACGCCAACATCAAGCTGCCGCGCGTCAGCGCAGTGCTGTCGGCGACCGCCCCGCTGTCGCTGGAGCTGGCGCAAGAGGTAGAAGCCCAGCTGCACGCGCCGATGGTCGAAATTTACGGATCCACCGAAACCGGTGCACTGGCCACCCGGCGCCCGACCCGCGGCACAGTCTGGCAAACCTATGTCGGCATTACGCTGCAAACCGACGACCGGCAAACCCGCGCCTGCGCCGAACACTTCGATGCGCCGCAGCTGCTCAACGACGTGGTCGAACTGATCAGCCCGTCGCAGTTTCGGCTATTGGGCCGCAACTCGGACATGATCAACATCGTCGGCAAACGCAACTCTCTGGCGTTTTTGAATCGGCTACTCCAAAGCCTGCCGGATGTCGAAGACGGCGTGTTCTGCATGCATGAAAGCACCTCCCAACAAGAGTCGGAATCGCCGCGGCTGCTGGCGCTGGTGGTCGCGCCCAAGCTGCAACACAAAAGCGCCGACATGTTGGCCGCGCTGCGCCAGCATGTGGACCCCGTGTTTTTGCCGCGCCCGGTGCTGTTTGTCGATGCGCTGCCGCGCGACGCCAACGGCAAGCTGTCGGCCGTTGCACTGGCTGAGCTGATAGCCAGCCACCTGAACGCAAGGCATTGAGATGCTGATCGCCCTGCCATTTGATGCCCACCACCCGGTATTTGCCGGTCACTTTCCAGGCCGTCCTATCGTCCCGGGCGTGTTGCTGCTGGACTGGGCCCAAGCCGCGATCGAGACCGCGCTAGGCCAGCCGCTGCAGGCGCTGACCGAGGCCAAGTTTCACAGCCCGGCAACCCCGGCCGACGCGGTTGCACTGGAACTGGAGTTCGACATCGGCGCCGTCAGCGTGCGCTTTGAAATTCGCAGCTCCGACGCGCGCAAGATCGCCAGCGGCCGCTTTGGCCTGCCCACCGCAGCCGTGCCATGAGCGAGCCTGGTACCGAGGCACCGGTCATCACCCAGCCTGCCTGGCTGCAGCACAAGGAACGCGGAAGCTTTTTGCTGTTGCAACTGATGCGGCGTATTTCGCTGATCTTCGGCCGCCGACTGTCGCGCTTCGTGGTCTACGGCATTGCGTTGTATTTCCTGCTGGCGGTGTCGTCCGCCCGCAAGGCGTCCGGCGACTACCTGGCGCGGGTGCTGGCACGCCCCGTCACTTGGATGGACCGCTACCGCCACATCCTGGCATTTGCCAGCACCATCCACGACCGCTTCTTTTTGCTGAACAACCAGTCCTGGCTGTTTGACATTCAGGTGTTTGGTGCAGAGTCCGTCATAGCGCGCCAGGCCAGTCAGCAGGGCGTGCTCTTGTTCGGCGCCCACATGGGCAGTTTCGAGGTTTTGCTGGACCACAGCCGACGCAATGGTTTTAATACCTGCGTGGCAATGTACCCGGAGAATGCGCGGCAACTCAACCGCGCGCTGGCCGCGATCAACCCGGGGGCGGTCGCCCGCATCATCCCACTGGGCCAGCGGGAAGCGATGCTGAGCATCCACGACAAGCTGCAGGCCGGCAATCTTGTGGGCGTGCTGGCCGACCGTGCGTCGGGCCCGGACCAGTACATCACGTTGCCCTTCTTGGGCGCCCCGGCGCGCTTTCCGACCGGCCCGTTTCGGCTGGCGGCGATGCTGGGCCACCCGGTGTACTTCATGACCGGGCTATACGGCGGCGCCAACCGCTACACGCTGCACTTTGAGCCGCTGGCCGACTTCGCTGTGGTGCCTCGAGACCAGCGCGATACGGTAGTCCGGGCTACGCTGGAGAAATACGTCGCGGCGCTGGAGCGGCATTGCCGGGCAATGCCTTACAACTGGTTCAACTTCTTTGACTTCTGGGAATCGGCACCATGAAAAACAAGTTTACGCTGTGGCCCCTGGCCCTTTGGCTCGCCGCAATGCTGGCCTGTCTTCTGGTGATCGCACAAACCCGCTTTGTCACCGACTTGTCGGCCTTCATGCCCAAGACGCCCAACGCCCGTCAGCAGCTGCTGATCGAACAACTGCGCGACGGCGCCGTGGCGCGGCTCATCATGATAGGCATCGACGGCGGCGACGCGCCTGAGCGGGCCAGGCTGTCGCGCGAACTAAACCAGGAACTGCAAAAGACCGACCTGTTTGTCGCCGTGCAAAACGGCCGGGAAGAAACCCTGGAGCACGACCGCGCCTATTTCTTTGACAACCGCTACCTGCTAAGCCCGGCGGTGACGCCGGCGCGGTTTGAAGCCGACGGACTGCACAGCGCAATCAGCGGTTCAATAGAGGCGCTGTCCGGAGATGCCGGCATGAGCCTGAAGCGTTTGTTTGGGCGCGATCCGACTGGCGAGACACTGCAGCTGATCGAACAGCTACAAGGCCCTGGCCAGCCGCAAAACGTCGAAGGCGTCTGGGCCTCGCGCGACGGTCAGCGCACGCTATTGCTGGCGCTAACCCGTGCCGCAGGCTCCGACACCGAGGCCCAGTCGTTGGCGGTAGAGACGGTTCGCAAGGTATTCGCAGCACTGCCAGGGCGCAGCAATGATGCTCGCCTGGTGATGAGCGGAGCCGGCGTGTCCTCGGCGGCCTCTCGCAACACGATAGAGAAAGAAGTCTCGCGACTGGCCACCGCCAGTTTCGTGCTGGTGGTGTGTCTGCTGCTGGTGGTGTACCGCTCAGCGCTGCTGCTGCTGCTGGGCATACTGCCGGTGCTCTCTGGCGTGGCCGCGGGCATTGCCGCGGTCAGCCTGGGCTTTGGCCAGGTGCATGGCCTGACGCTGGGCTTTGGCACTACGCTGATCGGCGAGGCTGTCGACTACTCAATCTACTTCTTCGTACAGCGCGCTTCAAACAAGGGTTCCGCCAACCATGCGCGCAACTTCTGGCGCACCATCTGGCTGGGCATGCTGACCTCGATTGTCGGCTTTGCTGCGCTGTTGAGTTCCAGCTTTCCGGGCTTGGCTCAGCTCGGTCTCTATTCCATTGTCGGCCTGGTCGCCGCGGTGTTGGTGACGCGCTACGTGCTGCCCGTGCTGACCCCCAAGACATTGGCGCTGCGCGACCTGCGCCAGGTCGGCGCCCAACTGGACCGCGGCATCGAACGCGCCGCAGTGCTGCGCTGGCCGCTGGCCGGCCTAGCGGTAGCGGCCTGTGTGACCATTTACGCGCACCAAGGCATCATCTGGAACCGCGCGCTGTCTGGTCTGAATCCAATTCCCAAATCAGAGCAACGCGTTGACGAACAGCTGCGCGGCGATTTGGGCGGCACCGATTCCCGCTACATCATGGCGCTGACTGCCAAAGACCAGGAGACCGCGCTGCAGCAGGCGGAGAAGGTCGGCGCGGTGCTCCAGAAGCTGGCTCGGGATCAGGTGATGGCTGGCTTTACTTCGCCGGCCTCAGTGCTGCCCAGCATCGCACTGCAGCGGCAGCGGCAGGCCGCGTTACCCAATGCTGAACAGGCTGGCCCACGATTGCAGCAGGCGCTGCGGGACCTGCCGGTGAAGGCCGAGCGGCTTGGCGCATTTCTCGCCGACTTGCAGGCCGCACGGCAACACCCGCCGCTGGTGCGTAAGGACCTGGACGGCACTGCCGTGGCAATGATGGTCGACACCATGCTGATCCAGCGCACAAACGACTATCTGGTGCTGATGCCACTGCGCGCGATGACCGAAGGCCCATCGGCCGACAGCATTGCGCTGGATGTGGTGAACGGTGCGCTGCGGGCCCAGGGCCTGGACAACGCGACCGTGATCGATATGGTGGAAGAGTCCAGCAGCCTGTTTGACGGCTACCGCCACGAGGTCTTGTGGCTGGCTGGCCTGGGCTGCCTGTTTATCCTGGTACTGCTGCTGGCGTCTCTGCGCTCGTGGGTCAGAGCCCTACGGGTCGCCGCTCCGCTGGCCTGCTCGGTGGTCTGCGTCACCGCGGCGCTGCTGCTGCACGGCACTTCATTGACCATCTTGCATCTGGTCGGCCTGCTGCTGGTGGTAGCGATTGGCACCAACTACGCGCTGTTTTTCGACCGCGGTGCCCAAACCGCAGACCCACACGACCGGCACCAGACCCAGGTCTCGCTGCTGGTC
Source organism: Rhodoferax sp. P2_H8_2 (assembly GCF_056403235.1). Taxonomy (NCBI): domain Bacteria; kingdom Pseudomonadati; phylum Pseudomonadota; class Betaproteobacteria; order Burkholderiales; family Comamonadaceae; genus Rhodoferax; species Rhodoferax sp. P2_H8_2. The sequence goes on from NZ_JBFUFW010000003.1 coordinate 374,502, forward strand.
GCCAATTTGACGGCGGTAGGCAGCTTTGGTTTGTTGGGCCTGTCCGATGTACCGGTGCTGGCGGCGATCGGCAGCACGGTGGCACCGGGCACCTTTTTCGCACTGGTCTTCGCCGCAATTCTGACCCGGGAGCGCAGCGGTGCGCCTGCGCACTGAGCTAGCCGCCGGGCCCGCGCGCAGCGACACGCTGCTGGTACTGCTGCCGCCCGCGCTGGCGAGCATCGACGACTTTTACAGCCAGGGCTTTGTCGACGCGCTGCGCCAGCGCAAGCTGCCTGTGGACCTGCTTCTGGCTGACGCCAGCGGCCAGCAAGTGCTCGACAACACCGTTGTCGCGGACCTGCACAGGTTGGTGGTGCAGCCGGCGTGGGACAGCGGCTACCGCGCGATCTGGTTGGCTGGCATTTCGCTGGGCGCCTTCAGTGCGCTGAACTACGCGGCCCGCCATGCGGATCTGCTGGCCGGTCTCTATTTGCTCAGCCCCTATCCCGGCACCGGAGATGTGCTGGACGAAATCTGCGCCGCTGGCGGCGCAGGACCCTGGAGCCAACAGCAGCCCGTTGGCATCGATGCGCAGACGGACGAACGCGCCTGGTGGCATTGGCTGGCGCAGCAGTCCGCGCACGGCACTTGGCCCACCGCGGTGTACTTCGGCACCGGCAACAACGACCGCTTCCAGCGCGGGCAGTTGCTGATCTCGGATTTGTTGCCCCCAGAGCGGGTCTGCAGGCTGCCCGGCACGCACAAGTGGGCAACCTGGAAAACCCTGTGGGAGGATTGGCTGGACCACGGTCCGATCCGGTCGCCACAAAGGTAGGGGCACATACAATAGCCGCTCCATAAAACAAACCGCGGGGGACAGAAGTGCGCATCGTAAAAAGGCAAAAACACGAACGAATCGGACGGCTGTCCGCGTTGGTCGTGATTGCCTGCGAATGCCGATGACCCGCATTTACGTGGACGGCATTGGCCTGCTGGGGCCGGGCTTGTCTGGCTGGGAGCAGGCCCTTGAAGTGCTGGCCGAACGGATGCCTTACGCTGCGGGCGCCACTGTCTTGCCGCCGGTAGAAAAGCTGCCGCCCGCTGAACGCCGCCGGGTCGGTGTACCGGTCAAGCTGTCGATGGCGATTGGCCTGGAGGCCGCGCGCCACGCCGGCGCCGACTTTGCCAGCCTGGCCACAGTGTTCTCGTCGACCGAATCTGACTGCGACAACACCCACGCGATCCTGGAAGCACTGGCCTCCAGTGAGCGCGCAATGTCGCCAACCCGCTTTCACAATTCTGTACACAACGCACCGTCTGGCTACTGGAGCATCGCCACCGGCAGCATGCAGCCCAGCACCAGTCTGAACACCTACGACGCGACCTTCGCCGCCGGTCTGCTGGAAGCAGCTACGCAAATCCAGAGCAACGGCAAACCGTGCATGCTGCTGGCCTTTGACACCGCCTTTCCTGAGCCGATCCGGCGCCTGCGCGCGATCCCGGATGCGATGGGCGTAGCCCTTGTACTGAGCCCGCAGCAGACACCTGCCAGCTGCGCCAGCCTGACGCTGAGCTTGGGCGACGACACCGCAACGACCATGTCGCACAGCGCGCTGGAGCAAATGCGCCTGGACATTCCGGCGGCACGCAGCCTGCCCCTGCTGGCGCTGCTGGCGCAACAACGCAGCGGCACGGTGGTGGTCGACTATCTTGAGTCACTGAGCCTGGCCATTGACGTCAGCAGCATCGCCTGACGTATGGACACTCCTGTGAAGCGTGCATTGGTAACCGGTGGCAGTGGTGCGATTGGCGCGGCGATCTGCCGACGGCTGGCTGCCGATGGCCTGCACGTGATCGTCCACGCCAACAGCAATCTGACCAGTGCGCAAAACCTGTGCGCTGAGTTGCAGAGCATCAGCGGCTCGGCACAGGCGGTTCAGTTTGATGTGACCGACGGCCCCGCCACACTGGCGGCGCTGGAGGCGCTGTTGGAAGGCGGCGCGATCCAGGTGCTGGTCAACAACGCCGGCATCCATGACGATGCGGTGTTCCCGGGCATGCAGCGGCACCAGTGGAACAGCGTTATTGATGTCTCCCTGAACGGTTTCTTCAACGTCACCCAGCCGCTGTCCATGCCAATGATGCGCAGCCGTTGGGGTCGCATCATCAATATCTCTTCGATTGCCGGCATCACTGGCAACCGCGGCCAGACCAACTACGCCGCCGCCAAAGGCGCGCTGCACGCCGCCAGCAAGTCGCTGGCACTGGAGTTGGCAACCCGCGGCATCACCGTCAATGCAGTGGCCCCCGGCATCATCAGCTCGGACATGACCAAGGATGTCTTTGACCCGGCCGCAATCGCCAGCCTGGTGCCGATGAAGCGCGCCGGCAAGCCCGAAGAAGTGGCAGCACTGGTCGGCTTTCTGGCGTCGGAGGCGGCGGCCTACATCACTGGTCAGGTGATCTCGGTCAATGGTGGAATGGTCTGATGTACAGCCTGGCAAACCGGCCCCCGCGTTGAACTCCGCAGGCCAACGCACGCTTGATAGTCCGGCGGAATTCGTCGACTGTCGGGACCGCTTTTTTGCCAGCCCGCTGGCAGACACGGTGCTGCGCTGGAGCTTCCCCAACGTCAGCCGCCGGGCCATCGAGCAGCAAGCGCAGGACTTGCACAGCACTGAAGAATTCCAGACCGCCTATGTCAATCCGGCGCTGCAGCGGATTCTGGGCCAGACCTCGCAGGGTCTGAGCATTTCCGGATTGGACCAGTTGCCCAGCGACCGCAAATTCCTGTTCGTATCAAACCACCGCTGCATCATCACAGATGCTGCGCTGGTCGCGCTGAACCTGCTGGCCAGCGGACGGGGCACCTGCAAGGTCTGCATTGGCGACAACCTGATGACCGTGCCAGGCGTCACTGAACTGATGTTGCTGCTCAACGGTGTCAGCATCCAACGCAGCGGCCCGCGCCGCGACGTCTATTCCAGCGCGCAAAAAGTGGCCACCTACCTGGCGAGCCAAATTACCGAACAGCGCTACTCGGTCTGGCTGTCGCAAAGCCCGGGACGCACCAAAGACGGCAACGACCACACCGACCCGGCCATCATCAAAATGCTGGGGCTACACGGGGCCCGTTCACGCGCCAATTTCGAGAAGCTGCACATCGTGCCGGTCGCCATCTCCTACGAGTTCGAACCCTGCGCCGTGCAAAAGGTTCGCGAAACGCTGCTGCGCCGCCAGCACGGCAGCTACCAAAAACAGACTGGTGAAGACATCGCGCAGATCCGTGACAGCCTGGTCGCCGACAAGGGCCATATTCACCTGGCGTTTGGCCAGCAGCTGCACCTGGACGGCACTGCAGGCGATGATGTGGTGCAAGAAGTGGTGGGCAAGATTGATGCGCAGATCTGGCGCAACTACCGCGCCTGGAGCAGCAACCACATCGCCCACGCACTACTGACCCAAGCGCAACCGGACCTTGATACACCCTATGCGCAAGGCTTTATTCGCAAGCTGGAGCAGCATATCGCTGAGCTCACGTCCATAGGCCTGAACCGTGCAGTCGTGCGCGAAGCACTGCTGCGCTTGTATGCGCAGCCCGTGTTCAACGCGCACACAACTGAAGTGGCTGAGGCAGTGGCGCCTTAGTCCTCCAGTGCGCAGCACAGGGGGTAGCCCCCCATCCGGAACCAGTTGGCCAGATTGTGAAAGTTGTGCTGCTGCGGGGCCGACAAATGGGCCAACACCGCCTTGGCCCGCTGCAACGTAGCGGCATCCAGCTGTCGCTGGAAAGCACTGCGCAACACCACCATGAAGGGTGCCAACACTGTTGCATAGGGCTGCGTGCCCGGCTCCAGCTTGGCCACCGCGGCAGACAATTCCTGCACGCTGAATGCGGCTCGCAGCGAGTTGAAATAGTCGTCGGTAAATTGCGCCGATTCATGCAGGTCGTCGGCGAAGAAACGCTGCGTAGTACGCAGCTTGAAGCGACCAAAGTCCACCAGGTAGAAACGCCCCTCTGGCTTCAGCACCCGGCGGATCTCATGCATCGTCGCATGCAGCGACGACAAGTCTGGCAGATGGTGCAGCGACATGGTGCAGGTCACGCAGTCGAAGCTGGCATCCGCCAGGCCGCTGAGAAGCGTGATGTCGCCCAACTGCAATTCGACATTGCGGGTGCCCGTGCGTTGCAGTCCGCTTTGCGCATGCTGCAGCATGCTCGGTGACGCATCGATGCCGACGAACTGCATGTCCGGGTTCAGCAGCGCCATCTGGATCAGCTGATTGGCCGGCCCGCAGGCCAGATCCAACACCCGGTCGCCAGGCTGCAGCACGCTGCTGATCTGCAGCGCGTTGTACAGATACAGAAAGGCCAGCACCCCGTCCTGCTCGCCTGCCAGCGCAAATGCCCGGGTCTGGGCTTCACTTTCCATGATCAGGTCTGGCTCCGGCTCGCGCGGCTGGCTGCCCCAATAGAACCGCTCCCGCAACAGGTGCATCATGACGACGGCGGACATGGGTCTCTATGCTCCTCTGGCGTTACTGCGACCCAGTTTTCCGGCGATCAACACCGGCAGACGCAAAACGAAGCTGACCATCAGGCGAAAGTGCATCCAGCTCAGCAGCAGGTTGTCGCGCCGGTAGTTGAAATGCGACACACCTCCCTCGTGGGCCTGCAGGTACTTTACCGGCGCGGGCAGGTTGATGGGCGGCACGCCGCGCCAGCACAGCCGCACCGCAGCCTCGGGGTCGAAATCAAAGCGCCGCATCCAGCGCTGGCCCTGCATCACCGCGCGCAGCGGCTCCACCGGATAGACCCGAAAGCCGTACAGCGAATCACCAATGCCAGCCCACAGGGTTTCCAGATTGGCCCACCAGTTGGAGATCTTGCGGCCCTTGACGCGCAGCGCTGGCGCGCTGGCATCAAACACCGGTACGCCCAGCACCATCGCCGCCGGCGTCGCTTGCGAACATTGCATGAAGCTGGGGATCAGATGCGCCGGGTGCTGGCCGTCGGAGTCCATGCACAGCGCATGCGTGAAGCCCTGCTGCGCGGCTTGGTCTAACCCGTACAGCACCGCCGCGCCCTTGCCCTGGTTGTGTGGCAGCGCCATCACCCGCAGGCCATTGTCTTGCGCGGCCATGCCTTGCAACACCGCAGTGGTGCCATCAGTGCTGCCATCGACAACGACCCAGACCGGATTCCATTGGGCGCGGGCCTGGGCCACCGTCTCATAGACTTTGGCGCCAGAGTTATAGCTGGGAATCAGCACCAAGTGGCTGGTGGAAGGTAGTGGCGTGGACATGGCTTATTGGCTGCTGGAGAGCGGCTTGATTTCACTCTGGAAATAGGCCTGCAGCGTGTGCGTCAAGGCCTTGGGGTTGGTCGGTGGATCAAAACGCTGGCCCAGCCGAATCCGGAAATGCATCGGCATTTCGGGGCGTTTGAGCCAGGGCCAATTTTTGCCCAAAAAATAGCTGTCTTGCTCGATGATGATGGTTTGAATTGCAATCCCGGAGCGGTAGGACACATAGGCCGCGCCGATCTGGAGTTCGCCCAGCGGCATCGGTTCGCTGCGCGTACCCTCAGGAAACAGCAGTAGTTGGCTGCCGCACCGCAACTCACCGACCGCCAGATTGACGGACTCAAGAAACTGGTCGTTGCGAATGTAGCCAGCCAAGCGAGCACCGGCGCCCCACAGCGGATTGCGCATCAGCGAGGCCTTGAAGATGCAGGTCACATTCGGTAGCCGCGACAAGACCATCAACGCGTCCAGCAAGCCCGGGTGGTTGACCGCAAGGATCAGCGGTCCGGTGCCGCGCAGCGTGTCCAAAGCAGTGATATCAAAGCGGCCCAGGCCGATGACCCGCAACAGCCAGAGATAGGCGCGAAAACCCAACGTCGCCATCCAGCGGCCCAGCCACATACCGCGCCGCTTGGGGAGCACCAGGCCCAGCGGAAACGCCAGCGCGGTCCACAGCAAACAGCCTACGCCCAGCACCAGCAGCCCAAAACGCAAGCGGATGGCACACGACAGGTGATAAAGGGTTTGCATCACAGGCTTCATGCAGCGGCCTTGAACGCCAACACGGCATTGCTGCCACCAAACGCAAACGAGTTGCTCAGCGCCGCCCGCAGCGGCACTCCGCGCAGCGCGGCGCCGGTCACATGGCGCACCCCGGTGCAATCGTCGGCTACCTGGTTCAGATGGGCCGTCGGCGGAATCGCTTGCCGGGCAAGCGCCAGCACGGTGATCACCGCCTCCATCGCGCCGACTGCGCCCAGCGAATGGCCGTGCATGGACTTGGTGCCACTGACCGGCAAGTGCTCTGCGTATTCGCCAAACACCTGCTTCAACGCGCTGATCTCAATCGCATCGCCTTCCGGCGTGGCGGTGCCGTGGGCATTCACATAGCCCACCTCTGCTGACGTCAGTTCGGCCTCGCGCAGCGCCGCAGTCATTGCACGGGCCTGGCCCTGCGCATCGGGTCGCACCAGATGCGTGTGGTCGCAGCTCTGGCCAAAACCGGCCAACTCACAGTAGATGCGAGCGCCACGTTGTTCTGCATGCACCCAGTCTTCCAGCACCAGTGCGGCCGCACCTTCTGCCAGCACTAGGCCGCTGCGGCCTTGCTGAAACGGCTGACAAGCGCGGTACGCAGTCTGTTCGTCGGCGCTGGCCACTACGCGCAGCGCTTCCCAGGCGCGCATGATGGTGAACGCCAGCGGCGCCTCGGAGCCGCCGGCCACGATCAGCGAAGACTCACCGCACTGGATCCGGCGGTACGCCTCGCCAATTGAAATGGTGGAAGAGGCGCAGGCCACTGAATAGGTCGTGCAGGCGCCGCCCAGCTTCAGCGCCATTGCGATATGAGAGGCGGCGGCATTGTTCATGGCCATGGGCACCGACAGCGGCGAGACCCTTTTCTTGCCGCGCAGCAAGATGTCGCCATAGCCCTTTTCGTAGGTCAACATGCCGCCTACACCGGTACCCCAGGAAACGCCATAGTCGTCAGAGCCGCCGCCGTCACGGGCCAGATTCGCATCGTCCCAGGCCGACAACGCCGCCGCAACACCGAGCTGGCTGTAGCGGTCCGCCACATGGCTGATGGCCCGGCCCATGCTTTTTTCAGGATCGAATTGCGCGCAGACCACGGCTGGCTGCACCAGCAGAGACGGAGAAGTGGGGTGTTGGTAGAGCCTGACTGCTGATTCGCCCGACAGGATGCGAGTGAAGAAGTCCTCGGTATCGCCGCCAAAAGGGCTCACCATTCCGATGCCGGTGACAGCGACTCTTCGACCAGGCACCTTGCTCATGAATTACTGCGGACTCAATCTATGGGAGCGTTGAATTCTAATCCACGCGAATGCGCCAAGGCCCCGCCGCCAGGCCTTGCCAACACTGGGTTCCGATACAATCCGGCTCCACTGTCACACTGGCAAAAAGCATGTTAATCGATCAAATCAAAAAGTATTTAGTGGAGACTGCCGGCACCGATCCGCAGAAATTTGAAAACCCGGATTTGAAGGTTTCCGATCTCGATCTGGACTCGCTGGGTTTGGTCGAAATGCTGTTTGAAGTCGAAGACAAATACGGTTTCCAGATTCCGGACCCTATGATTTTCCTGCCCATGTCCTTTGCCGAAATGGTGGCTTCCATCGAAGCCATGGTGCAAGAACAGACGCAAACCCCATCCCCGGCGCCCACGAACTAAGCCGCTCCCTGTGAATACGGTTGTTGTCACTGGCTCCGGGATCATTTGTCCACTGGGGGCCGACAAGGCCAGCAGCTTTGCGGCCGCCCTGCAGGCACGCAGCGGAATAGGCGCCCGCCCCGCAGATATCGCCGCCTGGCTGCCGCAGATTGTGGTGGCCCAATCCGCCATAGAGCCGCAAACACTGCTGGGTCCGGCTGACCAGGGGCTGGACCGTGCGACCCAATTTGCCATCGTGGCCGCCGCACAAGCCGTGGCCGAGGCCGATTTCAGCGCCGAGGGCAGCGACTCCCGTCGCATCGGTGTGTTCGTCGGCATCGGCTTTGGCGGCGCCCAAACCACCGACAGCCTGTACACGCGTTTTTACAAGACGCTGTCCGACCCCAGCCTGAAGCACAAAGATCCGACTGTGATGCACCCGCTGACCGTGCCGCGCATCATGGCCAATGCGGCCGCTGCAGCGATCACCATGCGCTATGGACTGCACGGCCCCAGCAACACCTACGCAGTGGCCTGCGCCTCATCGGCCATTGCCATCGGCGAGGCGTACCGCGCGATACGCCATGGCTACCTGGACGCGGCCCTGGTGGTCGGCGCCGAGGCCATGCTCAACCCCGGCGTGATGATGGGCTGGAACGCATTGCGCGTGATGGCCAAGCCGGATGCCAACGACCCAAGCCGCAGTTGCCGCCCGTTTTCCAGTGATCGCAATGGCTTTGTGATTGGCGAAGGGGCCGCGGCCCTGGTGCTGGAAAGCGCCGCCCGCAGCCATCAGCGCGGCGCGAAGGTGCTGGCCGAGTTGGCGGGCTACGGCTGCAGCAGCGACGCCCAGCATCTGACTGCGCCCAGTGCCAGCGGCCAGGCCTATGCGATGCAGCAGGCGCTGCACGAGGCCGGTCTGGCACCCGAGCAAATCCAATACATCAATGCCCACGGCACCGCGACCGATGCCGGAGACGTGACAGAAACCCAGTCCATCCACATGGCTTTTGGCAGCGCCGCAAAGCAGGTCGCCGTCAGCTCTACCAAGTCCATACATGGGCATCTGATTGGCGCGGCCGGGGCACTCGAACTGGCGCTGAGCATAGAGGCGATGAACAGCGGCTCTTTGCCGCCGACGGCGCACTTGGAGAAACCCGATCCGCGTTGCGATCTGGACTACATACCGCTACAGGCGCGCCACGGCTGCGATGTTGAGGCCGTGATGTCGAATTCATTTGCGTTTGGCGGCAGCAATGTGTCCTTGATTGCACGCCGACCTAGAGCGTCGATTTAGCGCCCGATGACGCAAGCCGTTCCCGAATTTCCATTCACGCTGGATCGCCATGCGATAGAGCAACTGTTGCCGCACCGGGGCGCCATCTTTGTCTGCCAGCAATTGATTGCAACCGGCCCGCGTGCTTACACGGCCACCGCCCGCTGGCCGCTCGACAACGCCATCATCCAGGGCCATTTCCCGGGTAACCCCATCGTGCCCGGTGTGATGCTGATAGAAGCCATGACCCAGTTGGCCGGCGCCGGGTTGCTCAGCGCCGATGAATACACGCGGTCGCTACCCGGCGATCGCATCGGGGTGCTGGCGTCGGTGCGCCGCTGTATGTTCAAGCAGCCGGTGCTGCCAGAGCAAGACGTCACGTTCGAAATCACATGCCGACAGATCGGTGCCGACGCGGTCCAGGTCAGCGCCCGCGCACTGGTGCGCGGCCAGGAAGTCGCCCAGTTGGAAACCTTAATGGCGTATGTCACTAAAACGCAGTTGTCAGACGCGATGGGGCTGTCCGCCTAAGCCCATACCGAACGCGCTCTTCGCAGAAGCCGCTGAGAAATATGAATGAAATAGGGCGCTAGTGCCCACCAAACAGGCGTGACAAGCTCCTATTTTGATAGCGCCTCATGCTTTCATTCAAGGCTGCTTGGTGCGCAAGGTCATCTTGTCGTCAGCCATCAAGATGTCAAACTTGCCCAGAAAGCTCTGCCCCAGCAAGGCTTCATCGGGTTCGCCGCCCACCAGCCCCACACCCACGCGCACGCTAGACACGCGAATGGGCCCGAGCGTCACAGGCACATCCTTCACGATACGCCCCTGCATCGCTCCATTCGCGGTTTGAAAGGTCGTCGACACGCCCGAATCCAGCGCCGCCGCGCGCGCAAACGCTTCGCTGACCGTCACCGTGGATGCACCCGTGTCCACCATGAACATCACCGGCTTGCCAGCCACCGTGCCCTCAGCGTAATAGTGCCCGTCGCGTGCGCGCGGAATCACCAGATCACCCGTTGCAGTGATCGTCACCGGCTTGGGCTTGAGCACTTGGGTTGCGATCAGGTACAGCAGGCCAATGATGGCCAGCCAGAAGAGGAAGGTGGCAAGGGAGCCCCATTGGGAGCCACGTGTGACAGGCGCAGCATTTTCGTCAGATTGGTCCATCCCTATTCATCCTTCAAGATTTTTATTAGATTCAAGTCTATTCTGGGTTTGAATGATTTTGGCCTCTGGCGCCCGCAGAATGTGCGTAAGCAGCTATAAAATTCATAGTATGCCCAGTACCACTACCGCCCCCCTGACGACCCACGACACCACCCGCATTGACGACACGCGCATTGGCGCGGTGCGTCCGCTGATCACGCCCGCTCTCCTGGAAGAGAAGCTGCCGGTACCGGATGCGGCGCAGGAGCTGGTGGAGGCCAGCCGCGCGGCGATCTCCAAAGTCTTGCATGGCAAGGATGACCGGCTGGTGGTGGTGGTTGGGCCTTGCTCTATCCACGACCATGACCAGGCGATGGAATACGCGCGCGCATTGAAGGCGCAAGCCGATGCGCTGAAGGACGACCTGCTGGTGGTGATGCGCGTGTACTTCGAGAAGCCGCGCACCACCGTGGGCTGGAAGGGCTATATCAACGACCCGCATCTGGACGGCAGTTTTGCGATCAATGAAGGTCTCACGATGGCGCGCCGTTTGTTGCTGGACGTGCTGGAGCTTGGTTTGCCGGTGGGCACCGAGTTTCTGGACTTGCTGAGTCCACAGTTCATCAGCGATCTGGTGAGCTGGGGCGCGATTGGCGCGCGCACGACCGAGAGCCAGAGCCACCGTCAATTGGCTAGTGGTCTGTCGTGCCCGGTGGGTTTCAAGAACGGGACAGACGGCGGCATCAAGGTCGCTACCGATGCGATTCAGGCGGCGCAAGCAGCGCATGCTTTTATGGGCATGACCAAGATGGGCCAGGCGGCGATTTTCGAGACGCGCGGCAATGACGATTGCCACGTGATCCTGCGCGGTGGTAAACAGCCGAACTATTCGGCAGCCGACGTGGATGCAGCCTGCGCGCTATTGAAGGCGGCGGGCTTGCTCGAACAGGTGATGGTGGATGTGAGCCATGCCAACAGCAGCAAACAGCATGCACGGCAGATCGTTGTTGCAGCCGATGTGGCGCAACAAATTGCCGGTGGCGACAAGCGGATCACCGGCATCATGATTGAAAGTCATCTGGAAGAGGGGCGGCAGGATATCGTGGCGGGCACACCGTTGAAACACGGTGTGTCGGTAACCGACGCCTGCATCAGCATGGCGCAGACCGCGCCCGTGCTGGAAGAGCTCGCCGCGGCTGTGCGCCAGCGGCGAAGCAAGACCTAAATCAGCGCGGAGTACGCGGAGTCATCGGGCCACGTCCTTCGATGTGGCGGAAGTTGATGCGTCCTTTGGACAGGTCGTAAGGCGACAGCTCCAGCGACACGCGGTCACCCGCCAAGATGCGGATGTGGTTTTTGCGCATCTTGCCAGCGGAGTAGGCGATCAACTGGTGGCCGTTGTCCAGCGTCACGCGAAAACGCGTGTCGGGCAGCACTTCGTTGACGACACCCATCATCTCGATCAGGTCTTCTTTTGCCATGGTGATTTCCTTTAATGCGTAAGCGGTTGGCGTGGGCAGGTAGCGGTACGGACCCAGTCAATGCCTTGGGTCATAGCGTAGCGCGCGGCTGCGTCAAATGAGGGAAAGTCTTTGATAAATTGCATCACGCGGTCGGTCGAGGCGCTTCCGCGGCCGCTCGCGATTGAAACCTGGGCTGCATAGCGGCCACCAGCCAACAGGCGGGGGCAGGCAGCGATTCGATACTTACCTATAGTGACCGGAGTCGTGACGGATGTCTTCGAAATAATTTTGTTGTTCTGATTCATTAAAAATACAAGGGCACGCACCACGGCAGGGGTTTGTGCTCAAAAGGGAGAAAAACCGCATGCCGTGAGAGGGCTCGCGCGGGTCGCTACTAAGAGCTGGATTGGCCACCCCTCTGCCGGGATGGTGTGTTTTCGCATGGGAGCGTGGACACGGCCAATCGCCAAAGCGACCCGTCTAATGTAGCACGCTTCTGGTTTTCGCGTGAAAATCACTGAATATGAAGCTTTGTATCCTCGAAAACGACGACCTCGACCCAGCGGCGGGAGCCGTCTATGGCCGCTACGGCACCATGTTTGAGCGCCTGTTCCAAGACGCTGGTGCCGACTGGGAATTCGACATTTTTCACACTCCGAAATATGAATACCCAGCCTCTTTTGACGCCTATGGCGCGGTTTTGCTGACCGGCAGCAAGGCGGATTCGTTTTCCGACGAGCCCTGGATTGTGGAATTGCGGGCCCGGGTGACTACCCTGTTGGAACAAAAAAAGAAGCTTCTGGGCATCTGCTTTGGCCACCAGTTGATCGCCTTGTGCCTGGGCGCCAAGGTGGGCAGGGCGCCGCAGGGCTGGGGCGTAGGGCGCATGTCGTACGACTGGCACGCCGCCGATTTGCCGTTGGCGCCGGAGGACAGCAAACTGGCTTTGTTAGTGAGCCATCAGGATCAGGTGCTGGAACTACCTCAAAACGCGGTCTTGCTGGCCAGCAACGCGCACTGTGCTGTCGCGGGCTATTCAATAGGCGAAGAGGTGTTCTGCGTGCAGGGCCACCCGGAGTTTGTTGAGGACTACAGCGCCTTTCTGATGCACAAGCGCCGCGAGCGCTTGGGCGATGCGCTGTACACGCAGGGCGTAGACAGCTTGCAGCATGGCCACGACGGGCTGGATGTTGCGCGGATGATGGTGGTCTTCGTCGAAGGCCGCTGAGCTAATTTCCACTATGTGTCTGATCGCCTGGAACTGGCAGCCCACCAGTGATACGCCTTTGCTGCTCTTGGGCAACCGCGACGAGTTTTATGCGCGGCCGACCCGTGGGCTGCACTGGTGGGACGATGGAATCGTCCTTGCCGGACAGGATTTGCAGGCCGGCGGCACCTGGCTGGGCGTGAGCCGCAGCGGGCGGCTAGCTGCGTTGACCAATGTGCGCGCGCCCGGTGCCATACGCGAGGGCACACCGTCGCGTGGTGAGTTGGTGGCGGCGTTTCTACACGACAACTTGAATTCAATGGATTTTTTGCAGGCACTGGCACCGCGTGCACAGCATTACAACCCGTTCAATCTGCTTGTGTTTGATGGCGATGCCTTGATGGGCATGCACAGTCGCGACGCGCAACCCATTGCCTTGCAGCCCGGTATGGGCGGGGTGTCCAACGCATCGTTTGATACACCGTGGCCCAAACTGGTGCAACTCAAAGCGCGGCTGTCACAGCAACTTCACCGAAACGTCACGAACGACGAGGCACTGTTGGCGCTGTTGCACGACAAGGCCCTGGTGCCGGACGCAGATTTGCCGCGCACCGGCGTGCCGCTGGATCTGGAGCGTGGCCTCTCAGCCGCGTTCATTGCGATGCCGGGTTATGGCACGCGCGCCAGCAGCCTCATTCGCATTCAACAGGGCAGCATTTCCTTCACAGAACAAGGTTTTAGCGAAGCTGGCATGGTGGATGCTTCACATCAACGTTTCACGTTGTAACAGTGCGCAAACGGGCTTGAACCCGGCGCACACTCCCCCAACTATCTTTTCTGTAGACCTCCGGCGTGCCCCATGCACGCTTCTTGCACGCTCCTCCTTATGGCCACGGCCCCCGTTTTTCTCATTTCCCTGTTTTTCCATGCGCTGGTGGGTTGGCGCGTGGCGCCTGATCTCGCGCTGACCTCCCCCTGGCTGGGCAATGCCTTCTGGGCGTGGCTCACCGTTTCTGCATTGCTGATGCCAATGGGTGTGCTCGCCAAGCGTTTCGCGCGCCCGCCACTGGCAAACGTGCTGACCTGGCTGGGCCTGCTGTACATGGGGCTGTTCTCCAGCACCTTTGTGCTAATGCTGATCCGTGAAGTGCTTTTATTGGCTGCAGCGCTTGTAGAATGGGCGTGGCCAGCTACCATTTCCATAGCAACTGCGCGCGCGGACAGCGCGTTGGCGTTGCCGGTTCTGGCCCTCTTGGCCACGGTGTGGGGTTTCGCGAACGCACGGCGCACGGCAAAAGTGGTGCGCGTGGATGTGCCGATTGCAGGCCTGCCGGACTCGTTGGTGGGCTTCAGCATGGCACAGATCAGCGACATCCACGTCGGCCCTACGATCAAGACGCGCTACCTGCAACGCATCGTCGACCGCGTCAACTCGTTGGGCGCCGATCTGGTGGCGATTACCGGCGACCTGGTCGATGGCAGCGTCAAGGATTTGGGACACCATGTCGCGCCGCTGGCGAACCTCTCCAGCACCTACGGCACGTTTTTTGTGACCGGCAACCACGAGTACTACTCTGGCGCGCATAGCTGGATAGACAAGCTGCGCTCGCTGGGCATTCAGGTGCTGATGAACGAGCACGTGGTGATTGACCACCGGCTGGATTCGCAGGATGTAGAAGCCGCCAAAGTCGTCGTCGCAGGTGTTGCTGACCACGGCGCCCACCACTTTGATGAAAGCCACCGCAGCGACCCGCACGCGGCGATGGCCAACGCGCCTGAGCAGGCATTCTTCAAACTGCTGCTGGCACACCAGCCGCGCAGTGCAGCCGCGGCGGCCGACGCGGGCTTTGACTTACAGCTCTCAGGCCACACGCACGGCGGCCAGTTCTGGCCCTGGGGTTACTTTGTTCGCTTTCAGCAGCCGTTTACAGCGGGTCTGCATCGCCTGCAAAAACTATGGGTCTATACGAGTCGCGGCACCGGCTATTGGGGCCCGCCCAAGCGCTTTGGCGCGCCGTCCGAAATCACGCACCTGCGACTGATTAGGGCCTAGATTTCTGTCTTGGGAGCGACGAGAGGCAAGCGCAATGTAAAAGCCGTGCCTTGTGCGGCAGATGAATCCACCGTGATCTGCCCGCCCAACACCTGGGTCACCAGCCGGTGGACGATGGCAAGCCCCAAGCCTGAGCCACCCTGACCCAATCGGGTCGTGAAAAAGGGGTCAAAGATGCGCGACAGGTGTTCCGGCGCAATGCCGCTGCCATTGTCTGCACACTCCAGCGACACGCCACCGTCCTTCAGCAACTTGGCGCGGATCGTAACCAGCCCCTCCTCACGGCCGTCAAACGCGTGCAGCACCGCGTTCATCACCAGATTGATGACCACCTGCCCCAGCGGGCCGGGGAAACTCTCCATGCCCATGCCGGGCGCAATGGCGATTTGCACCTTGACGCTGGTGCCCTTCAGGTTGGGGCGCAGCGTGTCCACCACCTCATTCACCACCTCGGCCAGATCGAAATCGCGGCGCCGCTCGGAGGTTTGGTCCACGGCCACCTGCTTGAAGCTGCGCACCAGGTCGGATGCGCGGTGCAACGAGCGCTCTGCCAGCATCGTGCCTTCCAGGCTTTGCTGGATGTAGTGGTCCAGTGTGGAGCGCTTGATATTGCCTTCCTTCAGCACAGCGTCGAAAGCACGGGTGGCATCGCCCAATGCCGACGTCGTAATCAGCGCGTTGCCAATCGGCGTGTTGAGCTCATGCGCCACACCGGCCACCAGTTGGCCCAGCGAGGCCAGTTTTTCTGAATGCACCAGTTCTTCCTGTGCTTTCTGCAGGTTGATCAGCGCCGCGCTGAGTTCGGCGGTACGTTGCTCCACACGTGTCTCCAGCTTTTCGTTCAGCGCTTTGATCTCCATCTCGGTGCGCAGGCGCTCGGTCTGGTTCACCAGAATCGCCAGCACGCAAGACTCGTTGTCGTATTCAATGGTCTCCGCCGAAATAATCATGTGTACCTGGCGGCCGTCGCGCGCGATGCAGACAATCGGGTGGTTCATCGTGCGACCATCGCGCGCCAATTCATCGAGCCACTGGCCTCGCTTCTGCGCTTCTGCCCAAATACCAAGCTCCAGCGAGGTGCGGCCCAGAACGTCTTCTTTGGACCAACCCAGCTCGCGCTCCCAGGCGGGGTTGACGGCCATGTACCGCCCATCTCTTTTGCGTGTCACGGAGATCGGCAGGGGATTGGATTCACTGATCACGTGAAAGTGCTGCTCCGAGCGCTGCAGTGCCTGCTCGCGCGCGGTCAGCGTGGCGACCACCATCTCCAGTTCCTGGTTCAGGTTGTGTGCGGTTTGCAGTGCATCCCAATGGATTTTCAGAATGAAGCGCATCGCCGTCATGCTGGCCAGCATCACAATGGCCAACGGAAACCAGTACCAGATAGGCGATGTTTCCAGCGTGCGGCCAACGATCACACCGTACTGCTCGGCCAGCGCCAAGAGCAGCGATGCGGCTATCGATGCGAAGCCCAGCGCCACGCCCTGGCGCATGCCCATCACCCACCCCCCCAGCAACATCAGCGCCGGATAGGTGAACAACGCGGGATTGCCTATACCGCTGCGCAGCGCCCCCTGCAGCGTGATTACCGCCCAGATGCCCCAGACAAACACGATAACGGCAGCGCGCTGCTTGCCACGCTGTTGCAGCCAGAGTGCGCCGCCACCCACGCCCATCACCAGCACCGGTGCAGTCAGTTGGGCACCGCCTTGGCCCCCAGCCAGCATGATCAGCGCATAGGCCAGCATGATGGCCAGCACCGCTTTGTACAGACTGCCCGCGCGTTGCAATTGAACGCCGTCGGTAGCCAGCAGCAACGGGGGGGTAGCCATTGCGTCAGTATAGGGAAGTTAGACCCCCACGCTCCGCCGTTGCGCGGGTCGCTGCCCCCCGAGGGGGCGAATTTGCCTTGGGGCGGCCCGGCGGCAAATTGCCCCCACGCTCCACGGCTTACGCTGGCCCGCATGGCAAAATTGACGTATGTCTACATTTGAAATTGAAGGCGGCTTGCCGCTACGCGGCACGGTACGTGTATCGGGCAACAAGAACGCCATCCTGCCGATGATTGCGGCGTGCATCTTGACCGACCAGGAAATGGTGCTGGACAACGTGCCCGACATCATCGATGTGCGCCACATGCTGGACGTGATCGTCGCTTTAGGCGGCAAGGTCGAGCGCAGCGGCGAGCGCGTCAGTGTGCATGTGGCCAGCGTCAACACCAGCGAGATCAGCCGCGAGTTGTGCAACAAGGTGCGCACCTCCATCCTGTGCGTGGCCCCACTGCTGCACCGCACCGGCAAGGCCAAGCTCTACCCACCGGGTGGCGACGTGATTGGCCGCCGCCGTCTGGACACGCATTTCTACGGTCTGCAAAAACTGGGCTCCACGATTGCGCTGGACGACAGCTACGACTTCGCCGTGCCGCAAGGTCTCAGCGGCGCCGACCTGTTCTTTGACGAACCGTCGGTCACCGGCACCGAACACATCCTGATGGCCGCCGCCGTCAGCAAGGGCCAAACCATCATCCGCAACGCCGCCTGCGAGCCACATGTGCAGGATCTGGCGAACATGCTCAACGCGATGGGCGCAAAGATCACCGGCATTGGTACCAACCAGCTGAACATCGAAGGCGTTGACGCATTGAACGGCACGACCCACCAGGTCTGCCACGACCACATCGAAGCCGCGTCGTACCTGGCACTGGCCGCTGCCACCGGTGGCGAGATCAAGGTCGAAGGCACGGACTTGCATTCCTACTGGATGTGCCGCCGTGTGTTCGCCACGCTGGGCGTGAAGATCGAGCTGTACAAGGACCACATCTTCCTGAGCGAAAACCAGGAGCGCCGCGTGCTGCGCGACTACGACGGCTCCATGCCGGTGATTGGCGACGGTCCCTGGCCCCAGTTTGCGACCGATCAGATGAGCTGCATGATCACGCTGGCCACGCAAGTCGAAGGCAATGTGCTGTTCTTCGAAAAGATGTTCGAGTCGCGCCTGTACTTTGTCGACCGCCTGATCGGCATGGGCGCCAACGCCGTGGTCTGCGACCCGCACCGCGTCGTCATCAGCGGCAAATCCAAGCTTCGCGGAACGACGCTCAGCTCGCCCGACATCCGCGCCGGCATGGCGCTCTTGGGCGCTGCGCTGTGCGCCAGCGGCAAGAGCACCGTACAAAACGCCAACATGATTGAGCGTGGCTACGAGCGCATCGAAGAAAAGCTCTTGGGCTTGGGCGCACGCATTACCCGCCGTGCCTGAAGCAGCAGGCCCGGCTGATTTTGCGGTCCGTATTGCGGGCATCTTGCAGGAGCTGGGGATTGCAGCGGAGGTGATTGCAAGCCGCGGTTTGCAACTGCAGGTGGAGCCTGCGGAGCTGATTGAAGTCGGCGTCTCTTCGTCTGGCCGTCCATTCCAATTGACTTCTGCTACCTGCGCCGCGTGGCGCACCATGCACGCTGCAGCGGCGCGCGACGGCGTCACCATGGCGCTGGTATCGGCCTACCGCAGCGTAGAACGCCAGCGCGAAATCGTTATCGCCAAACTGGCACGCGGCGACAGCATCAGCGAGATATTGCAGTTTGTCGCGCCGCCCGGCTACAGCGAACACCACACCGGCCGCGCGATTGACATTGGCACGTCGGAAGAAGATTCGCTGGAAGAAGTATTTGAAACTACGCCTGCGTTTGCGTGGTTACGTGTTCACGCTGTCGAGCATGGGTTTGTGATGTCTTACCCAAGGGACAACGCTCAGGGCTTTGTGTATGAGCCTTGGCATTGGTGCTACCAGGGCTAGCAATTTCTGCTTAGCGTGTTGGCCTGCCGGAGTGGAGAATGCCGGGGGCCTCATGGTGTGCCTAAGGCCACACAAATCGGCTCCCGGCACTCCCCACCCCGACGAGAAGAAACGTCACTGGTCTTTGACGGTCGAATCCTACAAAACCGCTGAACAAGAGGGTATGCGCGGGGCCGATTTGTGTGGCCTTAGGCACACCATGAGGCACTGCGCATACCCTCTTGTGCAGCGCAGCCAGCAGGGCTGTTTAGCTCAAAAATTTGTATAAATAATGGCCACAGAGCGCATAAAACGTGCGTAACCAGCTACTCTTTTAATAGCAATTTAGTTCACCTGCGCACAGGCGGCGCAGTCAGCACATCCAGAATCGCCGCAGTTTCACCATCCGGATTGCCGTCGTAATTGCTATTGCGATATTTCATCTGGAACGCAGCAATCACTGTGCGCGTAGGCTCGTCGAGCACACCGGTTTGTGGCACCGCAAAGCCGTGGGTCTCCAGCCGTTTCTGGAACCAAGCCACGTCAGGCAACAACAATTCAAAGCCCGGGCGACGCTCGGCGACCAGTTGCGCATCGGGCCACAACACCAAGCCCGCATCGGCCAGTTGCTTCCAGGGGAACAGTGGGCCAGGGTCTTGCTTGCGTTGTGGCGCAATGTCACTATGGCCCAGAACGCGATCTGGAGAAATGCCATGGCGTTGGGTGATCTGGCGCACTAGCTCGACCACCTTGTCAACCTGGTGCTGCGGGAAGGAGTAGTACACCGGGCCATTCTCGGTTTTCGTAAAACCCAGATTCACAATCTCAATGCCGATGGAGCTGGGGTTCAGGTTGGTGTTGCCCTTCCACGAACTGACGCCCGCATGGTTGGAGCGGCGCGACTCATCGACCAGCAGGTAGATGCGTGAATTGGGTTGGTCGCTCACCAGGTAGTGCGAGCTGACCTCCTGCTGTGTCAGCACACGAATGGAGGTGGGCAAGTCCAGCGCGGTGTAGTGGATGATCAGATAGCGCACGCGGCTGCCCTGGCTGACGGCTGAGTAGGTGGTGTCGAACTGCGTTGCACAACCAGCCAGCAATGCCACCAGCAGCGCCAGCGCCAAACGCGAGAAATTGCGTGGAAGACTCATGTGCGTGCTCCGTTCAGTCTGGGGTTGGCGCGGGCCAGGTAAAACCATTCCTGCCCCACGCCGGCCTTGGCGTTCGGGAACAGGATGTATCCATCAGTCTCGGCGATGACCTGCGTGCCGTCCGCGCGCGTGCCAATCAGGTCACCCTGTTTCAGCACATCAAAGCTCTGCCAGGCGCGGCTGAAGTTGTCATCCACATGCAGGCGGTCAATCACTTCGTAAATGCTCAGCGCCTCGATGTTTTTGGTGGGTGCGGGGGCCGGACGGTCGATCAGCCCCAGATGCGCCAGTGTGTTGATGATCGCGCGGTAAGCCACCTCCGGGCCTTGCGGGTCTTCGTGCTGACCGCACTCCAGCGTCAGCGCATAGCCGCCGGTGGAGCGGAAGTATTCTGTGCTGCCGATGCCATAACGCGGGTCGGCGTCCAGGCTTTGCTGGCGCGTCATCGTGTCGCCCATGCGGGCACGCCGGTTCGCGACGCCACGCGCATAGGTGCTGAGCCAGCCATCGACGAATCTGTCTACGCCCAGGCACAGCGCCATGGCTTCTTCTTCGGCCGCGTGCGTGAAGGGCTCCAGCGAACCCGTGTTGTCTTTGGGGCCAACCATCACAAACGGTTTGCCCACGGCCTGGAAGGAGTGCAGATCCAGCAACACCTCGTGCTGTGCCATCAGCGGGCACAACCAGTTGGCGATGTGGTCTTCAAACTCCTGCGGCGTGTCGGTGGGGCCGAGATTGCGGTTCAGGTTGCGGTCGCCGTTGCGCTGCTTGCGCTCATGGGCCAGCGGGTTGGTGATGGGCACGAAGGTGACGCTGCCTTTGGCAATCGCCAACTGCCCGGCTTCGATCTCCGCAAGCACGCGCTGAATGCCCTTCATGCCGGCCAGTTCGTTGCCGTGCACCGCGCCCAGTACCAGCAAACGCTTGCCGGCTTGGGGTGATGCAAAGTGGACGGATTTGAAGTGGTGGGTGGTTGTCATAGCGAGTTAATCAGCGATACGGAGTCAAGCGGCCTTGCGGCCAAATTCGGGGTCCACATGGACCATGGCAGTTGCCAACAGTGCGGGGCCTGCGGCCAGGCAAATCCAGACAAAGAAATGCGCGTAGCCGAGTTGCGACTGTATCCAGCCGCTAAGCATACCCGGCAGCATCATGCCCAGCGCCATAAAGCCGGTGCAGATCGCGTAATGCGCGGTCTTGTTCGGGCCATCGCAAATCATCATCATGTACAGCAGATAGCCTGCAAAACCAAAGCCGTAGCCGAGTTGTTCCACACCCACCGCAACACCGATCAGCCACAGATTGGTGGGCAATGCGAACGACAGATAAACATAGACCAGATGCGGCACATTCAGCGCCAGCGCCATAGGCCACAACCAACGTTTCAAGCCGCCTTTGGAGATTGCATAGCCACCGAGCAAACCGCCGGCTGTCAGGCACAGCACGCCCACAGTGCCGTAGACGATGCCCACGGATTGCGTGGACAAACCCAAACCGCCACGGTCTGCACCATCGAGCAGAAAGGGCGCGGCGAGTTTCAACAATTGCGCTTCGCCAAAACGGTACAGCAGCAGAAACGCGAGGATGCGACCAATGTCCTTCTTGGTCAGGAACTCCACGAACACCGAGACATAGACTTTCCACGGCTTGTCTTGTGGCACGCGTGTCACGTCTTCGGCAGGCTGCGGCAGCACGAAGCGGTGGTAGACGCCCAACACCACGAACATCGCACAGAGCACCCAGAACACGATGGACCAGGCTTGCGTGATGCTGCCTGTAGATTCTTCAAACACGCCCGCCAGATAGACCAGCCCGCCCTGGCCGGTAATCATCGCGACCCGGTAGAACGCGCTGCGCACACCGACGAACGCAGCCTGTTGTGGCTGGTTCAACGCCATCATGTAGAAGCCATCAGCCGCAATGTCGTGCGTGGCCGAGCTGAAAGCCATCAGCCAGAACACGGCCAGCGTCATTTGAAAGAAATGCGGCGCAGGAATAGTCAACGCCACCAATGCCAACGACGCACCAATCAGCAATTGCAGCGAGACGATCCAGAAGCGCTTGGTGCGGAACATGTCGACCAGCGGCGACCAGAAGGGTTTGATGACCCAAGGCAGATACAGCCAGCTGGTGTACAGCGCGATATCGGTATTGGAGATATCCATTCGCTTGTACATGATCACCGACAGCGTCATCGCGACCACATAGGGAATCGCCTGTCCGAAATACAGCGTGGGAATCCACGACCATGGTGATTGCGACGGCTTGTGGGTCATGGCTGAATGGCGTGGCGGTGTATGGCGTCGAGTATCTTCTCTTCCCAGGCGGTGTAGGCCGAGTAGCGGCCTTTGGCCAGCGCCGGATCGATGCCGCTGCCGCCCACTGCGTAGATCAGACCTATGCGTTTGACCGGGTCGTAGAAGAACATGGATTGCAGGCCGTAGGCCAGACCGATATGGCCAAAGCCAGTCAGGCCGCCTTGCGGAACCAGACGGTCACCCACACCCACGCCGCCGCTGAAATCCGTGTAGCGCTGTGTGCCCAGCCCCCATGCATAGAACTCGTTGCCAAAGTTGTCGCCGTTCAATGGCTTGGCCTGGTACTGCCATTGCATTTGCTGCATTGCTGCCACCGAGGTGGTTTTCAGCAAATACACGCCATCCAGCGCACCGCCGTTCATTAGCATGCGCATGATGCGACTCAGACCTTCCACGCTGGTGCGCAAGCCACCCTGCGCGCCAAAGCCCAGCGCATTGGTTCCGGGCACATAGGTGGCCAACCCCGCGCGCGGCGTCGGCAGCTTGCCCTGGAAGTCATCGGTCTGTGGCACCCACGGTCCATCGCTTTTCCACGCGCCATCTTGGCCCTTGCGGTACAGCACCGCGACGTAGTTGATGTCTTCTTGCGACAAGGTCTCGGCCGTGAATGCGCCGGGAACACCAAGGGGCCTCAGCACCGTGCGCTGCATGTACAGATCAAAGCGCTCGTGGGTGATGGCTTCGATCACCGTGGCGAGCACGCCAAAGTTCAGGTTGACGTAGTGAAAGAACCGGCCTGGCCCGCGGTCTTGCGCTTCGTCGCGCGCGGCCCAGACGCCCTTGCTGAAGCGGCTGCCCTGGGGCTGAAGCAGGCTTTGCAGCGAGGCATCCAGCGGCAGGCTGTAGCCCGCGCCATCGCGCAACGAAGACGTGTGACTCAGCAGCATGCGGGCGGTAATGGCCTTGTCCGGGAAATCGGGATTGCGCACCGCAAAGCCCAGATAGCTACCGATATCAGCATCCAGATCCAGCTTGCCTTCTTCAACCAATCGCATCGCAGCGATAGTGCTGACCTGCTTGGAAATGGAAGCGATGCGGTACAGCGTGCGTGCGTCTGCGAAATCGCCTTTGTCGCCCGCCTGCAAGGGCAGCACGCGGTAGCCAAACTGCCCCTGGTACACCACCTTGCCATCGCGGATCGCCAGCGCAGACAGGCTGGCCAGCGGCAGCTTGGCATCGTTGACGATGGCATTTAGCTCACTGTCCAGCGCGGCTTTGTGCATCGCAGCCAGCGGCTGCGCGCCAACACTCACACAGCACAAGGCCAGCAAGCTAACGCACGCTGAACGCAACGTCATGGGCGGCCTTCGGCGGCAATGATGTCGCCAATCACATCCGCGATCTGCACCGGCACATTGCGGTCATCAATCTCGACCACGATCAAATAGCCATCCATCTTGCCGGTGGACGCCAGCGCCTTAATCAGCGCCATCTGGTCGCTGTGCACCAGACTGCCATCTTCTTTGGACCAGTACTCCATCGCCACCATGCAGCCTGCGGAAGGTGCGTAGGGGAAGAATGTCTCGTTGCGGTAGTAGGCGGGGTTCACGGTATTGCCGTGCAGCCACATTTCGTCACGCCCGGCCAGGCCCGCCAACCAGACTTCGCGCATGGGCGCGTAGCCGCGCCACGAATCAGGGAAGAACGACCAGTAGCGCTCTTCGGTCCACTCGGCCGCGGGCGTTGGCGCTGTCATATGTTCATAGTCGGCCACGGTGGCTTCCTTGGGCACCTTGGACTCCAACGCGGGCACGGGGCCTATCGAGATATCGGTGGCGTTGACGGTGCCAACGATGGTAAACAA
The DNA here is from genome assembly GCF_056403235.1 of Rhodoferax sp. P2_H8_2. Lineage (NCBI taxonomy): Bacteria > Pseudomonadati > Pseudomonadota > Betaproteobacteria > Burkholderiales > Comamonadaceae > Rhodoferax > Rhodoferax sp. P2_H8_2. The sequence continues at coordinate 398,372 of NZ_JBFUFW010000003.1, forward strand.
GCCCTGCGGCGTGTTGCCATTGGTAATGGTGCCGGGCAGGCGGCTCTTGGCCATCGCCAGTTGCGCGATGTTGAAGTAACTGCCATCGGCGTTGCGCACAAAACGGCCATCGACACCGCGCACCATCGCCATGCCACGGTTCTCGCGGTTCTTGCGCTGGAAGCTGTAGACCACCGGGTAGCCGGGACGCGCCGGCGCTTTCAGCAAATCTGCCAGCGGAGGGCGCGCCGCCAGGTCTTGCGCGGGGTCTATGCGCAGGCGGCGCTCCAGCGCGATCAGGCGCGGTTCGGTATTCCATTGTGGAAAGCTCTTCTCCATAGCGCCGCGCACCTGGGCACGCGATGCGACGCTGTCATCCGCGCGCAGCAGCGTGTAGGCCGCAATCGCAAATTCCTTGGGTGTGCCCAGTTGCAAAAACAGAGGTGGCATGAACGCCGCGGACTCTTTCCAATACAGGGTGTGCGCACCGGTAAGAACCGCACGTTGGTACTCCACAGGTTTTTGCGGCAGATAGGGGAGTGCGGCCAGCAGCCGCTGCCGGGTTCGATCCTTGTCCAGGTTGAACAGGGCCGTGGCATGCAGTGCTTCGGGCAGGCCCTCGTCGTTCGCCGGGTCTACCGGCGTTGCGGGATTGATGGCGAGGACGCCTTTGTCAAAAACGACGCGTTGGCCCGCGGCCGATGCGACTTCGCTTTTGAACTCTTTGGGTTGGAGCGCCAGCACTTCGGATGCAGTGCGTTTACCGGATGGCGTGGTGGGCGGATTGCCATGCAACAGCGCGGCAATCGCAGCTGCAACAAGGAGTACCGATTCCCACATAGCGCAGCCCTCAGGTGTTGGGTTCTGCTGCGGTTGCAGCAGGCGCGGCGATTATAGGTTTGCACACCTGGGTTATGCGGGCTTCACCGCGGGTTATGTACTTGCAGCACGGGCCTGCAACGTGGACACTGTGCCCTTCTTTTCATCACCACTGGATGCCTTCCATGCTCAATACCGAGACACCCAGCACCCTCCACACCGACCTTGACCTCTACTCTTCCGCACAGGTAGTGGACGCGCTGGTGGAAGACCAATTCCTCGCCGTGCAAGCCGTGCAAAAGGTCGGCGCCGACATCGCCCGCGCGATCGATGCCGCTGTCATCCGTATTCAGCAAAGCGGACGGCTCGTCTATGTGGGTGCGGGTACTTCAGGACGATTGGGTTTGCTGGACAGTGTGGAGCTGAGCCCCACTTTTTCCTGGCCCAACGCGCGCGCCGTGGCGCTGCTGGCAGGTGGACCATCTGCGGTGTACGAAGCCGTGGAGGGCGCGGAAGATGACGCGGAACTTGGTGCGCATGACATCGGACAAGCGAATGTGGCTACACAGGATGTAGTCCTGCTGCTGGCAGCCTCTGGCGCCACGCCGTATGTGATGGGCGCGCTGCAGGCGGCCAAGGCAGCCGGCGCTCTGACCATTGGCTTTGCCAACAACCCGGGCGCGCCCGTCACGCAGCAGGCCGACATCGGTATCACGCTGGACACAGGCCCGGAAGTGATCTCCGGCAGCACGCGCCTGAAGGCCGGCACTGCGCAGAAGATTGCGCTGAACTCTTTTTCCAGCGCACTGATGGTGCGGCTGCACAAGGTCTACGGCAACCTGATGGTGGACGTCAAACCTTCCAACGTCAAACTGATACGTCGCACCGTGGCGCTGACCATGCAAGCAGCAGAATGCGACGAAGTGACGGCCACGCAAGCCCTGGAAGCTTGCGGCTACCATGTGAAGCTGGCCATTGTGATGGTCCGCAAGCAGTTGCCTGCCGATGCGGCGCGCGCATTGCTCGAGACGACCGACGGCAATGTCCGCGTGGCGCTGAAAGAATAAATGGAAAGACCGACGTTGAACGCCCTGCCCAACAACCGACTCACATCACTCGACGCGTTTCGCGGCTTCACCATCGCCGCAATGATGCTGGTCAACAACCCCGGTGACTGGAGCCATTTGTACAGCCAGCTCGCGCATGCGCATTGGAACGGCTGGACGTTTACCGACTGGGTGTTCCCGTTTTTCCTGTTCATCAGCGGTATGTCGATGGCGTTTTCACTGGGCCGTCTGACCCAGGCTGGCGCCGACCGACCCGCGCTGCTGCGCAAGCTCGCGGTGCGTGCCAGCATCGTGTTCCTGATCGGCTTTGCGCTCAATGTGATTCCGTATTTCAATTGGGCCCACGTGCGCATTCCGGGCGTATTGCAGCGCATTGCGATCTGCACGCTGCTGGCCGGGCCTATCGTGGTCTATTGCAGCTGGCGCCAGCAAATCTCGTGGATTGCAGCGCTGTATGCGCTCTACACGGTGCTGATGTTGTGCGTACCCATTCCCGACATGCAGGGCGTCGTCGCTGCCGGTGTGCTTGAACCAGGGCGCGACTTCGGTGCCTTTGTAGACCGTTGGCTGATGGATGGCCATTTGTGGGTGCAGTCCAAGACCTGGGACCCAGAAGGCTTGGTCAGCACGCTGCCTGCGATCTGCAATTTGCTGCTGGGTTGCCTGGCGGGCCGCTGGATCGACCAAGACCTGCCGCGCCCCGAAAAGACAGCCTGGCTGCTGGTAGCGGGACTGGCTTGCCTGTGGGTGGGATCGATGCTGGATGTGGTGTTGATGCCCATCAACAAATCCTTGTGGACCGTGTCGTACAGCGTGTTCACAACCGGCTGGGCGCTGATCGTGTTCGGTGTGTTCTATTGGCTGCTGGACGCCGCGCCCGCCGACCGCGTGCGCGCGCTGTCGACCCGCTGGCTCAAACCATTCGTGATCTATGGCATGAATGCGCTGTTCCTGTTTGCGTTCTCTGGTCTGGTCGTCAAGATACTGGGCTTTATCCATTGGCCCATGGACGACGGCAGCAGGCCTTCGCTGGGCGCGTTGTTGTATGCGCCGATTCAGGCACTGCCATTGGCGCCGGTCAATGCATCGCTGCTGCACGCCGTGCTGTTTGATTTGTGCATGTTTGCGGTGGCTTGGTTCATGTGGCGCAAAAAATGGTTCATCAAGGTTTGACGCACTGGACGCGGCGCGCCACGCTGCTGGCTGGGGCAGCGCTGCTGGCCAGCTGCGTATCTGCGCCTTATGTTGCGGTACCTGGGCAACAAGTTACCACTTCAGACGAACCACCGGCAGCTCCGCGCGAGTTTCGTGCGGCATGGGTCGCAACCGTGGCCAATATCGACTGGCCCAGCAAGCCTGGCCTCAGCACCGCGCAACAGCAGACAGAAATTCGCGCCATTCTGGATACCGCTGCCAGGCTGAAACTCAACGCCATCGTGCTGCAGGTGCGCCCCGCCGCCGATGCCATCTACCCCTCGGCGCTGGAACCCTGGACCGAATACCTCAACGGCGAACAGGGCAAGCCGCCAGACCCGCCGTACGACCCGCTGCAGACCTGGATCCACGAGGCGCACCAGCGCGGTATCGAGCTGCACGCATGGCTGAACCCCTACCGCGCGCGCCACGCGACGGCCAAATCTGCGCTCGCGCTGAACCACATCGCCAATACCCAGCCGCAAGCCGTCAAGGCCTATGGCGACCAGTTGTGGATGGACCCGGCGGAGCCGGTGGCCGTTCAGCGCACGCTGGATGTGGTGGCCGATATCGTGCGCCGCTATGACGTCGACGGCATCCACATCGACGACTACTTTTATCCCTACCCGATCAACACCACGGATGCGCAGGGCGCGACCACCGAGCTGGACTTTCCGGATGAGCCCGCATGGCAGCGCTACACCGCGGCGGGCGGGCAGGGCACGCGCGCGGACTGGCGACGCAGCCAGGTAAACCAGCTGGTGCAGCGCATGTACACAGTGGTGCACCAGGACAAGCCGTGGGCGCGCTTTGGCATCAGCCCGTTTGGCATTGGCAAACCAGACCGCAGGGCGCCAGGCATCCAGGGCTTTAGCCAGTACGACAAGCTGTACGCCGATGTGGAGTTGTGGCTCGCGCAAGGCTGGCTGGACTATCTGTCGCCGCAGCTGTACTGGCCGATCGACCAGGCGCCGCAGGCCTTTGGCGTGTTGCTGGACGGCTGGCATCGCGAGAACACGCAGGGCCGCCACCTGTGGCCGGGCCTGTTCACCAGCCGCATCGACAACTCGGCCAAGAGCTGGACGCCTGAAGAGATTCAGAAGCAGGTCGCACTGCTGCGCCAATCCCCGGCCGCATCGGGCCATGTGCATTTCAGCATGGTTGCGCTGTTGCAAAACAGAAAAGGCTTGGCCGACGTTGTGCAGGCCGGGCCGTACCGCCAAGCGGCCTTGGTGCCTGCTACGCCTTGGCTGGGCGACGCGCGCATCGCCGCGCCCACGGTGCAGCGTTTGCAGACCCATGGCAGCTCCGGCGCTATAACCCTGCGCGTGACGCCGCCGCCAGACGCCGCCGCCGATGCGCGTACCGTGGCGGTCTGGGCGCGTTACCAGCACCAGTGGCGATTCAGCAGTCAGGCAGCCGATCAGGCGTTAGTCGTTCTCGCATCAGACCCTACTTTGGGGCCACCCGATAAGGTCGTGCTGAGCTTGGTCGGGCGGCTGGGCGAGGAGAGCCCCAGAGTCAGCTTGACGCTACGGCCATGAGTTACCCGTGGTGTTGCGCAAACTCCACAACGCCCCCATCCACGCGCGGCCATCGAGTATCCGGGCTCCCGCATTGCACTGTCTTGTTGCGAACGCACATTTTCAAGAGATTTATGCCTACAACGCCCGGAAATATTGCGTAAGCAGCTACTATTTTTATAGCAATGCACTACCTGATTGCGACCATTTCATGGCCCAACAGCAACCCTGATCGCGCCACCGGCAAAGAACATTCCATCGGGTTATACATACGTTGCTAAAAGTAACTATTCTGTAAAGCTTGCGCGGGCGTAGTCTGCGAAATGGATACAGGCATGCCTGCCAACAAACCCTCAAAGCCAGCCGGTTATGCCGTCTGGTCAACAACCCAGGAGCTAGCGCAGTGAAACTCAACAAAGTCGCCCAATGCATCGCATTGATGGGCATTGCCGGATACGCATTCGGTCAGACCGCCCCCGAACAAAAGCTCCAACGCGTGGAAATCACCGGCTCCAGCATCAAGCGCATCGCTTCTGAAGGCGCCTTGCCCATTCAGATTATTTCCAGCCAGGACCTCAGGACCCAGGGCATTACAACGGCTGAGCAGGTGATCAGCATGTTGAACGTCAACGGCAATGGCATTGACAACCTGGCCAGCAATGCCGACGTGGCGTCGGGCTCGGGGCGGGGTAGCAATGGCCTGTCCGCGGCCAATCTGCGCGGTCAGGGTGCTGGCAGCACGCTGGTGCTGCTCAATGGCAGACGCGTCGCTGCGCACGGACTCAACGGTGGCGTGGTCGACCTGAGCTCCATCCCGATGGGCGCGATCGAGCGCATTGAAGTGCTGAAGGATGGCGCCTCCGCCATTTATGGTACCGACGCGATCGGCGGCGTAATCAACTTCATTCTGAAGAAGGACTATCGCGGCGCCGAAATTGAAGCGTTTACCGACGTCACGCAGGCTGGCGGCGGAAAGATTGACCGGATGAAATTGCTGGGCGGGTTCGGCAATCTGGAAGAAGACAACTACAACCTGCTCATGTCCCTGGGACGCAGCCAGAGCCAGATGCTGCGCGGAGACCAGCGGTCTTTCGTGAATACCTTCCAGCCTAACCGGGGTCTTTCTGTAGACACGCGCGGCACGCCTTACGCGACTGCATTTGCGATCAACTCCATTTACAACGCGCTAAGCCGTGACAACCTGAATACCACCGGCCGCAGCACCGGCCCCATGGCTCCGGGCGGCGGCGCGCAGACCTACAACGGCATCAATGCGCTGGATGTGCCTGGCGGCATTGGATGCAATGCCATCGACGGACAAGCAGCCTATGACGAAGTGTTGTGGGCAACGCCTGCTGCGAAATACGGTTGCGCATGGGACACCGGCCGCGCCGCGGTATTGCAGCAACCGTTGATCAACACCAATATGCTGGCCAAGGCGACGTTGAAATTTGGTGAACACCATGTGAACTTTGAGTACGTGGCTGCCAGGGCAGAGTCGGCCAAGTCCTTCTCTCCCAACCAGATCAGCAGCAGCACGACCACCAGCAGCCCGTTCTTCAACCTCGCGTATCCGAGCACGGGAGCGTCTTATAACTATGTGATGGGCAAGCTGGTCTCGGCATTCCCGACGCTGGCGGCCAATCAGGCTGCCGGCGCGCCTATTGCCTTCCGCTGGCGCTGCATGCCCTGTGGAAACCGGGAGATCAGTACCACCAGCGATACCATGCGCGTGCTTCTCAGCGTCGACGGCCCGTTGGGTGGCGGTTGGGACTACCGCGCAGCGGTTTCCAACGCCAGCAGTGACTCCACCTCCGTACTTGGCAACGGCTATTTCTATGGCAAGGAATTTGCCGCGCTGATCAACACCGGCGTACTGAATCCGTTCCTGTTGCCTGGCGAGACGCAAACACCCCAAGCGCTGGCTGGGCTGGCAGCAACCTCCGCCAACGGTGTCACGCTTTACGGTGGCCGCACCACGCTGCAACAAATGGACGCGACCGCAAGCGGCCCGGTCTTCAAACTCCCAGCAGGTGACGTGATGGTCGCGGTGGGTGTGGACTCCCGCACGGAGAAATTTGGTTTTAACGGCAACGCTACCGACCTGGCCACCCAAGGCCGCATTTTCAACGCGCCATTCGACTCGGTGAACACGCTCGCGACTGTGAAGCGGGATGTCAATGCGGTCTTCGGCGAAGTTCTGATTCCTGTGACCAAATCGCTGGAAGCAACCCTCGCCGTGCGCCGTGACGAGTATTCAGGTTTTGGCTCCACGACCAATCCCAAGGTGTCGTTCCGCTTTACGCCTGTCGAACAGTTCCTGGCACGCGGTTCGTACAGCACCGGATTCCGTGTGCCCACTTTCGCACAGCAGTCGTTCGGTGTAACGATTTCGCCCTATTCCGGCAAGGACCTGGTCGACCCGCAAAAGTGCCCCACGCTCGTTGTGGATCCCACCAAAGCCGGCTGCGAATCCATCACACCTGACACGCTGTTTGGTGGCAAGCCCAGCTTGGGGCCTGAAACCTCCAAGCAGTGGACACTGGGATTCATCTGGGAGCCAACCAAGTCATTCAGCGTTGGCGCTGACGTATGGAGTATCCGCAAGTTCGACACGATCCAGAGCCTGAGCCTGTCGCAACTGCTGAACAACTACAAGCTGTTCCCCGATAACTTCATTCGCGATGCCAGCGGCACTCTGGTCGGAATTGACACCCGCTGGGTCAATGCCGGCGAGTCCGCAACCTCTGGCGTTGATATCAACGTCCAAGGCGCCGGAAGAGTTGCCGATGGCAAATGGACCGCGGTGCTGGACGGAAGCTACCTGTTCGAGAAACAGTCGCGCATCCTGACCAATGCACCTTGGGGACCCAGCGAAATTGGTGTCTTCTCGCGTACCGGTGATCTGGGTCTGCGCTGGAAACACACGCTGACCGGCACCTACCAAACCGGCAACTGGACCAGCACCTTGACCCAACTTTACCGTTCTGGCTACAAGGATGCGGTGCTGCCCGGCGTGGCCAACGGCAGCGTGGTGCCAGCGGACTGGAATCCCAACGTCGATGCTTACATTACCTATAACGCCAGTGTGACTTACACCGGCATTAAGAATGTGGGCATGACGGTTGGTATCAGGAACCTGTTCGACCAGAACCCGCCATTCACAGCGGTGTACGACGGCGACACCGGCGCTGGAAGCTCGTGGGAACCCCGTGTGGCCGATCCACGCGGACGTTCGCTGAATCTGCTGCTGAGCTACAAGTTCTGATCTGCTTGCCTCTCAAAAAAAGCACCTTCGGGTGCTTTTTTTGTTTTGGGCTTACTCGACGCGCACGAACTGCGCGCGCACGCGGTTGCGGTCCCCGTGGTCAAAGTGCCACCATTCGGACGCAATGCCGACAAAGCCGCCATGCTGCATCGCCTCGTACAGGATGTGTCGGTTGGTCAGCTGTTGTTCAGTCAACAAGCCTTGTTGCAAATGCTCTGCTTCATGCTGGGGGTGCGACAGGATGCTCAAGGCGTCAAAGCCTGTGCCCATGTCCAGCTCTTTTCCTTGCGCATCCAGCAGCGTCACATCCACCGCCATACCGAAGGAGTGGATGGAGCCTTTGGCCGGATCGGCCAGGTACTGGCGCAACTCCGTGCCTTCCAGAAAATCCCACAACTCGATTTGCACCCGGTGAGGTCGCAGCGCATCCAGTACCGCCAGTGTCAGACCGGGATGCTTGGTACGCAGCCAGGCGACGGAGCGCTCCAGCGCATCTGCCGCTTCACGGTGCAGCCATGCACAGTTAAGCGTACCGTATAGATTGCGGCCGACAAAGTTGTCGTCGGTGGCGTAGCGCAGGTCTATGGCGATGCCCTCTATGCTGGCGAGCGCTCGAAAGTCCGGGTTGGTGGCAATCAGCTCACAACGCATGCTTAAGCACCCGTTCGCTCAATCTGCAAGGCAACGTGCCGCCTCATCGCGTATGCACTGCACCAGGTGGCGCGCCGACTGCGACAGCGGCGCCGAGTTGGCGGTCAGCAAATACAGCTGCACCGGGATTTGCGGGCTCAGCGTACGGCGCTGCGCCTTGCCGGGTTCGATTTGTGCCGCGGTGAACGGATCGATTACCGCGGTGCCGACCCGGTTTTCGACCAGCGTGCGCGCCAGCTGGTAGGTCTGCACCACAGTGTGCGCATCCAGCGTATGGCCAAAGGCATCGGCCACATTCATCACCTGGTTGCCCAGCGGGTCATCGACGGCCAGGCCAATCAGGTTCTTGGGAATCTCGGTCACATGGATGGGCGTAGCCGCAAGGCGCGCAGACCAGGTGCCTGCGGGCGCGATCACCGACATAAAGCCCTGCGCCAGCGTCTCGACACCGATGCTGGGATTCTTGGGGTCATGCAGCGACAGCGCAAAGTCGGCTTCACCCAGCAACAGGGCGGACACGATTTCGGGCGTGTGGTGGGTCGACAGCTTGCAGCGCACGTCCGCATATTTTTTACGCCACAACGTCAACGCTGTCGGTACTACCGACATCGCCAGTGTGGGCGTGGAGACCAGCCGCACGGTTTGCTCGGGCTTGTCACGCAGGCTGCTGGCCATGCGCCGCACCGATTGCAAATCGCGGTTCAAGCGATCGACTTCGACGAACAGCTTGTGTGCTTCGGGCGTGGGGTAGAGCTTGCCCTTGATGCGCTCGAACAGCGCAATGCCCAATTGCAGCTCGCAATGCTGCAGGACCTTGGTGACGGCTGGCTGGGAGATGAACAGCAGCTGCGCGGCGCCGCTGATGGTGCCTGCCTGCATCACCGCGTGGAAAACTTCAATATGGCGCAGGCGCATGGTTGCTAAAACAGAGTGTGCTGGTTTTATCGGTATACATCTTCAAAGTCCATGCCGCCATTGGGCGCCATGACGAAACCTTTGACGTCCTGTTGCATGGGGATGTAGACCGTAGAGTGCGCCATCGTAATCCAGGGCCGCTCGCGCTTGAAAATTTCCTGGGCTTTTTCGTAAGTTGCCATGCGCTTGGCCGTGTCGGTCATGCCGCGTGCGGCATCCAGTAGTTTGTCAAATTCGGCGTTGCAGAACTTGACACCGTCCGAGCTGGACGCGCAGCTCAGGTTGGGCGTCAGAAAGTCGTCGGCATCGCCACTGTCGCCGGACCAACCGCTCATGTAGACGTCGTGCTCGCCATTCTTGGCGCGCTTGAGATATTCGCCCCATTCATAGGTCTTGATGTTGGCCTTGACACCAATCTTGGCCCAGTCCTGCTGGATCAACTGCGCCATCAACTGGCCATTCGGGTTGGTCGGACGTATCACCGGCAGCGCCCACAGGTCCAGCGTGAAGCCATTGGGGAAGCCGGCTTTGGTCAGCAGTTGCTTGGCGCGCTCCGGGTTGAATTCATTTTTCAGTTTTTTGTTGTGGCCCGGGATCGCCGGTGGAAAGGCGCTGACCGCCTGCATCGCATCACCGCGCGGGAACAAGGCCTTGAAGATCGCATCGCGGTCCACCGCAATGTCCAGCGCCTCGCGCACCTCGCGGATTTTGGTCGGTCCGCGTTTCATATTGAACGACAGGTAGGAGATATTCAGCGCCTGGATCTTCTTCAGCACAATGTCCTTGCGGCCTTCCACAGACGGAATTTCGTTTTCGCGGATGGGCGCAAGAATGTGGCACTCGCCCGCCAGCAACTTCTGCAATCGCACATTGGGGTCACGCGTGATCTGGAAAATCAGCTTGTCGGTCTTTTGCGGATTGCCCCAGTAATCGGGGTTGGCCTCCATGCGCACCACATCGTCCTTTTTGTACGAGACAAAGCGGTAGGGGCCGGTGCCAACGGGCGCGTTGTTGATGCTTTGCGCGGAGCCAGTCTTGAGCAAATGCTCACCGTACTCGGCCGAGAGAATGCCGGAGAACGTCATCGCGAAATAGGTCAGGAAGGTGACATTCGGCTGCCGCAGCACAAAGCGCACGGTTTGGGCATCGACCTTTTCGATCTTTTCGATCAGCCGTCCCAGCCCCAGGTTCTGCGGATAGATGAATAGCGCAGGAAAGGCCAGATTGAACGGATGCTTGGGTTGTGTGAAGCGGCCGTAAGTGAACAGCACGTCGTCGGCATTGAACTCGCGTGTCGGTGTGAAATACACCGTCTTGTGGAAGCGCACACCTTTGCGCAAAGTGAATGTGAAGACCTTGGCATCGGGCGACACGGTCCAGCTGGTGGCGAGCTGTGGCTCCAGCTCGGTGCCACCGCGTTTGAAACCCACCAGCCCCTGGAACATCTGGGTCGTGGTGTTGTTGGTGCCGGAAGAGTCCCACATGCCTGGATCAAAACCTTCGGGACTGGACTCCGCACAGTAGACCAGCGGTTTGGCCGATACGGCGGCGCTGAGGGCCAACGCCAAGCAGGCAAACAGAATGCGGTTTTTGGTCAAGGGCTGTCTCCGGTTTTCCAATTATTCAAGGTGCTGCTGCATCCAACTGTCTACAGCGGCACCCAGCTGCGCAATGCGCCAGTCGGTCACACAGCCCGGGTGGGGCGCATAGCGCCGACCCAGGTTGCTGGTCATCGCAACAAGGTATTTTCGCGGCTTATGTCCCAAGCCGGTGACCATACCGGCATCGGCTGTGTAATTGTCGGTGTTGCCCGTCTTGTGCGCGAACAGCGCCGTCGCTTGCGCGTTGGTTGTGCGGATATCGGGTGGGAAGGCCATATGCTCGATCTGCGCGCCGCCTTGCGGTGTGATCCAGTGAGGAGGCAGGCGGGCCGGGATACCGGCTTGCCAACCGGGAACGCCTGCCACCACTGCCGTTGAAAGAATCTCGTGCAGCCCTTGGTCTGCCAGCCAGCCCCATAGTCGCTGTTTGCTGTCTGCGCTGAGCAAGGGGGCGTGCCCGGCGGCCAGTGGCCAGGGTGCTTGCGGCACTTCGTCCGCCAACAGCCACAGCAGGCGAACGGTATCCCAGGCGGTCATCTGCAAATGCCCTACACCGGCACCGTCCGCGTTGCGCCAGCCGCCATGGGCTTGGGTGCCCTGCAGTCGCAGCGTATGCAGACCGACCGAAGCGAACAGACGTTCCAGGTAGTTGGTCTCACCATCGTTACTTTTCTGGATCAAGCCACCGGCATGCAGCAGCGCCACCATCGCAGAGGTTGCGTCATTGTTACTGGCGACGATCATCGATTCGGTCCAGGCGGCGATGGTTTTCTCTGTACCGCCGTAAGTCCAGGCATCGTCCCAGTGATACGCACCGGCGTCCACCACACGGCCCACACCGACCGCGACCATCAGTTTGATCAGTGACGCAGGGTAGGGCGCTACAAAGCGGTGTGGCCCTGCACCTGCCAGTGGCGTCCATTGCATCGCATTCCAGTCGCTGTGGGGCAGCCAGGCGATGCTGTTGCCCTGTGCATCGGTCTGGTCTGCCAGGTAGCGGACATTGCCAACGACTTCGGCCCGCGGCCCCACATCGGCCACCACCCCATCCGGAAAGTCGCGCGAGAACAGCACATTGGCCCAGACGGGCGCTGCGCCTTGCGGAAAAGCAACCACCGCCAGATCGATACTAGGGAAGTGCGTCAGCGGTCGATTTTCATTTTGGGGATCGATGACCTGCCCAAACTCCAAACCGCGCACTATGCCCAGCAGCGCGTCAGCAAGCGCTGCATGCTGTATCAGTTGGGCCACGTGAAGCCATCCAGCGGCAAAGGGCTGTGGCCCTGCCCCATCAGGCTGGCCAGAATGCTGGCGCTGCCGCAAGCAAATGTAAAACCCAAGGGGCCATGGCCCACGTTAAACCACAAACCCGGCACTGAGCTGGGCCCGATGATGGGCGCGCCGTCGGGTGTCGCGGGCCGCAGGCCCGCCCAGGGCGTGGCTTGGTCGTAATCACCGGCCTTGGGCATATCGGTGCGCGCGATGCGTAGCAGGCTGGCAATGCGGCCCGGTTCGATGCGGTCGTCCTCGCCCACCATGTCCACCATCGCCGCAATGCGCAAATCATCACCAATGCGCGCGTACAGCACCTTCTTTTCAAAGTCGGTGATGCTGGATTGCGGCGCCACATGCGCCGCGCCAATAGGCGCCGTCAGGCTATAGCCCTTCAGCGGGTACAGCGGCAGGTCTTGCGACAGCGTCGCAGCCAGGCGGCGGCTGGCAATGCCACTGGCCAGCACAAAGGCATCGGCGCCGCGCACGCCATGGTCCGTCACGGCCTGCAAGCGGCCGTAGGAGTTGAAGCCAAAGCGCTGTACTTCCTCCTGTACCAGACCCTTGAAGTTGGGATGGGTAGAGAGCGCCGCCATCAGCGATTCACAGAACGCGTGGCAATCAGCCACCGCTTCGTCCACGGTAAATATTCCGCCTGCCAGTTGGCCCTCCATTGCTGCGAGTACCGGCTCACGCGCCAGGCATTCCGCCGCAGTCAGCACCTGCTGGCTCGCAGACGAGGCGCCTTGCGCTGCGCGCGCAAACGTGGACTGGGTGCGGTAGACGATCAGCTTGCCGGATTCTTTCCACTGAAAGTCCGCAAGTTCGGTCGTGGCCATCAATTGCGAAAGACACTCGCGGCTGTAGGTTCCCAAGCGCGCCAGGCGCGCTGTGGTTTCACGGTTCGCCTGCCCGTGGCAGCGCATCAGGAATTTCACCAACCACGACCATTGGTACAGATCGGTGCTGGGCTTGAAGCGCAACGGGCCGTCTTTTTCCATCAACCAACGCAGAGCCTTGAGCGGCACGCCGCCATCGGCCAACGGTGACACATAGCGGTAGCTCAGCTGTCCGCCGTTGCGGTAGCTGGTGCCCGTGCCTACGGCGGCGGCCTTGTCCAGGAGCGTGACTTTCCAGCCCGCTTCTGCCAGGTACCAGGCGGTGGTGACGCCCACGACTCCCGCGCCTACGACGCAAACTTCCCGCATAAATCGCCTGTGTTGATCTTTGGCTTACTGTGTCACAGCCGTCGCACCGCTGTGATGAATGCTTGCGCAAGCCCTATAACCTGATGGAATTGGCATTGGCGGCATCGCCATAACCCTGCGTGGCGCAGAGCGGCACAATGTCTTCATGACCCTGCCCCGCGCCCTACTTTCTGTTGTTTCACGCTGTGGTGTGTCCGCGGTGTGCCTGGTGGCCACCGTATGCCAGGCGCAAAGCGCGCTGCCTGCGCCTGTGTTGCAGGCGCTGCAGGACACCGGTTTTGACGCGGCCAACCTGAGCGCGCTGGTCGTTCCCGCGCAGGGTGGGACGCCCAAGATGGCGCATCTGCAGAGCCGCCCCATGTCGCCTGCTTCCACCATGAAGCTGGTGACCACCCTCGTGGCACTGGAGGAGCTTGGGCCAACCTACCGCTGGTCTACGCGGCTGCTGGCCGACAAACCTGCGCTTACCGGTGTGATCAAGGGACCGCTGTACCTGCAAGGGCAGGGCGATCCGAATTTCACCTGGGACAACCTGCGCGACATGCTGCGCAACCTGCGTGACCAGGGCGTGCGCCGGCTACAAGGTGATCTGGTGCTGGACCGGGGCTATTTCCGCCCATCGCGCCCCGATGCGGCTGTGCCGGACTTTGATGACAGCCCGCAGGCCTATTACAACGTGATCCCGGATGCGCTATTGCTCAACGGCAACCTGTTGACCGTTGCACTCACGTCCGACGCAACCCAAACCACCATCCGCACCGGGCCGGATTTGCAGGCCGTGCGTGTGCGCACGAAGATAGCGCTGGATGACAGTGCGTGTGACAAGTGGGACGATGACCTGATCAAGGCGCACGCGCAGCCCGTCGGCAAGACGGGAGTGGAAGTCACGATTACAGGCAGCTTTCCGCGCAACTGCAAGTCCAACACCCAGCTCAACGTACTGGACCGCAATGACTACATCGCGCGCTTTGTCCGTACCTACTGGAAAGAAATTGGCGGGAGCTGGACTGGCGGTGTACGGGACGGTGTAGCGCCAGCCACGGCGATAGCCCTGGTCACACGCCGCTCCGATACGCTGGCGAATACCGTGCGCCTTATCAACAAGCCCTCAGACAACGCAATGACGCGCTCGGTGTTCATGACACTGGGCGAAACGCGCCCGATAGAAGCCCGCGCAGGCAGCTCCACACAAGCCGGCGCGCTGGCCATCCGTGCCTGGTTTGCGCGCAAGGGTTTGAGTGATGCGGGTCTGGTGCTGGACAACGGCTCCGGCCTGTCACGCATTGAACGCATCAGCGCAGAGCAAATGGCTGGGCTCTTGCAAGCGGGGGCAAAGAGCCCTTGGTACGCCGAGTTCGCCAGCAGTTTGCCCATCGTGGGCACTGATGGCACGATGCGCCGCCGTTTGAAGGATGCGATAAGCCCCGGCCAAGCGCGCATCAAGACCGGCAGCCTGAAAGACACCGCAGCGATTGCGGGTTATGTCCGCGATCCGCAGGGCCTTGAGTGGGTGGTGGTGGGTTTTGTCAATGCGGACCATGCGGCGCGCAGTCGTCCGGTGCTGGATGCGTTGATTCGCTGGGTTGCTACTGAGCCCGTTACTCCCTAGGTCTCTTCCTGCCGGAGTGGGGAATGCAGGGAGGCCTCATGGTGTGCCTAAGGCCACACAAATCGGCTTCCCGGTATTCCCCACCCCAGCGAGATGGAACATGGCTGGTTAACCAATGTCGAACACTAAAAAACCACAGGGGAAGGCGGTGTGCCCGGAGCCGATTTGTGTGGCCTTAGGCACACCATGAGGCCCCGGGCATACCGCCTTCCTCTGTGCGTCACCCAGGGTAGTTAAACAAAGCTACCCAGAAATCTCTTCCACCCGATGACAAGCAATCTGCCGGTCCGCATAGGCCCGCAACAACGGGACCTCTTGCGCACAACGCTCCACCGCATGTGGACAACGTTTATGGAACGCGCAACCGGAGGGTGTGTGCAATGGACTGGGAAGTTCTCCAATGATGGGAATCTTGACGCGCCGGTCTTGCGGCCGGATCGCCGGTGTGGCGCTCATCAGTGCGCGGGTATAGGGGTGCAGCGGCTGCGCAAACAGTGTGGCCTTGGCGCCGTATTCGACGGCTGCGCCCAGGTACATCACCATCACATCGTCGGCCACATGCTCGACCACGCTCAGGTTGTGCGAGATGAACACATAGCCGGTGCCAAACTCTTCCTGCAGGTCCATAAACAGGTTCAGGATTTGCGCCTGGATGGAGACGTCGAGTGCGGACACGGGTTCATCGGCCACCAGAATGCGCGGTTCCAGCACCATCGCGCGGGCGATGGCCACGCGCTGGCGCTGGCCGCCGGAGAACATGTGCGGGTAGCGGCGCGCGTGCTCGGCGCGCAGGCCTACACGGGCCAGCATGGCTTCGACTTTTTCAGTACGTTCTTTCGCCGACAGCTTGGTGTTGATCGTCAGCGGCTCATCCAGTGTGTAGGCAATCGTTTTGCGTGGGTTCAGCGAGGCATAGGGGTTCTGAAACACCATCTGCACGCGCGAGCGCATGGCCTTGATGGTCTCGGCGTCGGCCTGCGCCACATCGACGCCTTCGATGCGCAGGCTGCCAGCGGTCGCCGCTTCAATCATCGTCAGCTGGCGCGCCAATGTGGATTTGCCACAGCCGGATTCACCCACCACCGCCAGCGTGCGCGCGGCGCTGAGCTGAAAGGACACGCCATTCAGTGCCTTGACGGTTGCTGTCGGGCGAAAGAAGCCTTGGCGCACTTGGTAGTGGCGCGTCAGCCCTTCGGCTTGCAGCAGGGGCGTGGCGTTATCTGCCATGCGGTACCCCTTGTGCGTTGAGCGGCGTAATGCAGCGCACACCATCGATCAATGGGGGCCGGGCACTGCGGCAAGCGTCCTGCACATACGGGCAGCGCGGCGACAGCAGACAGCCTTTGGGCTGGTCGTATTGGCCCGGCACCATGCCACCGAGCGCCGACAGTCGGCGCGCACCTTTCGCGTGTTCGGGAATCGCCGCCAGCAACGCCTGGGTGTAGGGGTGGCGTGGCGCATCGAACAGGGCGTTGCTGGCGGACGCCTCCACGATCTGGCCCGCATACATCACACAGATTCTTTGCGCCACTTCGGCAATAACGGCCAGGTCGTGCGTGATCATGATCAGCGCCATGTTCTTCTCGCGCTGCAGGCGCACCAGCAGGTCCATGATCTGCGACTGGATGGTCACATCCAGCGCTGTGGTTGGCTCATCGGCAATCAACAGTTTCGGATTGCAACTGATCGCCATCGCAATCATCACGCGCTGGTTCATGCCACCGGACAACTGGTGCGGATACGCGTTCAGGCGCGCCTGCGGGTCAGGGATTTCCACCAGTTCCAGCAGCTCCAGCGCGCGGCGCTGCAAGGCATCGCCTTGCAAACCCAGGTGCACCTTCAGGGCTTCTTTCAACTGGTAGCCCACCGTGTAGGACGGGTTCAGGCTGCTCAGCGCATCCTGAAAGATCATGGCGATGTCTTTGCCGATGATGCGGCGCTTCTCGGCAGGGCTGGCTTTCAACAGGTCATGGCCATCGAACAGCAGTTGGTCTGCCGTGACGCGGCCCGGCGCATCGACCAGGCCCATCAGTGCCATCATCGCGACCGATTTTCCGGAGCCCGATTCGCCCACGATGCCCAGCAACTCACCGCTGTCAATCTGCAGGTCCACACCATCCACCGCAGGGAAGGGTCGGACCGCAGCGCCAAATTCGACGCGCAGGTTTTTGATGGTGAGCAAACTCATGCTGCTCAGCCCACCCGTTTCAGCCGCGGGTCCAGCGCATCGCGCAGGCCGTCGCCCAGCAGATTGATGGTCAGCACCGAGACCAGAATTGCCAGGCCCGGCAATGTGACCACCCATGGGGCGCGCTGGATGTAGTCGCGCGCGGCGCTGAGCATCGTGCCCCATTCGGGCGTAGGTTGCTGCACACCCAGGCCCAGAAAACCCAGCCCGGCGGTTTCCAGAATCGCTGACGAGAAGCCCAGCGTGGCATTGACGATCAGCGGGGCCATGCAATTGGGCAACACCGTTTTGAACATCAGCCGCCACACGCCTGCACCAGCAACGCGGCTGGCCGTGACGTATTCCTTGTTGATTTCGGCCAATGCGGCAGCACGCGTCAGGCGCGTATATGCGGGCAAGGTGCCGATCGCGATCGCCAGCATAGTGTTGATCAGTCCGGGGCCCAGAATGGTGATCACGCAAATGGCCAAGAGCAGGCTTGGCAGCGCCAGCATGATGTCCATCACGCGCATGATGGACGACCCCAGCATGCGTTGGTAGAAGGCGGCCAGCAGACCCAGGACGACGCCGGGGACCAACGACAGGATCACCGACACCAGCGCGATGAACAGCGAAATACGGGCACCAAAGATCAGGCGCGACAGGATGTCGCGCCCGGCCTCGTCGGTACCGAAGAGATGTTGCGTGCTTCCGCCGGCATGCCAGACCGGCGGTACCAGCATGCGGTCGCGGTACTGCTCTATCGGATCGTAGGGCGCGACCCAGCCTGCAAAGACCGCCAGAAACACCAACAGCAGGAACACCGCAAGCGCCACCACCGTACCCTTGCTGGCGGTAAACGCCTGCCAGAACTCGCGCAGCGGGCCGGGCGGCTGGACGGTGGTTTCCATGGTGGTGTCTGTCATGGCCTAGCGCTCCGCCCGCATGCGAGGGTTGACCCAGCCGTACAGCAGATCAACGATCAAATTCACGAACACGAAGATGCTGGCCGAGACCAGGATGCCGGTCTGCACCACAGGGTAATCACGCCGCGCGATGGAATCGATCAGCCACTTGCCGATGCCGGGCCACGAGAAAATCGTTTCGGTCAACACGGCGCCCGCCAGCAGACTGCCAACCTGCAAGCCAATCACGGTAATAACCGGGATCAACGCATTGCGCAGCGCATGTACAACCAGCACGCGCAGCGGGGCCAGGCCTTTCGCGCGCGCGGTGCGGATGTAGTCTTCGCGCAGCACCTCCAGCATCGAGGAACGCGTCATCCGCGCAATCACTGCCATCGGTACCGTGCCCAACACGATGACCGGCAGGATCAGGTGCCGACACGCCGATAGAAACGCACCCTCTTCACCGCTGAGCAGGCTATCAATCAGCAGCAAGCCTGTTCGCTGCGGAATGTCGTATTCAATCGAGATGCGCCCGGATACCGGTGTCCAGCCCAGGTCCACAGAGAAGAACATGATCATGATCAGGCCCCACCAGAAGATGGGCATGGAATAACCGGTCATTGCGATGCCCATCACGCCATGGTCCACGCTGGATCCGCGTTTCAGCCCGGCGATCATTCCGGCCGGCATGCCCACCAACATGGCCAGCAACAACGCCACCAGTGTCAACTCCACCGTCGCCGGAAACAGCGCCAGAAACTCTTTTAATACCGGCTCGCGTGTCACCAGCGACATGCCCAGATCACCCTGCACCAGGCCCGTGATGTATTTGAAATACTGTTGGTACAGCGGCTGGTCCAGGCCCATCTGGTGCATCAGCGCGGCGTGCATTTCCGGATCGAGACGGCGCTCGCCGACCATCACTTCAATCGGGTCGCCAGGCACCAGCCGAATCAGCGTGAACGCGACCAGCGTGATGCCTACAAAGGTAGGAATCACGGTCAGCAGTTTCCGCAGGATGAAGGACAGCATGGATGGACGCGTGGGACGGGTTGGCGCATGCTAAACCATGAACCTGCTTGCGCTTGGCTGGCCGCGTGTTGCGCGCGACACAGTAAGAGATTGTCGTATGAGTTTTTGTTATGCGAATGCGCCCACAGCCGCATTTTCCAAGGCTATGCTGCACGCCATGGACCGCCGAACGTTTTCGCAATGGACCGCCCTCGCAGGCCTTGCCGCAACAGGCACGTCTGCACCCGCCGCCACCAAAGCTACACCTGCACGGCAACGCCTGCGCAAGCCGCCAAGGCTACGCGAAGGCGCCTGCATTGGCGTCGTCTCTCCCGGTGGACTGATGGAACCCGAAGCACTGGAGAAATGCGTTCGCAAAGTCGAGGCTCTGGGTTTCAAGGTGCGGCTGGGCGAGAACGTATTGGCGCGCCACGGCCACAAGGCAGGCACAGTGGAGCAGCGCGCCGCCGACCTGAACGGCATGTTTGCCGATGACAGTGTGGACGCAATCTGGACCACGCGCGGAGGCTACGGTTCATCGGCTCTGCTACCTTACCTGGACTATGCGCTGATACGGCGCAAGCCCAAGATCCTGATTGGCTACAGCGACATCACCGCACTGCATCTGGGCATCTACCAGCACACCGGGTTGGTGACTTTCCACGGGCCGGTACTGTGGTCCAGCTTCAGCGACTACTCGCTGGAACACATCCGCAAAATCCTGATGGAGCCCGCGCCGCACTACACGATGGCGCTGTCATTAGACAACCTCGCCAAGGGCGCCAGCAACCCGGCCTATATCCCGCGCACGCTGCATGCAGGTGTTACCGAGGGGCCCTTGCTGGGCGGCAACTTGAGTGTGTTGTGCAACCTGCTGGGCACGCGCCACATGCCTGCTTTGGATAAGCACTTGCTGTTTCTGGAAGAGATTACCGAGACACCGAAGAAGATCGACCGCATGCTGACGCAATTGCGGCTGACACCAGGCTATGACAGCCTGGCTGGGGTGGTCTGCGGTGTGTTTGACGAATGCGTTCCAACCGATACCGATCCGTCACAAACGCTGAGCGAAGTGCTGGATGAAAACTTCGCTGCGTTCACCAAACCGGTGGTCTATGGCTATTCGTTTGGCCACGTTTCCCGGCAATACACCTTGCCTGTTGGCGTGCGCGCACGCCTTGATACTGAGGCACAGACGCTAACGCTGCTGGAAGCTGCCGTCACCTGACGGGAAGCCGAATTCAGAAGAGAATACGGCTGCAGAGCGCATGGAATGTTCGTAAGCAGCTACTAAATCAGTAGCGCTTCCTCGACAACTTTGCGCGACTTAACGCGCGTCTGGCAGCTCGATCTTGACTTCCAGCGTTTCCAGATTGTCCTGGCGACCTGCAATGACCTTGATATCGGCCGGATTGATCTTCACGTATTTGCTGATCACGGCGACCAGCTCGCGCTGGAGTTCGGGCAGGTAGTCGGGCGCGGACGCATTGCGTCCGGCGCGCTCGTGGGCCAGAAGAATGGACAGGCGTTCCTTGGCAACGCTGGCCGTCGTTTTCTTCTCACCCAGAAAAAATGACAGAAGGGAAGCCATTGTTTACTTGCCTCCAAACAGACGCTTCAGCAAACCTTGCTTGGGTGCTTCGGTGAAGCGCATGGGCTTGTCTTCACCCAGGAATCGGCTGATCACGTCCTTGTAGGCTTCCGACACATCGCTGCCTTGCATATGCACCGCAGGTGTGCCCTGGTTGGAGGCCTGCAGCACTGATTCGCTCTCGGGGATCACACCGATCAGCTTGATGCGCAGAATGTCCTGGATGTCTTCCAGCGACAGCATCTGGCCCTGGTCAACCCGCGCCGGGTTGTAGCGGGTGATCAGCAGGTGTTCCTTGATCGGATCCAAACCTTCGATCGCACGCTTGGTCTTGCTGGCCAGCATGCCCAGAATGCGGTCCGAGTCGCGCACGGAGGACACTTCGGGGTTGGTCACAACCAGCGCTTCATCGGCAAAGTGCATCGCCATCAGTGCGCCGGTTTCAATACCTGCGGGCGAATCGCAAACGATGAATTCAAAGTCCATGGCGGCCAGATCGTTCAAAACCTTTTGCACACCTTCTTGCGTCAGTGCATCCTTGTCGCGGGTTTGCGACGCGGCCAGCACAAACAAGTTGTCGCACTGTTTGTCCTTGATCAGCGCCTGGTTCAGGTTGGCTTCGCCCTGGATCACGTTGATCAGGTCATACACCACACGGCGTTCGCACCCCATGATCAGATCCAAGTTGCGCAGGCCCACGTCAAAGTCGATCACCGCTGTCTTGTAACCGCGCAACGCCAGACCGGTTGCGAAGCTGGCGCTGGTCGTGGTTTTACCCACGCCGCCCTTGCCAGAAGTCACCACAATGATTTTTGCCATGAATACGTTTTCCTTCGCTTTAAAAGTTCAGCTAAAAACTCAGCTCTTCAGAGCTTCAATGATTAATTTGTCTTTGCCGTCATTGGACAGACGCACCTGTGCGGGCTTGCCCTGCACGCCGGCCGGCAGCGCGTTTTCGCTGGTGCGGTAAACACCGGCAATCGAAATCAGTTCGGGTTCCATGCACAGCGAGAAAATGCGTGCATTGGTGTTGCCACGGGCACCCGCCATGGCCTTGCCACGCAGCGGCGCGTAGACGTGGATGTTGCCGTCCGCCGCAATTTCAGCACCCTGGTTGACCATCGCCAGCACCACCAGATCGGCGCCACGCGCGTAAATTTTTTGGCCAGAACGCAAGGGCTTGTCGACCACCATCGTGGCCGGGCCGGGTACTTCGCGGACTACCTCGTGGACTACCTCATGCACGACTTCCTTGACCACTTCAATCGTCTCAGTGGCATGCACAGCGGCGCGTGCCCGGGGGGCATCGGCTGGTGCTTCGACCAGACCCACTGCCTTCGCGGATTCCAGCCATTCCGCACTGGCTCCACGCACTGCGACCGCCACCAGGCGGCAGGTACGCAAAGTGGTCAACAGGGGTTTCCAATCCGGCTCTGGCGTATCGGTGGGGATGTGTGAAAAATCCAGCACCAGCGCATCGTGGTCAAAGAAGTCCGGGTTGTCCCCCTCAGGGCCGTAGGCCGCCAGCAACTGTGCCACCAAGGTATCGATATCGGAGGTTTTGACCAGCAAGGCAACCAGTTGCAACTGGGCGCTCTTGATTTCGAAGCTGGCAGGCAAGGAAACAGGGAGGGAGCCTGTTACGGGAAGCGACATGAACGAAGAAAACCTGACCAACAAAACCGGGATAGCCGGGGGAGACAGCAGGCGGGGTCACCTGTGCAAGAGCGCAAATCTTACTTGATGGATTGCGGCGTTTGGTACCGGCAAAAAGAAAGAAAAAACATTTGCCGCGGGAGTTTCCCCTCTCTATCTCTCTTCTTTTTATATTAAAGACATAGTAGTAGTAGATAAGCAAAGCCCGATTCTGTGGATAAGCCTTCTTTTTCATTTCAGATCAATGATTTAGGCTTGTTTGAACCATGTGGGTGACCGTGTCGGGCTGTTGCAGGCCAGGGCGGATAACTTTGGGAATTCGATCTTGCCTGTGGATAAGCCATGGCTTATGCCGGAACTATGCACAGACTTATTGTTTGACAAGTCAGATAAAGAAGAGCCGTGTAGAGTCGGTGGCTATGAAACTCGCACTTCGATTGTTGGGTGTTGCTGTTCTGGCTGTGCTTATTTTTGCAGTGGCCGGGGTTATTGCGGTCTGGGCACCCGACCGGTCTGTGGAATCCCTGTCAGCCCGTTGGGCGCCGCCGCCGTCCCAATTTATCGCGGTACAGGGCATGCAGGTCCATATCCGCGATGAAGGTCCGCGCGACGATCCGCGTCCGATTGTGCTGATCCACGGAACGTCGGCCAGCTTGCACACCTGGGATGGCTGGGTGGAGGCATTGAAAGGCAAGCGCAGGGTCATACGCTTTGATTTGCCCGGGTTTGGTTTGACCGGACCGCATCCGCAGAATGACTACTCCATGGAGGCCTATGTGCGCTTTGTGGGCGCGGTGCTGGAGAAGTTGAATGTGCAGCATTGCGTGCTCGCGGGGAACTCGCTGGGTGGGCAGATTGCATGGGCCAGTGCAGCGGCCATGCCTCAGCGGGTGGACCAACTGGTATTGATCGATGCGAGTGGTTATGCGATGGAGCCCAAATCGGTACCGATAGGGTTTCAGATTGCCCGTATGCCGGGTGTGCGCAGCCTGATGCAGCATGTCCTGCCGCGCGGGGTGATTGAATCCAGCCTGCGCAATGTCTATGGCGATCCGGCCAAAGTGACCACGGAACTGGTGGATCGCTATTACGAGTTGACCTTGCGTTCCGGCAATCGCGCAGCATTGGGATACCGCCTGCAGCAGCGCCTCAGTGGCGACCGTCAAAAGATTCAAGGGCTCAAAGTGCCGACGCTGGTGATGTGGGGCGGCAAGGATTTATTGATCCCGGTGGACAATGCGCATAAGTTTGCTGCCGATATTGCGGGCTCCCGTCTTGTGGTGTGGGACGACCTGGGGCATGTGCCGCATGAGGAAGACCCGCAGCGCACGGTGCAGGCATTGATTACCTTTCTGAATTGAATAGCAGGACCGAATTAGTAGGATTTTGGCCATGACCGACAAAAAGCCTTTTGAAATTGCGCGGGAGACGCTCAAGCAATTGACGGCCCGCAAGATGGTTCCGACGCCGATCAACTACCAGACGATTTACAACGAAATTGCCGGTATTCCGCAGCAACAGCCGTTTCCTGCAGATACCTTGCGTGATATTTCCAAAGCCTTGCCTGCCAAGACACCAGGCCAGCAAAAGCAGAAGGGACTGCTGGATTACGCGATTGACCGCTTGAACTGGGAAGGTGTGAAGACGGCACTGGTGGCCTACGGCGGTTTTGTTCCGACCACGCCCGAAGCCGCAGGAACCACTGAGGCGAGTGTGGCCGCCAATGGTGCAGCGGCCTCCGCCAGTGCTTCGATGCTGAGTGCAGAGTTCATGGGCCAGATGGGCCAGATGATCGAGTACCTGCAGCCCGCGCTGGGGAATGACGATGAACGTCTGGTAGAGCAAACCGCTTTGCTATTGAAGGCCTTGCGTCAACCCAAGGTAGATCTGTCTGCCGTGAAGCTGATGCTGGTGAATTACAGCCACCGCCTGTCGTTTGCAGCAGAAGACCAGGCCGAGATCAAGAAGACTTTGCTGAAACTATTGCATCTGGTATTTGAAAACATTGCCGAGCTGGGCGTCGAAGAAAAATGGTTGGCGGGCCAGATGGATGCACTGATGACCGCCGCATCGCCGCCACTGACGCTGCGCCGCCTGGACGACGTGGAGCGCCGCCTGAAGGATGTGATCTTCAAGCAGAAAGATGCGCATGCCAAGGCGGTCCAGTTGCAGAACGAAATGCGCCAGATGCTGGCGACGTTTATCGATCGGCTGGCGCAGATGAGCCAGTCGTCCGGTTCATTCCAGGAAAAAATGGAAGACAGCGCACGCCAGATTGAACAGGCCAAGACGATTGCCGAGATTGCGCCGGTGCTCAAGGAAGTCGTGGGCGCCACGCGTTCGATGGCGCAAGAGAGCCAGGTCGTGCGCGACGAGTTGCGCAGCATGCGCGAGCAGGCGACCAATGACGAAGCACAGCTGGCCAAGCTGCACCAGGAGCTGGACCGCATCAGCACGCAAGCGCGGCACGACCCGCTGACTGGCGCGCTGAACCGCAAGGGGCTGGATGAGGCGATAGAGCGCGAACTTTCCAGCGTGCGCCGCAAGGAAACACCGCTGTGCATATCGTTGCTGGACATTGATAATTTCAAGAAGATCAACGACTCGATGGGCCATTCCACGGGTGATCAGGCGCTGAACCATCTGGCCACGGTCGCACGGGAATGCATGCGCCCGCAGGACACGCTGGCGCGCTATGGCGGCGAAGAATTTGTAATCTTGTTGCCTGACACCACGCTGGAAAAAGGCATCGATGCGATGACCCGGCTGCAGCGGGAACTGAGCAAACGCTTCTTCCTGGCAGGTACCGAGAAGGTGCTGATCACCTTTAGTGCAGGCGTGGCCCAACTGGCGTCTGATGAAACGCCGACGGACTGCATTCGCCGCGCCGACCAGGCCATGTACCTGGCCAAGCGTGCCGGTAAAAACCGCGTTCTTGGAGCTTGAATGTGGCCCCCACGCTCCGCCGCTGCGCGGGTCGCTGCCACCCAAGGGGGGCTAACTCGCCTTGGGGCGGCCCGGCGGCGAGTTACCACTGAGATTTAAAGGAGTTGCTGATGCCATATTTGTTATTGGGTCTGGTGTTGTTTCTGGGTGTGCACTCGGTGCGTATCGTGGCCGATGGCTGGCGCACGGAAATGCTGCAAAAAGTCGGCGAAGCGGCCTACAAAGGCAGCTACACCGTGCTATCTCTGGTTGGATTTGGGCTGATCGTTTGGGGTTTTGGTGTGGCGCGGGAAAACCCGGTGCAACTGTGGGTGCCGCCCGTCGCTCTGCGCCACCTGGCGTTGTTGTTGACGCTGGTGGCGTTCGTCTTTCTGGCAGCGGCCTATGTGCCGCGCAATGCGATCAAGGCACGCGTGCACCACCCTATGGTGTTGGGCGTGAAGACGTGGGCATTTGCCCATTTGCTGGCCAACGGCAACTTGGCGCACGTCATTCTGTTCGGCAGCTTTCTGCTGTGGGCCGTGGCGAACTTCATTGCCTCCCGCAAGCGAGACCGGGCACTGGGTGTGGTCTATGCCGCAGGCACGCGGTCAGGCACGGTGCAAACAGTGGTTGTCGGCGTTGGCGCCTGGGTGCTGTTCGCGTTCTGGCTGCACGGCTGGGTGATTGGCATTCGCCCGCTGGGTTAAACGCTAGCGCGTCAGCGCCCACTGGATCACATACTTGGCGGCAAAGCCCGTCATACCGAAGGCCAGGCCGAGAAACAGCACAAAGGTACCGAATTTGCCAGCCTTGGATTCCCACGCCAGCTGGCCAATGATGAACAGCATGTAGAGCATGAAGCCGCCAATGCCAAAGCTCAGGCCGAAGGCCGCGATCTGTGCTTCCGTGTAGCCAAACATCAGCGCTCCTTGCGGCGCATGGAAGGCGCATTCAGGGGCGCAGACAAGGGCTCACGTGCAGGCAGTGCAGAGGCGTCCACCAGTGCACGGTAGGCATGCCAACTGGCGTGACCCAGCATCGGGATCACCAGAATCAGGCCCAGCAACAGCGAGCCCAGTCCCAGCAGAGTGAAGCCCATGACCAGCGCAGCCCAGAGCGCCATAGGAATGGGGTTGGCCAGCACCACCTGCCAACTGGTCAGCACGGCCTGCCAGAGGCTGACGCGGCGGTCCAGCAGCAGCGGCATGGCCACCACGCTGGAAGCAAACATCGGCGCCGCCATCAGGCCACCCAACGCCAGCCAGAGTTCGAACAGCCAGCTGTCCTGGGCCAGCATGACATGGTGGACAAAATCGAGCGGTGTATGGATGGGCTGGGGTGCCAGCAGGGTGATAAGTGCGGCAGAGGTCAGCACCCAGCCGGTGGCGGCGAGTGCCAGCAGGGCGCCGAACTGCACCATGCACCAGTATTCGTTGCCCCATTTGTTGAAGTGGCTGTTCTGCCAGTTCAGCCATGTCTTGAGTACCACACCGAAGTTCGCCACTTCGCCGCGCTCCAGTGCGCGACTTAGCGCGTACAGGCTGGTGGCCAGCACCGGGGCGACCACCATGAAGCCCGACAGGGCGCCGGCGAGCAGCCAGAAACGATCGTGTGCGATCCAGACGATCACTGCGCCAACGGCCATCAAGACCAGTCCGTGCAGCGCGCTGATCCAACGCGTGCGCGCCATGTCTTTCAGGCCCAGGACCAGCCAGATCAGGGGTTGCCAGAGGTCAACGGTGTTGACCTTGGGTACGGGTAACGGGGTTTGCATGGTTCGCCAGTGTATGGCCGGACGCACTATGCGGTCTTGACGTGTCTCAAGACAAACCGCGCTGCGCATAATGGGCTTTCACCGCGCATGCTAGCGACAGGAGAGTTTTGATGCCCCGCTCCGTACTGGACGAATCCCATATCCACCCCGCCATTCGCGAGAAGGTGACAAACCATCAGCAGGACATCGTCAAGGAAGTGCAGGCAGCCGTTGCCAGCCACGCCGTGGTGGTGGTCGGCATGGGTATCAACCCGATGCCGAAACGTGCGCGCAAGGCGCTGGACGCGGCCGGTGTGGCCTACCAGTACCTGGAGTACGGCAACTACCTGAACACCTGGCGCAAACGCAATGCGCTGAAGATGTGGACCGGCTGGCCCACATTTCCGATGGTGTTCATCAAAGGCACATTGGTCGGCGGTGCGACCGATGTTGAGAAACTGATCGCCAGCGGCGAGCTGAAGACCTTGCTGGCCTAGAGTTCGTCGCCGACGATTCAGACGCTCCAGGCCTTACTTCGCAGCAGGCGCAGCAGGAGGCACCTTCTTGCCATCCTTATGGTGGCCCTCACGCCAGCGCTCCATCTGTTTGCCCATGCGGGCGTGCTCGGCGTCCATCACCTTCTTCTGCTCGTCTGTCAGCGTGGCGTAGAAGGTCTTGACGGCCTGGTCACGCTGGTCCGCTGCGGCTTGGCGATCTGCGTGGTGCTTGGCGCGCAGTTCGCGCATCTTGTCGATGCGCTCAGGCGTGCTGAGCTTGTCGAATGCCGCACGGTCGGGGCGGTCCATCGTGCGGGCTTGCGGCTTCATCGCACCGGTGAACGTGGTCCAGGCGCCCTCCTGGGCGGGCGTGATTTTCAGGCGGGTCTTCAGATCGGCCAGATGCTTGGCATGCATGGCCTCCATCTTGGCAGGGTCCATACGACCGTGGCCCATGCGGTGCATGGGGGGGTGGTCGCCGGGGGGCGCAGCAGGCGGTGTGGTTTGGGCCAGTACGGAAAATCCAGCGCCCATCAACAAGGCACTGAGCGTAGTTTTCGCGAGGAGCGAGTGGAATACCGGTTTCATGGTGTCATCCTTTAGGTTATGCGCCGGGGCTGAGAAGAGACTCTTCCGCCTTGGCCGCAGGTGTAATGTGATCCTCACGTGTATAGCCCGCATGGCGCAGTGACAAGCCTTTGTAAAGATGCGCAACTGTCGGTTCGCGACAACAAGGGAACAACAAGGACAATACGCAGCTTTTGCGCTTCGAAATGTTTGCGGGACAGACCTTTAGCTCTGTCCCCAACCGATCGAGTTTTGCGGGGCAGATTTTCAATCTCTGCCCCAACTGATTAAAGGTTTGCGTGTGTTCAAGAATTTGATGGTGTACCGGTTGGCGTCCGCATGGACGGTGGGTGTGGAGCAACTGGAGGCGGCGCTGGAAGCCGCGCGGTTTGTGGAGTGCGGTTCGTTACAGGACAAGTCGGTGGGCTGGATCACCCCGCGCGGTGAAGAAGGCGGCCCGCTGGTGGAAGTGGTCGGTGGCCAATGGATCCTGCGCCTGATGGTCGAGACCAAGGCCGTGCCGGGCTCAGTGGTCAAACGCAAGGTGGAGCAGCAGATCGAGCAGATCGAAGCGACAACCGGTCGCAAACCGGGCCGCAAGGAAACCCGCGATTTGAAGGACGATGCGCGCATGGCGCTGTTGCCACTGGCGTTTTCGCGCCAGTCGGCGGTCTGGGTCTGGATTGACCCCAAGGCGAAGTTGCTTTTGCTGGATGCCGGCAGCCAGGCGCGTGCCGATGAAGTGATCACTGCGCTGGTCAAGGCGATTGATGGTCTGGCGATGCAGCTGGTGCAGACCGAGATGTCGCCCGCCGCGGCCATGTCGCTGTGGCTGTCTACCGGCGATGCACCGGTCAGTTTCACGGTGGACCAGGAATGCGAACTGAAGGCCGTCGATGCGTCGCGCGCAGTGGTGCGCTACACGCGCCATCCGCTCGATGGGGAAGAGATACCGAAGCACATTGAGACTGGCAAGGTGCCAACGCGCCTCGCGCTGAGCTGGGCTGAAAGCGTGTCGTTTGTGTTGACCGATGCGCTCACTATCAAGAAGATTGCGTTTCTGGATGGCGCGGTGGACGACGTCAGCGCCAAAGGCGACCGTGCGGATGACCGCTTTGATGCCGATGTGGCAATTGCGACTGGGGAGTTGCGCAAATTGTTGCCGGCTTTGCTCGAAGCGCTGGGCGGTGAGACGCCTCTGGTTTCGGCATGAAATAGGCCTACAGGGCGCATGGAATGTGCGTAAGCAGCTACTATTTTTGTAGCAAGCTTGCGCCTCAGCGCTCTGCCTTAACCCGGCAGGTGCTCAGGCCCAGCACGCTGTAAATGGCGCACCAGCCGACCAGCGCGCTGGCGATCAACGCCAGGCCACCGGCCAGCCCTAGCAGGCCGACGACATTGAAGACATAGAGGCCGACCAGCGCCAAGCCGACGATGCCGCGTGCGATGCGGTCCAGGTTTGATGTGTTATGTGTCATGGCAGTTCCCATTATCGGCCTGCGAGATCGTCCAGTATCGGGCACTCGGGTCGCTCATCCCCGTGGCAGTGCTCCAGCAGTGTGCTGAGCGTTCGCTGCATGCTTTGCATCGCCTCGATACGTTCGGTGAGTTCGTCCACATGCCTTTGCGCAATCTTTTTCACGCTGCTGCTGGTGCGGCGGCGGTTTTGCCACAGCCCCACCAGTTCGCCAATCTCGGCCATCGAGAAACCCAGGTCGCGGCAGCGTTTGATGAACCGCAGGGTGTGCACGTCGGCGTCGCTGTACAGGCGGTAGCCGCTGTCGGTGCGCAGCACGGCACCCATCAGGCCCAGCGACTCGTAATGCCGCAGCATCTTGGCGGAGACACCGCTTTGCCGCGCTGCCTCACCAATGGTGACTGGCGCACCAGATACGGCGGCTGGCTTAGACTGCAACGGCATAGCCTTCTTCGGCAATCGCTTGGGTCAGTGTTTCACGCGGCTGCGCAGACTCGACTTCCACCGTGTTCTGGCTGCGGTCGATCTTTACGTGGGCTTGCGGGTCGACCTCCTGAACAGCGCGGGTGACAGACATCTCGCAGTGGCCGCAGGTCATACCGGTAACGGTAAAGGTTTGGTGCATCGAAGCTCCTTGTGTGGTGTGTGATGATCGGCATTGTGAACCTTGCCATCGTGGGAAGGTCAAGGGCCTTATATTTGCTTGACCTTCCCATAAGGGCAAGGTTTAAGCTTCATCCATGACTGCCGTAACCACCATGACCCCCGCGCCCACCACCATTGACATCGGCATTGGCGGCATGACCTGCGCGTCCTGCGTTTTCCGTGTTGAAAAGGCGCTGAAGAAGGTGCCCGGCGTGGACGGTGCCACGGTGAATCTGGCCACCGAGTCGGCCCGCGTGCTGGTGCATGACGCCGGCATCGAGGCGCGACTGCGCCGCGCGGTGCGTGATGCGGGCTATGAGCCACGTGCGTCCGATGCAGCGATGCAGCCGCAAGACGCATCCCCCTGGGTTGGCTTTGCGCCGGTGGGCGTCGGTATTGCGCTATCGGCACCGCTGGTATTGCCCATGGTGGGCGATTGGTTCGGTCAGCACTGGATGCTGCCTGCGCTATGGCAATTCCTGTTGGCAACGCCAGTGCAATTCGTGCTCGGTGCGCGCTTTTACAAAGCCGGTTGGCATGCGCTCAGAGCCTTCAGCGGCAATATGGATTTGCTGGTAGCGATTGGCACCACGGCCGGGTGGGCGCTATCGATGTGGCTTTGGCTGAATGCAGAACCGGGCGCGATGGTGCATCTGTATTTCGAAAGCTCGGCAGTGGTGGTAACGCTGGTGCTTCTGGGCAAATGGCTGGAGGCACGCACCAAGCGGCAGACCACGTCCGCCATTCGTGCCCTGCATGCGTTGCGGCCGGAGATTGCGCATCTGTTGCGCGGCGCCAAGGAAATGGATGTGCCGGTCGCGGAAGTGCTGGTGGGTGATACGCTGGTGGTCAAACCCGGTGAGCGTTTTCCGGTCGACGGAAAAGTGCTGGAAGGGCAAACGCAGGTCGATGAATCCATGCTCACGGGTGAATCCGTGCCGGTCGCCAAGACGGTAGGCGCTGCGCTAACAGGTGGCGCGATCAACGGCGATGGCCGTATCGTGATGCAGGTGCTGGCGGTGGGCGCCGAGACGGTGCTGTCCCACATCATCCGCCTCGTCGAAGACGCGCAGGCCGCCAAGGCGCCATTGCAACGCATGGTCGACCAGGTGAGCGCGGTGTTTGTGCCCGTGGTGCTGGTGCTGGCTGTGATCACCGGTGTGGCGTGGTGGTTCACCGGTGCATCGGTGGAAATAGCGTTGATCCATGCGGTCGCGGTGCTGGTGATTGCCTGCCCGTGCGCGCTCGGGCTGGCCACGCCCGCAGCCATCATGGCAGGCACCGGCGTCGCCGCGAAGCACGGCATTTTGATCAAGGATGCGCAGGCACTGGAGCTGGCGCACAAGGTCGATGTCGTTGCGTTCGACAAGACCGGTACGCTGACCGTGGGGCAGCCGCGCCTAACGGCGCTGGTGGCGGCAGCCGGTGTGTCGGACGATGATGCGCTGCGCCTCGCCGCCAGCCTGCAAAGCGGGAGTGAACACCCGTTGGCCCGCGCGATGCTGGAAGCGGCCAAGGCGCGCAACTTGACGCCTGATGCGGCTGCCAGCGTGCAAGCGGTACCCGGCTACGGTTTGGAGGGTTCGGTGCAAGGCCGCCAACTGTTGATGGGCAGCTTGCGCTGGATGGCGCAATTGAACGTACCTATGGCGGCATTGCAGGCGCGCGCGGACGCGCTGCAGGCAGAAGGCGCCACCGTGTCGGCGCTGGCTGAGCGCAGCAGCACCGGCTTGCAACTGTTGGCGCTGATGGCCTTTGCCGATACACCCAAGGAGGGCGTCCGTGAAGCACTTGACGCTTTGCGCGCGCGTGGCATCCGGGTTGTGATGATCTCCGGCGACAACCGGGGCGCGGCAGAAGCGATGGCGCTGCGCGTGGGTTTGCGGCCAGACCAGGGGGAGGTGATGGCCGAGGTGTTGCCAGGAGACAAGGCCGCCAAAGTCCTTGCGTTGAAAGCAGGAGGTCATACCGTCGCAATGGTGGGCGATGGCGTCAACGATGCGCCAGCACTGGCGGCAGCGGACGTGGGCATGGCGATGTCCAACCCCTGGGGTGGCGGCGCCGATGTAGCGCTGCATGCGGCGGGCGTCACGCTGATGCGCGGCGAAGTTCGCCTGGTCGGTGCGGCGCTGGATATCTCTGCGCGCACGGTCGCAAAGATCCGGCAAAACCTGTTTTGGGCGTTCTTCTACAACGTGGTCGGCATCCCGCTGGCGGCGTTTGGTTTGCTGAGCCCGGTGGTCGCTGGTGCGGCGATGGCATTGAGTTCGGTCAGTGTGATCAGCAATGCGCTGCTGTTGAAACGCTGGACGCCACGATGAGCGAATCGCAAGACACGCAGCCATCTCCGTCGCTGTGGGGTTTGGCATTTGCGCTGGCGCTGGGTGCCGCCGTGTCGCTGGGCATCACGCGCTTTGCCTACGGCCTGCTGTTGCCGCCGATGCGTGCCGATCTGGGTTGGAGCTACACGCTGGCGGGTGGCATGAACACGGCCAATGCATTGGGTTATTTCATTGGCGCACTGGCAACGCCCGCCTTGATGCGGCGCTTTGGGCCGTCGCGCTTGCTGTGGATAGGCGCCTTGCTGTCCAGTGTGTTCATGGCCTTGAGCGGCTTCTTTGTCGACGCTGCGCCGTTGTTGTTGCAGCGTCTGTTGGCGGGCATTGCCAGTGCGCTGGTGTTTGTCGCCGGTGGCTTGCTGGCGGCACGGCTTGGCGCGCGCGACCCGCAGCGCTCGGGCCTGTTGCTGGGCGTGTATTACAGCGGCACGGGGCTGGGTATCGTGGCGTCGGCACTGGTGGTGCCCTGGTTGCTGGAGATCACCGCAGACCAGTTGCATGGCTGGCGTTGGTCATGGTGGGCGTTGGCGGCTCTGAGTGCAGCAGCTACCGCCGTGCTGCTATGGCCCGCGCGCGTGATGCAGGCCTGGGCCGTGCCGCAAGCCACGCTGGGCCAGGCCGAGCGGCAGTTTGCCTGGCGTGACTTTGGGTTTGGCCTCGCGTCATACACACTGTTTGGCATGGGCTATATCGGCTACATGACTTTCGTCGTGGCGCTGTTGCGCGCGCAGGGCAGCTCGGCGCTGGTGGTGACCGTGTTCTATGGTTTGTTGGGGCTGGCGGTGATGGCGTCCAGCCGCATCTGGGCGCGCTTGCTGGATAAGTACCGCGGCGGGCAGGCGATGGCTTTGCTCAATGTGCTGCTGGGCGTGGCAACCCTGCTACCTGCGCTGACACACAACGCCTGGATCGTGATGGCGTCGGGTGTGTTGTTTGGCGGTGTTTTTTTGTCCGTGGTCGCATCGACCACCGCGTTGGTGCGCCACAACCTGCCACCCGCTGCATGGGCCGCAGGCATCAGCGCGTTCACGGTGGCCTTCGCCGCTGGCCAGATCATCGGCCCGACCATCGTCGGCTGGATCGCCGATGGAGCGGGCGGGTTGGAGCGAGGCCTGGTGTTTTCTGCTTGCGCGCTGTGGATTGCGGCGCTCTTGGCTATGAAGCAAAAAGCGCTGTAATGCCCGCAGAATGTGCGTAAGCAGCTATCAAAATAGTAGCGATCGGTTGTTGGCGTTCAGCTAGGCCGGCCCGATCGGCGCTGTTCGCGAAGCGCTGTCAGACCGGGTGGCTCTGACCGAAACCAGAACCATTGGGTGTCGGTTCCACCGTTTCTGAGGATGAATTGCGCAAGCGTCGCCTCGAAGACGATGACGATCAGCAATAGCCCGAAGAGCACGGCAACACCGAAGACACAATACGTGAGCACCGTTGCCAGTGGCAATTGCGGTGCGAGCTGGGAGCCCGCGACGCCAGCCAATCCGCCAAGCAGGACAACGGCCAACAGTGCCTTGCCAATGGCGATCCATTTCAAGCTACGAGTGCCCATGTGGTTTTCCTTGTGCATATCAACTGCGGAGATTCTGCTCGTTACCTGTTGCAGTGCATATCCCCCAAATGGGGGATATGGAGAGTTGGCTTACTTGAGCAAACCTTCTGCCTTCATCGCCGCTTGCACCGCAGGGCGTGCAGCGACGCGGTCGCGCCAGGTCAGCAGATTGGCGAAGGCCGAGATGTCCAAGCCAACGTGCTTGGCCCAGTTGGTCACGGTGAACAGGTAGCCGTCAGCAACCGTGAATGTCTTGCCCATCAGGTAGTCCTTGCCGGCCAGTTCACCGTCGACCCATTTGAGGCGGCTGTTCAGTTTGGCAGAGGACGTGGCGCGGGTCTCGGCCGGGGTGTCTGGGCTGAACAGCGGCGAGAAGGTTTTGTGGACTTCCGTGCCGATAAAGGTGAGCCATTCCTGCAGCTTGTAGCGCTCGATGGTGCCGTTGGCGGGGGCCAGGTTTTTCTCGGGCACCAGGTCGGCGATGTACTGGACGATGGCCGGGCCTTCGCGCAGGCGCACGCCGTTGTCCAGCTCCAAGAGCGGCACATAGCCCAGCGGGTTGACGGCGTAGTAGTCGCCGCCATCGGGCAGTTTGTGGGTCTTGGTGGGCGCTGACACAGTCTCGAAGGTCAGGCCGGCTTCATGCAGCGCGATATGAGGAGACAGCGAGCAGGCGCCAGCGGAGTAATAGAGTTTCATGGTGGGCTATCCGTAGAGAGATGAGGAGTGCGCATGCTACTGCGATCTGCAAAAATTTGCTGGCAGCAACTCAGGCCGCTGCACGTACCAACTCGGCCGCCTTCTCCGCAATCATGATGGTCGGCGCGTTGGTGTTGCCGGTGACCAGATTCGGCATGATGGACGCATCGACCACGCGCAGGCCTT
Source organism: Rhodoferax sp. P2_H8_2 (assembly GCF_056403235.1). Classification (NCBI taxonomy): domain Bacteria; kingdom Pseudomonadati; phylum Pseudomonadota; class Betaproteobacteria; order Burkholderiales; family Comamonadaceae; genus Rhodoferax; species Rhodoferax sp. P2_H8_2. Next base: position 433,448 of record NZ_JBFUFW010000003.1, read on the forward strand.
GGAGGCCGTGCACCTTCAGCGACGCGTCGACCACGGCCATCGTGTCTGATGCCGGGCCCATCTTGCAGGTGCCGACGGGGTGGTACTCAGTGTCGGAGTTGTTGCGCAGGAAAGCTTCGATCTGCGCAGGGTTGTTGCGTTCAATTGGATAGAGCATCTTGCCGCGGAAGCCATTGAGCGCCGGGCCTTCCATGATGTCGTGGCCCAGCTGCGTGCCCTTGATCAGGCGCGCCATGTCGTCGGGGTCTTTCAGGAACGCCGGGTCGATCAGCGGTGCATCGGTGGGCTTGGCGCTGGCCAATGTCACCGAGCCGCGGCTCTTGGGGCGCATCAGCGTGACGTGCAGCGTGAACCCATGGCCCAGATGCTGTTTGCGCGTGTGGTCGTCGATGATGCCCACGCACATCGCGAGCTGGATGTCCGGATGTTCGTTGTTGCCGTCCGTGGCAATGAAACCCTGGGTTTCCGAGACGCTGGAGGTCAGCATGCCGGTGCGCTTGTTGCGCCACTCGAAGATCGCCTTGATCATCGCCCAGCCACCGCGCAGCGAGAGACCAAACGACGCATCGATGCGCGAGGTGCGGTAGATCAGGCAGGTGGTGATGTGGTCTTGCAGGTTTTTGCCGACACCGGGGAGGTCATGTTGCACCGCGATGCCGTGCTGTTGCAGATGGGCAGCGGGGCCGATGCCCGAGAGCATCAACAGCTGCGGCGAGCCGTAGGCGCCGCCACTGAGGATCACTTCGCGTTTGGCACGCACTTGTAGCGTCTGCCCGCCTTGCAGGTATTCCACTCCGGTGGCCCGCTTGCCCTCGAGCAGCACGCGGCTGGCATGGGCGTCGGTGATGACAGTGAGATTGGGTCGGCCCAGGTTCGGCGTGATGTAGGCCTTGGCCGCGCTGCAGCGCTCGCCGTTGATCTGTGTGACTTGGCCTTTGGAGATGCCGTACTGCATGGCACCGTTGTAGTCCGGATTGGTGGGGATGCCTTTGTCGTTGCAGGCTTTGATAAACGCCTCATTGACCGGGCTGGGGCTGCGCAAATAGGCGACGTTCAGCGGGCCGCCCGTGCCGCGGTATTCGGTGGCACCAAAGCATTCGTTGTTCTCGGCCTTCTTGAACAGTGGCAACACATCGGCATAGCTCCAGCCGGAATTGCCCAATGCCGCCCAGCCGTCGTAATCGTTGCGGTTGCCGCGGGTATAGACCATCGCGTTGATCGAGCTGCTGCCACCCATCACCTTGCCGCGCGGCTGGTAGCCCTTGCGGCCATGGAAAGCCGCTTGCGGCACGGTCTCGTAGCTCCAGTTGGCCTGGCCGGTCTGCGCCATCAGTGCGATGCCCAGCGGGCAGTGGATCAGTACCGAGCTGTCGGTGGGACCGGCTTCCAACAGTGCAACCGAGACATTGGGGTCTTCGCTCAGGCGACTCGCCATCACGCAGCCCGCCGAACCAGCGCCGACTACGACGTAGTCAAATTCTTGCAAACTCATAGGAAGCCCTTGCTAGTCAGTTGGGGACAGGGCTAAAGATCTGTCCCGCAAAGTTCTTACTTCGTCAAAAAATCAAGGTACTTGGTCGCGAACTTGCCGTACGGCGGCCACAGGAACTTGATCGCGCTGAACGTTGCCTGGTACATCACAGGGCGCATCTTGGAGAAAGTGATGAAGCCTTCAAAGCCGTGGTAATGGCCCATGCCGGACTCGCCTACGCCACCGAACGGCATGTCGTGCTGGCCGGTGTGCAGCACGATGTCGTTGACGGTCACGCCGCCGGACATCACACGTTGCAGCAGGTCGTGGATCAGGCTCTTGTTGTTGCTGAACGGGTAGAACGCCAGTGGCCGTGGGCCGGCGTTGATGGTGTTGACCACCTCATCGATCGAGGTATACGGAATCACCGGCAACACAGGGCCAAAAATTTCGCGCGTGCGCAGTTCGCAATCGGCAGGGGCGTTGAGCACAATGTGCGGCGCGATCTTGCGGGTCGCTGCGTCCCAGGGCTTGCCCGGGATCAGCTGCACCAGGGTCGCGCCACGTGACTGCGCTTCTTCCAGCGCGCGGGTGATGCGGTTGAATGCACGGTCGTCGATGACTGAGGTGAAATCCGGGCTGTCCAGGGTGGGGTAGCGGGTCGATACCAGAGTCTTGGCGGTGGCAACAAAGGCGTCCACCTTGGCGGTGGGCACAAACATATGGTCGGCCGTCGTGCAGATTTGTCCGGCGTTGAAATACTTGAAGAAGGTAATGCGCTCAGTCGCCTTTTGCAACGGGAAGTCATCGCAGACCAGCGCGGGTGCCTTGCCGCCCAGTTCCAGCGTGACGGGGCACAGATTCGCGGAGGCCGCAGCCATCACGGCGCGGCCGGTGGTGCCAGAGCCGGTAAACAGGATGTGGTCGAACTTCAGCTTGGAGAACTCGATGCCGACACCGCCAGTTTCGTCAAAAAATGCCAGCTTGTCTTTGGGGAAGTAGGCCGGCGATTTTTCAATTAGCAGCTTGGCCAGATGGCGCGAGTTCTCCGACATCTTGACCATGCAGCGATTGCCGGCCGCGAACGCGGAGGTCAGACCGCCGAAGCACAAAAAGATCGGGAAGTTCCACGGCACGATGTGACCGACCACGCCCAGCGGCTGCGGGATCACGCGGTTGCTGGCTCCGAAGAAGTTTTTTAGATCAATGCTGCGGCGTTGTGGCTTCATCCACTTTTTCAGTTGGCCGATCGCATGGTCGACACCGTCGATCACACCGAAGACTTCGGCGAACAGTGTCTCGTGTTTGGAGCGGTTGCCATAGTCGGCGCTGATCGCGTCCAGGATGGCTTCGCGGTTTTCGCGGATGAAGCGTTGCAGCGTGCGCAGGTCCGCCTTGCGCTCGGCCAGGCTGGGGTAGGGGTGTGCCAGGTAGGCGGCGCGTTGCAGCTTGAGCGTGGCTTCCAGATCGTTGCGGACAGCGTCGATGGGGGTTGCGGAGTGCAGGGGGATTGCGGACATGGCGTCACCTTTCAAAATAGCTTGGGGGATAGGTCTTTGGTTCTGTCCCCAATGGATCAGGGCGAATAGTACGCTCGTGCGGAAATTTTGCTATCCGTATTGGCCCGAGGTAACGTGAAATCAGTTTTGGTAACTGCTGTCCGTGCGGTCGAGCTTGCGGATCAGCGCAGGCCAGACAAAGGCGCCACCGAGTCCGCCGGTCTGTACCCGCATCGCTTCGGCCACGCCTTTGACGATTAGCGGGTTGACCTGCGTGAGCTCACCACCGGCCTGCGCGCTGAGCTGGATCTGGCAGGTGGCCTCGAACGTGTACATCGCCAGGAAGGCGTCGGCAATCGTCTTGCCCACGGTCAGCAAGCCGTGGTTGCGCAGCATCAGGAAATTGGCGTTACCGAGGTCCGCTTGCAGGCGCGGTTTCTCTTCGTCGCGGAAGGCGACGCCTTCGTATTCATGAAAGGCGAGAGACGCAAGTACGAAGGTGGACTGCTGGCTGATGGGCAGGATGCCGCACTTTTGCGCACTGACGGCCACGCCTGCGCGCGTGTGGGTGTGCAACACACAACCGGCGTCTTCGCGCACTTCGTGCACCGCGCTGTGGATCACAAAGCCGGCCGGGTTGACGTTGAAGGGTGATTCAATCAGCTTGTTGCATTGCTGGTCGACTTTGACCAGGCTGGACGCCGTGATCTCGTCGAACATCAGCCCATAAGGATTGATCAGGAAGTGGTGCTGGGGGCCGGGGATGCGCGCACTGATGTGGGTGAACACCAGATCGCTCCAGCCGTACATCGCGACCAGCCGGTAGGCCGCAGCCAGGTCAACGCGCAGTTGCCATTCTTCGGGGCTGACTTTGCCTTTGAGGGAGGGGATGTTCATGCCTTGGTTTCCAGTGCGTCGGTTTTGTAGATGGTGTTGCGGGGCTGGGCCAGCACGCGGCGGACCATGGGCTCGAACTCGCTGATCGGCAGCGTTTCGGCTTTAGCGTCGAATGCTGGATCGTCGTACAGCGCGATGAATTCTTCGGTGCGCGCGTAGTGCGCGTGGCCCTTGAACATGTCGCGCATGTTGCGGTTCATGCCAATGTGGTGGAAGAAGTTGTAGCCCTGGAAGATGCCGTGGTTCTGCACCATCCAGTGGTTGGCGTCAGATACAAAGGGTTTGAGGATTGCGGCGGCAATATCAGGATGGTTGAACGTGCCCAGCGTGTCGCCGATGTCATGGAGCAGTGCGCACACCACGTATTCCTCATCACGCCCGTCGCGCAGTGCACGGGTCGCGGTTTGCAGGCAATGGCTGTAACGGTCAATCGGAAATCCGCCGTAGTCACCGTCCAGCAGTTTCAAATGCGCGAGCACGCGGTCGGGCAGGGTCTTGGTGAACTGCATGAATTCACCGCCGATGACTTGCCAGTCTTGTTGGGTGCTGTCCTGCATGCGGGTGAAGTTGGCGCGGGCGTTCATGGGGCTCTTTCCTTCGAAAAGTTTTCCCTAGCGTAGCGCTGCTGGTTGCCTTGGCGTGTCATGCAATGGACAGGCTAGGGTAAACACTTGTAGTTTTTGGGTGTGAGTACGGGCTACCGCTCTGGGCCATGCTACTGCTTGATCTGGCATGTTGGGTACTCCCCTCAGCGGATGTCCCCCGGCCTTCGGCCTCCTCCTTGATTCCGCCCAGGGAAGCACCCAACCCACCTGATCTGAAACGGTGTTGGCGCGCTTACGTCCGCGAGTCACGACTTCGAGCTGAGGGCGTGGAGTTGGCCTCATTGCGAAATCAAGGAGGAGGGCCCTCACGGCCCGGGGGACATTCGCTTTGAGGCTTACCCCGTGCCCTCAGCGGGCAAACGAAATGTCTTAGGCAGACAAACGCGAACCAGCCCACAACACCTGATCAATCACAGCCTGAACCTGAGCCTTATGACCATCAGACTTCAATGTGCCGTCGTCATTGAAGGCTTCACTAGCCCGACCCAAAGCAAACTGCTTGGGTGTGACCCAGCACTGCAGGTTGTGCATCAATGGTTGCAAATGGGACAGTGAACGCAGTCCGCCCAGGGCTCCGTTGGACGCGGACAGCAGCCCAACAATCTTGCCTGCCAATGGATCGCGACCGCCCCAAACCGGGTGGCCCTTGACCGGGCTGCTGGCCCAGTCGATCGTGTTTTTTAACAGGCCGGTGTAGCTCGCGTTGTACTCGGGCGAGACGATGATCCAGGCCGGATGCGCGTCCATGATGTCTTTCAGGCGCATCACATCGGCCGGCGTGCCTTGGGCTTCCAGGTCGGCGTTGTACAGCGGGATGTCCAGCGTGGACAGTTCCAGATGGGTCACTTCAGCGCCAGAAGCGCGGGCAAGGGTGGCGGTTGCGGCGGCCAGGCGGCGGTTGAAGGAGTGCTGGCGGGTGCTGCCCGCGAAGATCAGGAGTTTGGTCATGCGCCTATTGTCGCCAATCCATACCCTTAGTGATTGCCCAAAAATGAGGCAGCCGGTAAAATCGCCGGTTATCTCCCATCTGGCGCGCCACCTGCTGTCATCGGCGCGCCCACAAGAACACCATGCTGTATCCAGAACATTTCGATGTCATCGTCGTTGGCGGTGGCCATGCCGGAACCGAGGCCGCGTTGGCCGCGGCACGCATGGGCGCCAAGACCCTGCTGCTGTCGCACAACATCGAGACGTTGGGGCAGATGAGCTGCAACCCCTCTATCGGCGGTATTGGCAAAGGCCACCTCGTCAAAGAAGTGGATGCGATGGGCGGTGCGATGGCGCTGGCCACCGACGAGGCAGGCATCCAGTTCCGCATTCTCAATTCCAGCAAGGGCCCGGCCGTGCGCGCCACCCGTGCGCAGGCCGACCGCATTCTGTACAAGGCGGCGATCCGCCGCATGCTGGAGAACCAGCCCAACCTGCAATTGTTCCAGCAGGCGGTGGACGACCTGATCATCGAAGGCGACCGCGTGGTCGGCGCCGTCACACAGGTAGGTATCCAATTCCGCTCCAAGACCGTGGTGCTGACTGCCGGTACCTTCCTCGACGGCAAGATCCATGTGGGCCTGAACAACTACGCGGCGGGCCGGGCAGGGGATCCGCCTGCGGTGACTTTGTCCGCGCGGCTGAAAGAACTAAAGCTGCCGCAAGGCCGGTTGAAGACCGGTACGCCGCCGCGCATCGATGGCCGCACGATTGATTTCTCCAAATGCATTGAGCAGCCCGGCGACGGTACGCCCGGCGGCATGAGCCCGGTGATGCCGGTGTTCAGTTTCATGGGTCGGGTCGATATGCACCCCCGCCAGGTGCCGTGCTGGATCACCCACACCAACGAACGCACCCACGACATCATCCGCTCCGGCTTCGACCGCAGCCCGATGTTCATGGGCAAGATCGAAGGCGTAGGCCCGCGCTATTGCCCGAGTGTCGAAGACAAGATCAACCGCTTTGCCGACAAGGACAGCCACCAGATTTTCCTGGAACCCGAAGGCCTGACCACGCACGAGATCTACCCGAACGGCATCTCGACCAGCCTGCCGTTCGACATTCAGTACGACCTGGTGCGTTCGATGGCCGGCATGGAAAACGCCCACATCCTGCGCCCCGGCTACGCCATCGAGTACGACTACTTTGACCCGCGCTCCCTGAAGAGCAGCTTCGAAACCCGCCAAGTCAGCGGCCTGTTCTTCGCTGGGCAGATCAACGGCACGACCGGCTACGAAGAGGCGGCGGCCCAAGGCATGTTCGCCGGTATCAACGCCGCGCTGCAATGCCGTGGCGACGAAGCTTGGCTGCCGGGCCGGGACGAAGCCTATCTGGGTGTGCTGGTGGACGACCTGATTACCAAGGGCGTGACCGAGCCGTACCGCATGTTCACCAGCCGCGCCGAGTTCCGCCTGCAGCTGCGCGAAGACAATGCCGACGCCCGCCTGACCGAAACCGGCCGCAAGCTGGGGCTGGTGGACGACGCCCGCTGGGACGCTTTCTGCCGCAAGCGCGATGCTGTTTCACGTGAAACAGAACGCCTGCGCGGCATCTGGGTGAACCCGAATAACCTGCCCGCCACCGAGTCGGCCCGGGTTTTGGGCAAGGCGATCGAGCATGAATACAACCTCGGCGACCTGCTGCGTCGACCTGATGTGGACTACGCCGGGTTGATGTCTTTGGATGGCGGCAAATACGCGAACCGGGATTTGCCGGCAGTTGGTGCTGCCGATGTTCCACGTGAAACAGCGGATACCGCTGGTTTGGCGCAGGACGTTTTCGTCGCTGCCGTGATCGAGCAGGTTGAGATTGCCGCCAAATACTCCGGTTACATTACCCGCCAAAAGGACGAAGTCGAACGTGCCGCCCATTATGAAAATCTGCGGTTGCCCGCCGAGCTGGACTACATGCAAGTCACGGCGCTGAGCATCGAGGCGCGCCAGCGCCTGAGCAAACAGCGGCCGGAAACCCTGGGGCAGGCGTCCCGCATGTCGGGCATCACGCCCGCGACAATCTCGCTTTTGCTGATCCATCTGAAGAAGGGCAACTTCCGCGGATTCACCGACAAGGTGGAAGCACAGGCGGAGCTGCAAGCGTGACGCATCCTTTGCGGGCGGGGCTGGACAAAGGTCTGGCCGAACTGGGCTTGCCCCTGTCTGAAGCCCAGGCCCAACAACTATTGGACTACGTAGACCTGATCCAGAAATGGACCAAGGTCTACAACCTGACGGCTGTCCGCGACCCGGCGGAAATGCTGACACACCATTTGCTGGACAGTTTGGCGGTCATTGCGCCGTTGCGTCGGCAAGCCGCTGTTGGCCAGATTCGGTTGCTCGATGTGGGTTCCGGCGCCGGGCTTCCGGGTGCGGTAATCGCCATTTGCTGCCCGGACATCACCGTGCATTGCGTGGACACGGTTGCCAAAAAGGCGGCGTTTATCCAGCAGGTAGCGGTCAGTCTGAAGCTACCCAATCTGCGAGGCATCCATGCCCGCGTCGAAAACCTGACCGACAAATACCAGGTTGTCAGCTCCCGCGCCTTTGCGTCGTTGGTCGATTTCACGACTTGGTCGGTCGGGGCGTTGGGGGAGCAGGGTGTCTGGATGGGGATGAAGGGCAAGCATCCGGCGGATGAGATTGCCGCGTTGCCCCCAGCCGTGGAAGTGTTTCACGTGGAACAACTGGCGGTGCCGGGGTTGGATGCGGAGCGGTGCATTGTTTGGATGCGCCGGACTTCGGCAGTCTGAACTTCCTTTTTCGCCTGCGTCCCTTCTGGATCAGGCGTGTCGGGTACTCCTTTTCGTACGTGTCCCCCGCGGCCGTGAGGGCCGCTCCTCCTTGACCTCCCGAAAAGGAGCACCCAACCCACCTGATCTTTGGCTGTGCTGGCAAGCCAGTGACCCTAACTTCCCTTCGCTCGACGCTCATTAGCAGCAGGTGTGGTGTGTGCGTTTTGCGCAGGTCAAGGAGGAGGGGCCCTCACGGCCCCGGGGGACACGGAGCAAAACGCATACGCCGCGACTGATGCGTACGAGCGAAGTGCCTTAAAAGCAGGTGAGCATTACAAAACCGGACCGCCAAAAATCCAACGTAAACTCACCCCCTTCCCCTGAAAGAAACCACCCATGCTCGGCGTCACCGATTACGGCACTTTTGTCATCACAGTCATCGTGTTCCTGGCCATTCCCGGCCCGGGCAATTTGGCCTTGGTGACATCGACCAGCAAAGGCGGAATTGCGGGCGGACTGGCTGCTACGCTGGGTGTGATCCTTGGCGATCAGGTGCTAATGTGGTCGGCGGTCGCCGGTGTCGCCGCCTTACTGGCTGCCTATCCGGATGCCTTCCATGCGGTGCAGTGGTTGGGTGCGATCTACCTGGCCTGGTTGGGCATCAAAATGATTCTGGCCAAACCCGGTGCGGCGCCGGTTCTCAATATCAAGGCCGGCCACTACCTGCGCCAGGCGCTGATGATCACCTTGCTGAACCCCAAGGCCATCCTGTTCTATATGGCCTTCTTCCCGCTGTTCGTGGACCCGGCCAAGCAGCAAGGTTTGGTGACTTACGGATTCATGGCCGCGACGATTGCTTTCTTGACTTTCCTCTATGGATTGGGCGCCACCTTGTTGACCCACTTCCTGGCGGAGCGCGTGCGCGCCAACCCGATGATTGGTCGCGTGCTGGAGAAGGTCGCCGGATTTTTCCTGGTGGGCTTTGGCGTCAAGCTGGCGCTTTCCCGCTAAGCAGCTGTTCCACGTGAAACACGCCGCCCACGCTATTTACTTTTCCTCTCACTAGACCCCATGGCCAAAATCTTCTGTGTTGCCAACCAAAAAGGTGGCGTTGGCAAAACCACTACCACCGTGAACCTCGCGGCAGGTTTGGCCAAGGTTGGTCAGCGCGTGCTGATGATTGACCTGGACCCGCAGGGCAATGCGACCATGGGTTCGGGTGTGGACAAGCGCAAGCTGGAGCTGACCGTGTATGACGTGCTGCTCGAGTCGGCGTCGATCGCCGAAGCCCGTGCGCAGAGCGACAAGCTCAAAGAAGGCGGCTGCAGCTACGACATCCTCGGCGCGAACCGCGAACTCGCTGGCGCCGAAGTGGAGCTGGTGGAAGTGGAGCGGCGCGAGAAGCGCCTGAAGCTGGCCCTTGCCGAGGTCGATTCCGAATACGACTTTGTGTTGATCGACTGCCCGCCATCACTGTCGATGCTGACGCTGAACGGCCTGTGCTGCGCGCACGGCGTGATCGTTCCCATGCAGTGCGAATACTTTGCGCTGGAAGGCCTGACCGATCTCGTCAACACCATCAAGCAGGTCAAGGCAAATCTCAACGATGACCTGCAAATCATCGGCCTGCTGCGCGTGATGTTCGACCCGCGTATTACCTTGCAGCAGAACGTCAGCGACCAGCTCAAAGCGCACTTTGGCGACAAGGTGTTTGACTCGGTGATCCCGCGCAATGTGCGCTTGGCCGAAGCGCCTAGTTATGGCGTGCCGGGCGTGGTGTTTGACCCCAACTCCAAGGGTGCGCAGGCATTTGTGGCCTTTGCCGAAGAGATGGTGGCGCGCATCAAGAACATGTGATTTACCAGGCAAAATGGCCTGTAACCCGCATAGATATTGCGTAAGCAGCTACTGAATTTATAGCAACCCGTGACTACACTTGCACCCCGCAACGTCCTGATCCTGCCCGGCTGGCAGAACTCTGGCGACGCCCATTGGCAAAGCCGCTGGGAGGCGCTGCATGGCTACACGCGTGTGCAGCAGCACGACTGGATGCAGCCCTTGCGCGGTGACTGGATGGCGCAGCTCGAAGAATATGTGCTGGCCGCTGATGGGCCCGTGGTGCTGGTCGCGCACAGTCTGGGCTGCATGCTGACCGCCGCATGGGCCGAACACTCCGGCAATACGCACAAGGTGAAAGCCGCGCTGCTGGTCGCACCGGGAGACCCTGAGCGCGAAGAGTTGCGCGCAGCATTGAAAAGTTGGTCGCCGGTGGTGAAGCAACGCTTGCCGTTTGCGGCGCAACTATTGGGCAGCACCAACGACCCTTATTGCGGCTTCACCCGTGCGCAAGAGTTTGCTGCGATGTGGGGCGCCGAGTTTGTGGACTATGGCGCATGCGGCCATATCAACGGCGAATCAGGATTGGGCGACTGGCCCGATGGACACGACAGATTGCAGGCGCTGATCGCGCGCGATGAAAGCATTTTGAAACAGAACAACTCGCCGCCGGGCCGCCCCAAGGCGAGTTAGCCCCCTTGGGGGCAGCGACCCGCGCAGCGGCGGAGCGTGGGGGCAACATACATAAAGGAATAAGAACATGGTCACGAAGAAACCCAAGGGTTTGGGAATGGGATTGGAAGCGCTGCTGGGGCCCAAGGTCAAAGACGCGCCTGCCGCAGACGCAACGCCCGCAAACCCGGGCCAGCCCAGCACGCTGATGCTGGCCGACATGGTGGCCGGTGTGTACCAGCCGCGCACGCGGATGGACGAGGGCGCCTTGTACGAGCTGGCCGAGAGCATCAAGGCGCAGGGCATCATGCAGCCCATCCTCGTGCGCAAGCTGGACGACAAGGATGCTGCCAAACACATAGGTGACGGCAAGAAGCGCGCGATCTACGAAATCATCGCCGGTGAGCGCCGTTTCCGCGCCGCCAAGCTGGCGGGCCTGGACAGCGTGCCGGTGCTGGTACGCGATGTGCCCAACGAAGCCGCTGCGGCGATGGCGCTGATCGAGAATATCCAGCGTGAAGACCTGAACCCGCTGGAAGAAGCGCAGGGTCTGCAACGCCTGATCAAGGAGTTTGGCCTGACGCATGAGACTGCCGCACAAGCCGTGGGCCGTTCGCGCAGTGCAGCGTCCAATCTGCTGCGCCTGCTGAATCTGGCCGACCCGGTGCAGACCATGCTGATGGCCGGTGACATTGACATGGGCCACGCGCGCGCGCTGCTCGCATTGGATCGTGCGACACAGATCACCGCGGCGAACCAGATCGCCACCAAGAAGCTGTCGGTGCGCGAAGCAGAGAGTCTGGTGAAGAAACTCAGTGCCGAGTTTTCGCTGACGCCTCAAAAGCCACCCAAGGAAAAATCACGCGACTTGAAGCGCGTCGAAGAAGAACTCTCCGACCTGTTGATGGCGCAAGTGGACGTGCATATCAAGAAGCGCGTCAAACGCAATGGCCGCATGGAAGAGATGGGCGAGCTGGTCATCCAGTTCGGTTCGCTCGATGAGCTCAACGGCCTGATTGAGCGCCTGTCGCCCGGCGCGAGTCGCTGATTTTCAACTTTCAATCGCTATAAAAATGAGAGTTGCTTGCGCACATACCACGGGCGCCAGCGGCTCTTTTTATGTCTAACCCATTGCGCCGTTTCAACCCCGCCTGCTGGCCCTGGCCGTTGCCAGCCATCGTGGCCTGGGTGCTGTGCTGGACGCTGTTTCGTGCGCTGTGGGAGCAGGGCGTGGCCTTGCAATGGTCGCTGGCGCTGGCCAGTGCGTTGGGCGTGTTGCTGAGTCTGTGGGGCAAGAGTTGGTGGCGCCGTGGCCTCACAGCCGCTGGCTTTCCGGTGTCGTTGGCGCTGACCTTGGGGCTGCTGGGCGGGAGCGCCGTACCGGCCTGGGCTTGGCTGTTGCCGCTTGGCCTGTTGCTGCTGGTGTATCCGATGAATGCCTGGCGCGATGCGCCGCTGTTTCCGACGCCGCTGGATGCGCTGACGGACTTGCCACAACACGCGCCTTTGGCCGATGGCGCCCGTGTGCTGGACGCGGGCTGCGGCCTGGGCCACGGCTTGCAGGCTTTGCGCCGCGCGTATCCGCAGGCGCAATTGCATGGCCTGGAGTTTTCCTGGCCTTTGCGCTTTCTATGCGCCCTACGCTGCCCCTGGGCGCGTGTGCGTCAGGGCGACATCTGGAAGGCTGACTGGTCTTCCTATGACATGGTCTACCTGTTCCAACGGCCGGAGAGCATGGAGCGCGCGGCGCAAAAGGCGGCGCGTGAGCTGCGCCCGGGCGCCTGGATGGTCAGTCTGGAGTTTGAGGCCACCACGCTGCAAGCTACTAGCCACTTCACCGCACCTGGTGGCAAAATGGTGTGGCTGTATCAAGCACCACTTCGGGCGCACAGCAAAGGAGCCCCATGAACGCGAGCGAACCTGTATTTGCCTATTCCGCATCCGACGCATTGCATGCCAATCAGGTCATCGTCATGGCGATGGCATCGTTGTCGGAGATGCGCGAGTCTGATACCGAGAGTCACATCGTGCGGGTGCAAGGTTATGTGCATGCCTTGACCGATCACATGCGGACCTTGCCTGCATTCGAGTCGGTACTGACGGACGACTTCTGCAAAACCCTGAGCCGTAGCGTGCCGGCATACGACCTGGGGACGATTGCCATTCCGGACCGTATCTTGCTCAAGCCTGGTCGCTTGACCCCAGCGGAAATCACCATCATGCGGACCCATACCACCCTGGGCCATGCGGCGATTGTGCGTGCCGAAAAGACGTTGGGGAAAACAACCCCATTGCTTGAAATCGCCAAGGAAATTACGTTGTCTCACCAGGAGAAGTGGGATGGAAGCGGTTACCCGCATGGCATTTTTGGCGACCAGATTCCTTTGTCCGCCCGTATCGTTGCGCTTGCAGACGTTTACGACGCGCTGATTACCAGCAAGGTTTACAAGGTCGGCATGAGCCATGAAGCTGCTGTGGGTGTGATTTCGAGTGAGCGCGGTGCGCACTTCGACCCCGATGTCGTGGATGCCTTCATTCACGTCAAGGAAACCTTTGCCGAAATCGCCAAGCGCCATGCCGATACCGATGAGGACATGCAGCAAAAGATCGAATACTTGGCCAACGCGATTGCCGAAATCGCCGAGCTTTGAGTCGGCGGCTGTAAATCAGCGTTAGCGCTTCCATCCTTGCGCGCGCGCCGCGCGCTCGGCGTCGGCATTGAGTGCGTCTCCCGAAATCCGCTGATCCACCGCATCCAGTACCGCACGGGGCAGGGCGCTGCTGGCCTGGCGCATGTTCGCGTCAGTTGATGTGCCAGCCGCGGCGTCCACAGATGCCAGATGCTGTACCGCCCATTGTCCGCCGTCCTGGCAGGCCAGCCCGGCGACTTGGCCGGTGCTGAAGGTGCGGCAATACTGACCGCGCTTGTCGACAAAACTCAGTTGCACATTGACCGGGCCGCCGCTGCGGTTGTCATTGGCCAGTTGTGTGGCAAGCGATTTCTCAATCGCACCGCCCGCCATCAGCTTGCCGTCCTGCAACCCCATATCGCCATTGCCGATAGAGGGTTTGAACTGGGAACCCATCATGACGCCCAGCACCACACTGGCCGCCATGCCGCCCCACTGGGCCCAGGAGGAAAATGCCTTGCGCGGCGCAGGGACAAGTTGCTCTTGAAGGCCAGCCAGCAATTCTTTTTCGGCGCGTGCGGCGCGCAGGTCCGTTACGTTGACACTTGCAACGGAGGGCTCGCGCAGCAATGCGCTTAAGCGATCCGGAATGGGCTCGTCCAGCACCGGCGCAAACGCGGCGGCGAGGCGATCGCGCTGCCGCGTGATGGCTTCCAGACGCTGCAGCAGGGCATCGTCATTCGTCAGAGCGGCTTCGAGTTGGTTGCTCTGGCTGGCATCCAGTTCGCCATCGGCAAAAGCAGTCAGCGTGCTGTCACTCCAGTTCATATGCGTGCTCCCGTGGGGCCGGCCAGAATGGCTTGCAAGGCATCGCGTGCGCGGGCCAGGCGGCTGGTCAGTGTGCCGATCGGAATGCCCAGTACGTCGGCCGCTTCCTTGTAAGGCAGGCCTTCGACCAGTACCAGACCAACGACGGCGCGCTGCTCGTCGTTCAGCTGCGCCACCGCCTTGCGCACCGCGATCGCATCGATCTGCGCATCGGTGGGGTTCACGCCCACGTGCTCTCCGGCCTCTTCTCCGACAAAGGTTTGCGCGCGGCGTTCGCGTGCGCGGCTCTCATCTATCCAGGCGTTTTGCATGATTCGAAACATCCAGCTGTCCAGTCGTGTGCCGGGTTGCCACTGGTGGGAATGCGTCAGGGCGCGCTCCACGGCGATTTGCACCAGGTCGTCGGCATCTTCCTGATTGCGCGCAAGCGTGCGACCAAACCGCCGCAGGCGCGGTAGCAAGGCGGCAATGTCATTGCGCACAGTCGGTGAAAGGTCTGCCATCTATTTAAGGTACAACGCTTGAAGCAGGGATTTTCTTCCCGGTGGTGCTCGTTATCATCGCATGCACATGCCATTTTCCCCTTCTGCGGCCCTTTTGGGGCTGCGTTTGCGATTGCAATTCCCGTTGCAACGCCTATTGCGCCGGCTCGTTCGCATGGCCGCCTGGTTGGGCTTGGCCGGGTTGCTCTGGGCGCCGCCGGCTTACGCGCAATTGGGTGGGGGCCGGATCGGCTTGCCGTCACTGCCGCTTCCCACCCTGCCCCAGCTGCCCGTGCAGCAAACCCTGGACACGGCGCGCAACGCATTGCCGTTGCAACAACTTCGGCTGACGACGGTGCGCGAGCTGCTGCGCAAACATGCAGACGAATTGGAGGCCGATCCGGCGGGTGAACCCGTGCGCCGCAGCGAGCTGGTGCTGCTGTCGCCAACGCCCGCCGCCGTGGAGGCTGCGCTGGCGCTTGGCTTTGTGAAACTGCGCGAACAGTCGCTGCCCGAACTCGATTTGCACCAGGTCGTGTTGCGTCCCCCGGGCAACATGCCCACCGCGCGTGCGTTGAAAGTGCTGCGGGATCTGCAGCCGCAATTGGAAGTTGACTTCAACCATATCTATACGGCCAGTGGCGATACAGGCTCGGGCAGTGCCGCCGCTGCATCCACTGGGCCTATACGCGTCGGGCTGATAGACAGTGGCGTCGACGCGCAGCACGCTGCGTTGCAGCGCACGCAGTTGCACCCTTGGGGCTGCCAGGGTGCGCGCGTCCCTGGCGCGCATGGAACCACAGTGGCTTCCTTGTTAGTTGGGCAAGACCGCGCAAGCCAACCGGGTAGTGCCGTTCTCTACACCGCTGATATCTACTGCGACCAGCCCGCAGGCGGCTCGGCCGAAGACGTGGCCTCGGCGCTCGCATGGATGGCGCGTGAACGTGTGGGTGTTATCAACATCAGCCTGGTCGGGCCAATGAACCGCCTGCTGGAGCGCAGTGTGCAAGCCATGGTGCGCAAGGGCCATCTGCTGGTGGCGGCCGTGGGCAACGACGGGCCGGCCGCAGCGCCGCTGTATCCGGCGTCGTATGCGGGTGTTGTGGGCGTGACCGGGGTAACGAATTCGCAGCGCGTATTGCCCGAAGCCGCGCAGGGGCCGCAAGTCATGTTTGCTGCGCAAGGCGTGTATGCCAGCGCGGCCCAGATCGGGGGGGGGTCGCGCGCTGTTCGCGGTACTTCGTTTGCAGCGCCGCGGGTTGCGGCCTTGCTGGCGCGGCAGTTGCCCTACCCGGATGTGGCTGCAGCACAAGCGGCCGTCGCGCGTTTGGCTGCATCGACCCAGGACTTGGGAGCGCCGGGCCGCGATCCGGTGTACGGCTGGGGGCTGGTCGGCGCAGACAAGCAGTAAGTGCCTCGCTCCAGGCGCTGTTTCAATTGTTTACACATCCAGACGGAAGAAAGCAAAGACGGGCTTCGTTGTCTTGTTTGTAGGGGCCAGATTGGCTGGCTCCGCAAATGGAATGAAGGAGCTCATCATGTTCAAACGTCAAACTCTGGTTCGTAACGTCATTGCCACTGCAGTGGTGTCCGCAGGTTTGTTCACGCTCTCTGCGCAAGCGGGCCCACTGGGCGGTGCGGTGGGTGGTCTGTCTGGCGGTGCCATGGGCGGTATCACAGGCGGTTTTGGCCCCGGCGGGATGAATGTCGGCGGCATGGGTTCGGGCCAAGGTGCCCTCTCCAACAGCGCCACACTGCCCCGCGGTGACCGCGCACTGAAAGCCGTGGGCCAAGCCAGTGCCGAAGGCCAGGCCGCTGCCAACAAGGGCACCGCAACGGCTGCAGGTAGCGCCGCCGGTGCTGCACAGGTTGCGAATGAAGCGCCTGCGGCAGCGAGCAATCAAGCGGCCGGCGCGCAGCAGTCCGCCACCACCCAAGCCAGCGGTCAAGCGGGCGCAACACGCCAGGGCCTGTTGAGTCGCGGTGCAGATGCCAAGGGTGCGTTGTCGTCCAGCACCAATGCGTTGACCACCAGCGCTGCTGGCAATGGCAGCGGTGAAACCAGTATTGGCAAGGCACCCGCAGCGCCTGCTGTAGCAACCCCTTCTGCTACCGCACCTGCCACGACTGCACCTACTACGGCTGCACCAGCAGCAGCAGCAACAGCAACAGCTTCGCCCTCAACGGCCTCCGCTACGACCCGCCACGCACAGGCATCGGGCAAGGGTCAAGGCAGCGCCCAGGTTTCACGCGAGAACCCACAGGTTCGTGGTGATGCCTCGGCCCAGGGCTCGGTAAGCCGTTAAGTCGTACGCTTCTCAAAGGAAAATAGCTGCTCACGCGCATGGAATGTGCGTGAGCAGCTATATCTTTTATAGCGAAAAGATTTTTCCCGGATTCAGAATATTGTCCGGGTCCAGCGCGCGTTTGATGGTGCGCATCATCTCCACCGCCCCGCCCCCCGTCTCTTCCAGCAGAAAGCCCATCTTGTGCAAACCCACGCCGTGTTCACCGGTGCAGGTGCCGCCCAGTTTCAAAGCCCGCGTGACCAACTGGTGGTTGAGCTTTTCGGCCAGTTCGCGCTCGACATCCGAGTCGGGATCAATCAGATAACCCATATGGAAATTGCCGTCGCCCACGTGGCCGACCAGGAAGTACGGGATGCCTGCCTCTTGCGCTTCGGTCACGGAGTCGAGCAGTGCATCGGCCAGGCGTGAGATCGGTACGCAGGCGTCGGTCGTGATCGCCTTGCAACCCGGGCGCGATTGCACGCCGGCAAAGTAGGCGTTGTGTCGCGCGGTCCACAGGCGCGTGCGCTCTTCGGGCGTTTCAGCCCATTCGAAGGTTTGCCCGCCAAAATCACTGGCAATCTCTTGCACGGTTTCCACCTGTTCCTTCACGCTGTCGGGTGAACCGTGAAACTCCATCAACAGCATCGCGTCTTCGCGCAACGTGAGTTTGGAATGTGCGTTGACCATGCGGATGGTGTTCGCGTCCAGCAGTTCGCAGCGTGCGATCGGTACGCCGAGCTGGATGATCTGAATCGTCGTGTTGACCGCGTCGGCGAGCGTGGCGAACGAGCAGGTCGCCGCCATCACGGCTTCAGGCAGTGGGTACAGTTTGACGGTCACTTCGGTGATCACGCCCAGCGTGCCCTCAGAGCCGACCATCAGCCGCGTCAGGTCGTAGCCTGCAGAGGACTTCTTCGCGCGCGTGCCCGTGTGGATGATTTCGCCGCTGGCTGTCACCACTTCCAGGGCCAATACGTTCTCGCGCATCGTGCCGTAGCGCACCGCGTTTGTGCCACTGGCGCGCGTGGCGCTCATGCCGCCAATCGTCGCGTCGGCGCCGGGGTCGATAGGAAAAAACAGGCCGGTGCTTTTCACGGCCTCGTTCAACTGTTTGCGCGTAACGCCCGGCTGCACCGTGACCGTCAAATCCTCGGCGTTGATCGACAGCACGGCGTTCATGCGGCTGACGTCCAGGCTGATACCGCCTTGCACCGCCAGCAAATGGCCTTCCAGCGACGAGCCCACACCGAACGGAATGACCGGCACCTTGTATTGCGCGCAGAGCTTCACGGCCTTTGCCACATCGGCGGTGCTTTGTGCAAACACCACGGCAGAGGGCGGCGGCACGGTGAAGGCCGATTCGTCGCGCCCGTGTTGTTCACGCACTGCCATTGCCACCGAGAACTGTTCGCCAAAGGTCTCTCGCAATGCAGCTTGGAGCGCATCGGGCAGAGGCCGCTGTTGGACCCGGGGCAAAGAGGTTTCAGCGATTGACATAAGGTTCTCCTGCTCAGCGCAAGGCCGAAGCGTGGTGCGCGACGTGGTCCGCCATGAACGTAGACACAAAATAGTAGCCATGGTCATAGCCCGCATGGCGGCGCAGTGTCAGCGGTTGGCCCACTTGGTTGCACGCGGCTTCCAGCAAATGCGGGTGCAACTGGTCAGCCAGGAATTTGTCCGCCAGGCCCTGGTCAATCAGGATGCCCTGCGGAAACGGTGCAGCGGTGTGCCGCGCCATCAACACAGTGGCGTCATGGTCTTGCCACTTCACCAGGTCTGCACCCAGGTAACCGGTGAAGGCTTTGTCACCCCATGGACATTGGGTCGGTGCACAGATGGGCGCGAAGGCGGACACCGAGCGGAACAGATCCGGGTACTTCAACGCCAACGTCAGCGCTCCATGGCCACCCATCGAGTGGCCGGTGATGCCCAAGCGGCTACCGTCCACCGGCAAGTGCATCGTGATCGCAGGCAACAGCTCCTGAATGAGATAACTCTCCATCCGGTAGTGCGGAGCCCAAGGCGCTTGTGTGGCATCAATGTAGAAGCCTGCCGCCAGACCGAAGTCCCAGGCATCTGCCTCACCGGGAATATTGGCGCCGCGCGGGCTGGTGTCGGGTGCGATCAAGGCGATGCCATGCTCGGCGGCATAACGCTGTGCGCCGCCCTTGGTCATGAAGGTTTCTTCATTGCAGGTCAGGCCTGCCAGATACATCAGCGCGGGCACCGCGCCCTGCTGCGCCTCTGCAGGCAGAAACACCGAGAAGCGCATCAGCAGTCCAATCGCGCTGGATGCATGCCGGTAGAAGCGCTGCACGCCGCCAAAGCAGGCGTGTTCGCTGATCAGTTCAAACGGGGAGGTTGTCATGATGCTATGTAATTAGTAGCTGCTTACGCACATTCCATGCGGCTTACAGCCAGATTTATCAGTAAATCACGACGCCGCGGATGGATTCTCCGCCCTTCATCAGATCAAACCCCTTGTTGATATCTTCCAGCGGCATGGTGTGGGTGATCAGGTCGTCGATATTGATCTTGCCCTCCATGTACCAGTCCACGATCTTCGGCACATCGGTGCGGCCGCGTGCGCCGCCAAAGGCCGAGCCTTCCCACTTGCGGCCGGTCACCAGCTGGAACGGGCGTGTGGAAATTTCGGCACCGGCCTCGGCCACGCCGATGATGATGCTGCGGCCCCAGCCCTTGTGCGTGCACTCCAGTGCCTGGCGCATTACCTGCGTGTTGCCAATGCATTCAAAGCTGTAGTCGGCACCGCCGTCGGTCAGTTGCACGATCGCGTCGACGACGTTCGGTACTTCCTTGGGGTTGATGAAGTGCGTCATGCCGAATTTACGTGCCATCTCCTGCCGCGCGGGGTTGATGTCCACGCCAATGATCTTGTCCGCGCCCACCATCTTCGCGCCCTGGATCACATTCAGGCCGATACCACCCAAACCAAACACCACCACATTGGCGCCAGCCTCGACCTTGGCCGTGAAGATCACCGCGCCAATGCCGGTGGTGACGCCGCAGCCGATGTAGCAAACCTTGTCGAACGGCGCGTCCTCGCGAATCTTGGCCAGGCTGATTTCAGGCGCAACCGTGTAGTTGCTGAACGTTGACGTGCCCATGTAGTGAAAGATCGGCTTGCCGTCCAGACTGAAGCGCGACGTGGCGTCGGGCATCAGGCCTTTGCCTAGCGTGCCGCGAATCAACTGGCACAAATTGGTTTTGCGCGAGAGACAAAACTTGCAGGTGCGGCACTCGGGCGTGTATAGCGGGATGACATGGTCACCCTTTTTCAGCGTCGTAACGCCCGGCCCCACATCCACCACAATGCCCGCGCCTTCGTGGCCCAGGATCGCGGGGAAGATGCCCTCCGGGTCAGCTCCGCTCAGCGTGTAGTAGTCGGTATGGCAAATGCCGGTGGCTTTGATCTCGACCAGCACCTCGCCAAATTTGGGGCCTTCCAGGTCTACGGTTTCGATGGTGAGGGGTTGGCCTGCTTTCCAGGCGATGGCGGCTTTGGTTTTCATCGGACCAGTTTACGATAGGCAGATTACGCTTGCTGACACTGGAGTATTCGCATGGCCAACCGCCTGACACAAATCGCCACCCGCACCGGGGACAACGGCACCACCGGCCTGGGTGACAACACCCGTGTCTCCAAGGACAGCCTGCGCGTGCATGCGATGGGCGATGTGGACGAACTCAATTCCAACATCGGTGTGCTGTTGTGCGAAGAGATGCCTGAAGGCGTGCGCATGCTGCTGGTCGAAATCCAGCACCAGCTTTTCAACTTGGGTGGCGAGCTGTCGATCCCGGGTTACGAGTTGCTGAAGAACGAGGCGGTGCTGGCGCTGGACGAGGCTTTGGCGGAACACAACGAAGCCTTGCCCCGCCTGCAGGAGTTCATCCTGCCCGCGGGCACGCGCGCGGCATCGCTGGCCCATGTGTGCCGCACCGTGGCGCGCCGTGCCGAGCGCGCCGTGGTGGCGCTAGGGCAGGAAGAAACACTCAAAGACACGCCGCGCCAATACCTGAACCGCTTGTCCGATTTGATGTTTGTGCTGGCCCGGGTGTTGAACCGTTATCGCACCGACGGCACCGTGGGCGACGATGTGTATTGGAAGAGCGAGCGGCTGGCGCGCGCCGCATCCGAATAAGCGCTAGTCGCGCATCCCGCGTTTATTGCGCCTGAAAGGACCCGGTCGTTCCGTGGTCTACGGGCAGGGTGTCGATCGCGTCGACGAAGCGGATGGGGCGGCGCGTGCCGGGCGCCATCGTGGAGAGAAGTTCCAACAGCGTCTCGATGGCCGAGGCGGTTTCCAGCGGGCGTTCGTGCAGCAGCACACAGGCGGCGTGGAACTGCAAAGGCACCTGGGGCTCCAGCCCGGCTTGCGGCATCAGGCCCGACGCAATCAGCTTGACCATGCGCTCATTGAGTTGATTGCGGGTTTTGATGCCCTCCAGGAGCAGCGCAAATTTGCCTGAACGGATGCGCCCGGCCGGGTCCACGTCGCGCAATACGCGGTGTAGCTTGACCACCGCGCGCAACTCGCATTGCTCGCCCATGCTCTGTCCAAAGTGGCCCACGATCTGGCTGTAGTTCACCAGGTTGATCAGCACCAGAGCGACCGGCTCGTGCTGTTCATGGACCCGTTGCAATGCATCCTCCAGCTGAATACCAAAGGCCGCGGGCGTCAGCAGGCCGGTCAGCGCATCCTGCGTGGCCAGGTGCTGGGTGCGCTGTTCGCGCTCCTTGCGGTCATGGGTGAGTCTGCTCAAGGCCACAGCGAACAGCGGCACGGACAGCGTCAGGAAGAACGAGGAGACGTAGCGCATCTCCCAATGCGGCAATACCAGATCCAGATCTTCTGCCGCAAGCCACAAGACCATCAATGACTGCGGCGCAGTGGCAAGTACCAGCAAGCGCCAAATGAGAGATCCCGCGCGCCAGCTCAAGACGGCGCCGGTCAGCGCAACGCCGGTGGAGACGACGAATATCAGCGACTCCATCTGGTTGGCGCTGAGCGGATCCAGCACCAGCACGCCCATGGAAAACACAATGGCAGCCAGACCTACGCTGCCCAGGAAACGGTCAAAGCGGTGGTAGTGGATGGACAGCGAATACAGTTCTCGCATGTACAGGAGCGAGCCGCCGACGGCAATCGGCGCGATCACCCGGCTGGCATGGTTGGCCAGAGCAGGCAGGTTTTGCCACAGCGTGGCATTCAATATGCCGTTGATCTGGGTCACGGTCGCAATCACCAGCAGGGTATAGCCCAGCGCGGCCAGATCCGGCTGCGCGCGGTGCTGTACAAAACGCAATATCGACAGACCGACAAAAGTGACCAGAAACCCCAAGATCCAGCCCAGCGCCAGCGACTCGTCGGCCTGCCGTTGGGTATGGACGTCGTCGGTGGCAATGCGCAAGGGAACGTCTGCACGCGTGTAGTTGCGTACCTGCAGATAGACCTCCTGCGGCGCGCTGCCGGTCAGGTTGAGGTTGAACGCAGGCGTCAGGCCCTGGCGTGACCATTCGGTGTGCGCCAGCGCGTCCCCGGCCTTTTGCTCGGTCCAGACACCATTGCCGTCGCGCTGGAACAGGCTGATGGAGTCCAGAAATGGAACCGGCGCGTTCAATATCCAGTGCTCCGTCTCGCCCGGCCTGCGCTGCAGGCGCAATCGGATCCAGACCGTATTGCTTTCGCTGAACTCAAAAGGCAGCCCCAGCGTGTGCGATGTGAAGAGGTCTTTTGCTTTTGCTACGTCCTGCACGCTGGCGCCACGGCTGCTCTCCAGCCAGGTGTCCACCTGGCCTTGCAGCGCGATCGCGGGCTGCGCGCTGGTCAACACCCATGTGGAGGAGGGAGCCGCGCCCTGTGCTGGCAGGCACATTGCCCATCCTGCAGCGACAAGCCACAAAACCAGGACCAGTCGACGTTGCAGGGCGTGTGCCATGTGGTTTTACCGGGGCGCCAGAATGGCCATGGTGATGCGGGATACACAGGTCAGGTCTCCGGCATCGTTGCGCATGTCGATCTGCCAGACCTGCGTCGTGCGCCCGCGGTGCACGGCCTTTGCGGTTGCGGTGACCCAGCCCTCGGTCACGCCCTTCAGGTGGTTGGCGTTGATGTCCAAGCCCACGGCGCGGTGCCCTTCGGGACTGGCGTAATAGGCACCCATCGAACCCAAGGTCTCGGCCAGCACCACAGACACACCGCCGTGCAGCAAGCCGTAAGGCTGGCGGGTGCGCGCGTCCACGGGAACCCGTCCAACCAGGTAGTCGTCACCAATTTCCAGATATTCAATGCCCAAATGGCCGGGCGCGCTGTCTACATTTAACGCAGTCAGCTCTTCCAGGGAAACGGGTTTTTGCCAGATGCGCATGCCAAGGCCTTTGTATTGAGGAATGCCTGTTTGTAACAAAGCATATCAAACAGTACCGGTTTGCGCCTCCAGCCAAGCCAGAAAAATATCCAGCGCGGTATTTGGCGTGGCGCTGTCGGGCTGCACGACCCAATAGTGCCGCGCTTCCGGCAGCGACTGTGGGTGCGCCACCACCAGTTGCCCGGTGCGTAGCTCCTCCTCAATCAGCAGGCGCGGAATCAGACCCACGCCCAGGCCCTGAATGGCCGCCGCCGCGGTCATCGAGAACTGCTCATAGCGCGGCCCGGCCAGCGCCAGCGGGGCATCGACGCCACAGGCGGCGAACCAGGTCTGCCAGCATTCGGGACGTGTGCTTTGCTGCAACAGCGGCGAGTTGGCAATCGCGGTCGGGCTCAATGACTTGCGCCCTTGCAACAGTTTGGGGCTGCAAACGGGCACCACCTCTTCCGCCAGCAACATGTGGGCGCGCGTGCCGGCCCATTGCGCCACTTGCGCCGCGGTGCCGGAGTACAGCGCCGCATCAAACAGCGTGTCGGCAAACATGAAGGGCCGGGTGCGCGTGTCGATGTGCACCGTGATGTCTGGATGTGCTTTTGCAAAATTCGGCAGGCGCGGGATCAGCCACCGCGCCGCAAAGGTCGGCACACTGGCCAGCCGCACGCTGCCGCCGCGGCCTTGGGTCGACATCACATCCAGCGTGTCCTGCTCCAACGCACGCAGCCGCAGCGTCACCTGTTTGGCATAGCGGGCGCCTGCCTGGGTAACGGCCACGCCATGGCGTGTGCGGCGAAACAACGCCGTGCCGACCAGCTCTTCCAGCGCGGTGATCTGCCGGGAGATCGCGCTTTGTGTCAGCGACAGCTCTTGCGCCGCGCGGGTAAAGCTTTCCAGGCGCGCCGCTGCTTCAAAGCACAGCAGTGCATGGGTGGCGGGAATAGTGCGACGCATCAGAGATCCTTCAACAGCGCACGTGCATCGGCCACATGCGTATTGCGCAGGCGGGTTGCGACGAGCTGATTCGCATCCACGGTCGCGAATAAGAGTTCAGATTCACGACCACTCTTCGCCAGCACCTGCCCATTGGGCGCAGCCACGCTGCTCAAGCCCCCGTACTGCACCTCACCCTCGGCGCCGACGTAGTTGGCATACGCAACGAAGAGCTGGTTTTCATAGGCGCGCACTGGCACCATGCTTTGGGCAACGAAGTCGTAGTCCGGCATGTTGGCTGTGGGTACCAGCACCAGGTCAGCACCCGCCAGCGCGAGGCGGCGCATGTTCTCGGGAAACTCCACGTCGTAGCAAATCAGCAGGCCGACCTTCCAGCCAAGGAAGTCGAACAACGTGTCGTGTGCAGGCGCTGCAGAAAATTGGCTACGGTCCAGATCGCCAAACAAATGGGCCTTGCGGATGTTGAGCAGCGGCGCGCCATCAGCGGCAATGCACTGCGCCGCGTTAAACACTTCGCCGCCATCCCGCTCGGGGTAGCCGTACACGATGGCAATGGAATGTCGCTTCGCAATCTCGGCCACCCCGCGTGCAAATGCGCCGTCAGCGGCTTGCGCCAATGCCTGCACCTGCGATGCGCCAATGTTGTAGCCGGTGATAAACATCTCTGGACACACGAGAACGTCCGCACCACCTTGTGCGGCTTCCTTTGCAGCGGTATCCAGCCGCTTCAGATTGCCTTCAACTTTTAGCGGCAGTGGCGCGCATTGCCACAGTGCGAGATGCAGTTGGGTTTGCATAGTGCTTATTCCGGCAGGGCGATAGGCCCAAGCTCCGCAAATACGTCACCTGGGCCGGGGTTGTCCGCATGCGTCTTGCCGCCCAGCTGGTGCAGGATGCCCCATACCGCGTTCAGAGAGGTCTGCACCGCACCTTCGACCCAGGCCGGTGTCCACGACACATCGTCGCCCGCAATGAAGATGCCCTTTTGCGCTTCGGGAAAATCGTCCTGCATGAAGTGCGCATACATGCGCTGGTTGTAGCGGTAGTGTCCGGGCAGTGCGCCCTTGAACGCGCCCAGAAAATGCGGGTCCGCTTCCCACGACACGCAGATCGGATCTCCAATGATGTGGCTGGCAATGTCGACCTTCGGGTAGATTTTTTGCAACGCATCCAGCGCCAGCTTCACGCGCTTTTCCACCGGCTGCGGCAGCATCTTTAGCGCGTCGCTCATCCATGCGTACGACAAGCAAATGGCGGCGGGTTTGTCCGGACCGTTGTCAAACAGATAAGTGCCGCGTGTCAGACGATCGGTCAACGTCATGCTCATCACATCACGGCCAGTCTCCGGGTCCTTGTCTTTCCAGAACGGCCGGTCCACCATCACAAAGGTCTTGCTCGATTGCATGTAGCGCGTGCGGTCCAGCGCCATCCACAGCTTGTGCGAGAACAGCGACTCTTCGCAGGCAATCTGCGTGGTCAGCAGCCAGCTCTGGCAGGTGGTCAGCACGGCCGCGTACTCGCGTGTTGTGCCCCAGTAGTCAGTGACAGCGAGTTTGCCGCTTGGAGCGCGTGCGATCTTCGCGACGCCGGGTTTGGTCGCGCCGTTGTGCAATTTCTCCAGCGTCATTCCCTTGGGCCAATGTGTCAGCGTCGCGGGCGCATGGCGCCACAGGCCGTGCGGCACCTGGTCGGCGCCGCCGACGATCAAACGCTGGTGGTCATCGCACTGCGTCATCACCACGCGCAAAATTTCCAGCATCGAGTTGGGGAAGTCCGAATCCCAACCGCCGGTGCCAAAGCCCACCTGGCCAAACAGTTCGCGGTGGTGGAACGACAGCTTGGCAAATGCCTCTGAGCTGGCCACGAAATCGTAAAACGTGCGGTCATCCCATTTGGGAATCAACTCGTTCCACAGCCGTTTCAGCGTCGGCACATCGCGTGCGCGGATCGCGTCCTGCACAGGCGTGAACTGCGCGCTGTCTTCCAGCGCTTGCGCCCAGGCCTCGGCCACTTCGCGAAAAATCGCGGGCAAATCGGCCAGTTTCTCGGCGTAAAAGGTCTTGCCTTCCAGATCAATCACCGTGCTGGGCGAGGCGGGCGTCAACGGGTTGGGGAAGGGCGCACTCTTCAAGCCCAGCATGTCGACGTAGTGGTAGAACGCCGTGCTCGATACGGGGAAGCGCATGCCACCCAGCTCGGCCACCACATCCTTCGTGCCTTCAAACACCTGCGAGCGCAGTCGCCCGCCCATTTTGGAAGCCTCGTAAACCACAGGCTTCAGGCCCAGCTTCATCAGCTCATAGGCCGCCACCATTCCGGCCATGCCCGCGCCGACGATCGCGACTTCTTCGCCATGCCGCTCTTTCGGCAGTGCACCCAAACCTGCGGGATGGGCAATCCAGTCGTCAAACGGGAAAGGGAAGTCGGGGCCAAAGATCGTGACGGGTGGCTTGGTGGGGCTCGTGCTCATGGGATGCTCGCGAAGAAAGCGGGACTATGTCACAGCCATGCAGCGGGTGCAATACAGAAAGCACACAAAAGACAGAATTCCTATAGCCAAAGGCCATGCGACGCCTCCAAACATGCGCCATGCGCATAGATGCTTGCAAAAACCGCGCTTGTGAAGCCTTCCGCGCCCGACTACCATTGCAGACTTTCCCTCACACCTCGGAGCGCCCCATGGCCCACGCCGCATTCAACTGGCAAGACCCCTTTCTGCTGGACAGCCAACTCTCAGACGACGAGCGCATGGTGCGCGATGCGGCCGCTGCGTATTGCCAGGACAAACTGCTGCCGCGCGTGACGCAAGCCTTCCGCGATGGCACGACCGATGTGGCGATTTTTCGCGAAATGGGTGAGCTGGGTTTGCTGGGGCCGACGATCCCTGAGCAATACGGCGGCCCCGGCCTGAACTACGTGGCCTACGGTTTGATCGCCCGCGAAGTGGAGCGTGTGGACAGCGGCTACCGTTCGATGATGAGCGTGCAAAGCTCGCTGGTGATGGTGCCGATTTTTGAATTCGGTACTGAAGCGCAAAAGCAAAAATACCTGCCCAAGCTGGCCACTGGCGAATTCATCGGTTGCTTCGGCCTGACCGAACCCGACCACGGCTCCGACCCCGGCTCGATGGCCACGCGTGCGCACAAGGTGGCGGGCGGCTACAAGCTGTCCGGCTCCAAGATGTGGATCTCCAACTCTCCGATGGCCGATGTGTTTGTGGTGTGGGCCAAAGAAGTGTCTGAAGCTGGCAAGGTCGGCCCGATTCGCGGCTTTGTGCTGGAGAAGGGAATGAAGGGCCTGAGCGCTCCGGCCATTCATGGCAAGGTCGGTCTGCGTGCGTCGGTCACCGGCGAGATCGTGATGGACGGCGTGTTCTGCCCGGAAGAAAACGCGTTCCCCGAAGTCCAGGGCTTGAAAGGCCCGTTCACCTGCCTGAACTCAGCACGCTACGGTATTGCCTGGGGCGCACTCGGTGCCGCAGAAGACTGCTGGTTCCGCGCACGCCAGTACACGATGGACCGCAAACAGTTCGGTCGCCCGTTGGCTGCGAACCAATTGATCCAGAAAAAGCTGGCCGACATGCAAACCGAAATCGCGTTGGGCCTGCAAGGTTGTCTGCGTTTGGGCCGCATGAAGGACGAGGGCACAGCTTCTGTCGAGATCACGTCCATCCTTAAGCGCAACTCCTGCGGCAAAGCGCTGGATATTGCGCGGTTGGCGCGTGACATGATGGGCGGCAACGGCATCTCGGATGAGTTTGGCGTGGCGCGGCATTTGGTGAATCTGGAGGTAGTGAACACCTATGAAGGTACGCACGATATTCATGCGTTGATCTTGGGTAGGGCGCAGACGGGGATTGCTGCATTTGCTAACTGACCTGTGTTTCACGCCTGCATTGTTGGCAGCAGGGAAAGGGGCATGGGCCCCCGCCTCATACTGTCAAATGCCCAGAAATCGGCGGGAACCCATACCCCTTTCCCTGCGGGCGATTCTGCTGGTAATTGAGGCGGTTCTGGCGAATGTGCTTACGTCATGGATACTCGTATGCGTCACCTAAAGGGAGTACATATGGATACGGGCTATTTCATCATCTTTGGGCTGCTCGGTGTTGGATTCGCCCTCGGCCTAATGACTAAGAAAAAAGACGGTCCTGATCGATCTGGTTGGTATGGCCTTGGGGCCATCGTGAGCGTAATCTTATGTTTCAAATTTGCGGACGCCGGGACTGCGGAATTACTTGGGTTTGGACTAATGTATGCATTGCCAATACTGGTATTGATGGCCATTGGAAAAGAAATTGGCTCTTGGAGGCGTTCCAAGAAACCTCTAGACAACGACGAAGAATAAATTTGACATTTCGTCACTGCAATCTCAAGCCACATCACGGCGAGCGGGGTCAGGCCGGGGGCCGATTTCGCAAAGCGCAGCGCGTATGAGGCACCCGGCCTGACCCCGCTTGGCGGGTACACAAGCAAAGCAAAAAATCGCACGAAACGAAAGAACACCCCATGACAGAAAAGCCCTCAGCTCTAGGCCATCTCAAAGTGCTGGACCTCTCCCGCGTTCTGGCAGGTCCGTGGTGCACGCAAATGCTCGCTGATCTTGGTGCCGATGTGGTGAAAGTAGAGAAGCCAGGTGACGGAGACGACACGCGCCATTGGGGACCTCCGTTTCTGCAAGACGCGGAAGGCAACGCCACCGAGCATGCGAGCTACTTCACCGCCTGCAATCGCAACAAACGTTCCATCACGATCGATATTGCCAAGCCCGAAGGCCAGGAGATCATTCGCAAGATGGCGTTGCAGAGCGACATCCTGGTGGAGAACTTCAAGGTCGGTGGCTTGAAGCATTACGGGCTGGATTACGAGAGCCTGAAGGCGATCAACCCCAAGCTGATTTACTGCTCCATCACAGGCTTCGGCCAGACCGGCCCGTACGCTGAGCGCGCGGGGTATGACCTGATGATTCAGGCGATGAGCGGGATGATGAGCATTACCGGGCGGCCGGATGGCACACCCGGCGGTGGGCCGCAGCGGGCGGGCGTGGCAATCACCGATGTGTTCACCGGCATCTATGCGACCAGCGCGATTCTGGCGGCGCTGGAAGTGCGCCATCGCACGGGCAAAGGGCAGCACATTGACATGGCGCTGCTCGATGTGGGCATGGCGATTCTTGCTAACCAGGCGGCGGGCTTTTTGAACACCGGCAAGGTGCCGCAACGACAAGGCAACAGCCACCCCAGCCTTGCGCCGTACCAGGACTTTGCTACCAAAGACGGTTCGATGTTGTTGGCGATTGGCAATGACGGGCAGTTCAGTCGGTTCAGCCACGCGGTGGGCAAACCGGAGTGGGCGGCGGACGCGCGCTTTGCGACCATGGGCGAGCGCAACGCGAACCGCGGCGCGCTGATTCCGGCGATGGAAGAAGTCACGCGCACACGCACGACGGCCGAGTGGATCACGCTCTTGGAAGACAAAGCCGTGCCCTGCGGGCCGATCAACGACATCGGCCAGGCCTTTGCCGATGCCCAGGTACAAGCTCGGGGTTTGGTGGTAAATCAGGCTGTAATGCCCGTAGAACTTGCGCAAGCAGCTCCTAAATCAATAGCAACTGTAGCGAGCCCCTTGCGTCTGCAAGATACGCCGCCAGTGCTGCACCGCGCGCCACCGGCGTTGGGCGAGCACACAGACGAGGTGCTGACGGGCTTGGGGCTGGATGCGCAAGCCATCGCTGCGTTGCATCACAACGGGGTGGTGTAAGGCGGCATTCCCTGCCCCAGCAGGACACACACCTAAGCGCAGTCAACCCAGATTGACGGACTTCGGATACGTTGGCGGTTTGCGCCGCTTGCTGGCCTGCTCGTACGCGTAGGCCATGCCAATCAGGCTGGCCTCGCTCCACGCCAGTCCGACAAACGACAGGCCACACGGCAAGCCGTGCACAAAGCCTGCGGGCACGGTGATGTGCGGGTAGCCTGACACCGCAGCGGGCGACGTGAAGCTGGTGCCATAGAAGTCGCTGTTGATGAAGTCGGTCTGCCACGCGAGGCCGCCCGTCGGCGCGACCAGCGCGTCGAGCTTGTGCTCGGCGAATGCCTTGTCCAGGCCTTCTTCGCGGGAGAATTTGATGTTGTTGGCCAGCGCGTCCATGTACTCCTGGCTGTCCAGCCCGCCTTTCGCTTGCGCGCGGATGAAATGCTCCTGACCGAAGTAGGGCATCTCTTTGGCCTTGTTCGCATCGTTGAATGCGATCAGGTCGGCCAGCGTTTGCATCTTGGAGCCCGGCGCGTACTTGGCGAGGTAATCCGCCATGTCGTGCTTGAGCTCGTAGAGCAGCACAGTCAGTTCCGAATCGCCGTACTTCGCGCTGTTCGGAATCTCGGCCACTTCCACCAGGATGGCGCCTTGCGCTTTGAGCACGGCGAGTTCGGCCTCGACGACGGGGCCGACCAGTTCGCCCTGTGCGTCAAACTGGCTACGCAACACGCCCACGCGTTTGCCGCGCAGGCCGTCCTTGCTCAGCGCCTTGCTGTAGTCCGCCATTTTGTTGTTCGCCTGTGCAGTGGCCGCGTCGTCGCTGTCGGTGCCTGCGAGGGCAGTGAGCAACGCCGCCGCGTCTGCCACGGTGCGCGTCATCGGCCCTGCGGTGTCTTGCGAATGCGAAATCGGGATCACGCCCGCGCGGCTGACCAGGCCGACGGTGGGCTTGATGCCAACCAGGCTGGCAATCGACGCGGGCGATGTGATCGAGCCATCGGTCTCGGTGCCAACAGCCAACGCAGCCAGGCCTGCGGCCATCGCGCTGCCAGAACCCGAGCTGGAGCCGCTGGTGTTGCGGTCCAGCGCATACGGATTCTTCGTCAAGCCACCGCGCGCGCTCCAGCCGCTGGTG
Source organism: Rhodoferax sp. P2_H8_2 (assembly GCF_056403235.1). Lineage (NCBI taxonomy): Bacteria > Pseudomonadati > Pseudomonadota > Betaproteobacteria > Burkholderiales > Comamonadaceae > Rhodoferax > Rhodoferax sp. P2_H8_2. The sequence goes on from NZ_JBFUFW010000003.1 coordinate 464,603, forward strand.
GACCGTGTGGAACGCATGTTCGCCCACTCCGACAAATTGGTTTTTCCCAATATGACTGCGCCTGCATCGCGCAGGCGCTTGACCAGATGCGCATCTTTCGGGGGCTTGATGCCGATCAACGCCAACGAGCCCGCGGTGGTCTGCATGCGGTCCGCCGTGGCGATGTTGTCCTTCAGCAATACGGGGATGCCGTGCAGCGGGCCTCGCGCACCCTTTTGCTTGCGCTCCTGGTCCAGCGCTTTCGCGATCGCAGTGGCATCGGGGTTCAGCTCAATCACCGAATTCAGCTTGGGGCCGGCCTTGTCGATGGCCTGGATGCGTGCGGTATAGGCCTGCACCAGTTGCAGAGACGTAACTTTGCCGGACTGCATCGCAGCCTGCAGATCGTTGACAGTGGCCTCGGCGATGTTCATCGGATCGGTACCGGCGGCCAGCGTTTCTTTGACGGCCAGTGCGGCCAGGCCGCCCACCATTCCAAGTTGCATCAGGCTTCTGCGTTTCATGGGTTTCCTCGTTGGCGATAAAAGAGATTGAGGGGAACGGGACGCCGCAGGATAGCGGCTTTCGTGCGCCGGTGGGCGCCGCGGGATTCTGGCAGCAGGCCCAGGGTGTTGGCCTAGAGCACCCAGCCCGGCATCACCACACGCGATGCAAACTCTACGCGGTTGCGGCCAGCATCCTTGGCGCGGTACAGCGCCGAATCAGCGCGCGACACGACGATGTCTCCCGAAGCATCGTCGAGCCCCGCTTCGGCCACGCCCAGGCTCAGCGTGATGTGCTGAACGCCAGCGTCCGTCGCCATCGCGGCGCGGGCCACGCGCTCGCACAGCCGGTTGGCGTGCGCTGTAGCACCGTCCACATCGGTCATTGGCATCAGCAACATGAATTCTTCACCGCCAGTGCGCGCCAGCGTGTCGGTCTGGCGCTGGCTGTTTTGCAGCAAGTTGGCAAGCCCCTTGAGCACCTGGTCGCCGACGCCGTGCCCGTGGGTGTCGTTGACCTTCTTGAAGTGGTCCAGGTCCATCATCACCACGCTGTAGACCTGGCCGCTGCGCAAAAAGCGCGCGTGCTCTTCCACCAGGCGGCGCATCATCACGCGCCGGTTCGCAAGACCCGTGAGTTGGTCAGTGGCTGACAGGGTGCGCAGACGTTCGACCAGTGCGCCGAGCACCAGATTGGCCAGCGAGAAATTGAAGGCCCCCAGCACCAGCAGGAATACCAGCGTGGCCAGCAGGTCAAAGTTGCTGCCCTGGTCGTAGTTGACGGTGTTGACGTCGGTACCGGTGACTACCAGCACCGCCCGAAACACGAAGGACCCTATCGTCAAGACCAGCGGCGCCAGCAGAATGGCGATGGTCAGGTACGACGTGCGGGGCAGCGCCATTTTCCAGCGCACCATGCGCCAGCCTATGCCGATCAAGGGCCAGCTGGCAACCGCCGTGAAAATGCAGACACGCCAGGCCGTGGTGGCCTCACCTCCCTGGCGGCGCAGTACTTCCACCAGAGCCAGGCCGCCCAATGCGAGGGCATGTTCCCACAGAGGCGTGGGTGCACCGGCAAACGCGTCCACGCCATGGCGGATCATTAGAAACCCGCCGACCGCCAGCACATTGATCACCAGATCACGTGATACCGGCAACTCCAGCGTGTTGAAGAACAGCAGTGCAGTGGCACAGGTGCCCATCATCCATCCGGCGGACCACATCAATGCCACGTGGCGCTTGAGCCGGTAACCCACTCCCAGCGCCAGCCAGGTCATGCTGTAGACCAGCAGCTGTGCCGACAGGCCTGCCATGAGGATATTCATGGGCTGATTCTGTCGGCAGGCCAGTCTCCCCACAATCAGGGTTTGCGCGCCTTCGGGTTCGCCCTGATAGGGGAGTTTGTAACGGCGCGTTAATTCGGCATCAGAGGAACATGCCGCCCGATGCTTCAATGCGCTGGCCGTTGATCCAACCGGTGCCGGGCAACAGCAGGCTGGCCACCACCGCGCCAATGTCATCCGGCTGGCCGACACGGCCCAGTGCGGTTTGCGCCGCCACAAAGCTGTTGAGCTGCGGGTTGTCACGCACTGCGCCGCCGCCAAAGTCCGTCGCAATCGCGCCCGGTGCGACCACGTTGACGCTAATGCCGCGCGCGCCCAACTCCTTGGCCATGTATTTGCTCAGCACTTCGATGGCGCCCTTCATCGCGCCATAGGCCGCATAGCCGGGCAGCGCAAAACGCGCAAGGCCGCTTGACAGGTTCAGGATGCGGCCACCGTCGTTCATCAGTGGCAACAGTGTTTGACTCAGGAAGAACGGGCCTTTGAGGTGCACGTTGAACAGCTGTGTGAACTGGTCTTCGGTCGTGTCCATGAACGCGCCATGGATGCCCATGCCGGCGTTGTTCACCAGAAAGTCAAAGCGCTGGCGCTGCCATTGCGTGCGCAGCGCGGTTTGCGCTTGGTCTGCAAAGGCGGCGAAGCTGGCGCTGTCGCCTACGTCCAGTTGCAAGGCGACTGCCTTGGCGCCCAGTGCGGTGATCTCGGCGACGGTGGCTTCGGCTTGCGCCTGTTCGGTGCGGTAGGTCAGGATCACGTCGACGCCCTGGCGCGCCAGATGCAGCGCCATGTTTTGGCCCAAGCCCCGGCTGCCGCCGGTGATCAGGGCGATTTTGGAAGAGTTGGTAGCGGTGTTCATAAGAAGTCCTTTTCAAGGTGGTTTGCGATGAAAGGAAGTCTATTGATGGCGATTGATTAGATAAATACCTATTGCCTGATTGGTTTGTTATCTAAAATTGAACAATGAACCCCGTAGACAGCATGTCCATCTTTGCCCGCGTCGCCGAGCTGTCCAGCTTCACGCAGGCGGCAGAAGCCCTGGGCCTGCCCAAAGCCACGGTCTCCAACGCGGTGCAGCAACTGGAAAACCAGCTCGGCACGCGGCTGTTGCAGCGCACCACCCGCAAGGTGCAACTGACGCACGACGGCCAGGCGTATTACGAGCGCTGCAAGGACATGCTGGTCGACATGGAAGAGCTACAAGGCATGTTCAAGCAGAAGGGCGCTGAAGCAGTGCGCGGCCGCGTACGCATCGACATGCCCACCGCGCTTGCGCGCAACACGGTCATTCCGCATTTGCCCGAACTGCTGCAAGCGCATCCGCTGTTGGAGCTGGAGTTCAGTTGTACCGAACGCCGTGTCGACGTGATTCGTGAAGGCTTTGACTGCGTATTGCGCGCCGGTGCCGTGGTGGACCCCGGCCTGATTGGCCGCACGGTCGGGCGCATGCCCATGGTCAATTGCGCAAGCCCCGCCTACCTGGCGGCCTTTGGTGTGCCCCGCGTACCGGCCGATCTGGTGACGCATCGGCTGATCCACTACGTGCCCACGTTGGGCGCGAAGGCCGATGGCTTTGACTACCTCGAAGGCGGGCAGACCCGCACGCAGCCAGTGGCGGGCGCGCTAACCGTCAACAACGCCGACGCCTATCAGGCGGCTTGTGTCGCGGGGCTGGGGCTGATTCAGGTGCCTGCTGCAGGTGTGCGCGAACTGCTGGCGCAAGGGTTATTGCAAACCGTGATGCCGGACTTTTTGCCCGAGCCCATGCCACTGACGCTGCTGTACGCGAACCGGCGCAACCTGCCCACCCGTGTGCGCGTGGTGATGGACTGGCTGGCGAAGGAAGTGGACCGCTATCTCGCCTAAATGGGAGAAGCCAACACGCGGATGGCCGCGAACTGCAAGTGGTGCATGAACTCGCGCAGGATCAGCAGCGTGGCAGCAAAGTTGGTGTCGCTGGGAATGCCCGCGCTGGATGAGGGGCGGCCCTGCACCAGTGCCGCCAGCAAATCGAACATGCGCTCCACTGCTTCTATCGACAACTCCATCTCGGGCGCGTCCGGTGCGCCGTAGAGCAGCGCGATCTGGCGAATGGCGTCGTCGGTGGTCCACAGATCGGTCTGGCCTGCGACCAGCGCGCGTGCACGCGTGACCTCGTCTTCCACCGCCATGATGGCGTTTTCCAGTTCGGCGGCGGTGGGCGGTGCGTTGCGGAAAAATGCAGTGGCGGTGCGCTGCGTTCCCAGCGCAAGCGACAGCGGCGATTCGCCCGGCAGAAACGTCACCGTGGTCGCGTCATCGCCGATATGCAGACAGATAGACATCAGCTTGCGGGCTTGCCCAACACTTCCCAGCGCTCCAGCGCGGTCATCAGTTCGTCGTCGATCTGTGTGCTGCGCTCTGACAACTCCACTGCGCGGGCGTTGTCGCTGGCATAGAGGCTGCCATCGGCCAGTGCCTCGGCAATGTCCTTTTGCTCGGCTTCCAAAGCGGCAATTGCCGCAGGCAGGCCGTCCAGCTCACGCTGTTCCTTGAAGCTGAGTTTTTTTGTCTTGGTCGGGGCGGGTGCAGCAGGCGCAGCGGCACTCACTTGTGCAGTGGCTTGCTCCTGTTTTTGTAGCTGCTCACGCTCGTAATTAAAGGGCTTGGCCGTGGTCTTTCCTTGCGCCGCATTGATCGCGTTGGCGCGCTTGGTCTGGATCAGCCAGTCGCTGACGCCGCCTTCGTATTCGCGCCATTTGGCATCGCCTTCGTAGGCAATCGTGCTGGTGACCACGTTGTCCAGGAAAGTCCGGTCGTGGCTGACCAGAAACACCGTGCCGTCGTAGTTTTGCAGCAGGTCTTCCAGCAGCTCCAGCGTGTCGATGTCCAAGTCGTTGGTCGGCTCGTCCAGCACCAGCACGTTGGCAGGGCGCGCGAACAGGCGGGCCAGCAGCAGGCGGTTGCGCTCGCCGCCGGAGAGGGAGCGCACAGGTGAGGTCGCGCGTGCGGGGGAGAACAGGAAGTCGCCCAAGTAGCTCTTGCGGTGCTTCTTCTGGTTGCCGATCTCGATCCACTCAGAGCCGGGGCTGATGAAGTCTTCCAGCGTCGCGTCTAGGTCCAGCGCGTTGCGCATCTGGTCGAAGTAGGCGACGGTGACATTCGCACCCAAGCGCACCGTGCCCCAGGGGCTGTGGCCGGGCTCGGGCTTGGGCGCGTTGGTCGGTGCCGGGTCGGGTTTGTGCTCGCCGAGGATCAGTTTGAGCAGTGTGGTCTTGCCCGCGCCATTCGGGCCGAGCAAACCAATCTTGTCGCCACGGAGGATAGTGGCAGTGAAGTTGTCGACGATCTTGCGGTCGCCGAAAGTCTTGGACACATGCACCATCTCGGAGACCAGCTTGCCGCTCTTGTCGCCGCTGCTCACGTCCATGTTGACGCTGCCGACCACATCGCGGCGCGCTTCGCGCTTGGCGCGCAGCTCGTCCAGCCGCACGATGCGCGCGGTAGCGCGGGTACGCCGCGCCTCCACGCCCTTGCGAATCCACACTTCTTCCTGCGCCAGCAGTTTGTCGGCCTTGGCGTTGATGACCGCTTCTTGCGCCAGCTGCTCTTCCTTTTGCAGCAGGTAGGCAGCAAAGTTGCCGGGGTAGCTCATCAGCTTGCCGCGGTCCAGCTCGACGATGCGGGTCGCCACGTTGTCAAGGAACGAACGGTCGTGGGTGATGGTGATGATGGAGCCCTTGAAGTCCACCAGCAGCCCTTCCAGCCATTCGATGGAGTCCAGATCCAGGTGGTTGGTCGGCTCATCGAGCAGCAATACGTCGGGCTGTGCGACCAGCGCCTGCGCCAGCGCCACACGTTTCTTGGTACCGCCCGACAGCGTGCTGATCACGGCGTCCGGGTTCAAATGCAGGCGCTGCAGCGTCTCGTTCACGCGCTGCTCCCAGTTCCAGCCATCCAGCGTTTCGATCTCGCTTTGCATCGCGTCGAGGTCGCCATGGCCCAGGCAATATTCTTCAATCAGGCCGATCACGCGCTCCAAACCTGCGCGAACAGCTATAAAAACAGTAGCGTCGCCGTCCAGAATGGGCTCCTGCGCCACATACGCAATGCGTGTGCCGCCCTGCACCTGCAGCGTGCCGTCATCGGGTCGCTCCATGCCGCCCAGAATCTTGAGCATGGACGATTTGCCGGCGCCATTGCGGCCAATCAGACCCACGCGCTCCTGCGTTTCAAGGGAGAAGTCAGCGTGGTCTAACAGTGCGACGTGTCCAAATGCGAGTTGGGCGTCGAGAAGGGTAATGAGTGCCATAGGGTTCCGTGTAACCCTCGATTATCCCAGTTGGGGCGTTCGAGCCATTAGTGCCATGTGTTTGGCCTGCCGGAGTGGGGAGTGCCGGGGGCCTCATGGTGTGCCTAAGGCCACACAAATCGGCTCCCGACACTCCCCACCCCAGCGAGACGAAGCGTAGCTGGCGTGCAGCATCCAAGGTAGTTGTGAAGACAGAACCTACTCGTACCGCAAAGTGAAAATCAGATCGATAGCGCTTTGCTCACCCGTCTGCCCGCGCAACGTGAAGCGCCGTGACAGGTCGTAAAAGATGGAAAGCGTGCCCACCGTACTGGCCAAACTGCGCTCGTAAGCCACATAGAAATCGCGCGATATGCGCTTGCCTAAAGTGACGGTGGCCCCGGTGGCGGTGCCCGCCGTGCTGGTGCCGGAGGTTGAGCTGGGCAAGGTGTCTGCGTCTGCTGCGCCGCGGACCGAAATTTCATCCAGACCAAACACGTCGGCGATGCCTCCGGTGGCCCCGGCCTTGTTACCCAAGAGCGCCAGCGCGGCCTGCTGCAGCATCGCCGACTCGGCCCCGCCATTGGCCCCTGAGCGGCCCAGGATCAGCCAGGACAGTTTTTCAGATTCCGGCAAGTCAGGGTCTGCGTACAGGCGTATCACTGGCAACAGGGCTGTGCCACTGATCTGCACGCCAACGCGCTGTGTCAGGTTCGGGCGGATCGCCAGAATGTCGAGCGACGGGTTGTCGTACGGGCCGGTGAAGCGCAGCACGCCTTCTTCGATATCGAGTTGCTGGCCGTAGGCCTTGTAGGTGCCTTGGGCGGTGCGTATCGTGCCGCTCAATCGCGGCGCCAGCGTGCGGCCCGCGTTGCGCAGTTCCACGCTGCCTTCCAGCAATGTACTGAGGCCGCTGCCGCGTACCCTGAAGTCATCTCCCAGCTCCAGCGTGATGACCAGGTCGGGCTGGATCTGCACCGCGTTGGCAGGCGCGGCGTTGACCACACGTGGTGCTGCTACTACTGGGGTGACTGGCGCGGGCTTGCGCACCACGACGTCATCGCCCAACCGCGGCGTGCTGTCTTCTGGCATCACAAACAGCGCCTGGTCCGCCTTGAGGGTGCCGCGAATCGCCAGCTTGGCAGCCGCCAGACGTGCCGACAGGTTGCCAGACAACACCAGCCGCCGGTCGCTGCGCGCACTGACCCGCAGCGCTTTGGCTGTGGCGTCCATCTCCATGCGCAAGCGCTCCACAAAGGGAACCTCCTTACCTGCGGCCGCGTCTGGCGTGGCCCATTGCACAAAGCCAGTGGCCGATAGCAGGCCGCCTGTGTTGCCACCGGCGCCCTGCAGCGTGAACTCTTCAATATCCAGCCGTTCGCCCTCCAGACGCGTACGCAGTGTGCCGCCGCTGAAGTCGATACCGTCCACCACCGAGCGCAGCGCCAGATCGGTGGCACTCAAACGGCCCCGCCACTGCGGATGCAGCCGTGTGCCTGACAGCGTGGCGTCTGCATCCAGTGTGCCGCGCATGCGCCAACCTGGCGGTGCCAGCACCGACCAGACACCGACCCGCGGCAGCTGGGCCTTGAGCTGACCGGTCAACGGAGCGTCAGTGGGCCAGCCCCAGCTTTCGTCGATGCGCTGCAGACGCGTGCTGAAGTCGGCTTGCAATTGGCCGGCGCGTTCGCTCTCCCAGCGCAGCTTGCCACTGAGCTGGTCGCCGTCGTTGGACACCTCCAGGCGCGCCACACGCAAACCGGCGCTCAAGAGCGCGGTGGCATCACCTTCGCCCAGCAGTTGCAGGTCGCCCGCGGTGCGCTCCAGGTGTGCGCGCACCTGCAATGCGCCGTTGTTCTGGATCTCCCACTGGCCGCCCAGAACCACATTCCCGCGCAGACCCAATTCGGCCAGCGGCGTGGGGCTGAAGGCTTCGAGCCAACCCACAGGCAAATCGGTCAGGCTGCCCTGCGTGTTCCATTGCGTTCGAAGCTGGCTCGGTGGGCCTGATGCAGTGCCCGTCTGCGACCAGCGCGCGCTTTGCCAATTCAGCAAGGCGGTACCGGGGTTGGGGCCGGTCAGGCGCAGCGTACCTGCGGTGCCCTCCAGGCTGCGGCTGGTGGCGGTCTGCTGGTACATCCAGGTCACGCGCTCTGCCAACGCCAGCGCCCAGACGCCCGCGCGGCGGCTGTCCTGGGCTGTAGCGAGCAGCGAGTCCAATTGCGCGCGCCAGGTGCTGTCGTTGACTTGGCTGAGCACCGCGCTGGCTTGCAGGTTCAGGCGCTGGGTGTCGCGCTCCATTTGCCCTTGCGTTTTCACGGTCAGCGCGGCGAGCGTGCCTGACATATCCAGCTGACCATCGCGTAAGCGCCATGGTGCGGGAGCGGTTTTGTTTGCCGGTGTGCCGCCAGCCGACCATTCCAACTGCGGCACGCGCCCAGCGGCCTGAATTTCCAGCGACTGCCCTTTGTTTTGCCAACCGCCGTGCCAGTGGCCTTCCAGCGTGGCCGCGCCTTTGATTTGCTGTGCAGCCAGATGGCTCGGCGTACCGGGCAAGCGCGTCAGCCAGCGCTTCAGCAGCGCCGCATCGGTCACCTGGATTTGCACTTTGCCATCGCCCTGCGTGCTGCTGAGTTGGCCTTTGGCACTGGCGGTCGCACCGGGCAGGCTCAGCGCCAATTCGCCGCTGGTGTTGTAGTCGGTAATCTGCACGCTGTACTGCCCATCGAGTTTCGCGTCATCGGTTTCTACCTTGAGACTGTCGATCTTCAGCAGCGGTGCTTTCCAGAGGCCGCTGGTGACGAGCCGTTGCAGGCGGATGCCCGTGCCGCCCGCTGTCGCGGGCTGCGTTTGGCGCGCGACCACGCCTGTCAGCTCGGCCTTGAATGCGATACCGGCGTCGCTTTGCTGCGCTGTGAGCTGGCCATCCAGTACGGTGCTGGCCAGGCGCGAATCCAGCGCGGCGGTGTTCACGCCCAGCAGCTTGGCCTGGCCTTGCCAGCCTGCGCTCGGGTTGCTTGCGCTGACCTGGCCTTGCGCCTCCAGGCGACCACCAGCACCGCTGGCCTGCAGCGACCGTATCGCCCATTGGCCTTGGGCATAGTCCAGTTGTGCGTCCAGGCGCTCCAGCGGCAGGCGGTGTTGGTCCCACGGCCCGCTTTGCGCATTGCTGACTTTGACAGTGGCTTTCCATCCGTTGCCTGCGGGCGTGACCGACGCCTCGCCGCTCAGCCGTGCCTGTGGAGCCTGGGGCCATACCGCCGCCAGGTCCAGCCCTTGCCAGGTGGCGTGGGCTTGCACCACGGGCTGCGCTTGCCACGGCTGCACGCGGGCTGTCAGCTTGGCTTGCATGGTTTGGCCGCTGGGCGGGCTCAAGGCCGCTTGCAAGTCCAGCGTCGCGTCGGCTCCAGCCAGTGTGCCGCTCACGCTTGCCTGTGCCGGAATCTCCCAAGGTGTCTTGTGGCCGGGCAGCGTGGTTTGCACAGTGCCCTGCACTTGGGCTGTCAGAGCCATGGGTGCCTGGGCTTGCAAGGTCGCGTTGAATTGGTAGCTCCCAGAGGAAATGCGGCCACGAGCCCCGTCCAGTGCGTGTGAGGTACTATCAAAAACATAGTGACCTGCCAGATCGGTGGCGGTCAGTGTGGTTGTGCCTTGCCACTCCAGCGTGGCGATGGAGACATGGGTGTCTACCTTGATGGGTAGCACCAGGCTGGTGAGTGGGGTGCTGGGGCCGGGTGTCGCGGCTCGGCGGTCTTCAATGTGCACCAGTCGCGCGGCGAGCTTGTCGACGTGTGCAACACCATCGAGCAGATGGCGCAAAGACCAGTGCACCTGCAGGTCATGCACCTCCACACTCAGCTCGCCTTGCTGCCAGCGCAGCCACTCGACCGTGCCACCGCCTTGCACCGAGCCCTGCACATTGCGGGTCTGCAGGGTTTGTCCGGCGGGCAGCCATTGCTCCAGCACAGCCAATGAAGTCGCCAGCGAACTGTTGGCGCTGCTCCAGAACCACAGCCCGGCCAGCACGACGGCTCCCGTCACCAGTGGGGCGACGAGGATCCATACCGCAGCGCGCAGCGCCCGCATCAGAAACTGAAACCCACGTTCATGTGCAGACGGAAGCGTTGCACGTCGACGCCATAGGCCACGTCGATCTGCAATGGGCCTACCGGGCTCTTCCAGCGAGCGCCTGCGCCTACGCCGTAGCGGGGGCGCAACTCCGTGGAGTTGTTAGCGACCGAGCCCACGTCCAGAAACAGCGTGCTTTCCCAATCCGATGGGCGGCCCCCAATGCGGATCGGTCGCTGCCACTCCACACTGCCCACCGCCATGTAACGGCCGCCGGTGACTTGCCCGTCTGGCAATGGCACGCCAAGGTCCTGGTAGCCATAGCCGCGCACGCTGTTGTCACCACCCAGGAAAAACAGCTGGGTACTGGGCAGCTCTGCAGAAGGTTCCGCCAGCACGGCCCCGGCTTGCGCACGCACGGCGACGCGCCCGCTGCTGCTCGAAAGAGGCAGGTAGCCCAAGCCACGCGCCAGCAACCGGCTGTAGGGGCTGGTCTGTGTACCCACGGTGGTACCGGCACCCAGCGCCAACCCCAGGCCCCAGCCCGCATTGGGGAAGAGGGGGTGGTCAAACCGCCGCACGGTGAACGCGTAATTGGCGGTCAGCGCCTCCACAACGGCTTGCGCGCTTGCGTCGCTGGTCGCGGCATCGGCACGGTCGTATTCGAGGTAGTAGGCGTTGTCCAATGGTTCCGTGTTGCGGCTGCGGCCCACGCGCACGCTTTGGCCGTGCACCAAAAAGCTGCCCAAGGATTGCTGTGCGATCTCTGTGCCCACCGACCAGCGCCAGTTGTCGTCGTTCGGGTGCGAGGTGAACTCGGATGTCAGCGAACTGAGGTCGCGCGCCAGCACCAGCTTGTTGACACCCCGCCAGTCCAGATACGGGATTTTGTGGTGCGTGTGTTCGATCGACAGGCGTGCGCCTGTATCGGTGCTGTAACCCACACCCAACACCAGCTTTTGCAGCTTGGCCTCACGCACCTGCACCAGCACTGGCGCCGCAGCCGGGTCGCCGGTGGTGTCGATGCTGATGAAGGCCGAGTCAAAGTAACCGCTGTCGGTCAGGCGCCGCTGCGCTGCGACCAGCAGAGTCTGGTCGTAGTCTCCGGGCGCCAGACGTGTCAGACGGCGCACCAAATCCGCGTCAAAGTGGTTCAGTCCGCTGATCACCAACGGCCCGAGCCGGTAATGTGGCCCCGAATCCAGCGTGATGGAGAGGCGTGCACGGCGCGTGACAGGGTCCACATCGGCCTGCGACTCCGTGAGTTGCGCGGTGGGGTAGCTCTGTGCGGTGAGTTGCAGCAGCGCTTGTTTTTTGGCATCCGTCCATCGGGTCTGGCTGAAACGCATGCCCGCTTCCAGAGGCCAGTCGCGGATGATGCGCAAGCGCTGCGCCGCAGTGCCGCTGTCACTGAGGATGGGGCCGACGAAGATGATGTCCACATCGCTGACCTCGGTTGCGTCGCCCGGCACCACACTGAGCTTGAGTTTGCGTGACACGGCGCCGCTGGGGGAAACCGGGGGCTCCACCGTGATGTTGGGCGAGAAGTAGCCCATGGTGGCGACCAGTTCGCGCGCATCCTGCTCGGCCGCCAGCATCAGGCGCGCCAGCTCGCTATCGCTGAGGTCATCCAGATCGCGGTAGCGCAGCACGTCCAGATGGCGCTCCAGCACCTCGCGTATGTCGTCAGGTGCATCAATCGCAAGCGTGAAGGCGCCATCCCGTTTGGCGGAGCTGCCAATCGGGCTGATCGTGTCGGAGGGAGCGGGCTGGGCCATCGCAGGCAGCAGGAAAGAGCCTGCGAACAGCGCAGCCAGAATGGCTTTCATGGCACGTATTGTGGCGTGCGCCTACACAACCTGATTGCGTCCACGTTGTTTGGCCAGGTAAAGCGCCTTGTCAGCATCGGTGTAGAGACTCTCAAAGTCGCGCTTCTCAACCGCGGTCGTACCCGCCAAACCGAAGCTGGCGGTCACCGGGATCATGGTGTTCTCCCACTGCACAGGCGACTTTTCCAGCCGCTGGCGCAACTTCTCGGCCACGCGCCGCGCGGTATCCATGGAGGTCGCAGGCAGCAGCACGATGAACTCTTCGCCGCCTAGACGGCCCACCAGATCGGTGCTGCGCACGGTGTTGGCTGCCAGCGCGGCGACATGGCGCAGCACCGCATCGCCAGCAGGGTGTCCCCAGGTGTCGTTGACGCGCTTAAAAAAATCCAGATCCAGCAGCAACAGGCTGGTGGCACTGCCCTGGCGCTGCGCCCGCGCCAGCTCGGCGCGCGTCAGCTCGGTGAAGGTGTTGCGGTTGAACAGGCCGGTCAGGCCGTCCAGCCGCGTGAGGCGCTCCAGCTCACGCTGCTTTTGCTGCAATTCCGCATGCACTTTGCCCAATTGCATTTGCTGCAGTTCGATCATCGTGAACTTGCGCCACAACAGCGCCGACAGTGCCCAGCCCATCACGCCTGCGCTGATGCCATTGAGCCGGTTGGACAATAGTTGTGCTGCGCTGTCCTGCGTGATGCCAATGGCAATGCAAAAGAGCAGGATGCTGCCCGCATACAGCCAGACCGATACCGCGGGACGCAGATACAGGGCCACGCCTATGACGAAACAGGCCGTGAGGAAAGGCGTGATGTTGGGGGTGATGCGTTGGTCGATGGTCACCATCGCCACCAGAAAGGCCATCGCCATCGCAGCGACTGCCAGCGAGAGATTCCGGCCACCCGGTCCGCGGTTGGCGAAGCGCAGGTGGTGCGCGGCCCAGGCCAGTGCGCCCATCGTGCAGCCCATCACGGTGTGCGTCAGCGTCAGTCGCAGCGCCCAGCGGCGGATGTCGCTGTCTGCTTCGGCGCCAGACCATTGCACCAGAAACACCAGTACGTGGACCAGATTGATCAGCGCCACCACCGGCAGCAGCATGCGCATGCGACGCAAGTTGGCGGCATACGCGGCTTCGGCCACGTTGGTGTTTTCCGCCTGCCAGAGCTTTAGCTGCCGGTGCAGCTCCCTGAAATTCATGGTCATGTGTGCGAACAACTTTAGCAGACGCCCATGAACTGTCTGTGTCCGATCCCACAGTTGTATGGCTCAAACTGAGGGTATATGCTGGCTCCATGCGCTATGCAAAAATCTCCATGCTCGCCGCTGCGTTGGTGCTGTGGGCGCTTCCTGCGCATGCAGACCCCGGCTACTACCTGGTGAGTGTCTATGAAGACGAAGGCAGAACCCACATCGACTACCGCTACTGGACCATCAAGCTCGATGGTCAAGCGGAAATTGTCTGGCCCGAAATCGGTATCGGCTATGGCGTGACCAAGCGCTGGTACACCGAACTGTTCACCAGCTACATCGGCCCGAGTTTTTCGGGTTCCCAACCCAGCACACTGAACTGGCAAAACGACTACCTGCTGACGCAGGGCCAATACGACTTCGACGTGGCGCTGCACAGCAACCTGGTCATCGGCCAGCAGGGGCAGCAAGACGACGCGTTGGAAATTGGCCCGGTGTTTCAGACCGACGTCGGCCGCACGCAACTCAACACCAATCTGATTTTCGAAAAATCGCTGACACCGGGCAACAACGCGCCACCCAAACTGAAATACCAGTGGCAGGCCAAGTACCGCTTCGCCCAACTGCTGCATGTCGGCCTGCAGGGGTTTGGCGAGCTCGGGACCTGGAACCGCTTTGCTGAGTCTGGTAAGCAGTCGCACCGCTGGGGCCCCGTGGTCGCAGGTAGCTGGGATCTGGGGAACCGCAAGGCGATTGACTACCAGCTCGCCTTTCTCAAAGGCAGCGTCTACGGCGGACAGCCGGGCGAAATGCTGTCGTTGCGGTTGCAGTACCTGTACTGACCGCTATCAGCGGCTGCTTGGGAAGCTGAACACCGTGCCTTCGCGCACACCGGCCGACGGCCAGCGCTGTGTGATGGTTTTCCGCTTGGTATAGAAGCGCACGGCGTCCGGGCCGTAGGCATGCAGGTCGCCAAACAGCGAACGCTTCCAGCCGCCAAACGAGTGGTAGGCCACAGGCACCGGCAGCGGCACGTTGACGCCCACCATACCGACCAGAATGTTGTCGGTGAAATAGCGCGCGGCCTCGCCGTCGCGGGTGAAGATGCAGGTGCCGTTGCCGTACTCGTGCGCGTCGATCAGGTCCATCGCTTCCTGCAAGGTCTTCACACGCATCACGCCCAGCACCGGGCCAAAAATTTCTTCCTGGTAGATCACCATGCCGGGTTTGACGTTGTCAAACAGGCAAGGGCCGAGGAAGTAGCCTTCTTCATGGCCAGCGACCTTGACGCCGCGGCCGTCGACCACCAGTGTGGCGCCTTCTTTCACGCCCTGGTCTACATAGCCTTTGACTTTTTCGAAATGCGGCTTGGTGACCAGCGGGCCCATGTCGCTCTTCGCGTCGGTACCGGGGCCTACCTGCATCTTGGCGATTTCAATCTTCAAGGCCGCGACGACTGCGTCTGCGGTTTGGTCACCAATCGCGACCACCAGCGGAATCGCCATGCAGCGTTCGCCACATGATCCGTAGGCCGCGCCCATCAGCGCATTCACCGCGTTGCCAATGTCGGCATCGGGCATCACCACCGCGTGGTTCTTCGCGCCGCCCAGCGCCTGTACGCGCTTGCCGTGCTTGCAGCCTTCGGTATAGATGTATTCGGCAATGGGCGTAGAGCCGACAAAACTCACTGCTTTGACGCGCGGGTCGGTCAGCAGCGTGTCCACGGCTTCCTTGTCGCCGTTGACGACGTTCAGCACGCCAGGCGGCAAGCCCGCTTCCAGCGCCAGCTCGGCAATGCGCAACGTGGAGCTGGGGTCGCGCTCGGAGGGTTTCAGCACAAAGGTATTTCCACAGGCCACGGCCATAGGCCACATCCACAGCGGCACCATCGCCGGGAAGTTGAATGGGGTAATACCAGCCGTGACACCCAGCGCCTGGAACTCGCTCCAGGAGTCGATGGCTGGGCCTACGTTCTTGCTGTGTTCGCCCTTCAGCAGCTCGGGTGCGTAGCTCGCGTATTCGACGTTCTCAATGCCGCGCTGCAACTCGCCCGCGGCGTCGGAGAGCACCTTGCCGTGTTCAGCGGTGATCAACGCGCAGATTTCGTCGGCGTGTTTTTCCAGCAAGACTTTCAGATTACCCATCACCCGCGCGCGCTTCAGCGGTGGCGTGTTGCGCCAGGCCGGGAACGCGGCTTGCGCGGAGGCAATGGCTTGCTCCACGGTGAGCTTGTCGGCCAGCAGCAGCGTCTTGGTGATCGCACCGGTCGCGGGGTTGTAGACCGGTTGGGTGCGGCTGCCGCCCTGGACGGACTTGCCGGATATCAGATGGCCTACGGTGGGGAGGCTTGTGGGAGGATTGGGGGACATGGTGTTCTTTACAAGTAAAAAGTGCCGCTGATGCACGCAGAACGTGCGTAAGCAGCTATGAAATCAATAGCAATCCGTGGGGGCGAAAATCAGTCCGTCGCGTTCATCGCATCGCCCAGCGCGCTGACCAGGCTGTCGATTTCGGCTTCGGTGGAGATGAACGGAGGTGCCAGCGCAATGCAGTCGCCGCCGTAGCGCACATAGAAACCTTTTTCCAGACACTTCATCGCGATATCGTGCGGGCGCTTCGCCGGCTCGCCGGGCACTGCCGCAATCGTGAAGCCCGCTGCGAGGCCGTAGTTGCGGATGTCGGTCACGTGCTTCGCACCCTTGAGGCCGTGCACGGCTTTCTCAAAGTACGGCGACAGCGCGTTGACGCGCTCCACCATGTTGTCGCGCACCAGAATGTCCAGCGCAGCGATACCGGCGGCGCAGGCCACCGGGTGCGCGGAGTAGGTGTAGCCGTGCGGAAACTCCAGCATGTAGTCCGGACCGCCCGCGGCCATGAAGGTGTCGTAAATTTCTTTGGTTGCGACCACGCAACCCAGCGGCTGCGCGCCGTTGGTGATCTGTTTCGCGGCGTTCAGGATGTCGGGCGTGACGCCAAACGCAGCCGCGCCGGTGTACGCGCCCATACGGCCAAAGCCGGTGATCACCTCATCAAATATCAGCAGGATGTTGTTCGCTGTGCAGATTTCGCGCAGGCGTTGCAGGTAGCCGACGGGTGGCACGACCACGCCGCCAGAACCGGCCATAGGCTCGACGATCACCGCGGCGATGTTCGATGCGTCGTGTAGCGCAATCTGCTTGAGCAAATCGTCCGCCAACTCGGCGCCAGTGGCGGGCAGGCCGCGCGTGAACACGTTTTGCGCGAGCTGGGTGTGCGACAGGTGATCGGCCTCAATGCCCTGGCCAAACGTCTTGCGATTGCCAACCATGCCACCGACCGAGATGCCACCAAAGTTGACGCCGTGGTAACCCTTCTCGCGGCCGATCAGGCGCGTCTTGCTGCCCTGACCCTTGGCGCGCCAGTAAGCACGCGCCATCTTCAGTGAGGTGTCGGCGGACTCGGAACCTGAGCCGGTGAAGAACACATAGTCCAGCCCTTCGGGCGTCAGATCACGGATGCGATTCGCCAGCTCGAATGACAGTGGGTGGCCATACTGAAAGCCCGGCGAGTAATCCAACGTGCCAATCTGGCGGCTGACTGCCTCGGTAATTTCCTTGCGGCCATGGCCCAGGCCCGTGCACCATAGTCCCGACAGACCGTCAAAGATTTTGCGCCCGTCGCTGTCCTTGTAATAGGCACCCTCGGCACTGACGATCATCCGTGGCGCGGCCTTGAACTCGCGATTCGCCGTGAACGGCATCCAGTGCGACTCCAGCGCGGCGCGGTCTTGGGTTGGTGCCGAGGTCGTGGTGATGGGTTCGCCGTTGGTTGTGTCGTTCAGTTTCATGGTGTGCTCCTTGGACTAATAGCGGATTGTGTGCTGCTCTGTTACTCTTATAAAGTTACAAATATCGCTATTTAGTTGCTGGTTTATGCAAGTTATCAGTCTGTCATTTCTCCGTTCAAGCTGGGTGTCCTGCCGAGGTGGGGAATGCCGGGGGCCTCATGGTGTGCCTAAGGCCACACAAATCGGCTCCCGACACTCCACACCCCGGCGAGAAGGGGCGTTGGCTGGCTGGTCGACCGAACACCACAAGACCACCGCGGAAGGGATAGGGGGTGGGGCCGATTTGTGTGGCCTTAGGCACACCATGAGGCCCCGCCCCCTATCCCTTCCGCGGTGCGCTCACCAAGGAGGTTGCCGATGAAACAACGCGCAGTCCTGGGCCAGTTAAGCGACATTGACTTGCGCCTGCTGCGCGTTTTCCGTGCCGTGGTTGACTGCGGCGGCATGGCAGCAGCAGAGCTGGAGCTGAACATTGGCACCTCTACGGTCAGCCGCCATATCAAGGACCTGGAAACCCGCTTGGGGCTGACGCTGTGCCGCCGCGGTCGCGCAGGGTTCGCGCTGACGCCGGAAGGTGAAAAGATTTACCAACAGACCACGCAACTGCTAGCCGCAACCGACGCCTTTCGTAGCAGTGTGGACGAGATCCACCAGCGCATGGGCGGAGCCTTGCATGTCGCGGTGTTTGACAAGACGGCCAGCAACCCGGCGTCGCGCATCGCGCAGGCGATTGCGTTGTTTGCCGACGAGGCGCCCGATGTCGCGCTGAACCTGCACGTTGCCACGCTCACCGCCATCGAGCGCGGCGTACTGGACGGGCAATTTCAGATCGGCATCATCCCGGGCCACCGCAGTTCGGAGCTGCTGGAGTACACCCCGTTGTTTGACGAAACCATGCTGCTGTACTGCGCTGCCACGCATCCGCTGTTTGCGGCAGACACACAGTCACTGGCGTGGAGCGACTTGCGCGCACACCAGTTTGCGGGGCTGGGCTACCACTCGCCCAATATGGAAATCAGTCAGCGCGAACGCTTGCCACGGGGTGCGACGGGCTTTGACCAGGAATCGATTGCGACGCTGATCCTGTCGGGCAAATTTCTGGGCTTCTTGCCTGACCACTATGCCGAGAGCTTTGTACGCACCGGGCAGATGCGCGCGGTCAAACCCAAACTGTTTCGTTACGACTGCGCGTTCCTCGCGATCAGTCGCCGCTCGCCGCAGGCCGCGCGGGCCACGCGCAAGTTGCTGGAATGTCTAGTGCGAGCCCACGCCAAATAACCATTTGGGCTTGCCAAACCGCTCGACCCAGACATTGGCGCCGGTGGTGACGCCAATAACGAGTGCAATCATCGGCACGGTGAGCGCG
The DNA here is from genome assembly GCF_056403235.1 of Rhodoferax sp. P2_H8_2. NCBI lineage: Bacteria > Pseudomonadati > Pseudomonadota > Betaproteobacteria > Burkholderiales > Comamonadaceae > Rhodoferax > Rhodoferax sp. P2_H8_2. Next base: position 482,963 of record NZ_JBFUFW010000003.1, read on the forward strand.
CTGTCCAAACCGAAAGTGTCGCGCAGCCACGGCACCGCCAGACTGGCACAGGTGCCAGCGGCAAACGCGCTGACGGTGATCAGCGCCAGCGTGTCACGCTGCAACAGCACATGGCCGCGGCGCAATTGCTGCATGGCTCGTGCATGTTCCAGTTCTAGCGCGAGGCGGCGCGCTTCGACGCGCTGCAGCTCATCACCGAGCACTTCAGTCAGCACCCGTGCGCGAAAGCCTTCCGGCAGCGCTGGCTTGGACACGGTCTTTTGCAGAGCGTTGTGTAAGAGCGCCCCATCCGGGTTGGAGGGCACGAGGGACAGGTGTAGGTCGTCAGTCATGGCATTCCCTTTTTCACAGCCATAGGCTGGCATGCGCCAGGCCTTTTTTCTCAAGCATTTGGTGCAGTGCGCTGCGCGCACGGTGCAAATGGGTTTTGATCGTGCCCTCGGGCAGGCCCAGCATGCTGGCTACCTCGGTCACCGACAGCTCTTCAAAGTAATACAGCGTCAGGCAACTGCGATACGCCTGCGGCAGCGCTTCAATCAACTGTCGCAATAGCGCTTGCGCCGGCGCGTCCAGCGGCGCCGGGGTTGCGGCGAGTTGCTCAGCCTCCGCCCACGCAGCCTCATCATCAGAACCCAACCCGCCTGCGTTGCGGTCGGCCAGTTCGGTCAGGCAGCGGTTGCGGGTGATCGCGTAAATCCAGGTGGAGAGCGCGGCGGTTTGCGGCGCATAGCGTGGCAGTGCGCGCCAAACGCGCAAAAAACTCTCTTGCGCCGCTTCTTCGGCCGCATGGGTGTCGCGCAGCATCGCCACACACAGGTGAAACACCTTGGTCTCGTAACGCTGCATGATGCCCTCGAAGGCGGCGTGCAAATGGCCGTCCTGCAGTTGCGCCACCAAGTCTGCGTCGCGCAGCGCGGCTTCGCTGGGTGCGGTTTGCGGCAGAGGGGCAGGAATCACGGGCATGGACTTTGTACCCGGCGCAGATCAAATGGTTTCAGCAACCGTGAAAAATATTTCTGCAGTATTTTGAAACCGGACGCGATGGCGGTGGGTACCAAGCGCATATTTAACCTCCGCGAAGGACAGCACCATGACCGACCTGAAACACATCATTCCATTCTTTATCCCCATCATTGCCATTGTGATGGGCATTGGTATCGGCATGTTGGCCCTTTGGATCGATTACCAGAAGAAGGCCCGCGTGATTGAGCTGCACCACAAAGAGCGGCTGTTTGCGTTGGAGCGGGGCATCGAGCTGCCGCCGCTGCCGCCAGAGCTCTTCACGAGTGAGAGCAAAGTACAACCGGTTGACGAGCAAGCCAGAAGCCTGCGCCGCGGCTTGATCTGGTTGCTGCTGGGCTTGGCGTTGGGCGTTGCCATCGGTCTGAACAACAGCCCGGAAGAAGCCAGTTGGGCGCTGCTGCCGATGGCCGTTGGCGTTGCACAACTGATCTATTACAAGATCGCCAGTGAGAAGGCACAGTCCCGGCCAAGCCAGGCCTGACTCTGCGGCTATACGCCGTAAAAGCCGAACTGCATGTCCGGCTTTGTGCCGTTGATCAGCTCGGCAATCGCTTTGCCGGAACCGGCGCCGTGGGTCCAGCCCAGCGTGCCGTGGCCAGCGTTCACCCAGAGCTTGTTCACCTTGGTCTTGCCGATGTACGGGATGTTGGTCGGCGTCGCAGGGCGCAAGCCGGTCCAGAAGCGCGGGTTGCCGCCTTCGGATTCCAGGCGCGTATCGCAGACGCCGGGAAACACGGTCTCCACCCGGCGCGCCAGCATGTGGCAGCGCGCTTGCGACAGTTCGCTGTCCAGGCCGGTGTCGTAGCTGCCGACCTCAATCGTGCCCGCAATGCGCAACTCATCGCCTAAGCGGCTCATCGCGCATTTCACTGAGTCGTCGATAAAGCTCACTTGTGGTGCCAGTTCCGGTTTCAAAATCTTGAACGTTGCGCTGTAGCCCTTGCCCGGGTAGATCGGCAGGTTGACGCCAACTGTGCGCAACAGCGGCGCGGTGTAGGAGCCCATCGATATGACGAAGTGGTCGGAACGCAATTGCATGGTCTTACCAGTGACGCGGTCCCACACGGTCACGGCGTCCAGCGTGTCGCCGGTCTTGTTCAGTGACACGACATCGTGGTTCCACAAAAACTGCACACCGCGTGCCTCGCAATGGCGCGCCAGCTCTTGGGTGAACACGCGCGCGTCGCCGCTTTCGTCGCTGGCGGTGTAAGTGCCGCCGACGATGTGGTCGGCGTATTGCCGGAATGCGGGCTCGATCTTCAGCAGCTCTTCCTTGCTGACCACGCGGCGGTTTACGCCGTACTTGGCCATCAGCGCGGCGGCTTCAGCGGCACCGTCAAACGACTTCTGATCGATATAGAAATGGGCAATGCCTTTTTCCAGCCGGTTGTATTCAATACCGGTGTGCTCCACCACGTCCTTCAGTGCGTCGTGACTGTAAGAGCCTAAAGCGACGAGTTGCTGCACATTGCGCTCAAACGCCGCGTCGTTGCAATTCGCCAGAAACTCCAGTCCCCACTGGTACTGGTGCCAGCCTTCGCCGATCGGAAATTGCGGGCGAAACAGCAAAGGCGCTTCCTTGCTGAACATCCACTTCAGCGCCTTCCACGGCGCGTCCTTGTTGGCCCAAGGCTCGCAGTAGCTGACCGAGATTTGCGCCGCGTTCGCAAAGCTGGTTTCCAGCGCCGCATCGGCCTGGCGGTCGACAACGGTGACTTCATGGCCAAGTTCGGCCAGGTGCCAAGCGGTGCTTACGCCAATGATGCCGGCGCCAAGGATGGTGATTTTCATCCGCGCAGTGTCCAAGAAACGGCGGTTTTATAAAAGCAAAATCACACAGTTTGTGAAATCATAAGTTTTGCTAATAATCGGGGCCTATGCGTAGTTTTGATCCCGATGCCCTGGAATGCCTTGCCGCCATCGTCGAAGAGGGCGGTTTTGAGCGCGCTGCGGTGCGCTTGTCGATCACCCAATCAGCCGTTTCCCAGCGTTTGCGCTCGCTGGAAGCGCAGGTCGGCACCGTGCTGCTGGTGCGCAGCCGCCCGCTGAAACCCACGTCCGCCGGGCGTTTGCTGGTCAAACACGCGATGCAGATGCGGCTTCTGCGCGCCGATCTGGACACCGATTTGCAGGATCTGGCGCCGGGCACCGGCACGCTGCGCGAAGAAGACCGGATCTCGATAGCGATCAACGCGGACAGCATTTCGACCTGGGCGCTGCCCGCGTTGGACCCGTTGGTGCAGGCCGGTCTGCCGCTGGAAATCATCACCGATGATCAGGATTTCACCCACGAGTGGCTGCGCCAGGGGCAGGTCTTGGGCTGCGTCACCACCGTCAGCCAGGCGTTGCGTGGTTGCAAAGTATTGCCACTCGGAGCAATGCATTACGTTGCGGTAGCAGGCGCCCACTTTGCGCAGGAGCACTGCCCGCAAGGCATCACGCCGCACAACTTTAGGGATATCCCCTTCATCGCCTTCAACCGCAAGGACGATTTGCAGGCCGAGTTTGTCGGCCGAGTTTGTGGTCTGAAACATGTCACGCCCAACCTGCGTTTTGTGCCCAGCTCGGAAGGCCAGGTGCGTGCTGCGCTGGCCGGCTGGGGTGCGACAGTGGTGCCTGAGCTTCAAGTTAGGGCGCAACTGGCCAGCGGCGAACTCGTCAATCTGGCGCCCGACGTGGTGCTGCCAGTGCAGTTGTACTGGCACTGCTGGAACCTGGATTCGGCGGTGATTGACAAGCTGACCCGTGCATTGGCCGAGGCTGCGGGTCAGATGTTGGAGGAAAATAAGGGCAAAAATGGCCTGTAATGCCCGCAGAATGTGCGTGAGCAGCTACGAATTTTGTAGCGAATCGATTTGCCTTAGCGGGGCTCGTAAGCAGCCAGACGGCGCTGCTCGGCTTCGCTGAACTGGCTTTGCTGCAGGCTGGTCAGTGCCTGCTGGCGTTCTGACGATGATGCATTGGCCTGGGTCCTGAGCAGTTGGTCGCGCGCTTCCAGGTAGGTGGCAATGCGCTGTTTCCAGACCGCTTCCTCGCGGTCCAGTTCGGCCAGGCGGCTGGCGGCAGGGGCATCAAACGCCTTCGCGCGCATACGGAAAATTTCGTCGTCGCTGGCACCTTGGGCGCGCATGTCGGCAGCGCGTTGCTCCATCCGCCCTACCGCCTGTGTCGCATCGCGGTCTGCGCGCAGCGCCGCGGGCAGGGCGGCATCCAGTGCGGCAAGTTGTTCCTTTTTCTGGGCGGCGCTGAGTTTGGGGTTCTGGCTGACTTCCAGGCGGGCGATGGCATCGGCATCCATCGCGTCTTCAAAACCGAACATGCCCTCCAGCTCTTCCGCACTGAAGTATTGGGCGCGCAAGTCCTGCTGGGTGAGCATGCGTTGGCGCATACCGGCGACACCGTTGCCGGCCATTCCCGGCCTGGCCTCCAGATCCACCAAGGCGCGTTTGAAAGCCAGATACAGGTCCAGCAAGCGCCTGGCCTTTTGCGCCTGAGGCGGGCTCAGGCGGCGGTTCAGTTCGGTTTGTATTTGTTGGGTAATGACAGGCAGGCTTTGTTCGCCTATCGCGCTCAGGTAGTAGTCAAACATGCGGCGCAATTCACCATAGGCCAGTGGTGTGTTGTCGCCCACTGCACCCGCCGTACCTTGTGCCAGGAGCTTGCCGTCGGGCTCGGTGCCTTCCTGCGATTTGACAAAGGCCGTGCTGGCACCTGCGGCGGCAGATGCCGCGGTCGGATCAACGGCCGCTTCACCATCACGCGACAACGCCCAGACCAACACCACAGCAGTCAACGCCGCACCCATCGCCCACCACGGGCGCAGACGGGCTGTGGCCGTGGAGCTGGTTGCGCGCATGGTTGCGATTTACAGACCCATGTTCTTCAAGCGGTTGGCCTGCTGGCGCCACACCGTCACCGGGCTGGTTTCAAACAGATTGACAATGCCCACGGTCTGGTTCACTTCGTCCAGGTGGTTCATCGCGTAGTCATCACGAATCACACGGCCCAAATGGCTGGAGCAGCTCGACACCAGGCCGTCGTTCTTCGCACCCTTGAAGGCCAGCGATGTCAGCGACAGGGCAGGGTCGACAATGTCAAACACATTGGTGTAGGGCTGTGCGCCGCTCCAGGAAAAGTAGGCCACGCCGCGCGCGGTGTAGGCACCTTCGCCACAGGAGGTGGTGGGCAGACCCTCAGGGTGGGCCAGGTTGAACTTGTTAGAGCCTGCAGTGCTGAGCGACTGCGCCGCTGCCAGCGAGTTCTGGCTCAGTCCGGAGCCGCCCGACAGGAAGCTGATGATGGTTCCCAAGCCATTGGTGATGGAGGTCAGCACGGTGTTGCTGAAGCTGCCGGCAGGGGCCACACCCAGCAGCACATCTGCCACGGCCGAGCCTTTGTTCACGCCGGCAACGGACGTGACGGAAGCGACCAGATCGGGGCGCACCGACGCAACGTAGCGCGCGGTTGGACCGCCATGGCTGTGGCCCATCAAGTTGACCTTGGCGGCGCCAGTGGCGGCAAGGATTTGCTTGACCTGGGTCAGCAGCTGTTCCCCACGCACTTCGGTGCTATTGGCGGCCGAGACTTGCACGGTGTAGACCCGAGCACCATCAGCGCGCAGTGCGCTGGGGATGCCGTAGAAATATTCCACCGGCCCAATGTTGTCAAAGCCGAACAGGCCATGCACCAATACGATGGGGTATTGGGTCTGCGTATACCCGGCAGCAAAGCCGCTGACAGGCAACAGGGAGAGGGCGACCGACAAGGCGGTAACCAGACGCATCATCATTTTTTTCACAGGTATCTCCAGACGGCAAACAAGCGCCGTTAAGTTGAAAGAAGGTGCTGAAAAAACAGTGCGACGGTCCGGGTAGGCGGTCTGTCGCGGAACGATCTGGGGCCGTGGGGGATGCAGTACGAACCCAATCCAAATAGCACGGTCGTGCTATTTCCGCGAATGTAATGTCACGAAGAAGACCTGTCACGCTGGTTAACCCGCATGACGTAAAGGGGAGTCTGGGTCCGTGCGTTAACCCAGATGGCGGTTAGCGAACCAGCAACACAGGCACCTTGCAGTGCGCCAGAACCTGGGTCGCAACCGAACCCATCACCAGCTTGACCAGGCCGCCGTGGCCATGCGAGCCCATGATCACCAGATCAAACTTGCCTTGCTCCGCCAGCTTGGCGATGGCTTCTCCGGCGGGGCCAACTTTCCAACTGCTTTTGGCATCGATGCCATGGCGCAGCAGAAATTTGGAAATCGGCGCCAGCACTTTCTCGCTTTCCTCGGTGTAGTACTTGTCCACGGTTTCCTTGCCCACGGCTGCTTTGGCGCGGGGAGGCAGGGCCGCCTGCGCAGTGAAAACGGTATAGGCGTGGTCGCGGGAGAACAGGCTGTCATGGGTGGTCAGGTAGGCCAGCATTTTCTTGCTGTATTCACTGCCGTCGACGGCGAGAAGTATCTTCATGGTGTCTCCTTGAGGAAAGGACCAGTCTATGCCTCTTGCGCTAACGCGCTTTGACGCGCGTCAAATTTCAATAAGACCCGTGGGGCGAAACAGCGATTGCTCGTTTTTGCGCGCGTAGCCCAGCGGGTTGGCGACCACGCGGCAACCCCGATGCACATAGTCGCTGGGCGCATGCAAATGGCCGTGCAACCAAAGCGCGGCGTGCGGCAGTAGATCGTCCAACGCGTTGCAAAAGCCCGCCGTGCCCGGCGTCATGCCGTAGCGCGGGTCGGCACTTTGCAGACTGGGCGCAAAGTGGGTGATGACGACGGTGGTTCCATCGAAAGGGGTTAGCAAGGCTTCGCGCAACCACGCCTGACATTGAAGCCCTAGCTCGCGCATCTGTTCGGCGAGGAATAGCGTGTCATGGCGCGTGGTGTCGGTTTTGCGCAGATAGTAGTTGGCGGCACGAAACGCCTTGTCGCGTGCTTTGAGTTGTTGTGACAGTGCGTGAACGCCCGTGTCTGTGGGCGCCAGCGCGTCAAAGTCTGTCCATAGCGTCGTGCCTATCAGGCGCACCGGGCGGCCCTGTAGATCAGTGGCATTGGGTAGCAGCCTGCATCGCTCCAGCCATTGAATGCCCAAGCGCTCGCACGTTTCCTGCAAGCGCAGGTGGGCCGCGTCAAAGTCCAGCGCATCGTATTCATGGTTGCCGGGCACGAAGACGACCGGCGTGGGCCAACCGTTCTTTGGAGAGAACTGGCCCAGACCGAAATCGGTATCGCGAAGGCCCGAGCCCTTTTGGTACGAACCAATGTCTCCTGCTAACACCAGCAGATCCGCGCCCGGCGCAGGTTCGCCCACCCAGTTGGGGTGGGCTTCCAGATGCAGGTCGGACAGCAGTTGAATCTTCATTGGGTCTATAAAGGAAAGGCTTCACGCGCCAGCCGCGTGACCTGTGCGCGCAACCAGGCGTGGCTGCCGGAGGCGTCCAGGCGCTGGTGCCACAACGCGTCCACATGGATGGGGGCTACGGCAAACGGCAGTTCGCGCACCGCCAGCGCATTCTCAAAACCGGTGACATGGACAAAGTGGCGCGGCAACACCGTCAAAAGGTCGGACGTGGTGACCACCTTGCCTGCGGTGAAAAACTGGTTGACGGTCAGCACCACGCGACGGCTGCGTTGCAGCGTCGCCAGCGCCTCGTCAACAAAGCCATAGGCCCGGCCCGAAAAACTCACCAGCATGTGGCGGGCTGCGCAAAAGCGGTCCATCGTCAGCGGCTTGTTCGCCAGCGGGTGGCCCTTGCGCATCACGCAGACGTAGTCGCCTTCGAACAAACGGTGGTGCAAAAAGCTTACCGTCTCGCCTGACTGGGCGCGCGCGGTCAGGTCGCTGGCAACCGCTGGGAAGTGACCAATCGCCAGATCGGCCTGGCCCTCTTCCAGCAGCTTGCGCGGGTCGCGGGTGGTCAGTGGCAGCACGCGCAGCAGCACATTCGGCGCCTCGCGGGCCAACACGGCTTCCAGCGGCGGCATCAGCTCGGCAGCAGTGGCATCGGCCATCGTCAGTACAAAGGTGGTCTGCGCATCGGACGGTACAAACACTGTGGGCGTCAAAGATGCCTGTAGCCGTTGCAAGGCATCGCGCACCTGGGGCCACAACTCCTGCGCCCGCGGCGTAGGTTCCAGCCCGCGCCCTTTGCGCACCAACAACTCGTCGCCCAACGCATCGCGCAAGCGGCGCAGTGCATTGCTGACGGCGGGCTGGGTGATGGCCAACTGCTTGGCCGCGCGCGTCAGGCTGCGCTCGGACATGACCACATCAAACACCTTCAGCAGGTTCAGATCAAAGAGGCGCAGGGAGGACAGTGGCATGGTCAATCATCATTTTAGTGAATATGTAACATCAATAACATAAAGTTGAACAATATTAGTAGAAACCCTAAGATTGCGCCATGTCAACACAGCACCTCGATTTCATTCACGTCTACAAGGAGTTCGCCATGGCACGCTTTGTCCAGCCCCACCTTGCCACATCCCATTCCGGCACGTTTTCTGGCCGCCTGGCTGCGCCCAAGCGCGAGGTTTCTGTAGAAAGCTCCCGAACTCTCGCCGCGATGTTGATGGCTGCCGTGATGGCTGCATTGATGGTGGTGGCCGATCAGTTGATCGATACCTGGGTTGATGGTCACTTGATGTTGGCCTGGGTTCTGATGTGGTCTGTCGCTTTTGCCGCTTTGGCATTGCTGGCTGTGCCCATGCGCCATGTGGCCAGCCACGCCGCCCATGCGATGAACAGCTGGTGGGTCGACTACCAGCGTGCGCGTGATGAAGAAGCCATGTGGGAATACGCCAAGCGCGATCCCCGTGTGATGGCCGAACTGCAAGCTGCACGCTCTCGCCAGTTCGCGGACTGAGCTTCAGTAGCCCCATAAAAAAAGCCACCCGATGGGTGGCTTTTTTTATGGGGCTGGGGTTGTCAGGCCGCTAGGCGCTGTTCCAGCTTTGTTTTTGTCTCTTCGAGTTCTTCGGGTAAGTGGTACGCGAGCTGGGTGAACAGCTCGGTGTGCAGCGCGATTTCCGCTTTCCAGTCGGCCTTGTTGAGGCTGGTCACTGAGTCAAACTGGGCTTGCGTGAAGTCCAGACCGGTCCAGGTGATTTCAGAGTACTGCGGCGCGACGCCGAAACCGGTCTCGGTGCCGGTGACCTTGCCTTCGATGCGGTCAATCATCCACTTCAGCACGCGCATGTTCTCGCCGTAGCCGGGCCAGACGAACTTGCCATCTTCGCCCTTGCGGAACCAGTTGGTGGTGAAGATGCGTGGCAACTTGGCGCCTGACTTGGCCAGCTTGTCGCCCATATTGAGCCAATGTTGGAAGTAGTCGCTCATGTTGTAGCCCATGAAGGGCAGCATGGCGAAGGGGTCACGGCGCACGACACCAGCCTGGCCGGTGGCAGCCGCAGTTGTCTCCGAGCCCATGGTCGCGGCCATGTAGACGCCCTCGGTCCAGTTGCGTGCTTCGGTTACCAAAGGCACGGTCGTGGAGCGGCGGCCACCGAAGATGAACGCGTCAATCGGCACGCCATTGGCGTCGTCCCACTGGGCATCCAGCGCGGGGTTGTTGCCAGCGGCCACGGTAAAGCGGGCGTTCGGGTGGGCGGCCTTGGCGCCGGTTTCCTTGGCAATCGCTGGCGTCCAGTCCTTGCCCTGCCAGTCAATCAGGTGCGCGGGCTGGCCGCCAGTGTCTTTCTCCATGCCTTCCCACCAGACATCGCCGTCGTCGGTCAGCGCGACGTTCGTGAAGATCACGTTCCTGTCCAGGCTGGCCATGCAGTTGGGGTTGGTGTGGAAGTTGGTGCCGGGGGCCACGCCGAAGTAACCCGCTTCCGGGTTGATCGCGTACAGCTTGCCATCGGTTCCGGGCTTTATCCAGGCGATGTCGTCACCGATGGTGGTGACCTTCCAGCCATCGAAGCCTTTGGGCGGCACCAGCATCGAGAAGTTGGTCTTGCCGCAGGCGCTGGGGAAAGCCGCTGCGACGTGGTACTTCTTGCCTTCGGGATTCGTCACGCCGAGGATCAGCATGTGTTCAGCCAGCCAACCCTGGTCGCGGCCCATGGTGGAGGCAATGCGCAGTGCAAAGCACTTCTTGCCCAGCAAGGCGTTGCCGCCGTAGCCGGAGCCGTAGCTCCAGATCTCGCGCGTCTCGGGGAAATGCACGATGTACTTGGTCTTGTTGCAAGGCCACTTCACGTCGGCCTGGCCTTCTGCCAGCGGTGCGCCCACGGTGTGCACGCAGGGAACAAAGTCGCCGTTGACACCCAGCACGTCGTACACCGCTTTGCCCATGCGGGTCATGATGCGCTGGTTCACCGCCACGTAAGGGCTGTCGGAGAGTTCAATACCGATGTGGGCGATGTGCGAACCCAAGGGGCCCATGGAGAAAGGGACCACATACATCGTGCGGCCGCGCATGCAGCCATCGAACAGCGGTTGCAAGGTCGTGCGCATCTCGGCCGGTGCCATCCAGTTGTTGGTAGGGCCGGCGTTTTCCTTCTTCTCGGAGCAGATGTAGGTGCGGTCTTCCACGCGCGCAACATCGGTTGGGTCCGAGCAGGCGAGGAAGGAATTGGGGCGCTTGGCGGGGTTAAGCTTTTTGAAAGTGCCGGCGTCAACCAGTTGCTGGCACAGGCGCTGGTACTCCTCTTCAGAGCCGTCACACCAATAGATGGATTCAGGTTTGCATAGTGCCGCCATGTCGGCCACCCAGGCGATGAGCCGGGCGCTTTTGACGTAGCCCGGCGCGTTTAAGTTGAGTCCCTGCATTACAGGTGAGTTCATGAAAAGCTCCTAAGTTTGAAAATCGTCTTTTCAAAGTAGGGCCTCCATCGCAGCGCCACTTGGAGAAAACGGCTCAGAGGTGGCGCAGGGAAAAAGCGTCACCGGCAGACTCAGGCAGTCTGGATGACAATTTTATGAACTGGTACCCGAGTTACCAGCCGGTTACATGGAAAAGATATGCAAAACCCGCATGGGGTTATGCGGCATTGCAGCATAAAGCAAACTAGTCCCCTTGGGGCTGAAGGCTGCGGCTCCAGAGCCACCTGCGTGACTCTGGACAGCCTGAAGAGCACTTGCCTCTGGCAGGGCCTGATCAGCTACCCGCGCAGCGGCGGAGCGTGGGGGCTATCTTTGCGCCAAGGCCCGCTTGATATCGGCCTGGAGTTGGCTGTTGTCTGGGGTGGTCAGGCTGGAATAGCTCTCGATCACCCGGCCTTTACGGTCAATCAGGTACTTGTAGAAGTTCCACTTGGGCTCGCGGTCGGCGGCCTTGATCAAATCCTTGTACAGGGCGTTGGCTTCAGCCCCTTTGACGGTGGATTTGGCAAACATCGGGAACTTGACGCCGTAAGTGTTGAAACAGAAGTCGGCAATCTGCTTGCTATCGCCAGGTTCCTGCGCGCCAAAGTCATTGGAAGGAAAGCCCAACACGACCAGGCCCTGCGCTGACTGGTTGGCATACAGCTTCTCCAGCCCTTCGTATTGCGATGCGAAACCACAGTAGCTGGCAGTGTTGACCACCAGAATGACCTTGCCGGCGTACTGACACAAGTCCTGAGGCGCGTCGTCCTGCAGGCGGTTGAAGGTTCTGTGCAAGATGGCCGGGCAAGCGGCTACGGGTGCCGTTGCGGCAGGGGCCGTTTTTGGGGCAGGGCTGGCAGCGTGTGCGCTGGCGATCAGCGCGCCTGCCAGTAACCCATACCCGACGGTCTGCGAAGCCCGCTTCAGTACAGTGAAAATTTGCATGAAGCGGTTCCGGCAAAGAGGGAGAAATTCAAAACCCGGCAAAACCGCCGGGCAGGCCATCAGGCCATGAATACCGCAATAAATGCCAGCAGGAACATCAGCACCGCGCCAGCAACGGGCAGCACAACGGGGATCAGAGGCACGATGGCTTCGACCGGGTCAACTTCGTGGGCCGTGGTTTCGTGTGTGGGAGCGGACATGAGTTTCCTTGTTGCGATTTCAGCAAAACGCTGATTTTAGAGCTAATCGGTTGGTGACAGAGCTAAAGAGCTGTCCCGCAAGTACTAAACAAGTTGGGCGTCAAACCCGGCGCCACGCAATACCCCCAACACGTCGGCCACATGCGCATGGCCACGGGTTTGCACGACCAGCTCGACTTCCACGTTCTGTGCCGACAGGGTGGTGAAGGCGCGCTGGTGGTGGACTTCATCAATATTGGCACCGGCTTCCGCAACCATGGCGGTAATGCGGGCCAGGGTGCCGGGCACATCGCGTGCGCCGACGCGAATGCGTGCCAGGCGGCCAGCGCGTACCATGCCGCGCTCGATGATGGCCGCGAGCAACAGTGGATCGATATTGCCACCGCACAAAACGAGGCCCACGCGCTTGCCTTTGAAGCGCTCTGGGTATTTGAGCAAGGCGGCCAGTCCGGCGGCACCTGCGCCCTCGACCAGTGTTTTTTCCACTTCCAGCAGCATCACCAATGCCTGTTCGATGTCGCCCTCATCGACCAGCAGCATGTCATCCACCCGTTTGGCAATGATGGCCTGCGGAATCTTGCCGGGTATACCCACGGCAATGCCTTCGGCGATAGTGCTGAAGCCCTGCGCATGTTGCGTGCCCTTGATGGCGTTGAACATCGCTGGGAAACGGGAGGTCTGCACGCCAACCACTTCCATGTTGGGGTGCAAATGTTTGGCAACGGTTGCCATACCGCTAATCAGGCCACCACCGCCGACAGCGATGACCAGCGTATCCAGATCCGGTACGTCCTCCAGCATCTCCAGAGCCACAGTGCCCTGACCCGCGACGATGGCCTCATCGTCATACGGGTGCACAAACGTCAGCTGTTGGGCCTCTGCCAATTCCAGTGCGTGGGTACGCGCCTCTTCCAGCGTGTCGCCATGCAGGATGACTTCTGCGCCAAAGCCCTGCGTGCGTTGTACTTTCACACCAGGTGTGTAGCGCGGCATGACGATCACGGCACGCAACTTCAGGCGCTGTGCGTGGTAGGCCACGCCTTGCGCGTGGTTGCCCGCACTCATCGCGATGACGCCTCGCGTGGACTGCTCTGGCGTCAGTTGCGCCAGCATGTTGCACGCGCCGCGTTCCTTGAACGAGGAGGTGAATTGCAGGTTTTCGAACTTCAGGTAAACCTGCGCGCCGGTGATATCCGACAGGGTTTGTGATGCAACGCAGGGTGTGCGCAGCAGGCGTCCTTGCAGCCGTTGTGCGGCCTGGACGACGTCTTGGTATTCAATCATGTTGGCATTGTCGATGGAAATCGTGCCAAAAAGTTCACCCATTTGCAGCAAGGGTGCTTCCATCTTGGCCCGGAACGCGCTATTGTCAATTCCAGCACGCAATCGTGCTGGAGGCGTTTGATGGTCAAGCGTTTGCTCTCCCCGCCGCAAAGCGGGCACCTGATTCCATCACCGGGCTTGTCGGACGCGCCGGTGTTGGACCTGATGTGCTCCCACTTTGTATTGACTCTGGCTGCGCGCCAGGGCGCGAGTTTCAACGTGCGCCGCGATTTCACCAGCGTGGTGGGCCTTGCGGGTCGCCATCTGGTGTGGCCCGTGTCGGTGCTGGCGCGGTTGCGGGATTTTCTGGCCCGCCGCTGTGTGGGCAACGAACTCTGGCGCGGGCACGAGGCATTGGGGGAACAGGAATTCCTGGCACGCCACGGAGTCTGGCGCGGCCCCTACGACGAGGCCACACTGTTTTTCTTCCTGGACGAATATGCCAAGGACCAGCCGCGCGATCTGATCTCGGTGATGCTTGTCACCGGCGAATGGCTCAGCCACGCACTGCGCAAGCAATCCACGTTGATAGAAAAGAACATCAACGCATTGGCCGGTTTGCTGCAACTGAACAAGGCCGAGCGGGCACTGCTGTTGTACGGCACGCTGGCGCGCTACCAGCGCGAGATGCGCAGCATTCTGGTTGAGTTCAAGGTCAACAACGCGCCGGAAGCTTACGCCGCGATTGCCGAAGTGGCCGGTGTCAGCCCGCAGGAACTAGGCGAAGCGTTGCGCGTCGGCTCCAGGCTGGAGCGCATCGGCCTCGTGGAAAACCTGATCTCCGAGCACAACATCACCGATCTGGCGGACCTGATGAAGGTCAGCGAAAAGCTGCCGCCCGTGTTGATGCGCCAGTACCGTGACCAGTCGGAGTTGATGGCGGTGTTTACGCGCCTGTCCAGCAAAAGTGCGCTGTGCATGGCCGACTTTGCGTTCGTTGCCGAAGACGCCAAGGTGTTGTGCGACCTGTTGACCCATGCGGTCGGCCGCAAGGAGGCAGGCATCAACATCCTGCTGTACGGCCCGCCTGGCACCGGAAAAACCGAACTGGCCAAAGTGGTCTCTCAGGCAGCGGGGCTGGAGCTGTTTGAAGTGGAATACGCGGACCGCGATGGCAACTCGCTGAGCGGGCGCGACCGTTATCGCTCGCTGCAAATCGCCCAGGCCTTCCTGAAAGGCAGCGACCAGGCAGCCTTGCTGTTCGATGAAGTGGAAGACGTATTCCCTCCGCTCAGCAATGAGACCGCCCACCTGATTGCCCGCGCCGACGCACTGGCGACGCCCGCGACGGGGAGTGTCAGTGGCAAGGCCTGGGTCAATCAGATTCTGGAAACCAATGCCGTGCCGACGATCTGGGTGACCAACCGCATAGAGCAGATCGATCCGGCGTTCCGCCGCCGATTTGCCTACCACCTGGAGCTCAAATCACCGCCGCCCGGCGCGCGGGCGGGCGTGGTGCGCAAGACGCTGGAAGGCGTGCCTGTGTCCGACGCCTTTGTCGCACGACTGACCAGCCGAAAGGGGCTGACACCCGCACAGATCCGCACCGCCGCACGTTTTGCCGAGCTGGCCAGTCCACCCGGCGTAGACAAAGAACCCGCCTTGCTGGAGGGCCTGATTGAGCGGCAGTTGCGCAACGCCGATGTCGCTTTGGGCAACCTGCCGCCCGCTGCCACCGGGCCTGCTGCCACCACCTACGACCTGTCCATGCTGCACCTGCACTGCCGCTTTGAGATCAGCAGCGTGGTGCAGGCATTGCAAGCCAGGGGCCACGGCACGCTGTGTTTTTACGGTCCGCCCGGCACCGGCAAGTCTGCGCTAGCGCAGTACATGGCGGCCACACTGAACAAGCCGTTGATCGTGCGCCAAGCCAGCGACCTGATGAGCAAGTACATAGGCGAAACCGAGCAAAACATGGCTGCGATGTTCCGCGAGGCCGAATCCGAGGGCGCGGTGCTGCTGTTGGACGAAGCCGACAGCTTTTTGCAGGACCGCCGTGGCGCGCAGCGCACCTATGAGGTCAGTGAAGTCAATGAAATGCTGCAGGGCATGGAGCGCTTTCGCGGCATCTTCATCTGCACCACCAACCTGATGGACCGGGTGGATCAGGCGGCTCTGCGCCGGTTTACGTTCAAGATCCAGTTCAAGCCCTTGAGCCGGGTGCAGCGCACGGCTTTCTTCGTGGCAGAGGCCTGCGCAGGCGATGCCGGCCAGTTAAATAGAGAGCTTGCCGACCGGCTGGACCAGCTGGACCAGCTGTGTCTGGGCGACTTTGCGGCGGTCCAAAGGCAGGTGCAAATACTGGATTCCGTGCTCGCGCCCCAGGAGTTTCTGGAGCAACTGGAGGCAGAGCACCGCATCAAGCCGGAGGTCCGGGATGCGCGCGCGATGGGTTTTTTGCCCTGATTGCGGCCCCAAGCCACCAAAACCGCACCAAATCGGCGCATTTACGGCTGGTTACCGTTGGGTTCTTGGCTGTTTGGGCAGGTTTGTCAACCGTTTCAGGGCCCCGCGCGTCATAGCTACAGGCCGGTACATAAATGAAAAGATGTACCGGCCGACCTCTCAACTCTTTTGAACGGCTATGCACAAAGACACCATCCAGGTCCCTGAAAAGGGAACTTACAAATGGCAGTTGTTTAATTACTGGTCTGACGAATACCGGCAAACCCATGCCGACCACTCAGCCTATATCGCGCTGAATTTCGCCGGCGCTCTGGATGCGTGCCGCGACAAGCTGCAAACCCTGGTCCAGCGCCACCGCCAGCAGGCTTGCGATGCGTCTGCCAGTGCCCGCCATAACCGCGCGATTGAGCGTCTGCAGAACACCATGACCGGTGCTGCGATGTCTTACGAAAGCTGCTTCCGTCGCAACTAATGTGGCCCCCACGCTCCGCCGCTGCGCGGGTCGCTGCCCCCCGAGGGGGCTAATTTGGCTTCGCCGCTCTTCGAGAACCCTTGGGGCGGCCCGGCGGGAAATTACCCTTTTTACCCAACTCTTCAGGTCTGCGACACCACCCGCAAAACCTCTTGCGCATAGGCTTCCAGCTTCTTTGCGCCAATCCCGCTGATTCCCTGTAGGTCCTCCATCGATTGCGGAGAGCGCTGAGCAATGGCTGCCAGCGTCGCGTCATGGAAGATGACATAGGCGGGCAAATTGTGTTGTTTTGCCACTTCCCCCCGCCATGCCTTGAGCGCGGCGTAGCGCACCAGTCCATCGCTGTCCAGCGCAATCGGGGCTTTGACCACGGCGCCCAGGCGCGTGCTGCGCTTGCTTTTGCGTTCCGCCGGGCCGGAGGCGGATTCGCGCAACGCCACCTGCACTTCTCCCTTGAGCACCGCGCGTGAGCCTTCTGTCAGCTCCAGCGTGTCGAAGCTCTGGCCGTTCTCCATTTCCACCTTGTGCAGGCCCACCGCCCCGGTGGCTATCAGCTGGCGCAGCACGCCGCGCAACTGCACTTCGCTGAACGCGGCTCCCAACCCAAAGGTGCTCAAGGTGTTGTGGCCGAACTGCGTGACCTTTTCGGTTTGTTTGCCGCGCACGATATCCATCAAATGCCCGGCTCCAAAGCTGATGCCGTTTTGTTGCTGGATACGGTAGATCGTGGACAGCAGCTTGCGCGCAGCGTCGGTGCCGTCCCAGATTTCGGGCGGGTTCAGGCAGTTGTCGCAATTGCCGCAGGGCTCGCTTTGCTCGCCAAAGTAAGTCAGCAGCCGAACCCGGCGGCAGTCGGTGGCTTCGGCCAGCCCCAAGAGAGCGTCCAGCTTGCCGCGCATTACCTGCTTGAAATCCTCCCCGGCCGGGCTTTCATCGATCATGCGGCGTTGGTTCACCACGTCCTGCAGGCCATAGGCCATCCAGGCGTTCGCGGCGAGGCTGTCGCGCCCGGCGCGGCCCGTTTCCTGGTAGTAGCCCTCGATGTTCTTGGGCATGTCCAGATGCGCAACAAAGCGCACATCGGGTTTATCAATGCCCATGCCGAACGCGATGGTGGCGACCATCACGATGCCTTCTTCGCGTAGGAAGCGGTCCTGGTGGGTCTGGCGCACCTTGTTGTCCAGCCCCGCGTGGTACGGCAAGGCCTTCAGGCCCGCATCGACCAGCGTTTGCGCCATGTCTTCGACCTTTCGGCGTGACTGGCAGTAGACGATGCCCGCGTCGCCTTCGTGTTCGCGCTCGATGAAGCGCAGCAGTTGCAAGGTGGCGTCCCGCTTTTCGACAATCGTGTATCGGATGTTGGGCCGGTCAAAGCTGCTGACGAATGCGCGGGCATCCTCCAGCTGCAGCCGCTCCAGGATGTCGGCGCGCGTCAGGTCGTCCGCGGTGGCGGTGAGTGCGATACGGGGGATACCGGGGTAGCGCTCGTGCAGCACCGTGAGATTGCGGTAGTCCGGCCGGAAGTCATGGCCCCACTGGCTCACGCAATGCGCCTCGTCAATGGCGAACAGACTCAGCTTGCCGCGCTCGAACAGCGAATCCAGCAACGCGAGAAAGCGCGCGTTACTCACGCGCTCCGGCGCTGCGTAGAGCAGGGTGATCTCGCCGCGCAGCAGTTGCTGTTCGATTTGGTAAGCCTCGTCGCTGCTGAGGGTGGAGTTCAGGAAGGCGGCGCTGACACCGGCCTCATGCAGTGCGCCCACCTGGTCGTGCATCAGCGCGATCAGCGGCGAGATCACCAGCGTCACGCCTTGGCCGGCTTGCTGGCGGGCGATTGCGGGGATCTGATAGCAAAGGCTTTTACCGCCGCCGGTGGGCATCAGCACCAGTGCGTCGCCGCCCGCGATGACGTGTTCGACGATGGCCTGCTGGGGGCCGCGGAACTGCGGGTAGCCGAAAACTTCGCGGAGGATGTCGAGATGGGGCACGGGAGACGCTATAAAAACAGGAGCTGCTTACGCACGTTCTACGGGCGTTAGAGGCCAATTTGACCGCCAATTGCATTGGCGTATCGGTGAACCCGCTTCTCCCGTATGGGCGCTATTGTCGGATATGGCGGAGGTTGGGCGTTGTGAACTAAAATCGAGGCATCCCAAGGGGCGCTGCAGCCAGTGCCTGCCGACATCATGTTCAGGCAGATGACTGGTCAGGCTTGGGGCCACCAACTGCGCTCACTTGTTTGAAACCAACCAGTGAGCCGCCAGCATGAAACCCCGTCACTACACCCGCGCACAAGCCTTGCCAGGCATTCTGGAAAGCCGTATCGCCATCCTGGACGGTGCGATGGGCACGATGATCCAGCGCTTCAAGCTGGGCGAGGCGCAGTACCGCGGAGCCGGGTACACCGGACACGGCGGGCAGGGTGATCGGTTCAAGGATTTCCACCGCGACGTCAAAGGCAACAACGAGTTGCTGAGCCTGACCCGCCCGGACGTGATCTCGGACATCCACGAGCGCTATCTGGCCGCCGGTGCCGACCTGATCGAAACGAATACCTTTGGTGCGACCACCGTGGCCCAAGCCGATTACGACATGTCGGATTTGGCCTATGAGATGAACTTCGCGTCGGCCAAATTGGCACGCGCCGCCTGCGACAAATATTCCACACCCGACAAGCCGCGTTTTGTCGCTGGCGCGCTCGGCCCCACGCCCAAGACAGCCAGCATCAGCCCGGACGTCAACGACCCAGGCGCACGCAACGTGACGTTTGAAGAACTGCGCGCGGCGTATTACGACCAGACCAAGGCGCTGGTCGAAGGGGGTGCGGATGTGATTCTGGTGGAAACCATTTTCGACACGCTGAACGCCAAAGCAGCGTTGTTTGCGGTGGACGAATACTTTGAAGACAGCGGCGAGCGCCTGCCTATCCTGATTAGCGGCACCGTGACGGACGCGTCAGGTCGCATCCTGAGCGGGCAAACCGTCACCGCTTTCTGGCACAGCGTGCGCCATGCGCAACCGCTGGCCATCGGCCTGAACTGCGCGCTCGGTGCGACGCTGATGCGCCCCTATATCCAGGAGCTCAACCGCGCGGCGCCGGACACCTTCATCAGCTGCTACCCGAATGCCGGTTTGCCCAACCCGATGAGCGATACCGGTTTTGACGAAACGCCGGATGTCACCTCGCGCCTGGTGCGGGAGTTTGCGGCCGAGGGGCTGGTCAATATCGTCGGTGGCTGCTGCGGCACGACGCCGGACCACATTGGCGCGATTGCACATGCGGTGTTGCCATTGGCAACGCGCAGCCTTCAGCGCAATTACTTCTACAAAGAGGCTGCTTGACGCTTAAGAGCTGCAATTCCGCGCCGGGCCACCCCAAGCGGAATTAGCCTCCTTGGGGGGGCGGCAACCCGCGCAGCGGCGGAGCTCTTATTGCGGCGGCCGGGGCACGATGACATTGGCCAACTCATCCCGCATCGCGGTGGCGAGGCGGGCGTAGAGCTTGAGCTGTCGATTCGTGTCGCGCAGACGCTCGGCAATATTGGCGGAGATACCCAAGAGCAGCCGCGCGGCGATGGCAGGCTTCTCGGCAATCATGGTTTCTATCGCTTCCCGCGTCAGCACGGCGCACCAGACGTCCGAGCTGGCCGTGCACGAAGCGGAGCGCGGCTCATGGTCCACCAGCCCGATCTCGCCAATCAGGCTGCCCGGCCCCAGGACGCGAATGGTGACGGGGTCAGTCCGGCTGACCGTAATGCGCTCAACGACCACGTCGCCTTCGACCAGCAAGGCCATGAAACCGTCGTCGCCGCTGTCGCCCTCCTTGATGAAGGTGGTGCCAGCCTCGTAAAAACGGGGCGTCATGAAGCTGATTACGACGCGCGCTTCGTCCAGGCTAAGGCTGGTCAGCGCTTCCGGCGCCGCCAGCAGTTCGGCCGCATAGTCCGCACCCTTGGTGCCTGTGGTCAGGTCCGAGAGTTGCGCAAAGGAATCGACTTGGGTCATGGGTGGCGCTCCTGGCAGGCCTGTGGAGCCTGTTTTGCGCCATGGTAGCTTACTGGCACGCTACGGGTCACCGTTCGCCCTTAAAATTGCGCCATCCAAGGAGCGTTGCAGCAGTCACGGTTCGACTGTCAGGCTTGGACGAATTTCACTTTGACAACCACGCTCACCTGAATGCTTTTTTTTGCAGGTGAGATTAATGTCTGTCGCTACTCCGGTTTTCCCACCCCCCATGATGCTGTCCGGCCTGGAGCCGGTGCAGGTGGACGCCCAATCCCTTTTCGTTAACGTCGGTGAGCGCACGAACGTCACTGGCTCCAAAGTCTTCGCGCGAATGATCCTGAACGGCGAGTTCGAGCAAGCGTTGGCGGTCGCGCGCCAGCAGGTGGAAAACGGCGCACAAATCATCGACATCAACATGGACGAGGCCATGCTGGACAGCCAGGCCGCGATGGTGCGCTTCCTGAACCTGATTGCCAGCGAACCCGATATTTCTCGCGTGCCCATCATGATCGACAGCTCCAAGTGGAGCGTCATCGAAGCCGGCCTGCGCTGCGTACAAGGCAAGGGCATTGTCAATTCCATCAGCATGAAAGAGGGTGAGCCCGAGTTTCGCCGCCAGGCCATGCTGGTGCGCCGTTACGGCGCAGCGGCGGTGGTGATGGCGTTTGATGAAAAGGGCCAGGCCGACACCTACCAGCGCAAGATAGAAATTTGCGAGCGGGCCTACCGCATCCTGGTAGACGAAGTCGGCTTTCCGCCCGAAGACATCATCTTTGACCCCAACATCTTCGCGATTGCCACGGGTATCGAAGAGCATAACAACTACGCGGTGGACTTCATCGAGGCCACGGCCTGGATCAAGAAAAACCTGCCTGGCGCCAAGGTGTCTGGCGGCGTATCGAATGTGAGCTTCTCGTTCCGCGGCAATGACCCAGTGCGCGAAGCCATACACACGGTATTTCTGTACCACGCGATCAAGGCGGGCATGGACATGGGCATCGTCAACGCAGGCATGGTCGGTGTCTACGACGATCTGGAGCCTGAGTTGCGCGAACGCGTCGAAGACGTGGTGCTGAACCGCCGCCCCGATGCCGGCGAGCGTCTGGTCGAAGTGGCAGAGACCGCGAAGAGTGGCGCCAAGGACGAAAGCAAAAAACTGGAATGGCGCGGCACACTGGAAAACCCGGTCACGGTGGGCCAGCGCCTGTCGCACGCGCTGGTGCACGGCATCACCGATTTCATTACCCAAGACACCGAAGAGGCCTACCGAGAGATTCTGGCCAAGGGCGGCCGTCCGCTGCACGTCATCGAAGGCCCGCTGATGGACGGCATGAACGTTGTCGGCGACCTGTTTGGTCAGGGCAAGATGTTTTTGCCGCAAGTGGTCAAGAGCGCGCGGGTCATGAAGTCGGCCGTGGCGCATTTGCTACCGTATATCGAAGCGGAAAAACTGGCAATGGTCGAAGCCGGTGGCGAAGCCAAGGCCAAGGGCAAGATCGTCATTGCCACCGTCAAGGGCGATGTGCACGACATTGGCAAGAACATCGTCACCGTGGTCTTGCAATGCAACAACTTTGACGTGGTCAATATGGGCGTGATGGTGCCCGCCCACGAAATTCTGGCCAAGGCCAAGGCGGAAGGCGCCGACATCATTGGCCTGTCCGGTCTGATCACGCCCAGCCTGGAAGAGATGCAGTACGTCGCGGCCGAGATGCAGAAGGACGATTACTTCCGCCTGCGCCAAATGCCGTTGTTGATCGGTGGCGCAACCACCAGCCGGGTCCACACCGCCGTCAAAATCTCGCCGCATTACGAAGGCCCGATCGTCTATGTGCCCGATGCCTCGCGCAGCGTCAGCGTCGCGCAGGGGTTGCTGAGCGATGGCGCAGCCCAGTACATCGCCGAGGTCAACGCTGATTACGACAAGGTGCGTACGCAGCACGCGAACAAGAAGCAGACACCGCTGTGGCCCATCGCCAAAGCGCGCGCTAACAAGACGCCTGTCGACTGGGTGAGTTACCAGCCCACGGTGCCCAAGTTCATTGGCCGGCGAGTCTTCAAGAACTTTGATCTGACCGAGCTGGCCCAATACATCGACTGGGGCCCGTTCTTCCAGACCTGGGATTTGGCGGGGCCGTACCCGGCCATCCTGAACGACGAGGTGGTGGGCGCGGAGGCGAAGAAGGTGCTGGCGGATGGCCAAGCCATGTTGAAAAAGATCATCGACGGCCGATGGCTCACCGCCAATGCGGTGGTTGCGCTGTACCCGGCTAATTCGGTGAACGATGACGACATTGCGTTCTATACCGACGAGAGCCGCAGCGAGGTTGCGCTGACCTGGTACGGCCTGCGACAACAGGCTGAGAAGCAGGAAATCGATGGCGTGATGCGTCCGAGCCGTTGCCTGGCTGATTTTGTGGCGCCGCGAATTGCTATGAATTCAGGAGCTGCTCACGCACATTCTGCGGGCGCTACAGGCCAAAAAGGCACTGAAACCAAGGACTACGCAGGCCTCTTCGCCGTCACTGCCGGCATTGGCGCCGAAAAGCGCGCTGCAGCGTTTGAAGCATTGCACGACGACTACTCCTCCATCATGCTCAAGGCCATCGCCGACCGCTTGGCCGAAGCCTTTGCCGAGTACCTGCACGAACGCGTACGTACTGACTTGTGGGGCTATGCCGCGCAAGAGGCGCTGAATGTGGAAGACCTGATCGCTGAAAAATACAAAGGCATCCGACCCGCGCCGGGTTACCCCGCCTGCCCGGACCACAGCGTCAAGCGGGAGATGTTTGCACTGCTGCAATGCGAAGAGATTGGCATGGGCATCACCGAAAGCCTGGCAATGACGCCAGCGGCAAGTGTCAGCGGCTTCTACATCGGACACCCGGATGCGGTTTACTTCAATGTGGGCAAGATTGGAGATGACCAGCTGCAGGACCTGGCGCAACGGCGGCAGATGGATGCCAAGGATTTGCAGCGGTTGTTGGCGCCGAATTTGTAGCGGACAAAAAAAGAGCGCCTGAGGCGCTCTTTTTTAGGAATGAAATTTGAGCTTCAGCAACCGTTTGTCGTGAGAGCCACCAAAGTAATAGTGGGCGCTGCATTTGCTGCTGCTGCCGTGTAGGTAATACGGCAGTTTGCGGCTGTGGTTGCCCCAGTAGCAGTAAATGTGACCGGGCCTGCTCCTGCCACAGTAATGCCCTCGTTCGCAGGAGTAACAATGCCCATCGCTGCTTGAATGCCGGCTGGTGTTGCGGCAGGGTATTTGTTGACCATGGTAACCAACGCGCCGTCCATGTTGACCGAGCCTGCAGCCACAGTGCAGGTGCCCGCTGGATTGGCAACAAGGTCCAACTCACAACGTGCTTTGGCCAGCGCAGCTGCAGTACGCATAGATCCATACAACGCGTTCATTTTTGCGGCCCGGGCATCGGTCTGCGCCGCAATGTATTTGGGCAGGGCAATGGCAGCCAAAATCCCAATGATTACTACAACAATAATCAACTCAATCAGCGTAAAACCATTCTGGTGTTTGCGGCTCAAATTTATCTCCTAGTATTCAGATTCAAAATATATCTTTGGTGTCCCTGTGTGCATTATCGTTTAAACCTTGATTTAACCCAAGCCTTGCCTGCTTCTCGTGCTATCATTTTTTCACTAACGCACTAGATACGGGACACACATATGCCGGTTGCAACACCCACTGCGCCCGACGGCCCTCGCCCCGCACCTGGCCGGCCCGAGAAGCTGCGGCTGGGCGATGTGCTGGTCCAGCAAAAACTGATTTCCCAGGAGCAGTTGCAACAGACGCTAGAGCTGCAGCGCACCACGGGCAAAAAAGTGGGGCGCCTGCTGATCGAGACGGGCGTAATCACCGAAGAGTTGCTAGCCAATGGCTTGGCGCGCCAGCTGCGGATCCCATTCGTTAACCTGAAGACGTTTCCGTTCCGCGCCGATGTGGTCAAGCTGTTGCCAGAGTCCTCTGCGCGCCGCTTCAAGGCCCTCGCCCTGGAAGACAAGGGCGACTCCCTGCTGGTTGCCTTGTCTGACCCCTTGGATTTGTTTGCGTTCGACGAACTGACCCGTATTCTCAAGCGCAATATTTCGATTGCGGCAGTTCCAGAGAGCCAGTTGGCGGCCGCGTTTGACCGGCTGTACCGCCGTACTGAAGAAATCAGTGGCTTGGCCCGTGCGCTGGAAAAGGATTTGGGCGACGCGGTTGACTTCGGTGAACTGACGGCAACTGTAGGCATCGAAGGTGCGCCGGTGGTGCGCTTGCTGCAGTCGCTGTTCGAGGATGCGGTGCAGGTCGGTGCTTCGGACGTGCACATTGAGCCGCAGGAAAACAGTTTGCAAATCCGCGTGCGTGTGGATGGTGTGTTGCAAACCCAGACCCAGGCCGACAAGCGTATTGGTGGCGCATTGGCCCAACGGCTCAAGCTTATGGCGGGCCTGGATATTTCCGAAAAACGGCTGCCGCAGGATGGACGCTTTAGTGTGCGGTTGAAGGACGTCACCATTGATGTGCGTCTCAGCACCCTGCCAACTACCTATGGCGAATCCGCTGTGATGCGCTTGCTGATACAGGGCGCTGGTATGCGCCGGCTGGATGGCATCGGCATGCCGCCAGACATGCTGCGGCGATTCCGTGAAGTGCTGAGCCGCAGCGCTGGCATGGTGTTGGTCACAGGCCCGACTGGTTCAGGGAAGACCACGACGCTATACGCCGCGTTGGCAGAAATCAACGCCGCTGAACTCAAAGTGATCACCGTCGAAGACCCTGTTGAATATCGGTTGCCCGGAATTACGCAAGTGCAGGTTAACGACAAGATTGAATTGAGTTTCTCCAAGGTTCTGCGCTCCTGCCTGCGACAAGACCCGGACGTGATTTTGGTGGGCGAAATGCGCGATGCAGAAACGGCCGAGATTGGTCTGCGGGCTGCGATCACTGGCCACTTGGTGCTGTCGACATTGCACACGCGGGATGCGATCAGCACACCCTTCCGGTTGCTAGATATGGGCGTGCCATCGTTCATGGTGTCCACCTCTCTGCAGGCGGTTATCGCACAACGCCTCGTGCGTTTGAATTGCCAAGAGTGTGCTGCGCCCCATCAGCCAACGCCCCAGGAGCAGAGTTGGCTGGATGCATTGCTCGCCAAGGGTGAGACGGTTCCAGCAAAGCGCGGCCTTGGATGCTCCGCCTGCAATGGGACCGGATATGCCGGTCGCCAGGGCGTTTATGAGCTGCTCGAAATGGATGCGGAACTGACGCAGGCGGCGTCTCGGTCCGATCCCGCCGCATTCATGCGTGCTGCCAGAGAACGGATGGCGGGCCACACCATGGCACACCATGCACTGGAGTTGGTCCGCCAGGGGCGCACCTCGTTGGCAGAGGCTTTACGTGTCGGGTTTGATCTCGACGATGCCTTCGAGAGCGACTAAAGATCGATGGCCCTTTACACATGGAAAGGTCGCAACAACCGGGGTGAGGCGGTTGGCGGGCAGTTGGAGGCAATGACCGAGGGTGGCGTTGCTGACCAGTTGCTTTCTATTGGCGTTGCTCCTGTGCATATTGCTTTGGCGCCCGCGGCCACAGATACGCCTTCCGAGGGAATATTCGCTCGACTGAACCGCAAACCAGTCAATGACGAAGACCTGATGATCTTCTCGCGCCAGATGTACACCCTGAACAAGGCGGGGGTGCCAATACTGCGGGCTTTTGCCGGACTGCAGGCATCGGCCAACAAGCCTGCAATGGTGGACCTTCTGAAAGACATTCGATCCAGTTTGGATCAAGGCCGTGAGTTGTCCGCCGCGATGGCCCGGCATATGGATTTGTTCGGTGGCTTCTATATCTCCATGATCAAAGTCGGCGAGATGACTGGCCGTCTGACGGAAGTGTTCATCCGCCTGACCGAGCATCTGGAGTTCGAACGCGATGTGCGCGAACGCATCAAGCAGGCCATGCGTTACCCGACGTTTGTCGTGATTGCCATGGCGGTGGCCATAGTCATCCTGAATATTTTCGTGATCCCGGTGTTCGCCAAGGTGTTCGCCGGGTTCAATGCTGAACTGCCGCTTATCACCCGCGGTTTGCTGGGATTCTCCGGCTGGATGTTGAAGTGGTGGCCTTTCCTCTTGGCGCTGCTGGTCGGTCTGGCTATGGTGGTACGGGGTTATTTGCGCACAGAAGAAGGCCGATACCGCTGGGATTCTCGCAAACTCAAGTTGCCCATCGTAGGCGAGATAATTCTGAAAGCCACGCTGGCGCGCTTCGCACGCAGCTTTGCCCTGTCCAGCCAAAGCGGTGTGCCGCTGGTGCAAGCGCTGACCGTGGTGGCCCAGACGGTGGACAACGCCTATATCGGCAGCCGGATCGAACAGATGCGCGACGGCATCGAACGGGGTGAGAGTATTTCGCGCTGCGCTGCTGCTACTGGCGTGTTTACGCCAGTGGTGCTGCAGATGATCAACGTGGGCGAAGAGACCGGTGAATTGGACGCCCTGCTGTTTGAAATCGCAGAAATGTACGAGCGCGACACGGACTACGCGATCAAGGGCCTGTCCGCAGCCATCGAGCCCATATTGCTGGCGGTTGTCGCGGTCCTAGTGCTGCTTTTGGCTTTGGGCGTGTTCCTGCCCCTGTGGAATTTGGGGCAGGCGGCGATGGGCCGTGGGGGTGGCTAAACGGGCTGGGGGAGTTGTAAGGACACCAAAACACGGCAAAAACCATAGCATTCAGCGACTTAACGCGTGTATCTAACCTTGCGGTTTAAGTGGGATATGCTAATAATCGAAACATGAGGTACGGCCCGGGAAAACGGCGTACCGTACGTATATAACGTTGGATCTTTTTTATTTCGAGGTGCATGACATGAAGCAAACACAACGCGGCTTTACTCTCATTGAATTGGTAATGGTCATCGTGATTCTGGGCATTCTGGCCGCAGTCGCGCTGCCCAAGTTCGTTGACCTGTCCACGGAAGCCGGTAACGCTGCGGCGCAAGGTGTGGTTGGCGGCATTGCTTCCAGCTCTGCCATTAACTATGCGTCAAAGGCCGCTGGCAAAGCCGGTACTACCACGCTGAACGGTGACAACGCCGCAACATGTACTGGTCCGAATATGACCGCGTTGGTGTCTGGTGTAACTTTTGCAACTGCTGCAGGTGCAACTACATCTGCCAACGCATACAACGTGACGACAGGTGCTGGAACATGCCTGAATAGCCCTGGAGTTGCAGTAACCTGCTTGGTGCAAGGTTCCAAGGGCGTAGCGCAGACAGCCACGGTTATTTGCACAGGCCCATAATTCTGTGTGCGCCGCGCTTCCCGGTGCGGTTCACCAGGGATGCATGGACCCCACCGGATCGCGCGAAAGCTTTGTCATGAGGCTTTCGCGTTTTGCATTCAGGGGCACCATGAAACATCGCGGGTTCACGCTTGTCGAGCTAGTGATTGTCTTGGTACTTTTGGGGCTACTGGCAGCCTACGCGGCCCCCCGCATTCTGGACACCCAAGCCTTCAATACCCGAGGGCTCTATGACCAAACCCAAGCGTTGCTGCGGTACGCTCAAAAAGTGGCGATTGCCCAACGCCGTACGGTGTGCATCAGATTTACAAGTACCGTGGCGACGTTGACCATGGCGTCGACCTCTGGGGCGACCAGTTGCACCCCTGCCACACCTCTGACGGGGCCGCAAGGCGAGATACCTGCAGCAATAACGGCCAAGGGCGCAGCCACTTATGGCACCACACCTCTCCAGTTGAACTTCAATGGACTGGGTCAGCCTATCAATGACCTCGGAGCGGCATGGGCCACCGTGCAGACAGTGAATATTACGAACGGGCCTGCGGGCGGTATCACTGTCCAGCCTGTGACGGGCTACGTGCAATGAAGCACACGCGCGGCTTTACGCTGGTCGAGGTCATCTTCTTTATTGTGGTGGTCTCGCTTGCCATGGTGGGCATTTTGTCGGTCATGAATACGACGGTTAAAAGCAGCGCTGACCCCATGGTGCGCAAGCAAACGCTAGCGATTGCCGAGTCCTTGCTCGAAGAGATTCTGCAAAAGGGGTTTACCGACCCGGATGGCTCCAATGCGGGGGAGACGGGGCGCATAAATTGGGACAACGTTGCCGACTACAACGGCTATTCGAATACGGCAATCGAGGACCAGCAAGGCAACATCAAGCCGGGGCTGGCTGCGTATCGCATTGCCGGGGTGGTAGCAGTGCCTGCTACGGCGGCAGACAATGCGGCGCTTAACGCCGCTGGCGCGCTTAAGGTTACCGTGTCCGTCAATGGGCCAGGCGGCACCATCGTTCTGGTGGGTTACAGGGCTGCGCCATGACAAATCACACGCGCGACTTCCAACGTGGCTTTACGCTGGTCGAGTTGATCATGGTAATTGTCATCCTCGGTGTGATTGGCAGCGTGGTGGTGGTATTCATGCCCGCGCCTATCGAGGCGTACTTTTCTTCCGGCAGGCGAGCGGCATTGACCGATGTGGCTGACACGACGGTGCGCCGTATGGCGCGCGACCTGCGCACCGCATTGCCCAATAGCGTGCGTGTCTCAGCGACCGCTGGCTCGCCAACCAACAACTGCATCGAATTCATTCCCACCAAAACCGGCGGGCGCTACAGGGCGGACGACACGCCGGCGGGCCTGAACTTTGCGGTCGCTGACTTGAGTTTCAATATGTTGGGCAGCAACTTGGGCCTTCCCGTGGATCAGCGGATTGCAGTTAATGACGTGGTGGTGGTTTACAACCTGGGTATTGCCGGAGCCGATGCCTACAGCCAGAACAATACGGCAGTCGTCACCGGGTTAGGGACAGAAACTGCGGCGCCCATAGAAAGTCCCATTTCCATCGCCAGCACGTTGTTCCCGTTGGCGTCCGGCAGCAACCGGTTTCATGTGGTGCCTGGGAACGAGCGGGTCGTGGCTTATGTGTGCAACACCGTTACACGTACGTTGCGCCGTACTGTGTCGGCGGCATTTTTTACCCCGGCCAGCTGTTTGGCCACCGGGCCAATTCTTGCCAGCAATGTGGACCGCTGCGAGTTCAGTTACGACGATGTGGGCTCCAATCTGCAGCGCAATGCACTGGTCAGCATGTCTATTCAGATGTCGAACACGGGCGAGACGGTCAGCCTGCAGCACGAAGTGCATGTGAGTAATACGCCATGAATCGACCTAGCTTGCGCAGCCGGGGCTTTGCCGCCATTGCCGCCATTTTTCTGATGGTGGTTCTCGCAGCGCTTGGGGCGTTCATGGTGACCTTTTCCAACACCCAGCAACTCACGTCGGCGCAAGATGTGCAGGGAACCCGTGCCTACTGGGCAGCGCGTGCGGGCATCCAATGGGGCCTCAACCGCACGTTCACGTTGAACGCCTGTCCAGCTGCGAACAATGATTTGGGCACGATAGAGGGGTTTAGGGTAGTGGTGACATGTAGCGGCGCCACCTATATCGAGGGCGGCGTCAATCGCAACATCTACCAGTTGACCTCCCAGGCCAGTAGTGGCACTGTAGGCACCATCGGTTATGTGGAGCGCAGCCTGTCTGCGAGTAGAGAGCAACCGCAATGATCGCTATTAAAAAAGGAGCTGCTTACGCATGTTGGATGCGGTCTGCGGCAGATATTTTCCTGAATTCGCTGGTTATTGCGATGGTCATCTGCGTGGCCGCCCATGCGCAAAGCAGTTCGTATGTCAACTCGTCAGACACCTACAACTGGATCGATGCCTCGTCGCACAATCGCATTCGCGCCTATTCAACCAGCTACGCCGGCTACCCGGGGAATCCCCAGCCACCCGCCATCACCTTTCCGCGCACTGCGCCCCCCTTTTTCTTTTACACCCCGGCTGGCGCAGCCTGTGGCACCGCGGGCACCGTCATTGATGACCGGCTGACCGATGAAATTCCGATTGGATTCACGTTCCGCTACGCGGGGGCAAATTTCACAACAGTTCGTGTCAACAGCAATGGGCGAATCCAGTTCAACAACCTGACCTGCGGCTCGGGCACCGACAACGGTGCGCCCACGATCTACACCTACGACTACCCCGATGCGGGCATGAACTACACCATGCGCATCTATGGAGCCGACCTCGACTCCACACCCAAGAACTTCAATGACGCCGGGGTCATCACACCCGTGAACGCGGCGTATGCAACGGTGTGCCAGGACGACGCGCAGTGCTACGTTAGCTACGCCACCATTGGCACGGCACCGACCCGCAAATTCGTGGTCACCTGGAACAACGTACCCAAATGGGTGAATGCTGGCCTGATTGCAGGCAATTTCAATTTGCAGCTGATTCTGGAAGAGGGTGGCGACTTTGTATTCCAGTACGGCAACGTGGCCGACTCGCAGCCCAATGTGCCGGCCCAAATCGGTTGGCAGGTCAACACCAACGACTACGACATCAAACAGACGGCGCTGCCAACCAACAACTCTGCCATTCGCTACCAGGTGCCCCGGCCCATTGCCCAGTATCAGATGGAACAAGCCACTTGGACGTCAGCCGCCGGGCAAGTGCTGGATACCAGTGGCAACAACAACCATGGCACGCGGCTAGGTGCTGCACAAACGACCGTTGGCTACGCCTGTATCGGCGCCAATATTCCAGCCAACACCTCGGCCGGCACGATCGATGGGATCAACACAGGCATCAATATTTTCAGCAGCCTGGGCAGTGCGGGCACCGCCAGTTTTTGGTACAAGCCCAATGTATGGGTTGGTGCTACTGCAGCGGCCGTCAACGGGCAGTTGCTGGACGCATCCAACGCGACCAACGCCTGGTTTTATCTGACCAAATTGCGCGTCAGCAACACCACCACCAAATTGCGTTTCGCTGTGCGCGATGACACCGGGGTCACACGGGCCATAGAAACCGCTGCGATGAGCAATTCGGTGCTGTCCGCGTCGGGCTGGATCAATATCGCCGTCAGCTGGAACTTCAATACCTTACCGGCGGCCAACTCCGACCGCTTGCGCATCTATGTAAACGGCGCAGCCATCGGTTCGGGCAACTCAGTGCAATCTGCATTCACCAGTTCCGGGGCGCTTGTCACCGGCATTGACACCCTGACCATCGGCGACAACCGCTCCGCTTTTCAGGACGGCACCAATAGCACTGGTAACTCGGCCAACGGCGTGATTGACGAATTCCGGATGTACAACTTGGAAATTGGTTACGGCCAAGTGCTGACTGATTACAACGCGGCGGCGGGTTGCTCTAACCACTATGCCATCCTGCACGCGGGCTCCACACCCCCGGTCACGGAAGGCGCTACCTGTGCTCCCAATCCCGTGAGCATCACCATGCACACGAACACCGACCAGCCGATCCCCACCTCATCCACCATCACCTTGTCGACCAACACTGGCAAGGGCGATTGGACGCTGGTTTCTGGGTACGGCGTATTGACCAACGGCACTGCCAATGACGGGGTGGCAACTTACAAGTTCAATAACGAAAGCCAGGTAGTGCTGGCGCTCACCCACACGACGGCAGGCGTTGTCAACATCAACGTCACGGATGGCACCTTCACCGAGAAGAGCAGCGAAGACGCCAATCTGACAATCGAATTGTGTACGGTAGCTGCTTTCAATGGATGCGAATACAAAGCGGCTGCGCGATGCAGTCCGGCCACCAGCAACTACGACCGATTGGTTACCAAGCTGGCGGGTACGGCGTTCACGTTGGATGCAGTGACGCTCAATGCCTCGGGAGCGTTAGACACTACTTTTGACAAAACAGTGACGGTCGATTTGTTAGCCAATGTGAGCTACAGCGGTACCCCATCGCCCATCACCTACTGCCCCGCCAGCCAGACGGCGGTTATCGGGTTGGGCTCCATTGCCTTCTCCGGCGGCCGCGTGGCAGCCGCTGGTATTCCATTGACTGCCACCACCCTGAGTGCTGCGGCGCCTAACTACAGTGCCTATGGTGATGTGCGCATGCGCTTTACCTGTAGCGCCGCCGACTGCCCGCCGTCAGGGCTCACGGTCTGCTCCAAAGATGCGTTTGCTGTGCGGCCGACCGACTTGGTACTGACGGCCAGTACGATGACAAACGCGAGTGTGACCACGGGCACGCCGCGGCAGATTGCAGGGACTGCATTTTCGATGACCGCGCAAGCACGTACTGTGGCCGGAACCAATGCTGCAGGGTACACCGGAACGCCCTTGATCGACTATGCTGCATCCGCTTTGGCTGACTTCCCCGGGCTTCAGGCCGTTTCGGCCCAGAGTGTCGCTACGCCCGTAACCTTGACGGACTACACGGACCGTTTGAAAGATGCAAATGTGAATAGCGTTGCGCTGTTCAGTTCGGCCGGTGTGACCAACGGTTTGGCGAACGCCAATTGGTACTACCTGGACTACGGTGGTTTTCGAATCATTGCGGGTGGCGTGCGTGACATCGCGTATGTGAACAATTATGTGGATACTTACGGAACCGACTGCATCGCCAATAGCAGCACCAATACGCCAGACGCCAACGGGCGTGTCGGCTGTGTTTTGGCTAACCAGAGCAACTCCAGCTTGGTTGGGCGCTTTTATCCCGGCAGTTTTTACCTGACCAGTAGCTCAAGCTATCCAGAGCCACCGCCACCCCCGCCTTATGCCCAAGAGGTCAAGTTGGAAAACAGTTGCTCAGCCGGGGCTTACACCTACGAGGGCCAGCCATTCACGGTTACGAAAACCTATATCTATGCACTGTCCAGTGGTTCGGTAATCGCGGCTGCCCCATTGCCGCGCTACACCGCCGGTGTGGTGGCCCTGGGAGTGGAGAATAACAACGATGGCGTCAATCTGTCGACCCGTTTGGCGCTCAATCAGTCGCCCCCGCCAGCGTGGTCCGGCGGTGTGTATGCCATCAACACCAGTGCCGCAACCTTCAGCCGGGCGGCCGCGCCAGATGGTCCCTTCGATGCACTGGACATTGGCGTCAGCGTAACTGACGCCACCGACAGCCTTACTTTGGGCGCTGCGCGCAATATGCTGCCCACCAACAATACGGCTTGCACAGCAGCAACCTGCACCCACCAAAAACTTACGGGCAGTCCCATCAAAATGCGATACGGTCGTCTGCGCCTTTCAAACGCATACGGCTCGGAGCGGCTGAATCTGCCGATGACGTTGGAAGCGCAGTACTGGAGCGGTGGCACTTTTGTCCGCAATACCTCAGACAGTTGCACGGCGCTGACTACTGGCAATGTCAGCTTGGTGAATCAGCAAGCCCCCGTCACGACCACCAATGTGACCGTGGGTAGCGCAGGAGCGCTGGCTGCAGGCGTCGGCTCCATCGTGCTGAATGCACCGACCTCCAACACGCCGTGGGCCAATATTGGTAATGTGGACGTCATTCTCAACCTCGGCGCCACGACTACCAGCACCTGCCCTCCGGTAACAGCCACCACTCCGCTGAGCACCTCGGCCGGACTGGCCTTTCTTGCAACCAACGGCTGCACCACCACCACCTACACCCGCAACCCTGCGGCGCGGGCCAGTTTTGGGGTCTATGTCAGTCCGATAATTTATGGACGCGAGAATTATTGATTCAGCCCTTGCCCCGATGGCGTGATCAGCTACTAAAATGAGAGCACCTTGAATTGGCGAGGCCCCTTACCCCAAAGCGCATGACCCTTTTGTACCCTGCATTTCCCCGGAGCCCCGTCTAGCCATGCGCTGGCCTTGGCGGCGTTCGGTATCCACAGACCGGTTGATCGTGTCGTGGTCTGGGCAGACCCTCTCGTATGTGCGTGCACGCGTGGCCGACGCCGGACGCTATGACATCGTTGCCATGGGTGTGGAGCCATTGGGGCAGGGGGGCCAGGACGATTTGGTCGGGCGCATTCGGGCAAAAGGGCTGACCGGGCTGGATGCACAAGTGATGCTTCGGCCGGAGCAGTACCAGGTATTGCAAGTCGAGATGCCGGCTGTGGCGCCTGAAGAGTTGCGGTCAGCCGTGCGCTACCAGATCCGCGAGATGGTGGATCTCCATA
Organism: Rhodoferax sp. P2_H8_2; assembly: GCF_056403235.1. Taxonomy (NCBI): domain Bacteria; kingdom Pseudomonadati; phylum Pseudomonadota; class Betaproteobacteria; order Burkholderiales; family Comamonadaceae; genus Rhodoferax; species Rhodoferax sp. P2_H8_2. The sequence continues at coordinate 517,168 of NZ_JBFUFW010000003.1, forward strand.
TTGATGACATTACGCTGGACGTTTTGCGTGTCGGTGATGGCCAGCAAAAGGGCGTTGGAAACGTCTTTGTGGTGGTTGCTGCCAACGCGGTGGTCAACGAAGTGCAGGTGTTGGGTCGTGCCATGCAGTGGCCGGTCTCTGTGATTGACGTGCAAGAGACCGCTCAGCGCAATTTGCAAACCCTTCTTGCACAGCGCGATGGATTGACAGACCGTGCCGACGCAGCGCTTCTGGTGTCGGGGGACAAACAGGCCGTACTGACCATCAGCGCCCATGGCGAACTTTTCTACACGCGCCGATTGGAGTTGCCGGACGGGTTTATGGCCCTGTCGTGGGGTGAGGTGCAGAACGCGGTGTCGGAAGCGGTTGATAGCTATACGCCTGTCACTGAATACGTGCCGGGCTACGCGGCAGACCAGAGCAACACTGCGCTCTCGTCATCGGGCGGCAGCGACAACGATCCGGCCCAACGCATCTTGGTTGAGATACAGCGTTCGCTGGATCTGTGGGACCGCTCCTGGTCGGGCATGCCATTGGCGGGCCTGCGTGTTTACGCGGGAGAGCGCAGCGTGGAATTGGCCCAATGGTTGTCCCGCGAACTGGGTCAGCCCGTCTCCGCGATGGATGTCAACGCATTTTTCCCTGGGCTGGAGAGCGAGTCTCCCGACGTGCGCGACGCGTGTTTGCCGCTCCTTGGCGTTTTGATGCGCACGCCGAACTGAATTCGCCATGCCCCAGCAAATCAATCTTTGTACTTCGGTCCTCGCCTCCGGGAAGCAGCATTTCCCGGCCCGTACGATGTTACTGGCGCTGGGCATTGTGCTGCTTGCGGGTGGTGCAATGGCTGCGGCATGGGTCTGGAATGTCCAGCGTACGGTAACCGTTCTTGACGCGACACTGGTGACACAGACCAAAGAAATTGCCGGACTGAAGGTTGCCATACAAGCCAGCCATGACAGTGCGGCGCCGGTTGACCAGGCCTTGTCACAACAACTTGACGCAAAACGTGCAACGCTGGAGAAACGCCAGCGCCTGCTGGAAGCGCTGCAAAGTGGTGTGCTGATGCCTGGGATGGGACATTCCGATCGTTTGCAACTGTTGGCGCAAAGCATTCCGGACTCGGTATGGGTGACACAGGTACAGGCGACTGCCGCCAGCTTTCAGGTGGGTGGCTTCACATTGGAGCCCGCCGCACTGAACGGGTGGGTGGGAAAATTGTCGGCAAGCCCTCTGATGCGGGGATTGAAGTTATCGACCGTGCAGGTTGAAAACACCTTGCTGGATTCCGCCAAAAAACCCGCCAAGGCGGCCTCCGAATCCGCTACGCCCGCCAAGCCCACCTGGTCATTTGATCTGGTGAGCACGGCGGTGGCCCCGACGCCCGCGGCGTCCGCTCCGGTTACGGGAGTGAAGCCATGAAGCAATGGTGGACCAACCTGACAACCCGCATTGATGGCCTGAGCCTGCGCGAGCGAGTATTCCTGTTTCTATCGATTGTGGTATGCGCGTTGGCGCTGATCGATGCCGTTTGGCTGTCGCCAGCGCAGACCTCTCAGAAGCAGCGCATGCAACAGCTGGATGAACAGTCTGTCGAGCTGACGCGCTTGCGTCAAGAGCTCATCGCGGCCGGGCAGCCGGTCGACGCCAGCAAGCGGGTGCGCGAGGACATCGTGACAGTGAGTGCGCAGGTGGAAGCGATCAACCGAGAGATCGATGTGCTGGTACCTCCCGATATTGGCGGGCCTGCGCTGGAGGGCGTGCTGGTGCAGTTCCTGCGGCGCCAGGAAGGACTAACGCTGGTAAGCCTGTCCACGCTGAAGACCGAGCCAGTGGGCAGCCCCAATCCTGCGAGTGCTGCGCGTGACGCACAGCCGCTGGGCATTACCCGCAAGGGGCTGGAGTTAAAAATTTCCGGGCCATATCCGGAGTTGGTGCGCTATGTGAAGACGCTGGAAGCGGCCCTTCCTACTCTGCGCTGGGGTAGCATGCAGCTTCATAGCGAGAAGCTGCCGCCGGAGTTGGTGTTGGAAGTATTCGTCGTAGGAGTGCAGGCGCCATGAAAGCAGGCCTGTTGCTGAAGTTTTGCATCGCCTTGGTCACGGCCTGTGGTGTGGGCGCGGTGTGGGCACAGGCGTTGCGTGACCCGACACGTCCTCCCGCGTCCGTGTCTGCTTCTTCAGGCGCTGCGCCAGCGTCCAACGTTCTGGGGGGCGAGGGGTTCACCGTCATCGTGCGAGGCGGCAAACCGTTTTTGGCAGTGGGAACGCGCTTGTACGCGCCCGGACAAAAAATTGGTTCACTCAAACTGGAACGCATCACAGAAACCGAAATCTGGTTTCTGGATGGCAAAGAGCTACGCAAAATTCCGCGATTTCCTGGTATCCAGCGAAAGCCAAGCGCACAACCGTAAGGTCCTACACCATGCAATCCGACTCTTTGATGCAAACCCATGTTCTGCGACGTATCGGCATCCCGCTGGCCGGGCTGGCGCTGACGCTGCTGTCGGGTTGCGCAGCGGATCGCCCTTTGAGAACGCCCGATTTCGGCGCTGTGATACGCGCTGATCTGGACCCAGCCGCACCCGTTACCGCAACCAGGCCTGCCATCGTCCCGGCCCGTGTGAGCGATGCCCTGGCCGAGCCAGCCCCGCCCGCACCGGCGCCGGCGCCTGAGCCCCGCCTGGATTTGCTGGTCAATAACGCGCAGGCCCGAGAGGTGTTTCTGGCCATCGTTGCCGATACCCGCTACAGCATGCTGATGCACCCCGACGTGGGTGGAACACTGTCTGTCACTCTGCGTGGTGTGACGGTGACCGAAGCTCTGGAGGCGATTCGCGATGTCTATGGCTACGATTTCAAGATCGATGGCCGCCGCATAACGATCTATGCGCCCACCCTGCAAACCCGGATTTTTTCGGTGAACTACCCCAACTCACAGCGAGCCGGCACCAGTGATTTGCGGGTGATTGCCAATGGCAGCCAAAGCGGTGGGTCCGGGACGACTCCCAACTCAGGCGGCACGCCATCGGCCCCCAGCACAAACAATAGCAGCGCACAGGGCAGTGGAGTGCAAACAAACTCCAAGACCGATTTCTGGTCTGAACTGGCTGGCGCAGTCAAAGGCCTGGTGGGCGGCGGTGAGGGGCGTAGCGTGATCACCAGTCCGCAGGCCGGCATCATGGCTGTACGTGCCATGCCGGATGAGCTCCGCCAGGTCGACAAGTTCCTGAAGGCTGCGCAAATCGCGGTGGAGCGTCAGGTCATGCTGGAAGCCAAGATCGTGGAAGTCGAACTGCGTGATGGATTCCAGAGCGGGATCGACTGGTCGGCCCTGAAGAACGGCAACAATTCCACGGGGGCTATTGGTGTGTTGGGCGGCAACATGACTAGCAACACGCTGGTTAGTGGTGTACAACCGAATTTGCCGGGATTCGCTTCCACTGGCGGCGCCTTGCTGGCAGATGGCGTATCGATCCCTGCCGCGGGAGCTGGACTGTTTGGTCTGGCATTTGCCACCGATGGGTTTCAGGCCGTGTTGGGTTTTCTGGAAACCCGTGGTGACGTTCAAATTTTGTCGAGCCCGCGTATTGCTACTCTCAACAACCAGAAAGCAGTTTTGAAGGTGGGTACGGACGACTACTTTGTTACCGGTGTGACCGGCGGTTCGACCAATTCGGGGGGTACCGCGAGTGGCAATACGACGACCTTGCCGTCGATTACTTTGACCTCGTTCTTTTCCGGTATTTCACTGGATGTAACACCCCAGATTGACGACGGCTCCACTATTACCCTGCACGTGCACCCTTCCGTCACAACTGTAACGGAGAAGAACAAGCAGGTCGATTTGGGATCATTTGGCAACTACCGGTTTCCGATGGCATCGAGCAACGTGAATGAGTCCGACACCATGGTGCGCATCCAGGACGGCAACATCGTGGCCATCGGCGGCCTGATGCAGATGGAGACCAACCGCAAGGCATCCGGCCTGCCGGGCACCAGCGACATCCCATTCTTGTCCACGTTGTTGGGAAACAAGGCGAATAGTGGGCGCAAAAAAGAAGTGGTGGTTTTGATCAAACCAAGCATCATCCGCACTGCCGCCGATTGGGAAGCGCAGACCCGACGCTCCCGCGCCGCACTCGATGACATGGATGCCGTTCGCAGCAGGGTCATCCGCCTGGATGGCAACACTACGTCAACAGGAACCACCAACTGATGTACCTGGGGCACTTTGCACTCAAGGAGGCCCCTTTCTCCATCACGCCGGATACGGAGTTTTTCTATCCGCACGAAGGCGCACAGGCCTCTCTCAATATGTTGCTGGTGGCCCTGCGCAGCGGTGAAGGGTTCCTCAAGGTGGTGGGCGAGCTGGGTTGTGGCAAAACCGTCCTGTGCCGCCAGTTGCTCAAGACGCTGCAAAATGAATGCGTGACCGCCTACATCCCGAATCCCGACATGGGACCAGATGAATTGCTGATGGCGCTGGCCCATGAATTGGGTGTGGCGCAGACGCCGTCACTGCAACGCCACCAGATGATGGCTGCGCTGAATCATTGCCTGTTGCAACATGCCCGCGAAGGCCGCAGAGTGGTGGTATGCATTGATGAGGCCCAGGCCATTCCCATTCGCACGGTCGAAAGCCTGCGTCTGCTGTCCAATCTGGAAACTGAAAAAAGAAAACTCTTGCAACTGGTGTTACTGGGGCAGCCTGACCTGGATGACAAGCTTGCACGACCAGAAATCCGCCAGCTGCTGCAACGCATCACCTTCAGCGAATACCTCGGTCCCATGCAGGCGTCGCGGGTCGGCGCGTATCTGTCACACCGATTAACCAAGGCAGCGGTGGACGAATCCACCAATGTGCATGTGTTTACGCAGCGGGCCGCACAAACTATCGCTGACTACAGCGGCGGTGTGCCCCGCCTGATCAACGTCATCGCCCACAAATGCCTGATGCTGGCGTTTGGCGAAGGTGAGCTGACGGTGCATGCCCGTTATGTGCATCTGGCCGCAAGGGATACGGCGGGAGTGGTCGCGCGACCGCCCTGGTGGCGTCGGTTGCGAGATCGCCTGGCCTGGAGCGGGAAGGCGGCACGGATATGAGTGTGATCAACAAAATGTTGCGTGACCTGGATCAGCGCAACTCTGAACCGGCGGCAGAACGCAGACATACCGTGAGCGTTGCAGCTACCGCGCACGCGGCGCGATCACGCGGCAAACCCGCCGCGCTGCGAATCACCATGTTTGCACTGGTACTGTTGGTGACGGCGGGTGCGGCGTGGTGGGGCTGGCAACAGATGCGTGCGGCGGACGTTGCCGTGACGCTACCGCCACCCGCTGTTACGCCGGTGGTGCCTGCTTCCGCTCCAGTGGTGGTTGCCGCACCTGTTGCACCGACGCCAGCACAAGTTGATGTCCCCGAGCCGATGCCGGTTGCAGCTGCACCTGCCTCCGCAGCTGCAGTCACCGCGACACCACCGGTCGTGTCGGCAGCGCCCTTCAATACTTCTTTGAAGATAGAGACTACGCTGAAGCTGCCACGGACAACCAAGGAACCAGCGGCCGAACCCGCTGTTCAGGCGGCACAACCCACACCGGCAACGCTCAGTCAGCGCCTGCTCCAGGCGGGACGTGAGGCGCAGGCGCAGGCGCAAACGCTTTGGAACACCGGCGCCAAGGAAGCGGCGATGGATTTGTTGCAGCAGGCGGTGGGCAATGTGGAGCAGGGGCTTGCAGTTGAGCCGGTACCAGGCCAGTTGCAATTGCTTTCCACACTGGCGCGGGATCTGACGCGCATGCAATTAGCGGATGGGCGGGCGGGCGCCGCTTGGGACTTGTTGGTCCGGCTGGAACCCTGGATACGCAACGACGCCGACTTGTGGGCCGTGCGCGGCAACGCGGCGCAGCGTTTGGGCCGCCACCAGGACAGCGCACACGCTTATCTGGCGGCGCTGCAGTCGCGACCCAATGAGCAGCGCTGGCTGTTGGGTGCCGCCGTGTCCCTGGCTGCATCGGGGCAGACTGCTGCTGCGGCCGAGATGGCGGAGAAGGCCCGTGCGGTGGGCGGCATCAGCCAGGAAGTCCAGGCCTACTTGCGCCAGGCAGGCGTGCCGCTCAAGGATAAATAGGGCTGCAGGCCGCGAAAAATGTGCGTAAAAAGCTACTAATTTAGTAGCAATCTACGACTGTCAAAGCGCCCGCCGTACCGTGGGTCGGTACTGCATGGCCTCTGCCACATGCGCCAACCCCACGTTGTCACTTCCAGCCAGATCCGCAATAGTCCGGGCAATCTTCAAAGTACGATGCGTTCCACGGGCCGACCAACCCCATTGGGTCGCGGCGGTTTGCAGGAATTTGGATGCAGCACCGTCCATACAGGCAAAACGGTCGATGTCCTGTCCGGCCAGCGCCTGGTTGGTCTGGCCCTGGCGCAGGTGGGCGCGGGCACGGGCGGCAGAACAGCGATCGCGAATATCGGCAGTGGCTTCGCCCGGCGGGGCATGCAACAGGTCTTTCGCGGGTAACGCGGGGACTTCCACATGCAGATCAATGCGGTCCATCAGCGGGCCGCTGAGTTTGCTCTGGTAACGGTGGATCTGGTCGGGTGTGCAGCGGCAACTGTGGGTCGCTGAGCCGTGGTAACCGCAGGGGCAGGGATTCATTGCGCCTATTAACTGAAAACGTGCCGGGAACTCGGCCCTTCGCGCGGCGCGGGAGATGACGATACTACCGGTCTCCAGCGGTTCACGTAACGCTTCGAGTGCGGACCGGGGAAATTCTGGAAATTCATCTAAAAATAAGACGCCATGGTGCGCCAATGAAATTTCTCCGGGCCGAGGGGGTGAACCGCCGCCAACCAGTGCCACCGCACTGGCGGTGTGATGGGGCTGGGCCGTCACTCTCTGACTCCACCGCTCCATGGCAAACCGTCCGCTCAAAGACGCAATGGCGGCGCTCTGCAAAGCTTCCTCCACGCTCATGTCGGGAAGCAGCCCTGCCAATCTATGCGCCAGCATCGACTTACCAGAGCCCGGAGCTCCAACCAACAAAATACTGTGACCACCGGCGGCGGCAATTTCCAGCGCGCGTTTGGCGGCGGCCTGGCCTTTGACGTCGGCCATATCGGGTGTGGCAACCCGTGCCGCAGGTGGTGCGGCGTGGATGCGAGCCCAGCCGTCGGGCGTAGCCTGCGTAACTATCGCCTCGGTGTTTGCCTCGGGCGGTGCAAAGTGTTGCACCACGTCCAGCAGGTGCCTTGCGCGGTAAACCTGTGCTCCCGGCACCAACGCCGCTTCTTCCGCGCTGCCCGGGGGCAAGACAAGGCGGGCCGATTCTTGCCCCGAGCTGTGCAGCGCCAGCGCCATGGCCAGCGCGCCGCGCACCGGGCGCAACTCGCCGGAGAGCGACAGCTCACCCGCAAACTCATAGCCCGCCAGCTTGCTGGTATCAATCAGGCCACTGGCTGCCAGAATGCCCAAAGCGATGGGGAGGTCCAGCCGGCCAGAATCTTTGGGCAGGTCGGCAGGCGCCAAATTGACGGTGATTCTTTTGTTATTTGGGAATTCCAGGCCGCTGTTCTGGATCGCGCAGCGCACGCGTTCGCGTGCTTCCTTCACCTCCACATCGGCGAGCCCCACCAGCGCGAAACTGGGCAGGCCATTCGCCAGATGGACTTCCACCGTGACCGGGATAGCTTCCAGCCCCAATAAAACCCGGCTTTGCACCAAAGACAAACTCATGGCGAATCCTCCCAAAACAGTGCGCCCACATTCCATGCAGAAACATCATCTGCACCAAACAGGTGCTTACTGGTTATTCATACAGCTATCTTAACGCAAACCACGGTATTTGGTGTACAGGGACGAGAAAGCAACGCTGGGGTCGGTTGGCACGCCTCATGCTTTGTAGGGTTGTCTCCCGATTTCCGGGGAGTGAGTCGGCCATGGGCTCTGTACGCAATTAACCAGGAGAAAGCATGAAACTCGTAACGGCCATCATCAAACCGTTCAAGCTTGACGAGGTGCGAGAAGCCTTGTCGGCGATCGGTGTGCAGGGCATCACCGTCACCGAAGTCAAGGGCTTCGGGCGTCAAAAGGGACATACCGAGCTGTACCGCGGCGCGGAATACGTGGTCGACTTCTTGCCCAAGGTCAAGATTGAAGCGGCTATCGACGATGCGCTGGTTGAGCGCGTGATCGAAGCGGTTGAAGCTGCAGCCCGCACCGGCAAGATCGGTGACGGCAAGATTTTCGTGTACGACCTCGAACAAGTGGTCCGTATCCGCACCGGTGAAACCGGTAAAGAAGCACTGTGAGATTGGAAAACACCATGAAAAAACTGCTTATTTCCCTGGCCCTGGCGTTTAGCGCGCTGTCGGCAACTTCGCTGGCCGTCGCACAAAGCCCGGCTCCTGCAGCTACTGCATCGGCGCCTGAAGCCGCTGCCACACCGGCCGCTGCACCTGCTGCTGCCGCTCCTGCTGAAGCTGCTTCGGCACCGGCCGTTGCAGCACCGGCACCGGTTCCCAACAAGGGCGACACCGCCTGGATGATGGTCTCCACCATGCTGGTGATCCTGATGACGGTTCCCGGCCTGGCCCTGTTCTACGGCGGCCTGGTGCGCAGCAAGAACATGCTGTCCGTACTGATGCAGGTTCTGGTGACCTTCTCGATGATTGTTGTGTTGTGGTTCATTTATGGCTACAGCCTGGCGTTCACCGAGGGCAATGCCTTCTTCGGCGGCACAGACCGTTTGTTCATGAAGGGAATCTGGGACAACGTCGCGGGTACTTTCGCCAGTGGTGCCACTTTCAGCAAGGGCACGCCCATGTATGAAATCGTGTTCGCCGCCTTCCAGGCCACCTTCGCCGGTATTACCTGCTGCCTGATCGTGGGTTCTTTTGCTGAACGTATCAAGTTCACGGCTGCATTGGCCTTCATGGTGATCTGGTTCACTTTCAGCTATGCACCTATGGCCCACATGGTCTGGTTCTGGATGGGACCTGATGCTTACGCCTCAGCAGCTGTCGCCGATGAAATGACCTCCAAGGCCGGTCTGTTGTGGCAATGGGGTGCGCTGGACTTCGCCGGCGGCACTGTGGTGCACATCAACGCAGCGGTTGCCGGTTTGGTCGGTGCGTTCATGATTGGCAAGCGCGTCGGTTACGGCAAGGAATCCATGGCGCCTCACAGCCTGACACTGACCATGGTCGGTGCCTCGCTGCTGTGGGTGGGTTGGTTCGGCTTCAACGCCGGCTCCGCTCTGGAAGCCAATGGCTTTGCCGCACTGGCCTTCATCAACACCTTGGGCGCTACTGCCGCTGCGGTGTTGACATGGAGCATCGGTGAAGCGCTGATGAAGGGCAAGGCTTCGATGCTGGGCGCTGCGTCTGGCGCAGTGGCTGGCCTGGTCGCGATCACACCTGCCGCCGGTAACGTCGGCATCGGCGGTGGCCTGGTGATTGGCTTGCTGGCTGGCTTTGCCGGTCTGTGGGGCGTGACAGGTCTGAAGAAGCTGCTGGGCGCAGACGACACCTTGGACGTGTTCGGCGTGCACGGTGTCTGCGGCATCCTGGGTGCCTTGCTGACTGGTGTGTTTGCATCGCCTTCGCTCGGTGGCCCCAGCATGATGGGCGACTGGGTGACGGCAACCATGGTGACACCTGACGCTTACTCCATCGGCGCACAAGTGCTGGTTCAGGCCAAGGCCGTCGGCGTGACGATCCTCTGGTCGGGCATCGTTTCCGTGATCGCCTACTTCATCGTCGACAAGACCATTGGTCTGCGTGTCAGCGAAGAAGACGAGCGCGAAGGTCTGGACATCACGTCCCACGGCGAAACGGCTTACGGTCGCTAAACACAGGACTGATGTAGACATCATTCTTCTTGAAGTTGAAGGCCCGGCAGGATGCAAGTCCCGCCGGGCTTTTTTACGTGTGCTTGACGGCAACCGAATCAGGCGCTCCTGGGTGAGTCAGTGCGCGGTCAGAGGCATGCACTACGATGTTTGCCGCACGGTGGGGAGATCGGGCAATGGTTGCCGGGGGCCTGCGGTGTGGAGACAAGACAATGAAAAGACCAAGTATTTTCCGTGCGTCGCGCAATGCCGCATTGGCTGCCAGCCTGGTGTTGGCATCGGTGGCGTTTGCGCCAATGGCGTGGGCCGCTGGCCCGTTTGACCCGGTGCAAAGCGTGCAGGGCACCGAGCTGCAGCTCAACGGTGCGGGCACCCGCTACAAAGCAATTTTCAAGGTGTATGACCTGGCGTTGTACAGCAGCCGCAAAGTGAAGACGCTGGATGAGCTGCTGGCAGTGCCCGGCCCCAAGCGGCTGAGCTTCATCGCATTGCGCGACCTTCCGGGCACGGACCTGGGCCTGTCCTTCATCAAGGGCCTGTCCAACAATTCAACCCCCGAGCAGATCCGCAAACACACACCCTCCAGCACGCGCCTGATCGAGATTTTCTCGGGCCGCCCCAAAGTAGCGGCGGGCGATACCTTTGCGATGGAATACCTGCCCGGCAAGGGCACTACCTTCTTCATCAAGGGCGTGGCCCAAGGTGCCCCGTTGGGCGATGATGAGTACTTCGGCATGATCCTGCGCATCTGGCTGGGCCAGGTACCGGTGGACTACAAGCTCAAGGAAGCCATGCTGGGCACTGGCACCTGAGGTTTGAGCGCTACATTGCTTGTGCCTGCGCGGTAACTATTCTTACCAACAGCAGGCACAATTTGGCGCATGACAAGCAAACCCTCCGCCTGGACTTCCGTAGCCACGCAAACCTTCACGCTCGGTGAGTCGCCGTTCTGGCATCCGCAAGAACAAACCCTGTACTGGGTCGACATCGCTGGGCGTAAGTTGGCGCGTGCCAATGTCTACATGGGCACGGTGGACACCTGGGACATGCCCAGTGAGCCCGGCTGCATAGCACCCGCTGCCAGCGGCGGCTTGGTGATCGCGCTGCGCCATGGCGTCTTTCGCGCGCGCACCTGGGGTGGCGCGCTGGAAGCCATCACCGTGCTGGACTACGACCAAAAGACCGTACGTGCCAACGACGGCAAGTGCGATCCTTTGGGCCGCTTCTGGGTCGGCACCGTGGACGAGCCCAAGGCGGCCAAAGCTGGTACGCTGTACAGCATCGATTGCCGCAAGGGTGCACCGGTGGTCACGCGCCAGGCGGGCGATGCGTTGACGGCGAATGGCTTGGCCTGGAGCCCCGATGTCAGCACGCTGTACTGGGCCGACACGCCCAACCACATCGTGCATGCCTGGAATTTCGATCTGAAAACCAACACATTGAGCACGCACCGCAACTTTCTGCAGTTCCAGAAAAAGCCGGAAGGCTGGCACTACAACGACAACCGCTACCAGGGCCGCCCGGATGGTGCCGCGGTGGATGCGCTTGGCAACTACTGGGTGGCGATGTACGAAGGCCGGCGCATTTGTGTGTTCTCCCCCGCAGGCGAATTGCTGCGCGAAATTGAAACCCCGGTGCAATGCCCGACGATGCCCTGCTTTGGCGGCGAAGACCTGCGCACGCTGTACATCACCAGCGCGAAAAAAGGCCGTGGCGATGACGAGCTGGCGCAAATGCCGCTGTCCGGTACGGTGTTCGCTATGCAGGTGGACACACCGGGCCTGCCTGTGAATTTCTTCGCCGACTAAATTTTTCACTGCGACCGCCGCAGAAATTTCACGCGTAGTGCGTGCCCGACGGCTTACCATCGGCCCATGTCTGCGCAGCCATCTTTTCAAGCCACTACAGCGGAATTCGCCGAGCGCGTGCGCCGGGCCGCGGCGGATGGGCGCGGTCTGCATATTCGCGGTGGTGGTAGCAAGGATTTCTACGGCGCAGCGCGAGGCGGGGACTTGCTGGAGACCGCCAGTCTGAGCGGCATCGTCAGCTACGAGCCCAGCGAATTGGTGGTCACTGCCGGTGCCGGCACACCCTTGAAAGAATTGGAAGACCTGCTGGCCGGCGAAGGCCAATGCCTGGCGTTTGAGCCACCGCACTTCGCGCGCTCGCAGCCGTCTGGCGCAACCATCGGCGGCATGGTCGCCACGGGCCTTTCTGGCCCGGCGCGTGCCAGTGTCGGCGGAGTGCGGGACTATGTGCTGGGCCTGCAACTGATCAATGGCCGCGCCGAACACCTGACGTTTGGCGGCCAGGTGATGAAGAACGTCGCGGGCTACGACGTCTCACGTTTGATGGTGGGCGCGATGGGCACCCTGGGCCTGATCACACAGGTGTCGCTCAAGGTCATGCCCAAGGCGCCTGCCGAGGCCACCCTGGTATTTGAACTTGCGCAAGCCGCTGCGCTGGAGCATTTGCACCGCTGGGGCGGCGAGCCTTTGCCGCTGAACGCGAGTTGCTGGGTGCATGACCCGACGGATGGTGCTGGCCGTGACTTGCTGTTTGTACGGCTGCGTGGTGCAGTGGCTGCCGTTGAGACGGCATGCCAAAAAATGCTGGGCGAAGTCGACGGGAAGCAGCTGGACAACGCCCAGGCCGCCGCGGACTGGTTGCTCTGTCGCGACCAGGCGCTGCCCTTCTTTGCGCAGCCGCCGCAACAGGACATGGCACTGTGGCGATTGAGCCTGCCGCAAACTGCACCCGTGCTGGGCCTGCCCTGGCCGCAGCTGGTGGAGTGGCATGGTGGTTTGCGCTGGCTCTGGGCGCCGCATGATGCGGCTGCCGAGTTGCATGCAAAGGCGCAACGTGTCGGCGGAAGCGCTAGTATTTTTGTAGCTGCTCACGCACATTCTGCGCGTGCTGCAGGCCAATTCGACACCCAAAATACAGCGGCAACCGAAATTGCGAAGAGGCTGAAAACCAGCTTTGATCCGCGCGGCGTGTTCAATCCCAATCCTATGAGCAAGGCCTGAATCCATGCGACGGCTGCGCCACCTCACCAACCAGCATCGCACGCAGGCGACGGACCGCATGCTGGGCGGGTTGCTGGCGTTCATAGCCGGTGCCATCAACGCTGGCGGCCTGCTGCTGGTGGGCATGTACACCTCACACATGACAGGCTTTGCGTCGATGCTGGCTGACAACCTGGTGCTGGGCAATATGGCGCTGGTACTGGGGCCATTAGGTGCGGTGCTGGCCTTCGTGTCGGGTGCTGCGACGACTGCGCTGCTGGTCAACTGGGCCAGACAGCACCACTTGCGCAGCGAGTACGCGTTGCCGTTGTTGGTCGAGGCCATGCTGTTGCTGCTGTTTGGCCTGATCGGCGCCACGCTGAACCAGCAAACCCCGTTTGCGATACCGCTGACCGTGCTGGTGCTGGCCTACACCATGGGCTTGCAAAACGCGCTGGTCTCCAAGATATCGTCTTCGCAAATTCGCACCACGCACATGACGGGCGTCATCACCGACCTGGGCATTGAGCTGGGCAAGATGCTGTATTGGAACGGCAAGACATCTGCGCAAGACGCAGCCAATCAGCCGCCTCGCGTGGTGCGTGCCAACAGGCTGAAGTTGCGGCTGTACGGCACGCTGTTGACGATGTTCTTTTCCGGTGGCCTGTTCGGCGCGCTGGGCTTCCGTTACGTCGGTTTTGTCTGGGTGCTGCCGTTGGCCACGTTGTTGTTGCTGGCCTGCCTGCCGCCATTGGTATCGGACCTGCGTCGCTATCGCCACCATTTGCTGCGCTTGCTGAACGCCATTCACTGACCATGCAAACCCAACTCTCTCCCGAATACGCCAACACGCCGGATGGCCAGGCCGCCGAAGCCATTCTGCGCAAGTGCGTGCACTGCGGATTTTGTACCGCGACGTGTCCGACCTACCAATTGCTGGGTGATGAACTGGACGGGCCGCGCGGGCGCATTTATCTGATGAAGCAGGTGCTGGAAGGCGCTGAGCCGACACGCGCGACACAGATGCATCTGGACCGTTGCCTGACCTGCCGCAATTGCGAAAGCACTTGCCCGTCCGGTGTCGACTATGGGCATCTGGTGGACATCGGGCGCAAGCTGGTCGATGCCAAAGTGCCGCGGCCGTTGCCGGAGCGCGCGATGCGCTGGGCGCTGAAAGAGGGATTGCCTTCGTCGTTGTTTGCGCCCGCCATGGCGGTGGGTCAAATGCTGCGGCCTCTGCTGCCGCAAGTGTTGAAAGACAAAGTGCCAGTCAAGCAAGCGGCGGGCGAATGGCCCGCGCGCACGCACGCACGCAAAGTGCTGCTGTTGGCCGGTTGTGTGCAGCCGGCGATGGCGCCGAATATCAATGCAGCTACCGCGCGCGTGCTGGATGCCGCAGGCCTACAGGCGGTGGTCGCACCCAAGGCCGGTTGCTGTGGCGCGGTGAAGTTTCACCTGAATGACCAGGACGGCGGCAAAGCAGAGATGCGCGCCAACATCGACGCCTGGTGGCCGCACATTGAACCAGTGAATGGCGAAGCGGCGGTGGAGGCCATTGTGATGAACGCGTCGGGCTGTGGCGTCACCGTCAAGGAATACGGCCATACCTTGCGCGACGATCCGCTGTACGCAGACAAGGCAGCGCGCATCAGCGCACTGACGCGCGACCTGAGTGAGTTGCTGCCGGATCTGGTGGAGCCGTTACGTGCAAATCTGCAAAACAGTCCGCGTCCCGGGCTGGTCTTTCACCCGCCCTGCACCTTGCAACACGGCCAGCAACTGCGCGGCGGTGTGGAACAGCACCTGCAGGCGCTGGGTTTCTCGGTGCGTTTGGCGGCTCAAGAGTCGCATTTGTGTTGCGGCTCGGCTGGCACCTATTCGGTGTTACAGCCTGCGTTGTCCAAGACCTTGCGCGAACGCAAGCTGGCGGGGCTGAACCCCAAAACAGATGAGGTCATCATCAGCGCCAACATCGGCTGCATCACCCACCTGCAAAGCGGCACCGAGACACCGGTGCGGCATTGGGTGGAAGTTCTGGATGCTGCTTTAGGCCGCTAGTGCGGCCTCAATATCTGCTTTCAGACTTTTCGGCGTATCCGTCGGCGCGTAGCGCTTGATCACTTCGCCATCCTTGCCGACCAGAAACTTGGTGAAGTTCCATTTAATGGCCTGCGTGCCGAGAATGCCGCGGGCTTCCTTGGTCAGCCACTGGTACAGCGGATGCGCCTCAGAGCCATTGACGTTGATCTTGGACATCATCGGGAATGTCACGCCGTAGTTGACCTGGCAGAAACCGGAAATCTCGTCATTGCTGCCAGGGTCTTGTGAACCAAACTGGTTGCACGGGAAGCCGAGCACGACCAGGCCCTTGTCGCCGTATTCCTTGTGCAATTCTTCCAGCCCGCCAAACTGGGGCGTGAAGCCGCAGGCGCTGGCGGTGTTGACGATCAGCAGGGCTTTGCCCTTGAACTCGGAGAGCGATACCGATTTGCCGTTGATTTGTTCGGCTTCGAAGTCATACACAGTGGTCATGGTGGTTTCTGCAGGGAAGAAAAAAAGTGACCATAGCACTTTTGAAAAATATCCGCCTGCCGCGAGACTAATGGTTGGCAGCGGTTGAAGACAAAGCGCTGAGAAGTGCCGCTGCCAATATCAGCGCTGCGCCCAGCAGCATGCGGCCATTCAGGTTCGCCGCTCCGAGCAGCACGGAGGAGGTGCTGGCAAATACGACCTCCAGCAACATGACCAGCGAGCTGGTGCTGACCGCCAGGCGGGCAGCACCGTATTGCAAGCCCAGCGTGCCGGCCAGGAACGCCAGGCTCAGCGAAAGCACCCACAGCGGCCAGGTGGTGTCCAGCGGTGGAAGGGCGCTAATCGCACCGAGTTGCATGCCGACAAATGCTGTCAGGCCCGCCATCAGCGAGGCACCTGTAAACATCGCGAACACACTGCCCAGTGCAGGGGCGTGGCGCATGCGCCGTAGCAGCACATTGGTCAATGCAAAGCACATACCCCCCATCAGGGCCAACCAGTCCGCCAGCGTGTGAGGGACCGGCCATTCAGCGCCAGGCGCTTTGAGCACCACGATCACGCCAACCAATGCCAGCGCCATGCGCAACAGGCTGCCTGCAGTGGGCCGCTCGCCCAGAATGGGCCAGGCAAACAGAATGGACCATGCGGGCATCAGGTAAAACAGCAGCACCACGCGAACTACATCGCCGATCGACACGGCCCAATTGAAGCCGACATTCGTAAGGCCGCCGGCCAGTGCCAAAAGCCATAGCCCTTTGTGCTGGCGAAAGTAATGAAAAGCGTGTGGGCGGAAAAGCAGCAGGCTGATGACCGCCAGCGCGTAGACCAGCGCAGTCGCCCACAGTGGATGCACACCCAGGTCTTGCAACTCCCGAAACGGCCACCACGACAATCCCCAGGCCAGGGCATTGACGGCCAGAGCCAGCGCGGCAATCCATGCGCCGCGGGAATTAACGGCCATGCGCCTCGTCGTTGCGCGCGATGTCCAGCAGGTGTTCCACCTCCGCACCGTGCACGCGGCAGTTGTGCGCGTGCCAGCGCTGGATCAACCACATAAAGCCTGCAATCGTCAGACCAAAGGCTGTGATGGAGCCAAACGAAGACAGTCCCATGCCGGTTGCGAATGTGTAGAGCGCGCCCAAGCCCAGAATGCAGGCCTGTTCATTAAAGTTTTGAACTGCAATGGAGCGCCCAGCGCCCATCAGGTTGTGGCCGCGGTGCTGCAACAGCGCATTCATAGGCACCACCAGAAAGCCGCCCACGCCACCCAGCAAAATCAGGAAGGGTGCCGCGACCCACACATTGGTGATGAAGTTCAGCACCAGCAGCAGCAAGCCCATCACGATGCCCAGCGTGATCATGCGTGGCCCATCTTCCAGGCGCATGCGCATCGAAGCCACTACGGCACCGAGCGCCATGCCAATGGCTACGACACCTTGCAGCGCCGAGGCCTGCGTCACGCTGTAGCCCAGTGCGGCCGCAGCCCAGGTCAGCACGATGATGCGCAGATTGCCGGCGACGCCCCAGATCAGCGTGGTCGCAGCCAGCGAAATCTGGCCCAGGCGGTCGCGCCACAGCCGCGTGTGGCAGCTCCAGAAATCAGGCAGCAGCGAAATGAGGTGGCGCGGCAGTGGACGGATGGGCACACCCGTCAGCGGGATGCGGGTGTTGAACCACGCCGCCAGCAGGTAGACGAAGATCAATATGCTGATGGCCGCTTCGGGCGGCGTGTCCACGCTGGTCGTCATCAGCGGGAAATCAAGCGACAGCAGCATGCTCGATATGGCCGGTGCCACCAATTGGCCGCCCAGCAACACGCCCAGAATGATGGAGGCGATGGTCAGGCCCTCGATCCAGCCGTTGGCTTTGACCAACTGGGGCGCTGGCAGCAATTCAGTGAGGATGCCGTACTTGGCGGGCGAGTAGGCCGCAGCGCCCAAGCCGACGATGGCGTAGGACAGCAGCGGGTGCGTTCCAAACAGCATCATCACGCAGCCCACCACCTTGATGAAATTGCTGATCAGCATCACGCGCCCTTTGGGCATGGCATCTGCGAAAGCGCCGACAAACGGCGCCAGCACGACATAGAACAGCGCAAACATCGGAATCAGCGCCGCCTGCTGCCATGGCTCCGCGCCACTGGTGCGCAGCAACTGCACGGCGGCAACGAACAGGGCATTGTCGGCCAGCGAGCTGAAAAACTGCGCCGACATGATGGTGTAAAAACCGCGTTTCATCGATGGGGTTGGGGCGCATTAGCGTGACTAATGCGCTGGGAATTGTGGTGTGTCTCCAAACGTGTTGCGGTTATAGCACGCCATGCAATGTCAAAATATCCACCATGCCCCGTCCCATACAAGCCACCATCCATACGCAAGCGCTGCACCACAACCTGGGAGTTGCCAGACGCACCGCGCCGGACGCCCGCGTCTGGGCAGTCGTCAAGGCCAATGCGTACGGTCACGGCATCGAGCGTGCGTTTGAAGGCTTGCGCAGTGCCGACGGTTTTGCGCTGCTGGATCTAGAGGAGGCCCAGCGTGTGCGGGCCCTGGGCTGGCGTGGTCCCATCCTGTTGCTGGAAGGTGCTTTCGAGTTGCGTGATCTGGAGCTGTGCTCCCGTCTGGACCTGTGGCACACCGTGCATTGCGAGGCGCAGATCGACATGCTCGCGGCCCACAAAACGCACACCGGACACCGTGTGTTTCTGAAAATGAATTCCGGTATGAACCGTCTGGGCTTTACCCCCGAGCAATACCGTTCGGCCTGGACGCGCCTCAATGCGCTGCAGCAGGTCGAAGAAATTTCGCTGATGACGCACTTCAGCGATGCTGACAGCGCAAAAGGGATTGACGCGCAGATGGCGGCTTTCGCGCAACACACCGAAGGCCTGCCCGGTGAGCGTTCGCTGTCCAACAGCGCCGCGATGCTGCGCCACCCGGCCAGTGTCGCCGCATCGGATTGGGTGCGCCCCGGCATTGCCACGTACGGCAGCGCGCCAGACTACCCGCAGCACACGGCCGCCCACTGGGATCTGCAGCCGACGATGACACTTGCTGCAAAAATCATAGCTGCTTACGCAATACCTGCGGGCGCTAGCGTCGGATATGGTTCGAATTTTATAGCGCCGCAAGAGATGCGGATTGGCGTGGTAGCCTGTGGCTATGCCGATGGTTACCCCCGTATTTGCCCCACTGGCACGCCCGTGCTGGTGGACGGTGTGCGCACCCGTACGGTGGGGCGCGTCAGCATGGACATGTTGACGGTGGACCTGACGCCCGTGCCATCAGCAGCAGCCGGCAGCGAAGTCACGTTGTGGGGCCGCGCTGCCAATGGGGAGGTACTGGCGATTGACGAAGTCGCCAGCCATGCTTCGACGGTGAGTTATGAATTGATGTGCGGTCTGGCGCAACGGGTTCCCGTGGTGGTGGCCGATTGAACTACATCCCGATACCGATTGCGCTGCTCGAAGTTGGCAAGCCATTGCCAGTAGATGTCTGGAGTGGCGCTGGCCAGTTGTTGCTGCGCAAGGGCCAGCCCATTGTGTCCGAGCAACACCGCGACAAGCTGCACGCCCACGAAGCCTGTTCCACCACGGTAGAAGGCCAAGCCTGGCAACGCGCCTATGAACGCATGGTGCACCAGATGCTGCGCGACGGCAGCGACTTGCAAACCATCGCCAATGCACCCATGCCCAGCGTTATTCTGGAGCGCGACTACGTGGTGGGCCTGCAGCTCAGCGGCGGCTGGCTGGATCTGCAGGAAGTCTTGCGTGGCATCTTGTACCAGGGCGGGCTGGCGATCAACCCGATGCCCCGGCTGGTCGGTATCGAGAAAAAATTCAGGCAATTGCTGCAGGAAGACCCGGACGACAGTCTGTTTTGCCTGTTCCAGGCGCTGGCAGACAACGCATTGGGCTACTGCGCCACCAACGCATTGTTGTGCGCCGTGGTCTGCGAACTCTCGGCGCCCAAGCTGGGCATCGCCCCCGCGCAACGCCAGTCGCTGCTCAGTGCGGCCCTGACGATGAACATCGGCATGGCACGCGATCAGGACTACCTGGCGCGTCAGAACCATGCGCCGGATGACGCGCAACGCGCATTGATCGTCGCCCATCCGCAGATCAGTATGGAAATCCTCCGGGGCTTCGGCGTGGACGACTCGGACGCCCTGGACATCGTGCGCTGGCACCACGCGCCGGACGCGCCGGAGGCGCTACCCAACAACCTGCCCAGCCGGCGACTGCTCAAGCTCGCCGACGAATTCATTGCCCGCATGGCCTCGCGCAAGACGCGCGCTTCGCAATCGCCGGTGAAGGCGGTCAAGTCGATGGTGTTGGGCGCGCAAGGTGAAGTGGTCGGCGTGGGCTCGGCGATGGCACAAGCCGTGGGGTTTTATCCGCCGGGAAGCTATGTGTTGCTAACCAATGGTGAAACGGCGGTTTCGGTGAAACGCGGCGCGCGCGCGAACACGCCGTGGGTCATGGGCATTCTGGACAAAAACGGCTTGCCCATCACCAAGTACGTCTGCAAAGACACGTCGCAGCCCGAATGGGAAATCGCGTCGGCGGTGAATTTTGAAAAAGTTCGCGTGGCCGTCAATGTTGAGAAGGTGCGCCAGGCCAGAGAGCGGATTCCGCGCTGAGGCCAGGTGCCAGTTTCGCGCCGGATGGGCCGGGCTTCACGCCGCTTGCACCCGCCTTTGTCTCAAGGCCCTGGCGTGCCCCAGCCTGCCAACCTACAGTGAGCGCCATTCCAACTATTTACAAGACGCGCACGGTATGAACACCTCCAAAACCAGCTATTCAGAAACCATCCAGTTTGGGGCCCGCTATATGGCGGCCTGGTCGCTCGCCCTGGTGTGCTGTGGATTGGTTGTCTGGGCGATCACTGGCTATAACGCGCGCCTTGCCCAAGTGGGGTGGGCCGTAGCGACCGCTGGTACTGCCATCGTGGTGGCCGTACTGATCAACCACATATCGCTCGTCCAGGCACTGGCCGGGTATACCGACGCCGAGACCCTGGCGAACCGGCATACACGCGTGCTCGAGTTCCCGTGTTCTGCGCAAGAGGCTTTGGACATGGTCGAATCTGTATTGCGCGACCTGCGCCAGTTTGCGTCCATAGATGTTGAGAGCAAACGCTACCGCCTGACGGCACACCTGAAAAACTTCGACCGCTATTCCATGATGGGCTTCAGTGGCACCAAGAGCAACCTGGTGTACGCGGACCTGGAGCCGGGCGACGGTGTCTGCCGGGCGACGCTGCGGTTTGAACCCTCCGCCAGTGCCTGGCGTGACTGGTGGATGGTCGACAACGGCCGCAACCTTGATAGCGCAATCACCATCACCACACTGCTGGAAGCCCGCATTGCTGAGCGCCGCCGCAGCGACCGCCAATCTGCAGAGCGCGCCATCCTCGAACGGCAACTGGCCCAGACCCAGTTGCACCTCTTACAGGCCCAGGTCGAGCCGCACTTTCTCTACAACACGCTGGCCAGCGCGCAATTGTTGACCCGCAGCGACCCGGCGCGCGCCGACCTGATGTTGGGGCATCTGATTGCGTTCCTGCGCAGTTCGCTGCCGGGCGTCAACGCCGAGCAGTCCACGCTGGGCGTCGAGGTGGAGCGTTCGCAGGCTTACCTGGATATTCTCAGAATCCGTATGGGCGAGCGATTGAAAATCGTAGTGGACGTGCCGGATGCACTGCGCAGCGTGCCGCTGCCATCGCTGCTGTTGCAAACGCTGGTGGAAAATGCCATCAAGCATGGCCTGGAACCCAAATCCGGCGGCGGAACCCTCTGGATTCGCGCCGAACAAGAGGGCGACGCGGTTCGAATTTCTGTGGCCGACGATGGCCGGGGATTGCAAGCGGAGTCCACCGGTACGGGCCTGGGCCTGAAGAATGTGCGCGACCGGCTCCATCTGCTGTACGGCACCCGCGCATCGCTGGTATTGGCTACGAATTACCCCGCCGGCATCACGGCGACGATGAAATTTCCACTGAACCACCCACAGACAACCTGAAATGACGACCGCCATCATTGCCGAAGACGAAGATATTTTGCGCACCGAACTGCAAGCGCGCCTGGCGCAGGCCTGGCCGGAATTGCAGATCATTGCCAGTGTGGACGACGGCGCCGAGGCGCTGGAGGAAATCTGCGAACGCAAGCCCGACATCGCCTTTCTCGACATCCGCATGCCGGGTCTGACCGGCCTGGACGTGGCAGCGGCCTTGGCCGCGCAGGGCAGCACGACGCAGATCGTGTTTGTCACTGCCTTTGAACAGCATGCGATCGAAGCCTTCGAGCGCGGCGCGGTGGACTACCTGCTGAAGCCCGTGACCGCTGAACGGCTGCAGCAAACCATTGACCGCCTGCAGGTCCGTTCCACCAGCCCGTCGTTGAACGCAGACGCACTGGCGGCATTGGCGCAGGCTCTGCGTGCGCAGCCTGCAGAGCCCAAGACGGCGCCGATCCGCTGGATCGTGGCCAGCAGTGGCAACGAGTCCCGCATGATCCTGGTGGAGGACATTCTCTATATCCAGGCAGACAACAAGTACTGCGTGGTGATGACGGCAGAGGGCGAGGCGCTCATCCGCAAACCCATCAAGGAACTGACGGCCGGGTTGGATTCCGAGATGTTCTGGCAAATCCACCGCGGCACCATCGTCAACATCCGGGCGGTGAAGTCCCTGACCCGCGATGACGCCGGGCGTGGCGTGCTTAAGCTCAAGCAACGCGCAGAGACCCTGGCGGTGAGCCAGCCCTTCATGTACCTGTTTCGCGGGATGTAGACGATGCTCTGTTTTTGATAGCTGCTCACGCCTTCCCTATGCGCCCTGGAGGCCAATTTACCTCCAAAATTCGCCATCCGACTGGGCCGAGGGCCGCATTGCTGGCTGTGCTTTTGTACAGTATTATTGGCGCATGGCCAAAGACAAAACGATCTACACCTGCAATGAATGTGGCGGCACCAGCCCCAAGTGGCTGGGCAAGTGCCCGCACTGCAATGCCTGGAACACACTGATCGAATCGGTAGCCCAAGCCGAGTCCGCAGTCAAAAACCGCTTTGCCTCGCTGGCCAAGACCGCTGAAGTCGCCGTGTTATCGGACATTGAAGCCAGCGATGTAGACCGCACGCCCACTGGCCATGAAGAGCTGGACCGTGTATTGGGTGGCGGCATTGTTGAAGGCGGTGTGGTCCTGATCGGTGGCGACCCCGGCATCGGTAAATCCACATTGCTGCTGCAAGCGCTGGATTCTTTGCAGCGCGCGGGCAAAAACACGCTGTACGTGACCGGCGAAGAGAGTGGCGCCCAAGTGGCGCTGCGCTCGCGCCGCTTGGGGCTGGACCACAGCCAGGTGAAAGTACTCGCCGAAATCCAGCTTGAAAAAATCCTCGCCACGCTGGATGCCAATCAACCCGATGTCGCGGTGATCGACTCCATCCAAACGGTGTACTCCGACCAGCTCACCTCTGCGCCGGGCTCGGTCGCGCAAGTGCGCGAATGCGCGGCGCATCTGACGCGCGCTGCCAAAGCCAGCGGCGTCTGCATCGTGCTGGTCGGTCATGTCACCAAGGAGGGAGCGCTGGCTGGGCCGCGCGTGCTGGAGCACATGGTGGACACGGTGCTGTATTTCGAAGGCGACACGCACAGCCAGTTCCGTCTGGTGCGCGCGATCAAAAATCGCTTTGGCGCGGTCAATGAGATCGGCGTGTTTGCGATGACCGAGAAGGGGCTGAAAGGTGTCAGCAACCCAAGCGCGATATTTCTGAGCCAGCATGCGGAGCCGGTGCCCGGCAGTTGCGTGATGGTGACGCTGGAAGGTACGCGGCCCATGTTGGTGGAGATCCAGGCGCTGGTGGACAGCGGCGGCCCATCACCGCGACGATTGAGTGTGGGGCTGGACAAGGACCGTTTGGCGATGCTTTTGGCGGTTTTGCACCGCCATGCCGGCGTGGCCTGCATGGACCAGGATGTGTTTGTCAACGCCGTGGGCGGTGTGCGCATCAGCGAACCAGCGGCCGATCTGGCGGTCATGCTGGCCATCACCTCCAGCCTGCGTGGCAAGCCACTGCCCAAAGGCTTCATTGCATTCGGCGAAGTGGGGCTGGCAGGTGAAGTGCGCCCGGCGCCGCGTGGTCAGGAGCGTTTGAAAGAAGCGGCCAAGCTGGGCTTCAGCGTGGCCATCGTGCCCAAGGCAAACGCGCCCAAAAAGCCAATAGAGGGTTTGACCATTCACGCGGTGGAACGGGTCGAGCAGGCGATGGAGATTGTGCGCGGCTTGGGATAGTTGGGTTTTCTACCGTTGTTCGGCGTTGCTGCATGCCCGGGGCGTGGGTAAGATGACCATTCAATTAACGGTAGGAACCTATGGACTTGAATCGATTGACGGTAAGCACCAAGCTATGGGCGGCGATGGTCGTGGTGATCGTGTTGTTGCTGATCACGTTGATGGTCGCAACCGGCCGCAGTGCAACGCTGATCGCCGCGCAGGACAAGATTTCAGCTGCACAGATCAACAAGGTTGGCGATATCACGCGCTGGGCGGGCATGACCCAGACCAATGTGGTTCGTGTCACCGCGGGCTTGATCAGCAGCGACCCGGCCGTGGATGCGCTGTACAAGGAGGTGGTGCCGTCCTCGATTGCGGAAATCTCGGAGGTGCAGAAACGCATTGAGGGGATGGAGCTGTCTGCGGAGTCGCGCAAACTGTTCGAACGCATTGCCGAAGAGCGCAAGGTGGTACTTGGCTCGCTCGCCAAGGCGCGTGAAATGAAGAAAGGTGGGGATCAGGCAGCCGCCGTTACCGAGGCCAACGCCGTGTTCCTGCCAGCGTCGGCCAAGTATGTGGCCAGCCTCAATGAGTTCGCTGCGCTGCAGGTCAAGGAATTTGATGCCGTCAAGGAAGTCTTTGCCGCCCAGCGCCAGGAGTCCACCTGGTTTGCCCGCGGCATGGTGGGCTTGCTGATCCTCATCCTGGTGACGGGTTGCTGGTTTTTGATCAAGCTGATCCGCGAGCCGCTGCGCGACGCGATCACAGTGGCTGAAACCATTGCGGGTGGCGACTTGAGCGTGAAGGTCGACGTGCGCCGCGGCGATGAGTTTGGTGAAATGATGCGCGCCATTGCCCATATGCAGGAGCAGCTGACCCATCTGGTATCCGATGTACGCCATGGGACCGAGAGCATTACCACCGCCAGTGAAGAAATTGCCACTGGCAATCAGGATCTTGCCAACCGGACCGAGCAGACCGCATCGAACTTGGAAAAGACCGCCTCCAGCATGGAGGAGCTGACGGCTACCGTCAAGCAGTCGGCCGACTCTGCCCGCCAGGCTAATCAACTCGCGGGTTCTGCCGCACAAGTGGCACAACGCGGCGGCAGTGTGGTCAGCCAGGTGGTCTCCACGATGGAAGAGATCAACATCAGTTCACGCAAGATCTCCGACATCATCAGCGTGATCGATGGCATCGCATTCCAGACCAATATCCTGGCACTGAATGCGGCAGTGGAGGCGGCGCGCGCAGGCGAGCAGGGCCGTGGCTTTGCGGTGGTTGCATCCGAAGTGCGTTCTCTGGCAGGACGCTCCGCAGAGGCCGCCAAGGAAATCAAGCTGCTCATCAACACCAGTGTGGAAAAAGTACAGGGTGGAACAGCACTGGTCGCCCAAGCGGGCGAAACGATGAACGAGATCGTCACATCCGTGCAACGCGTGACCGACATCATGGGCGAGATCACCGCTGCAACCTCTGAACAGGCCCAAGGCATTGCGCAGGTCAACACCGCCGTCAACGAGTTGGACCAGATGACCCAGCAAAACGCAGCGCTGGTGGAGCAATCCGCCGCCGCCGCCAGCAGCATGAAAGACCAGGCGCACCGCCTGGCTGAAGTGGTGTCTGCATTCAAACTGGATGGTGCGGCCGCAAACGGGCGACGCGCCGGTCTTCTGATCGGGCGTTAACACCGACGGAGAAACTTTCTCGGACTACGTGTTTTCCATGTAGTTGGCGCGACCGTGGCGCCGCACAATGGGATGGTGAGTTTTCATCCCTATCCTTTTGAGGCCGCATGAGCAAACTATCCCTGTTGGACTTGGGCTTCTTCATCGCCGAGAGTGCGGCTAGCCCCAAGCATGTGGCCGGCTTGCAGATATGCAAACGCCCTGCTGGGTCCACGGCGAGTTTTGCCAAGGATCTGTACCACGAGTACCTGGGCTTCACCGACGTCAAGCCACCGTTCAACCGCAGCATCCACTTCTCGCTCAGTGCCATGCCGCATTGGCAGGACAGCCAGTCGGTGGATCTGGCGCAGCATGTGTTCTACCACCGGCTTCCCAAGGGAAAGAACGACCGCCAGGCTTTGTATGACTTTGTGTCGGCGTTGCATACGCCTATGCTGGACCGCAGCCGCCCGTTGTGGGAGGTGCATGTGATTGACGGCCTCTCCAGCGACGAAGGCGCGGGGCGCTTTGCGTTGTACCAGAAGATGCACCATGCATATGCCGATGGCGTCACGATGACGCGCTGGAATGCAGAAAGCCTGTCCGCGTCGCCCGACGACATGGCGCTGACTCCGGTCTGGACCCTCAAACATAGCGGGCATGGCGCCAAGCGCAAACGCGCTAGCCAGGAGCTGATGCAATCGCTGTGGAAGCAAGTGGGTGGCAACAGCATGCGCGTGCTGGGCATTGGCCGCCTGGCGGCCATGCTGGCGCTGGAGAGCGTACGCCTGACCAAAAATGCGATTGCTTTGCCCTTTGTGTCTAGCGCAAAGACCCCGCTGACCGGGCAAGTCACTGCGGGACGACAGTTCACCGCGGTGGGTGTGGATATGCAGCGGATCAACAGTATCCGTACCCAAACCCGCTCCACGCTCAACCACGTCGCGCTGACCTGTCTGGACGGCGCATTGCGCCAGTATTTACGCGACCAGGGCGTCGATTTGAAGCGCCCGATCACGATCCAGATGCCGGTCAACTTGCGCCAGGAGGGCGAGAAAACCGCAGGCAACAAAATCGGCATCATCCAGGTCGAGCTATCACCACCGACCGATGACCCGTATGTGCGACTACGCAATATCGGTTACTCGCTGCGCAATGTGCGCACCATGATTGACAGCGTGGTGCCGGAGGCGATTGAGTCGTACACCATCATCACCGGGTTGATTGCGCAGATTGCCGAAATGCTCAAACTCAGCAACTCCTTGCCGCCTATGGGCAACACACTGGTCTCCAACGTGCCCGGGCCGAAAGAGCATTTGTACGTCAAGGGTGCGCGCATGGAAGAGATGCACCCGATCAGCACCTTGCCGCCCAGCAATCTGCTCAACATCACGCTGTTTAGCTATGCAGGCAACCTCTACTTCGGGCTGATCGCGACCGATGAATTGCCGCAACTGGAGCGCCTGGGTCAGTACGTGCTGGAAGCCATGACCGAGCTGGAAAAATCGTTGGGGCTGGTGTGATCAAACCGAAATTTGGGGCTGTGATTCAGCGCGTCTTCTATCCGCTGGGCGGGATTCTTCTGGTGGCTGCCGCGTACCGCGCCTATGGCTGGTTGGGTGTTGCAGCCGTCGTAACCGGGCTGGTCATGTGGCTGTTGCTGCACTTCACGCGGACTATGCAAGTGTTGCAGCGCGCTGCGAAGCGCCCTATGGGTCACGTAGACAGTGCCGTGATGCTGAACGCGCGGCTGCAAGCTGGGCACACCATGCTGCACGTGGTGGCATTGACCCGCGCACTGGGTGCGCAGCAAAGCGAGAAAGACGTCCAGCCAGAGATATTTCGCTGGACCGATGGGGGCGGGTCGCATGTGACCTGCGAGTTTTTTCAGGGCAAGTTGCGCAGCTGGGCACTTGTTCGGCCTGAACCCGCAGACGGCCCGTAAAATCAGGGTTTTGCACCGAATATAGGACCCCCCATGAGCGCCATCCCCCCCTCCATGTCTGACCGTGACGGAAAAATCTGGATGGATGGCCAGATGGTGGACTGGCGCGACGCCAAGATCCATGTCCTGACCCATACGCTGCATTACGGCTGCGGCGCATTCGAAGGCGTGCGTGCCTACAAGGGTGTCAATGGCACGGCGATCTTCCGCCTCGAAGAGCACACCGACCGCCTGTTCAACAGCGCCAAGATTCTGCGCATGACCATTCCCTTCACCAAGGAACAGGTCAACGAAGCCCAGAAGGCCGTGATCCGCGAGAACAAGCTCGAATCCGGTTACCTGCGCCCGCTGACCTGGATTGGCGATCGCAAGCTCGGCGTTTCTCCCAAGGGCAACACCATCCATCTGATGGTTGCGGCCTGGCCCTGGGGCGCGTATCTCGGCGAAGAAGGCATGAAGCGCGGCATCCGCGTGAAGATTTCCAGCTACACCCGCCACCACGTCAACATCACGATGACGCAAGCCAAGGCGGTCAGCAACTACACCAACTCCATTCTTGCCAACATGGAAGCCACCGACGACGGCTACGACGAAGCCATGTTGCTGGACGCCAATGGCTTTGTGTCCGAGGGCGCTGGCGAGAACCTGTTCGTCGTCAAGGACGGCGTGGTCTACACGCCCGACCTGTCGGCGGGTGCGCTCAATGGCATTACCCGCAATACCGTGATGCACATCTGCAAGGACCTGGGGCTGGAGCTGGTGCAAAAGCGCATTACCCGCGACGAGGTGTATATCTGCGACGAGGCCTTTTTCACCGGCACTGCGGCAGAAGTGACGCCCATCCGCGAACTCGACCGCATTGAACTCGGCAAAGATGATTACGTTGGTTCGCGCGGGCCTATTACCGAAAAAATCCAGACGGCGTTCTTTGACATCGTCAACGGCCGCAACCCCAAATACGCGCACTGGCTGACCAAGGTCTGAGTCCGCGAACTCATATTTCCAACGAATCAAACGGACAAGTGCATGACTACCTCTTCCACTGTTGAACTGCTTGCCAAAGACCTGAACGCCCAGGGCGGTGTGTTTTGCCCCAGCCCGCTGGCAGACATGAAAACCTGGAACACCCATCCCAAGGTGTACCTCGATGTCGGTCGCGCTGGCGAGGCCAAGTGCCCTTACTGCGGCACGATTTACAAGTTGAAGGATGGCGAGCATTTCGACTCGCACCATTAACTCTTTGGTCATCGCGCCGCAATGGATTGGCGACGCGGTGATGACCGAGCCGCTGATGCGGCGACTGCACGCGCGCGGTGAGCGCATCACGGTGGGCGCGCTTCCCTGGGTAGCGCCGGTGTACCGGGCGATGCCAGAGGTCGATGAGGTCATTGAACTTCCCTTTGCACATGGGGGCCTGCAATGGCGAGCGCGGCGCGATATGGCCGCGCAGTTGCGTGGTCGTTTCGATGTGGCGTATGTCTGCCCCAACTCCCTGAAGAGCGCATTACTGCCCTGGTGGGCGAACATCCCGATGCGCATTGGCTACCACGGTGAATCCCGTTGGGGCCTGCTGAACCGGCGGCTGCCCAACCCCTCCGGGGAGCGCCCGCCAATGGTGGCTTTCTATTCAGCCCTTAGCGGCGAAGCCGGTGTGCAAGACGATGTCCCGCGCCTGACCATCTCGCAGGCGCGCGTGGATTCGGTGTTGGCGGATTTGCAGTTGCAAAAAGGCGCTTATCTGGTGATGGCGCCAGGCGCGGAATACGGCAGCGCCAAGCGCTGGCCGGCGCGCCATTTCTCCGCGCTGGCTGCATCGATGCCGCAGACCACGCTGCTGCTGGGTAGCGGCAAAGAGGCTGCGCTGTGTGATGAGATCATGGCGGGCGCGCAAGGCAAGGCCCAAAACATGGCGGGCAAAACCACCCTGGATGAGGCACTTGCGCTGATTGCCGGGGCGGTTGCGATGGTCAGCAATGACTCGGGCCTGATGCATGTGGCCGCCGCGCTAAGCGTGCCGCAAGTGGCATTATTTGGCTCTTCCAGCCCGCTGCACACGCCGCCCTTGAACCCGCAGGCCCGCGTGGTTTGGCTGAAAAACGACCCCGGCTACCAGCCGCCGCTGGACTGTGCGCCCTGCTTCCAGCGGGAGTGCCCGTTAGGCCATACCCGCTGCCTGGTCGATATTGCGCCACAGGACGTTTTGCGCCTTTTGTCGGCTGTCGATCCTGCATAGAATCCCGCACACACGCCCTTTCTTTTTTGCTTACCGAAGAGGATCCACTCGCCATGTCCCATCGTTTCAAAACCCTCAAGTCCACATTGCTGATCGGCGCCCTGTTCGCTGCCTCGCTTGCGCATGCGGCCGATCCGGACAAGGTGCTGAACATCTACAACTGGTCGGACTACATCGCTGACGACACGATCAAGAACTTCGAAAAAGAGACAGGCATCAAGGTCCGCTACGACAACTACGACAACAACGAAATCCTGCACGCCAAGCTGGTGGCTGGCAAGACCGGCTACGACATCGTGGTGCCCGGTGCGCATTTCGCCAAGACACAGATCGAAGGTGGCCTGCTGCAAAAGCTGGACAGGACTAAGTTGACCAACTGGGGCAACCTCGACAAGGGCATCCTGGAGCAGATTGCCAAGGTCGACCCGGGCAACCAGTACCTGGTGGACTGGATGTGGGGTTATGTGACCGTCGGTATCAACAAGGACAAGGTCAAGGCCGCATTGGGCGACTTGCCCATGCCCGACAACGCCTGGGATCTGTTGTTTGATGTGAAGTACGTGAGCAAGCTCAAGAGCTGCGGCGTGAGCGTGCTGGACTCTGCATCTGAAGTCGTACCTGCTGCGCTCTTATACGCGGGCAAGAGCCCCTACAGCAAGGACGCTGCCGACTATGAAGCCGCTGCCAAAGTGCTGAAGGCCATCCGGCCCTACGTGACCCGTTTTTCGTCATCCGGCTACATCGAGGAAATGGCGGCTGGCTCGACCTGTCTTGTCATGGGCTTCTCCGGCGACATCAATATTGCCAAGGACCGCGCTGCCGCAGCTAAGTCCAAGAAGCCGGTGGTCATCGAGGCGCTGGTGCCCAAGACTGGCGCCACGCTGTTCTTTGATTCGATGGCGATTCCCAAGGACGCCAAGAACGTAGAGAACGCCCACCTATTCATCAACTACATCCTGCGTCCTGACGTACATGCGTCCTTGACCAACAAGGTGTTCTACGCGAACCCGAACGCGGCTTCGTTGAAGTTCGTCAAGAAGGAAGTGGCCCAGAACAAGTCGATCTTTCTGGACGCGGCGGCCATGAAGACCATGGTGGCGCCAGATGCTTTGCCTCAGAACATTCGCAAGGTTCAGACCAAGACGTTTACCAATTTCAAAACGGGTCGGTAGTCCTGCGCTAGTGGTTGGGGCGTTTTAACACCCACTCCCCCAGCCCCTCGCCCCGTCGGCGAGGGGAGCCTTCAACAGCCGATCTTGTTCTCGCGCGCCGACCACGGAATTAAGTGCGGTACGTTGCCACCGCATGTAGCGCACTGCGGCATAAACCTGCGGTTGGGGCTGCCTCCAAGTGAGTAGTGCGGCACCGTCTGGCTGCTGCGCAGCCAGCAACGAGTCATCTCAAATACACCAATCCGGCGCGCGTGCCTCGCCTCTGGCGCAACGCGCCAGTCCGCTCCGAACTAAGTCATCCGAAGCAGCCCCAACCGCCGGTTCACGCCTCTTCGAGCAATAACAGTGGCAACGCCACGCACTTAATGCCGTATTCGGAGCGCAGCCACCAAATCGGCTGTTGAAGGCTCCCCTCGCCGACGGGGCGAGGGGCTGGGGGAGTGGGTGTTAAGAAAAGCCTTTCGCAAGGGAAAAAGAGACAAAAAAAAGCCACCCGGAGGTGGCTTTGAAAAGTCCCCGAAGGGACGTCGTTGGAACTTGTGGAAGGAAACCTCGTGTCGGGTTTCTCTTCTATCCTTGTGAACTGTGACAGCAGTTGGATCAACTTTAGAGGTTTCCAAAGTGTTGCGGTATCCCCCATTTGGGGGATATTGAAGAGTTTTTTGCAATAAATTGCATCAAAACCGGCCGCGAGGCGGCCAGTTCAGCGTTCTTGAGGCAGTTGGACCTCGAAACAGGCTCCGCCGTGAGGTCCTGCGGTGCAGACCACCGTGCCGCCATGGCGCAAAACGATGGCACGGACCAAAGCAAGCCCCAAGCCGACGCCGCCATCGCCTTCGGACGCACCGGGAAGCCGGAAAAACGGCTCAAAAATGCGCTCGCGCAAGGCTTCCGGTACGCCAGGGCCTTGATCGCAGACCCGCACGATGGCCATGCCATTGGCTTCGGTCAATTGCAAGGTCACTTCCCCGTCGGCATAGCGGTGGGCGTTCTCCAGCAGATTGCGCATCACCCGACGTAAGAGCCGCGATACGCCGCGCACCGTCAAGGTCTGGGTCTCAACCAGCAACAGCGCGTCATTGCGGGCCGCCTCCTCGGCGGCCAGACCGACGAGATCGACGGGCTCCACCGTCCCCATATCGGCCTCCCGCGCGTCCAGGCGACTGGCCAGCAGGATCTCTTCGATTAACTGGTCCAGTTCGGTGATATTGCGTGAAATCTCGGTCTTGGCGGCGGCTGTGGGTTGGGTGCCCAGCAATTCCAAGCCCATGCGGATGCGTGCCAACGGGCTGCGCAATTCGTGCGATGCGTTGGCCAGCAGCGATTTTTGCGAGGCCAGCACCGCATCGCGCGCTTGCACCAGCAATTCGATTTGCTGCGCGGCATGGTTAAAGCGCTGCGCCAGAAAACCAACCTCATCCTGGCCGCTTAATTGCACGCGTGCGCCGAGGTCACCACTGCCCCATTTCTCCACGCCGCTTTGCAGCGTCTCCAATCGCCGGGTCAGGCGTCGCACGATGGGGTAGGTGCCAAAGGCGACCGCGACCGCAACCAGTCCCAATGTCCAGAAAAAGCCAAAAGGGGCTTGCCATGCGGATCGGTTGGGACGCGGCAAGTGCATGTGCATGGTTTGCCCGTCCTGCATGCGCACGACAAATTCTGGCCCTTCGCCATAGCGCCCGCGCGGTGGACTGTCATTGGCACCAGCTGGCTCATCGCCCTCACCGGGCTTGGCAGACGGTGCGCCGGGCGATGCCTCGATCGGCGCCCACGGCGGTGTGGGAGGGCGCATGCGGCGCAGGCCATTGCCGATGATGTCGCCCGCGTTGTTGCGCACCACGACTTCCCGCAGCGGCGGCTCTGATGCCATGCGCCATGCCCAGCCGACCAGAAAGGTCAGTACCGCAACGGCCAGCACCACGGCCAGCCATATGCGGACATACAGCTTGTTCAGAAAACCCATTATTCCTGCTGTCGGGCGAAGACATAGCCTACGCCGCGCACGGTCAGGATACGTTTGGGATTCTTTGCATCGGATTCAATAGCCGCACGGATGCGGCCCATGTGTACGTCGATGGAGCGGTCAAATGCTTCCAGCTCACGGCCGCGTACGGCCTCCATGATCTGGTCGCGGGTCAATACGCGTCCTGCGCGCTCGGCCAGCGCGACCAGCAGGTCGAACTGGTAGGAGGTGAGTTCGCGCGCCGTGCCGGCGACGGTGATGATGCGCGCGTCACGGTCAATTTCCAGTGAGCCAAAACGCAGCGCCGTGCTGGTAGCGGCGGGCGCATCGGTGCGCCGACGCAATATGGCGCGCACGCGTGCCAACAGCTCGCGCGGTTCAAACGGTTTGGGTAAGTAATCGTCGGCGCCCAGCTCCAGGCCAATGATGCGATCCATGGGATCGCCCTTGGCGGTCAGCATCAGCACCGGCAGCGTGGACAGGGGTGGCGCCAGCGAGCGCAGGCGGCGGCACACTTCCAGGCCATCGATATCTGGCAGCATCAAATCCAGGACCACCAGGTCGACTGGTGCACCGGTCGCTGACAGGGCGAGGGCCTCCAGCCCAGCCAAGCCACTTCCAGCCCGGCTGACCGTAAAGCCGTTGCCTTCCAGGTACTCGGACACCATCGCAGCCAAGCGGGCGTCGTCTTCAATCAGGAGCAAATGTTGTCGCATGGCCACAGTCTAGCGCTGGACCCGTTTACAGGTATGCGGCGCACTTGAACCCCCTGTAAAGAAAGGTAAACCGGATGCTATCGAATTTATAGCTGCTTACGCACGTTTATCGCGCTTCGGAGGCACTTTTCATACGTGACGCCAGCCATATCAAAAGCAGTACGGGCAGCCCCAGCATGGCGGTGCCCACAAAGAAGCTGTTGTAGCCAAAATGGTCAACATACAGCCCGGAGTAGCCGGCCACGAATTTGGGCAACAACAGCATCATCGAGCTGAACAGGGCGTATTGGGTGGCCGAATAGTTCACATTGGTCAGCGATGACATGTAGGCAATGAAGGCCGACGTGGCGATGCCGCCGGACAGGTTGTCTGCCGAGATCACGAATACCAGCGCACTCAGATCGTGGCCACGGCTGCTGAGCCACGCGTAGAGAAGGTTGCTGGCGGCGCTGAGCACCGCGCCCAGCATCAGCACCCGCATGACGCCGATGCGCAGAGCCAATGCCCCGCCCGCAAACGCACCTACCAGGGTCATGACTACGCCATAGACCTTGCTGACGGCGGCAACTTCTTCCTTGGTAAAGCCCAGGTCCACATAGAAAGGAAACGCCATGATGCCCAGCACCACGTCGCTGATGCGGTAGGTGGCGATCAGGGCCAGTATCAGCACGGCCTGCTTGCCATAGCGCGTCAGAAAATCGGCAAATGGATCTATCAGCGCACCTTTGAGCCATTCCATCGCATTGCGCGCGCGCGGTAGCACGCGGTGCACGGGTTCTTTGGATAGCAGCACGGTCAACAATCCCGGCAACATGCTGGCGGCCATCACCAGATAAGCGGTTTGCCAGGCGCTGTGCTGGTAGAGCGCAGCGTTGGGAACTTCCGAGCGTGCGGCCAGTACCAGCGCCCCGGCGCCTGACCAGATCATTGCGAGGCGGTAGCCGCCCAAGTAGGTGGCGGCCAATGCGGCCTGATGTTCGGTGTCGGCAGATTCAATCCGAAACGCATCCAGCGCAATGTCTTGCGTAGCCGAGCCAAACGCTACCGCGATCGCGCACCAGACGGCGGGTGCCAGCGCAAGCTGTGGGTCATTGAATGCCATGCCCACCAACGCCAGCACGATCGTCAGTTGCGACACCACCAGCCAACTGCGCCTGCGCCCCAGCAGGCGTGTCAGTATCGGAATGGGCAGACGGTCCACCAGTGGAGACCAGGCCCACTTGAAGGTATAGGCCATGCCGACCCAGCTCAGGTAGCCAATCGTCGTGCGGTCTATCCCCGCTTCGCGCAGCCAGAAAAAGAAAGTACCGAAGACCAGCGCCAGCGGTAGCCCAGCGGAGAAGCCCAATGCCAGCATGCGCAGCGATGCGGGCTCCAGATAGACCTTGAGGGTTGCCAGCCAGGACGTAGGGGAAACAGAAGTCGTTGCTGGAGGGGTAGAGGTCATGCAGGAATAATAGCGCGCATGAGAACACTCCAACGATCTGCAATAGCGCTCTTGCTGGCCTGTGTCGCCATGGCCGTATTGGCGCAGTCACGGGAGGGCGTAGAGGTCGGCAAGAACTCCGCATTCACGAAGCTGGTACCTGCAGAGCAGGTGGAGCGTTCCGCGAAGCAGCAATACGCGCAAATGCTGTCGCAGGCCGCCGCCAAGAAAGCGCTGGGCAGCAAAGACCACCCGCAGGTACAACGACTGCGCGGTATCGCGCAGCGCATCATTCCCTTTGCCAATACTTGGAATCCCCGGGCGCGCGACTGGCAATGGGAGGTCAATCTGATTGGTTCCAGCCAAATCAACGCGTTTTGCATGCCAGGCGGCAAGATTGCGTTCTATACCGGTATTCTGGACAAGCTCAAGCTCACGGATGATGAAGTGGCGATGGTCATGGGCCACGAAATTGCACACGCCTTGCGTGAGCATGCGCGTGAACGTATGGGAAAAACTGCGGTTACCCATGGCGCAGCCCAACTGGCCGGCATTGCGATTGCAAGTATTTTCGGAATCAACCCCAACATCACGGATATGGCGGCGCGCGGTGGCGCGAATTTGCTAACGCTGGAATTCAGTCGCGAAGACGAGTCCGAGGCCGACTTGGTTGGCATGGACCTGGCCGCGCGAGCCGGGTTTGATCCCCGTTCAGGCGTTTCGCTATGGCAGAAAATGGCTGCCGCCAACAAGGGCGCGCCGCCGCAATGGCTGTCCACCCACCCTTCTGGGGGTAGTCGCATCGCAGAAATTCAGGCCAATCTTCCCAAGGTCATGCCGCTGTATGAGCGGGCGAAAAAACAGGTTGCCGTGGCAAAGTAGATGCGCGGCCTCAAAGCCGTTCGTACTCGATCGTGATCGGCGCGTGGTCGGAGAACTTCTGGTCCTTGTAGATATGGCAGCTACGTGCCGCGGCCGCTAGCGCCGGAGTGGCCAGGTGGTAATCCAGCCGCCATCCCACGTTGTTCGCGTAGGCCTGTCCGCGGTTGCTCCACCATGTGTAGCAGGCGTCGGTCGCGTCTGGTTCAAGCTTGCGGTACACGTCTACGAGGCCATCATTCAGCAACGAAGTCATCCAGGCGCGTTCTTCGGGCGTGAAGCCAGAGTTCTTCTGGTTGCTGCGCCAGTTCTTCAAGTCAATTTGGTTGTGGGCGATGTTCACGTCTCCGCACAAGATGAACTCGCGCTCTGCCCGGAGCTGCTTCAGATGCGGGAAAAACTCTGCCAGAAAGCGGAACTTGGCCAGCTGGCGCTCTTCACCAGATGAACCGCTGGGGTAATAGACGCTCAAGATGGACATCTTGCGCTGGGGCGTATCAAAGCGTAATTCAATGTAACGGCCTTCGCGGTCAAATTCATGTGAGCCGTAGCCAACCACAACATCGCTGGGCTCATGCTGGGTGTAAATGCCAACGCCCGAGTAGCCCTTCTTTTCGGCAAAGTGGAAGTACCCCTTCATGCCGGCAAGCGCTTCGAATTTGCCGGCGATGTCTACCGCGTGGGCTTTGACCTCCTGCACACAAATACAATCTGGCTGCAGTTGTGCAAGCCAGCCCTCCAGTCCCTTGCTCGTCGCAGAGCGAATGCCATTGAGGTTCAGGCTGGTTAACTTAAACAAGGAATTTCCCATGGCAGTTCAGGACCCTTCTTTGGACCATCTGGCCCAGGAGTTTGTGCAGTTTGCGGTCGAATGCGGGGTGCTGCGCTTTGGTGAATTCAAGACCAAGGCGGGACGCATGAGCCCGTATTTCTTCAACGCGGGCCTGTTTGACGACGGTGCCAAACTGGGGCGTTTGGCAGAATTCTATGCCCAGCGGCTGCTGGCCAGCGGCATTGAGTTTGACATGGTGTTTGGCCCTGCCTACAAAGGCATTCCGCTGGGTGCGGCGCTGTCTGTCGAGTTGGCGCGTCGCGGCCGCAATGTGCCGTTTGCGTACAACCGCAAGGAAGCCAAAGACCACGGTGAAGGCGGAACGCTGGTTGGCGCACCGCTCAAGGGCCGGGTGCTGGTAGTGGACGATGTGATGTCGGCAGGTACAGCGGCACGCGAGTCCATCAGCATCATCCAGGCTGCGGGTGCAACACCACATGCGGTGTGCATCGCGCTGGACCGGCAGGAAATGGCCACCGAAGATGGAAGAGACGTGCCTTACAGCGCGGTCCAGTATGTACGCAACAAGTTGGGACTGCAGGTTTGCGCGATTGCGAAGCTCAGCGATTTGATGCAGTATCTGGAAACACGTGGTGAAAATGCTGCGAATACCGACCATCAACGGGTACTGGCCTATCGCCAGCGTTATGGCGTAGAAGAAGGGTGAGCATGACAAATCGAATCGCGGCAACAACCGCAGCGCTATTGATGGGCACTGTGGCCGTGGCCTCCTGGGCGCAAGGATCGCCGGTGATTGCCGGTGTGTATACCTGTGTGGATGCGAAAGGGCGCAAGCTCACCGCAGACCGCCCCATTCCTGAATGCACTGATCGCGAACAAAAGGTCCTGAACCCCAGCGGCACCGTCAAAGCCAAGGTCGGTCCTACGCTGACAGCGCAGGAAAAAGCCGAGCAGGACCAGCGCGACCGCAAGGCGGCCGAAGAACTGAGTCGCTTGGCTGAAGAAAAACGCCGCGACCGTGCGCTGCTGACCCGCTACCCTAACAAGACGACACATGACAAGGAGCGCGGGGAAGCGCTGGAACAGATATCCGTGGTGATCAAGGCGGCGACCACGCGGCTGGATGAACTCGTCAAACAACGGGTGTCAATTGAAGAAGAGATGGAGTTCTACAAAAAGGACCCAACCAAGGCGCCCGCG
This sequence comes from Rhodoferax sp. P2_H8_2, assembly GCF_056403235.1. Taxonomy (NCBI): domain Bacteria; kingdom Pseudomonadati; phylum Pseudomonadota; class Betaproteobacteria; order Burkholderiales; family Comamonadaceae; genus Rhodoferax; species Rhodoferax sp. P2_H8_2. The sequence continues at coordinate 554,830 of NZ_JBFUFW010000003.1, forward strand.
TATCTGAAGCGGCAGCAGGAAGAAAATGCGCAGAGCCAGGCTGTGCAGAAGCGCTTCATCGCGGAGCAGGAGTCCGAAATCCGCCGGGTCAATGTGCGCTTTGACGACGAATTGGTGCGTCTGAAGCAGCTCTGGACCACTATTTCAAGGTAGCCCAGAGCGTCGTACTCAGGCCAGCTTGCTGCGCAGCAAGTCGTTGACCTGCTGCGGGTTGGCCTTGCCTTTGCTGGCCTTCATGATCTGACCAACCAGCGCGTTGAGCGCTTTCTCGTTGCCCGCTTTGAACTCAGCTACGTTCTTGGCGTTGGCGGTGACCACTTCATCGACGATGGCTTCCAGTGCGCCGGTGTCGTTCATCTGCTTGAGGCCTTTGGACTCAATGATGGCATCGACTTGTTTTTGAGCATCGTCGTTTAGCTTTTCACCCAGTGCCAAGCTATCAAATATTACTTTTGCAGGACCGGCGCCCTCTTGGGGGATGAGTCCATCGAAAACTTGACGCGCCGCATTGTTGGAGATCGTTTCATCACCAATACGATTGATTAATGCAGCAAGTTGAGTTGGCGTAACGAGCGCATCGTGAAACGGTACTTCGATTGCATTGAATCGTCGCGTCAATTCACCAAGTATCCAGTTACTTGCAAGCTTGTACTGTTTGCTATTGGCAGTCACTGCCTCAAAGTACGCAGCGACTGGTTGGCTTTGAGTAAGTTGCCCAGCGTCGTACTCAGGTAGGTCGTAATCGCGCACAAAACGCTCCGCCATCACACGAGGCAATTCAGCCATTTGTGCGCGTACCTCCTGCACCCACTGTTCCGAAATACAGAGCGGCGGCAGATCCGGGTCGGGGAAGTAGCGGTAGTCCGCCGCATCTTCTTTGGTGCGCATCGCGCGGGTCTCGCCGGTGTCTGGGTTGAACAGTACGGTGGCCTGCTCAATCGCTTTGCCGTCTTCAATCTGCTCGATTTGCCAGCGCACTTCAAAGTCGATGGCTTGTTGCATGAATTTGAAGCTGTTCAGGTTCTTGATTTCGCGCCGCGTACCCAGTGGGCCACCAGGCTTGCGCACGGATACGTTGGCGTCGCAGCGGAATGAGCCCTCCTGCATATTGCCGTCGCAAATGCCGATCCAGGTGACGATCTTGTGCAGCTCTTTGGCATAGGCCACAGCCTCCGCACTGGAGCGCATGTCGGGCTCAGTGACGATTTCTAGCAGGGGCGTACCAGCACGGTTCAGATCAATGCCGGTCTGGCCAATGAAGTCCTCGTGCAGCGATTTGCCCGCGTCTTCTTCCAGATGCGCGCGCACCAGGCGCACTGACTTTTTCTCTTCACCGAGGAAGAATTCGACTGCGCCGCCCTGGACCACTGGAATTTCAAATTGGCTGATCTGGTAGCCCTTGGGCAAGTCGGGGTAGAAGTAGTTTTTGCGCGCAAAAATGCTGCGCGGCGCAATGTGCGCACCAATAGCCAGGCCAAACTCGATGGCACGTTCGACCGCACCTTTGTTCATTACGGGCAGGGTGCCGGGCAATGCCAGGTCCACGGCGCAGGCCTGCGTGTTGGGCTCGGCGCCAAAGGCGGTGGAGGCGCGGCTGAAGATCTTGCTTGCGGTCGATAGCTGGGCGTGCGTCTCGAAGCCGATGATGACTTCGTAGCCGTGCACCAGCGGGCCGGTCGGGCGGCCCTGTTGTTGCGCTTCAAATGTGTTCACGGTCTCGCTCATTTCAAAATCCTGCGGGGCGTGCGGTGTGGAAATCGGTGGCTTGCTGGAAGCGATGGGCTGCGTTGAGCAAGCGAGCCTCCTGGCAGTAGTTGCCCAGCAATTGCATGCCTACAGGCATGTTGTTGGCACCCATCCCCACCGGAATGCTCATGCCGGGCAGGCCGGCCAAAGAGCCGGGCAGTGTGAAGATGTCGGCAAGATAGTTGGCAACTGGGTCGTCAGACTTTTCACCAATTTTCCAGGCGACGGTCGGCGCCACTGGGCCTGCAATCAGGTCGCATTCCTTGAACGCGTTCTGGAAGTCGTCGGCAATCATGCGGCGAATCTTTTGCGCCTGCAGATAGTAAGCGTCGTAGTAGCCGTGCGACAGTACGTAGGCGCCAATCATGATGCGGCGCTTCACCTCGTCACCAAAGCCCTCGGCGCGGGTTTTTTTGTACATGTCGGAAAGATCGGTGTAGTCCTTGGCGCGGTGGCCGAACTTCACGCCGTCAAAGCGGCTCAGGTTACTCGACGCTTCTGCGGGCGCAATGATGTAGTACACCGGGATGGACAATTCGGTGCGTGGCAGCGTGATGGGCACTAGCTTGGCGCCCAGCTTTTCGTACTGCTTTAACGCGGCGTCCACGGCGCTGCGCACATCGGCAGACAGGCCTTCGCCAAAGAATTCTTTGGGTACGCCAATGCGCAGGCCCTCGATGGAATCATTCAGCTTCAGCGCGAAGTTTTCTGCGGGTATGTCCAGCGAGGTGGAGTCGCGATCCGGGTCCGGGCCGCACATGCTGCTTAACAGCAGCGCGCAGTCTTCGGCAGTACGGGCCATCGGTCCGGCCTGGTCCAAACTGGATGCAAACGCGACCATTCCGTAACGCGACGCGCGGCCGTAGGTGGGCTTGATGCCGGTGATGCCGCAAAATGCGGCGGGCTGGCGAATCGATCCGCCGGTGTCCGTGCCAGTGGCCGCCGGTGCCAAGCGCGCGGCGACGGCTGCGGCGCTTCCGCCCGATGAGCCGCCGGGAATGCGGGTGGTGTCCCACGGGTTGCGCACCGGCCCCACATTCTCAGAGCCGACCGCCGCAATAGCGGTGTTCTCGTTACTGGAGCCCATCGCAAATTCGTCGCAATTGAGCTTGCCCAAAGTCACCATGCCCTCGTCAGCTAATTTTTGTACCACGGTCGCATCAAACGGTGAACGGTAGCCCTTGAGCATGCGCGAGCCGGCGGTGGTTGCAAAATCCTTGGTGACGAAGATGTCCTTGTGCGCCAATGGCACGCCTTCAAGTGCGCCAGCCTTGCCGCTTGCGATGCGCGCATCTGCGGCGCGCGCTTGTGCCAGCGTGACGTCTTCGTTCACGTCGACATAGGCACCCAAGTTGACGTGGTCACGCCCGCGTTGCAAAAAATGCTGAGCAACTTCGACGGCAGACACTTTGCGTGAATGCAGTGCAAGGGCTAACTGCTGCACTGTCTGGTCGTGCAGTGCTTCGTTGGAGAGAGAGGGGGACGTCATGGTTCTAACTCTGGGTCATTCAATCACTTTGGGGACCAAAAACAGGCCGCGTTCCACTGCGGGTGCACTTTGCTGATTGGCTTCACGTTGATTCGGCTCACTAACAGCATCGTCGCGCAGGCGCAGCGTGATGTCCTGGATGGCAGCCACGGGGTGTGCGAGTGGTTCCACGCCCGTGGTGTCGACGGCGCGCATTTGCTCGACGATGTCAAAAAAACCGTTGATTTGCGTCAGTAGTCGGGCGCTTTCGGCAGGCTGGAGCTCCAGCCGTGCCAGATTGGCAATGCGCGCGATGTCGGTAGATGTCAGGGACATGGGTGAAAAAGAGTTGAAACCAATGGTAATTCGCGTCCAAAGGGGCGCCAGAGGGGCGGTTACGCACAGCCCATGGGTTATTATCCTGCCTTTAGTCGGGGTGGCATAAAAGCGCGGACTTTGACGCCTGACTGACGGTTTTACAACGAATGAACAGGGTGCGATAGATGGCCGAAGCGCGATCCATGCCCCGAGAGGAAATGTGATGTTTGGAGCTTTTCGTCGGATGATCTCCACCGACCTGGCCATCGATTTGGGAACGGCCAATACCCTGATTTTCGTACGCGACAAGGGGATTGTTCTCGATGAGCCATCGGTCGTAGCGATCCGCCATGAGGGTGGTCCCCAGGGCAAAAAGACGATTCAGGCCGTCGGCAAGGAAGCCAAGGCCATGTTGGGCAAGGTCCCCGGCAATATCGAAGCGATTCGGCCCATGAAAGACGGCGTGATTGCCGACTTCACGGTGACCGAGCAAATGCTCAAGCAATTTATCAAGATGGTGCATCCGCGCGGCGTGTTCAAGCCCAGCCCACGCATCATCATTTGCGTTCCGTGCGGCTCGACCCAGGTTGAGCGCCGTGCGATTCGTGAATCGGCGCTTGGTGCTGGTGCCAGTGATGTGTATCTGATCGAAGAACCCATGGCGGCTGCCATCGGTGCTGGTTTGCCAGTATCCGAAGCCAGCGGGTCCATGGTGGTGGACATTGGTGGTGGCACCACCGAAGTTGGCGTGATCTCCCTCGGTGGCATGGTCTACAAGGGTAGCGTGCGCGTTGGCGGCGACAAGTTCGACGAAGCCATCATCAACTACATCCGTCGCAACTACGGCATGCTGATCGGCGAGCCGACTGCAGAAGCCATCAAGAAGCAAATCGGCTCGGCTTTCCCGGGCTCCGAAGTGCGGGAAATGGAAGTGCGCGGGCGCAACCTGTCCGAAGGCGTGCCACGCAGCTTTACGATTTCTTCGAATGAAATTCTGGAAGCACTGACCGACCCGCTGAACAACATTGTTTCTGCCGTGAAGAACGCGCTGGAGCAAACCCCGCCAGAACTGGGCGCCGACATTGCCGACCGCGGCATGATGTTGACGGGTGGTGGCGCGTTGTTGCGTGACCTGGACCGCCTGCTGGCCGAAGAAACCGGTTTACCGGTGTTGGTGGCCGAAGATCCTCTGACCTGCGTGGTGCGCGGTTGCGGCATTGCGCTGGAGCAGATGGAGCGTCTGGGTTCCATTTTCACCAGCGAATAAGCGTCGAGCACAGCGATGCCACTCGGTACGCTGGACAGAGATCCCCCTCCTTTCTTTCGCCAGGGCCCTTCGGCCCTGTCCAAGCTGGCAGTCTTCAGCGCGCTTGCCATTTTCCTGATGGTAGCGGATGCGCGCTTCAAGGTGATGCAGCCACTTCGTTTTGCGTTGGCCGGTGTGCTGTACCCTGTGCAATGGCTAGCCCTGCAACCGGTGCAGTTGGCGCAAGGCGGGAGCGATTACTTCGCCACTTTGCATTCGGCTCAGGCAGCCAGGGACGATGCCATCACCAAGTTGGGTTTGCAGGCGCAGCGCGCCAACCAGGTAGACCAATTGACTCTGGAAAATGACCGTCTGCGCAAGCTTCTGGGCCTGCGCGAACGGCTGCACTCGAAAGCCCTGGCAGCCCAAGTGCTCTACGATGCCGCCGATCCCTACACGCGCAAAGTCATCATCGACAAAGGGCTCGCCGACAGTGTGGGCCTGGGATCTCCGGTGCTCGACGAGCGCGGGGTATTGGGTCAGGTCACGCGCGTCTATCCGCTGGTCAGTGAGGTGACGTTGATCTCCGACCGCGACCATGCCACGCCGGTGCTAAATGCACGCACGTCGGCGCGTGGTGTCGTGTTTGGCGATATGTCCACGCATGCAGATGCGATGGAGCTGCGCTTCATGGCGGCCAATGCCGATGTCGCAGAGGGCGACCTGTTGACCACCAGCGGGGTGGACGGGGTCTATCCACCGGGCTTGCCTGTGGCGCGCATTGAAAAAATTGAACGCCGCGCGGACGCTGCCTTTGCCCGCATCTACTGCGTGCCACTGGCGCTGGTGGGCGGGGCATCGCATGTGATGGTGCTTGAGCCGCCAGTCAGCCAGATTCCTGCGCGCCCTGTGGCCGATCCGCCCGCCCGCCCGCTGAAACGGGGAGAGATCCGATGATCATGCGCCCAGGGCAGCAACTGCTATTGCCTGCCAATCCGCTGTTTATCTGGCTGTCATTGCTGGCAGCCCTGCTGCTCAACATGGTGCAAAACATGGGCTTGTGGGGGCGTGCTGCATGGGCACCGGATTTGCTGGCCGTGGTGTTGGTGTTCTGGACCGTGCACCAGCCCTTGCGCGTCAGCATTGGTGCGGCGTTCTTGTTCGGCCTGCTGTTGGATGTGCACCAGGGCGCGTTGCTGGGGCAGCATGCACTGGCCTACACCGTGCTGAGTTTTTTCGCTATCACCGTCCATCGCCGCTTGCTTTGGTTCACCGTTCCTTCGCAAGCAGCACAGGTCTTACCCCTGTTTCTGGTCGCCCATATGGTCGAGTTGGTGTTGCGCATGCTGGCAGGCGGAAAATTCCCGGGTTTTTCGATGCTGGCAGCGCCGTTTCTTGAAGCTGCGCTGTGGCCGATAGCCAGCGTGCTTCTACTCGCACCCCAACGTCGTGCCCCGGACCCCGATGCCAATAGGCCGTTATGAATGCCCCCACGCTTCTCACTGCGTGTAGTGCGCTGCCCCCCGAGAGGGCTGGCCTTGCTTGGGGCGGCCCGGCGCTGCGGCCATGACGGAGTTACGCAACGTTGAGATGGACCTGGCGCGGTTTCGCACCCGCGTTTTTGTGGTCACGCTGGTGGTGTTACTGTGTTTTGTGTTGCTGTTGATGCGCTTGGCGTATCTGCAGATCTGGCGCCATGATGACTTGCGGGCGCAGGCGGAAAACAACCGCACCTCCATTGTTCCCATCGTTCCCAACCGTGGCCTGATCCTGGACCGCAATGGCGTGGTGCTGGCCAGCAACTACTCTGCCTATACGCTGGAAATTACGCCATCCAAGTTGACCAACCTGGAGCAGACGATAGACCAGCTATCCGAAGTCATCGACATACAGCCGCGTGACCGTCGCCGGTTCAAGAAGGTGATGGAAGAGTCCAAGAGCTTCGAATCGTTGCCCATCCGCACGAAGCTCAGCGACGCAGAGGTCGCGCGGTTCGCTGCCCAGCGTTTTCGCTTTCCCGGCGTCGAGATCAAGGCGCGCTTGTTTCGCAGCTATCCGTTGGGCGACGTGGGCAGCCACCTGATTGGCTACATCGGCCGTATCAACCAGACCGAGAAGAAGGCGATGGGCGATTGGTCCGAGGAGGACATCGCCAACTACCGTGGCACGGAGTACGTTGGCAAGCTCGGGCTTGAGCAGGCCTACGAGCGTGAACTGCATGGCCAGACCGGCGTTGAACAGGTCGAGACCAGCGCCGGTGGCCGCGCCATGCGGCGTCTGGCACACCAGCCGCCCACGCCCGGCAATACGCTGCGATTGTCAATAGACATTCGGCTGCAAGCCCTGGTGGAGCAGATGTACGGTGAGCGCCGTGGGGCCCTAGTAGCGATCGATCCGCGCAATGGCGAGGTGCTGGCTTTCGTTTCCAAGCCCACTTTCGACCCCAATCTTTTCGTCGACGGGATCGATACGGAAAGTTGGGCCGCGCTAAACGAGGACATCGACAAACCGCTGCTCAATCGCGCTTTGCGCGGAACCTACCCACCCGGCTCCACCTACAAACCGCTGATGGCCATGGCAGCGCTGAATAGCGGCAAGCGCGCCGCCAACGTCGTCATTCAGGACAATCTGAATTACAGCTTCGGCGGCCGCACGTTTGGCAGCCCCGAGACTGACCGGCCCGGCCCCAAAGATATGCGCTTGGCCATCGTCAGTTCGTCCAACGTTTATTTCTACAGCCTCGCCAACGAGATGGGCGTGGACCTGATCCACGACCAGCTGGAGCCTTTCGGTTTGGGCCGCCGCACCGAGATCGATATGCAGGGTGAGGTCACCGGTGATCTGCCTTCGCAGGAATGGAAGCGCAAGCGATTCAAAAAGCCGGAGCAACAGAAATGGTTTGCCGGTGAGACCATTTCACTGGGCATTGGTCAGGGCTACAACAACTTTACGATGCTGCAGATGGCCGCCGCCTACTCAACCATTGCCACAGGCGGCTTGCGTTTCAAGCCGCGCCTGGTGCGCGAGATTGAGGACGTCGTCGAACATACGACCCACCGTGTCGCCAGCGATGCGCTGGAGGCTCTGCCGCTCAAACCAGAGCATGTGGATGTGATCCGCAATGCAATGAACGGGGTGACACAAGAAGGCACGTCCAAGGCAGTGTTTGCGGGGGCCGCCTACCAAAGCGGCGGCAAGACGGGCACGGCCCAAGCCATTGGCCTGCGGGCGGGTGAGAAATACAGCAGCGTAAAGGCGGACGAACACAAGCGCGACCACGCGCTCTACGTCGCCTTTGCACCGGTCGAGAACCCGACCATTGCGCTGGCGCTGATTGTGGAAAACGCCGGTTGGGGCTCAGGTTCCGCGGCACCCATTGCCCGCCGTGTGTTCGACTATTGGCTGTTGGGGCAGTACCCCAACGCCGAGGACCTGGCCGCTGTCAGCAAGGGCATGGCGACAGTGCCTATTGGCAAGCCGCGCGCAGTCTCTGACGTGCCCTGGCCGCCGCTTCCCGAGCCTGCCGCGCCAGCGGTGCCCAAATAGTTAAAAACGCAGCCAGGCGTCGTAGCTTGTCTTGAGTATCAGCGCACTGACTACCAGGATAAACATGCCGCGCACGAAGCCGGTGCCGTGCTTGAGCGCCAGATGCGTGCCTATCAGGCTGCCGAGGATATTGGACAGCGCCATCGCCAGCGCAAAGTGCCACCACACATGGCCTTTCAACGTGAATAGAACCAGTGCCGCAATATTGCTGGCGGTATTGAGCAGCTTGGCACTGGCGGATGCGTGCAAGAAGTCATAGCCCAGCACGCGCACCAGCAAAAAAACAAAGAAGCTGCCGGTGCCTGGCCCGAAGAAGCCATCGTAAAAGCCGATGACTGCACCGATACCGCTCGCAGCCCACACTTCCCTTTGGCCGTGAAAGCGTGGCGCATGTTCGCGGCCCAATTCCTTGCGTGCAAGTGTGTAGATCAGAACTGCAACCAGAATGACAGGCAACAGTTTTCGCAGGAACTCGGGCGACACCTGGGTGACCAGCCAAGCCCCGCCAAAGGACGCAATCAAAGCGGCCAAGGCGGCCGGAGCGAGTGCAGCCCAAGGCAATTGCACGCGGCGGCTGTATTGCACGGTGGCAATACCTGTACCCCATACCGAGGCGGCCTTGTTGGTGCCGAATAGCGTGGCGGGTGGGGTGGTCGGAAAGGTGGTAAACAGTGCCGGGATCAGCACCAGGCCACCGCCGCCCACGATGGAATCCACAAAACCCGCCAGCAGGGATGCCAGCGTGACGACAATCCATTCCATATCAATCAAACGCGCATAAAAAAGCACCGGGGTTACCGGTGCTTTGTGAAGCCGCATCCAGAGGTGCGACGTTATGTATTGTTGGACGCTTGTGCTCCTCGGCGTCCTTTCCGTGGGGCTTGCGCCCCAACCCCGTTGCCGAAGCGCAGGTGGAAAGTGCGTTCAATGTAGCGTTTCGGTGGCGGGCTGTCATCGGGACTTACCCTTTGAGCGGGCCGTTGTGCGGTGCAGCATCTTCGGCAATCCACTGCGCTGCCTTCTCGGCCATCATCAGCGTAGGTGAGTTGGTGTTTCCGCTGGTGATCAACGGCATCACGCCCGCGTCCACTACGCGCAGCCCGGCCACTCCGCGTACCCGCAGCCGACTGTCCACCACTGCCATGGGGTCATCTTCCCGGCCCATCTTGGTGGTGCCGACCGGGTGAAAAATGGTGGTGGCAATATCGCCCGCCAATTGGGCCAGTTCGGCATCGCTCTGAAATTGCGTGCCGGGTTTGTATTCTTCCGGCGCAAAAGCCGCCAGCGCGGGCTGGGCGACGATGCGGCGGGTTACGCGCAGCGAGTCGGCGGCGATCTTGCGGTCTACCTCGGTGCTCAGGTAGTTAGGCGCAATCGCTGGCGCGTCCTTGAAGTCCGCGGTTTTGATCTGCACAGTGCCACGGCTGGTCGGATTCAGGTTGCAGACGCTAGCGGTGAATGCATTGAAGCGGTGCAGCGGTTCGCCAAACGCATCCAGACTCAGCGGCTGCACGTGATACTCCAGATTTGGATGCGGCTGGCTGGGGTCGCTGCGGGTGAATGCACCGAGCTGGCTGGGCGCCATGCTCATCGGGCCCGTGCGCTTCAGTGCGTATTCCAGGCCAATCTTGGCCTTGCCCCACAGGCTGTTGGCCTGCGTATTCAATGTGGTTGCGTTTTTTACCTTGAACACGGCGCGAATCTGCAAGTGGTCCTGCAAGTTGGCGCCAACGCCTGGCAAGTCGCGTACAACCGCAACGCCGCGCGCTTGCAACACATCAGCGGGCCCAAGTCCCGACAGCTGCAGAATCTGCGGTGAACCTACTGCACCTGCACATAGCAACACCTCGGCGCGCGCATGCGCGGTCACCATTTGCTGGCCGTCCCACACTTCCACGCCGGTGCAGCGCAGTGGTCGTGGCGTGTCGCTGGTGTCAACTACAGCCGTATTGGTTTCTGTCAGCAGACGACTGACCTGCGCGCCAGTCCACAGCTCAAAGTTCGGGCGCGCGTAGCAGGTCGGGCGCAAAAACGCTTTCGCGGTATTCCAGCGCCAGCCGTTTTTCTGGTTAACTTCAAAGTAACCCACGCCCTCGTTCGTACCGCGGTTGAAATCATCGGTGGCCGGAATACCGGCCTGCGTGGCGGCCTGTGCGAATGCGTCCAGTACATCCCAGCGCAGGCGTTGTTTCTCCACCCGCCATTCGCCGCCGGCCTGGTGGTGTCGCAGCACCTTGTGGTACTGCGAGCTTCCCTCCTTCAGCAAGGCAGAGGGCGCACTTCTGGACCCGTGTGTGGCGCTGGCACCCTTGTGGTGGTCTTCATGCAGCTTGAAGTAGGGCAGGCTGTTGTCCCAAGTCCAGCTCGCGTCGCCCACCAGCTGCGCCCACTGGTCGTAGTCGCGCGCCTGGCCGCGCATGTAAATCATGCCGTTGATGCTGCTGCTGCCGCCCAGCGTCTTGCCACGCGGATAGCGCAGCGCGCGGCCGTTCAGACCGGCATCGGGCTCGGTGTTGTAGAGCCAGTCGGTGCGCGGATTGCCAATGCAATACAGGTAACCCACTGGAATATGAATCCAGTGGTAATCATCCTTGCGGCCCGCTTCGATCAGCAGCACCCGTTTGGACGCATCGGCAGAGAGCCGATTCGCCAGCAGGCAACCGGCCGTGCCGGCACCGATGATGATGTAGTCAAACGTGGTTTCAGACATGGGGGATTCAGGCTGCGAGTGTTGGGCCGGATTATGCGGGGAGGGGCTTGCGCGGAGCTTGCGACGATACCTGCTTAAAGGGCTAGCTTCCTGGGGTGAACCTACGACGCCAAGGAAAGTTGGAATTAAACAGGCTGGAGGCTGCTTGAAATATGCGTGAGCAGCTACAAATTCAGTAGCAAGGAGAGATCATTGCCGCGCGATAGAACCTGGAGCAATCCCCGAAACCCGCTCTATCCCATGCTGGTTTGGGTAATGGCGGCGATGTCGGATAATCCGACCTCTTGTACCTACCCCTCTCCAACTCATTTCAATGTCCAGCCTCCCCCCAACAGCAGATCACTTCACGGTTGAACTCCAGCGCATCAGCGGCCTCATTGAAGCCAAAGAACTTCTGCAGGCCGCGCATGCGTTGAACGCTGCGCAACAGCAGGCCACCTCGGATCCACGTGTTTTTCTACTCGGTATGCGCCTGGCCGAGCAGGCTGGCAATCTGGAAAATGCCATCAAGGCCGCCCGGCGCGCATTGGCACTGGCACCACAATGGCATATCGCGCAGATCGAACTGGCGCTCCTGCTGGCGCGACAGAACCAAAGCGATGAGGCGATACAGCTAGCCACCCAAGCGCTGGCGGCCGCCCCGAACGACGCCCATGTCATGGCTGTCGCCATCAACACGGCTCACTTTGCCAAACGTCGTGAGCAATTGCAGGCGTGGGCCGAGGAAAGCGTACGTCGCTTTTCCGACGCGGACGATTTGGGTCTGCGGATGTTTCTCGCCCAGTACTTGGCCAACCAGCGGCGCTACGGCGAGGCCATCGAGCACTTCGAATACATTGGTCAGCGCGTCCCGCACCACCCAGTGGTCCTGCGGGGTTTGCTCAACTGCGCGCTGAACGTCGGCGGTCACGAAGAAAAAGCCCGCGCATATGCCGATCAACTGCTGGCCGTGGTCCCCGATGAGCCAAGCGCCATTTACTGGCATGCGGTGGCGCATGGGAAGACTCCGCTCACGCAACCCCACGATCTGGTTTCAGGGCTGTTTGACGAATTTGCCGAGACCTTCGACCGTCACGTGGTTCGGGACCTGCAATACCGTGTTCCAGAGCGGATGGCAGAGATTCTGCGTGACACTTATCCAGACCGTCGCTTCAACCTGCTCGATCTGGGCTGTGGCACCGGCCTAGTCGGTGTTTATCTGCAACACACGATAGGACGAATCGAAGGGGCCCTGATCGGCGTCGATCTGTCCGAAAAGATGATCGAGCAGGCCGCACGGCATGGCATCTACGCCAGGTTCCACCAAGTCAACGTGCTGGATGCCCTAGAGGCAACCCCGGCGCAGCACTACGAGGTCATCACCTGCGCTGACGTGCTGATTTACGTCGGTGATCTGGCACCGGTCGTTCCCAACGCCTTGCGCATCCTCAAGCCTGACGGTTACTTCCTGTTCTCGTGTGAGGCCGCAGGCGAGGACGAGGCGGATCTGGTGCTGCGCGAAAAGACGAACCGCTATTCCCACAAGGCCACGGCCGTGGAGCGCCTGTGCCGCGAGGCCGGATTCGATGAGGTCACCATCGAGCATTTGCCCGCGTTGCGCGTGGAAAATGGCGAACCCGTGTCGGGCTTCTTGGTTATCGCGCACAGGCCCGCCGCCTGAACTGCTGTCGAGACGTCCGCCGTCAGGAGCGGATAATGCATAAAACAGGCTGCGAGCCTTGTGGCGTGTGCGTAGGCAGCTACGAATTTAGTAGCATTCTGACGGCTACAAAAAGAACAAACAGGTGCAGGCGACCACCGTGGGCGCTAGCGCGCCCAACAAAAGCCCCAGCGCACCGATAGAACCGTCATTGAATCCGGCTTTGAGCAAGGCCGCACCCGCAGGGTTGGGCGCGTTGGCAATCACGGTCAGGCCGCCACCGGCCAAAGCGCCCGCGACCAGCATGTATTTCGATGCGTCGCTAATGCCCTGGATCAAAGAGCCCAGATAGGTCAACGCAGCGTTGTCGGTAATGGCCGTCAACGCGGTCGCGCCAAAAAACAGGGCAGTCGGCTGCAGGTTAGAAACGATGGGCTGCAGCCACCACTGTTGCATGCCACCCAACACCACCAGCCCCGCCAGAAAGAAGCCGACCAGCAAACCCTCTTTCAGAATCAGCGGGCTCTGGAAACGGGCGTAGGCCTGGGTGTAGCCGAGGAAAAACAGGAACAGGCCCAGGAACAAAACTGGGTGGTGTGCCAGCGCCACGACCGCGGCCAAGAACCCCAAGTGCACCAGACTCACAATCCACGGCACCGGTTTGTCAGCTGCATCCTTGGCCGCCGCGCTGGTGTCTGTAAGGTGGGCGCGCAATAGCGCAACCATCACCGTTGCATTGACCAGCACCGCAATCGCTGCTTTCCAGCCAAACGTGCGGGCCATGAACGCCGAGTCCCAATCCCAGGTACTTGCCACCATCAAGACTGGCGGTGCGGCAAAGGATGTGAACGCCCCCCCAATCGACACGTTCACAAACAATACGCCCAGCGCCAGATACTTCAGTCGCTCCGGAATGCCTGGCCGGAAAATCTGCGGGCCGAGCATCAGCGCAGCCAGCGTCATCGCCGCAGGCTCGGTAATGAGCGACCCCATCACCGGCACAACGGCCAAGCCGAGCCATACCAGCACGGTAGGCGTTGGCAACGGCACCAGCCGTGCAACCCCGCCCAGAAATTGCCGCACTGCCTCCAGTACGGGGCGCGATGCAGCTACCACCATCACAACAAAAACGAACAGCGGTTCGGTGTACTGGCGCGATTCGGCATAGGCAATGGCCTCCTTGGAGCCCGTCACCAGCGCCATCGTCGCAATCAGCACAAAGGCCCAGAAGCCGAATACGACCTCTACCTCGCCCAGCAAATGAAACAGCCCCGCGTGTTTCGGGCTGTGGTGCGCCAGCGTTTCAAAGTATTTGGCGCCAAAGGTATGCAGCAGCGCAATACCGAAGATCACGGCGCTAATGGTTTGCATGGTGTCGGCTTGCACTTGCCGCCCTTACTTTCCAGCCCAGACGGGCTTGCGCTTTTCCTGGAAAGCCAGTTGGCCCTCGCGCGCGTCATCGGTCAGTGTGAACAGTGCAATCTGGCTTTCGGTAAAGGCCATGGCCTCTTCGAACGCCATCGTTTCGGCTTTCTTCAATGTGTACATGCCGCGCCGGATGGCTGCGGGTGACTTGTCCAGTAGGCGGCTCAGTAGCCACTGCAGTTTGGCATCCACATCATCATCAACGTGATTCACCAGTCCGTATTGCAAGGCCTGTGCACTGGTGATGGGCTCGCCAGTGATGCACATCTCTACCAATACGCGCCGGGGAATCAGGTGCTGCAACACGGCCAGCACTTGCGCCGGAAACACACCGACCTTGACTTCGGGCAAACCAAAGATCGCGTGGCTGGCCGCCACCGCCATGTCGCACATGGACATCAGCCCCATGCCGCCGGCCATGCAGGCACCATTGACGCGCGCGATCAATGGAATGGTGCTGGATTTGGCCACGCGCAGCAATTGCGCCAGATGGCCATGCGGCTCGGAGTAATCGGTAGTGAACGCTTTGGCGCTTTGCAAATCGGCACCGGCACAAAACGCCTTGCTGCCCGCACCAGTGACCACAATGGCGCGCACGCTACGGTCGGTCTGCGCGGCCGCAATCGCCTGCGCCATTGCGGCCAACACGCCGTGGCTCATCGCATTGCGCCGCTCTTCACGGGTAATCGTCAGCCACAGCACAGGGCCGCGTTGTTCTACAGCCAGCTCATCGGTGCTGATGGATGACAGGTTGGTGGTGGGTTGGGGCATAGGGGGAAATCTCCTGCCCCTATTTTGCTTGGAACTGCAACGTCTCGGCTGTGTATGCGCTAAGATAATTTGTGCCGCCCGCCCCACCCCCATTCCTGCAAGTTACGGGAATCCCGCATGTCTGATGCGCAGGCCCGGGTTTTTGGTCTGGCCCGAAGAATCCAGATCCAGATTGGACTGATCATCGCAGCGGTCACCATCGCCGTGACCTGGCTGAGCTATGAACAGACCGTGCGCAGCATGCGTGAAGAAGCGCTGGACAACCTGCGGATCGCCACCCAGGTGCGCGCGGCCTTTGAGTCCCAGACCTTTGTCGATGCCCAGAACAATACGGTGGCATTGCGCGACGAATACCTGCGCCGACTCAAGGCCATGGGCGAGGAAGACCCCAAAGCCGAATTTGATGCCTGGTTTGTGCGCTATCCGGATGGCATGGTGCGTGTGCGCCCCGAGCGCGACGATCACAGCCATTTGCCGTCTCTCTACGTCCGAACGCAAGTCACGCTGACCGCTGAGTTGCGCCGCCAGGTCGTTGTAGCGTTCAGGCTGCTGCGCGAATGGGGTCCCGCAATGACACTGCGCTACTACTCGGCCTATATCGATTTGCCGGGCCAGTCGCTGATCATGTATTCGCCGTCGGTCAATTGGGGCAAAGAGGCTGATAACAACACCAACAACTTTGACTACCCGCCGGTGCAGGACTCCGCACCCTACCGCAACCCCTTGCGCAAAAACCTCTGGACTGCAGTTTACTTTGATGACAAGGCGCGCACCTGGATGCTGTCCACCATTACGCCCATGGATCAGCGCCGCTGGGTGGGAACGGCATCGCAGGACATTCAGGTCGATGACCTTATTCGCCGCACAACCAACGAGTTTTCTCCCGGCACCTACAACCTGATCATGGACCGCAAGGGCATGCTGGTGGCACATCCGAAACTCATGGAGAGCATCCAGAAGTCGTCCGGCAATCTCGATATCCGTAAACTTGGCGACCCCTTCCTGGTAGATGTTTTCAAGGAGGCTGCCAGTACCGGTGGCGCAGCCGATGTGCGGCCCGCGCCAGACGGCGAAAACTATCTGGGCATTGCGCACATCCAGGGACCAGACTGGTACCTCGTGACCGTCTACCCCAAGGCGCTGGTGGAGAACCGTGGCCTGGCTTCGGCCAAGATCATCTTGCTGGGCGGCGCGCTGGGACTGTTCATTGAGCTGATCCTGCTGGCCTGGATCATCCGTCGCCAGGTCGCCATGCCGCTGCACTTGCTGAACCAGGCAGCGCAGGCGGTGGCGCAGGGCGATATGCAAGTACAGCTGCACCTGCCCGGCAGAGACGAATTGGCACTGTTGTCGCAGAATTTTGTGCACATGACTGAGAAGCTGCGCGAGCGGGATGCGGCGTTGCAGGAGCGCGCAACGGCGCTGGAAAGAGAAGTGGCCGAACGCAAACGCGTAGAGCAATCGCTGACGCGCAGCGAGACGTTCAAAGACACGCTGTTGCACACCATTCCCGATGTAATCTTTGTCAAAGACCCGCAAGGCCGCTTCATTGTGGCCAACCGGGCGTTTGAAGCCAAAAATGGACAGCGCATCAAGGACATTTACGGCAAGACGGACTTCGATTTCCTGCCACCGTCCCTGGCGCGCGAATTTGCCGAGCGGGACCGTGAAGCGATGGAGGCGGGTGGGCCGACCCTGTCGGAGTTTCGGCAGACTGACCATTCCACTGGCGAGTCTGTGGTCTATGAAACCATCAAGACGCCGGTCTACAGTGCGGATGGTGTGCTGCTGGGCGTGATGGGCGTCGCACGCGACGTCACAGAGCGCAAGCGCGCCGAGGACGCCTTGCAATCGCTCAACCTGCAGCTTGAAGACCGGGTGCACCAGCGCACCGAGCAACTGGAAGCGATCAATCAGAAGTTGACGCACACACTTGCGCTGCTGCAAAGCACCCAGAGCGAGCTCATTCAGGGTGAGAAGCTCGCGTCGCTGGGCCGCATGGTGGCAGGGCTTGCCCATGAACTCAATACGCCCATCGGCAACGCATTGACCATTGGCACCACGCTGGCCGACCATGTGCGTGAAGTCAAGGTCGCTGTCGATACCAATCTTCTGAAGAAATCGGATTTGGTGACGTTTCTGGACGCCAGCATCAGCGGCGTCGAGGTACTGGAGCGCGCGTTGCACCACGCCAATGAACTGGTCTCCAACTTCAAGCAAGTGAGTGCCGACCAATTGTCCGAGCGGCGCCGCGAGTTTGATCTGGCGGTCACGGTAGAGGAAATCTTGTCCACATTGCGCCCCGGTTTTCGCGGCACGCCGTTCCAGCTGGAGAGCCGGGTGGAGCCCGGCATCCGCATGGACAGCTACCCCGGCCTGTTGACGCAGGTGCTGTCCAATCTGATCAATAACGCCAAGTTCCATGCGTTTGACGGGCTGAATTCTGGCGTGATCCGGGTCGAGGTGTTCGACAGGGGCGAGTCAGTCGACATCCTGGTCACCGACGATGGCAAGGGCATTCCGGAGCACGTGCGGCCCCGCATCTTTGATCCGTTTTTCACCACCCGCGCTGGCAGCGGCGGCACGGGCCTGGGCCTGAGCATCGTGCAAACGTTGGTGCAGCAGGGTCTGGATGGCGCCATCCGCGCGGACTACTCGTTGACGCGCGGCACCCGGTTCATCGTGTCCTTGCCAAAACGCAGCTCGGTTGTCGATTGACTCTTTGCGGTACCTACCTCAGTGCGCCAGCACCGGAAACAGCTTGGTCAGCCCGTCGGACATCACTTCTACCGCCAGTGCCGCCAGTATCAGGCCCATCAGCCGCGTCATCACATTGATGCCGGTCTTACCCAGCACACGCGCAATCGGGTCGGCCAGCGAGAAACAGATGGCGGTGGCGGCGGCAATTACCAGGCCGTAACCGATCAGCGTGCCCAGTTGCAAAAAGGTCTTGGCCTTGTCGGCATAAATCACCACGGTAGACATCGTGGCCGGACCTGTGAGCAACGGGATAGTCAGGGGCACTACCGCAATGCTGGCGCCCTTGGCGGCCTTCTCGGCGCCATCTTCCAGATCATGGGTCTGGGTTTTGGCTTCTGCGGGTTGCGCGTTGAGCATGTTCAACGCGCTGGATAGCAACAGCATGCCGCCACCCACCTGAAAGCTGGCCAACGAGATGCTGAAAAACTCCAAAATTTGCAGACCCAGCAGCGCGCTGACCGCAATCACAACAAAGGTGCTGCACGACGACACCCACACCGTATTGCGCAATTGCTCCTTCGAGAAGCCTTGCGTGTAGTGGATGAAAAAAGGGACGATCGCCAGCGGGTTGACGATGGCCAGCAGCGTGATCAGCGGTTTGAGGTCCATGGTGCTATTGTGCCGGTACCCGGGGCTTTTGCCGACCGGTTTTTGATACAGGAGTAGCGCAATGTTTGTCCAAAGCAGGCTTGGTGCGGGGTGTGTGGCTCTGGGCGCGGCGCTGGCGACTGGCTGGGTTGCAGCGGCAGATTACGCCGGGCCTGTCTTCGACGCCCACTTGCACTACAACGTTGAAGCCCAGGTGCCGCACCCCATTCCCGATGTGCTGTCCCGCATGCAGCGCAGTGGCGTGCGCGCTATCGTCGCCAATTCCCGTCCCAAC
This sequence comes from Rhodoferax sp. P2_H8_2, assembly GCF_056403235.1. Lineage (NCBI taxonomy): Bacteria > Pseudomonadati > Pseudomonadota > Betaproteobacteria > Burkholderiales > Comamonadaceae > Rhodoferax > Rhodoferax sp. P2_H8_2. The sequence goes on from NZ_JBFUFW010000003.1 coordinate 573,342, forward strand.
GATGGCACACGCGGACTGGCGGAAGCGAAAGAACAAACCCGCGCGGCTGGTGTGACGGTGATTCCCTTTGTCCGCCTGTACCGCAACCGGGATGACTATGACAACTGGTTTCGCGACGAGTCCATTTACGACATGGTTTTGTCCGAGCTGGCGCGTGGTACCGCTGCAGGACCGTACCGGGGGCTGGGTGAATTCCATCTGTACGACAGCGCCAACGCGGCAGGGCCAGTGGCGCGCAAGCTGATGGCTTTGGCGGAGCAGCGCAGGCTGGTCGTGCTGGCGCATGTGGACGACGTGGCGATCGATGGTCTGCTGGAACCCACTTCATCGCGCGGTCAAATGGTGCAACTGATCTGGGCCCACACGGGCATCGGCGGCGCACCGGTGCAGCGCGTGCGCGCCTTGCTCGACAAATACCCCTTGCTGGTGGGTGAGCTGTCCTACCGGCCCGGGTTGGTGTGTCCGCTTGCCAACGGCCAAGCCCGTTTGTGCCCTGAGTGGCGTGCTTTGCTGCTGGACTACCCGACGCGTTTTTTGCTCGGGTCTGACACCTGGGTCAACCAGCGCTGGCAGTACTACGGCGAAACGTTTAGCGAGTACCGCGCCTGGCTGGGTGATTTGCCGCCCGATGTGGCCCGCAATATTGCCTGGGGCAATGGCGCTCGCCTGTTCGGGCTGGAGTGAATATCGCGTAGCGGAGGAGCTTATCTCCCTCCCGCCACATCCAAAATTGTGCCGGTGCAATACGCGGATTCGTTGCCAAGTAGCCAGAGAATGGCATTCGCCACTTCCTGTGCCGTGCCGGGGCGCTGCATCGGAATTTGAGATGCCAGCTTCTGCGCCCGTTCGGGCTGTCCGCCAGATGCATGGATCTCGGTGTCAATGACGCCAGGGCGTACTGCGTTGACCCGAATGCCCTCTGCCGCCACCTCCTTGGACAGTCCCAGCGTAAACGTGTCGATTGCGCCTTTGCTGGCGGCGTAGTCCACGTACTGACCGGGGCTACCGATGCGAGAGGCCGCGCTCGAGACGTTGACAATGGCGCCACCCGCGCCGCCATGCAGCGTGCTCATGCGGCGCACCGCCTCGCGTGCGCAGACAAAGCTGCCAAGCACATTGGTGTCCAGCATGCGGCGCAGGCGTGCCACATCCATCGCGTCGACCCGGCTGGCCTGGTCCACCACGCCAGCGTTGTTGACCAGGGCCGTAATCCGCCCCAGCTTGGCATCGATCTTGGCGAACATGGCCAGCACCTGCTCTTCGTACGCCACATCGGCCTGCACGGTGATGGCGTTGCCGCCTTGTGCGCGGATCTGGCGCACCACTTCGTCGGCGGCCAGCGAGTTGTTGGCGTAGTTCACCGCGACGGCATAGCCCGCAGAAGCGGCAGAGAGGGCGGTGGCCGCGCCAATGCCGCGTGATGCGCCGGTGATCAAAAGGATGGGTTGCATGGCTTTTCCTAGGTGCTTGCAATAGTAGCGCCGCGCGCGCTTATGCAGTATCTTTGCCCCATGCTGACCCTTGACACCTTCGCCGCATATTGGTCCGGCCCGATGATCGCGGCCAATGTCCTGGTGATGCTGCACCTGTTGGGCGCATTCATATTGGGCTTGTTAGTGGGCTATGAGCGCACCTACCATGGTCGCGCCGCTGGTATGCGGACGTTCGGACTGGTCTGCATGGCCACGGCCGCGGTCACCGTGATTGGCGGCTACGCGCATTTCTGGTACGGCGGTAATGCCACGACGACCTTCTCGACCGCAGACCTGTCCCGTGTCGTGCAAGGCGTGCTCACCGGCATCGGCTTCCTGTGCGCCGGTGTCATCATGAAGGAAGGTTTCACTATCAGCGGACTGACCACCGCTGCATCCATTTGGACAGTGTCGGTAATTGGCATCCTGGTGGGCGTGGGCCTGTTCATTGCCGCGATGTCGCTGGCGCTGTTGTGCGCGATTTGCATGGTGCTGGTATCCAAGCTCGAGGCCAAACTGCCCTTGCGTCATGCGGTGGCGGTGACCCTGAGTTTTGGTGACGGCGTGGAACCTTCCGAGGCCGATTTGCGCGCCATTGCGTTAAAGCATGGCTATGTCGTGGCCAGCAGCTCCATCACCATTTCCATGGAGAACCACAATCGCAACTGGAATTTCATTGCCGTTGCACTGAGCCGCAATGCCACCGGGCCTTTGTCAGAGTTTGCGGCAGCGCTCGGAAAAATTCCCGGTGTGTGCGGCTTCCAGTTGGGTTACGCCCGCAATTAATCAGGAGTTTGTGCATGGTCGTGTTTCGTAAAGCCTTGGTATGGGGCGCTCTGCTCGTTGGCAATTGGGCCTACGCACAGGGCACACCTGTGCATCTGCTGGTCGGCTTTCCTGCAGGTGGCGGCACCGACGCAATAGCGCGCACGCTGGCCGACAAGCTGAAAGATCAGCTGGGCGTTCCAGTGTTGGTTGAAAACAAGGCAGGCGCGGGCGGTCAGATTGCGGCGCAGTTGCTCAAGGTTGCCGTGCCCGATGGCAACACGCTGTTCCTGTCGCATGACCACACCATCTCCATCCTGCCGCAGGTCATGAAAAACCCGGGTTTTGATCCCGCGCGAGACTTCGTGCCTGTGGCCGGCTTCGCCACCTTTGTGAATGCGCTGGCCTTGTCTGGCGGAAAACCGGCAAAGTCCGTCGCTGAATACGTGGCCTGGGTCAAAGGGCAAAGCGCAGGCAAAGACACGGTAGGGGTGCCAGCGCCCGCGTCAGTGCCGGAGTTTCTGGTGAAAGTGGTGGGCCAGAAGTATGGCCTGGACTTGCAGGCCGCGCCTTACCGCGGCAGCGCGCCGATGATCGGAGACATGCTGGGCAACCAGATACATGCTGGTACCGGCTCCGTGCCCGACTTCATTGAAAACCACAAGGCCGGAAAAATCCGCGTCGTCGCTGTGATGGGCGCCACCCGCCAGGCCATCCTGCCCGATGTGCCCACGTTTGCGGAGTTGGGTCTGGCCGGCTTTGAAGACCTGCCGTACTACGGCATCTTCGCGCCCGCAGGCACACCCAAGGCTGCGATCGACAAGTTTTCGGAAGCGCTTGCCAAGGTGCTGGCGTTGCCCGAAGTGAAAGAGCGCCTTACTGCGATGGGTCTTAGCGTGGGCTTCATGTCGTCACAGCAGCTTGCGGTGCGGGAACAGGCCTACACGCAGACATGGGCCAAGATCATCAAAGCCAGCGGTTTTGTGGTGCAGTAATCAGCGCTCTGACCGCGCCAAATACCTTTTCCGCCAGAAAAACAGCGCCAGCCCGATCGCGGTAAAGGCCATCGTGGCCAGTGCCCACCAGAAACCTCCGGCCACATGCAGTAGCGGAATGAATTCGAAGTTCATGCCGAAGATGCCGGCGATCAGGTTCAGGGGCAGGAAGATCGCAGTCAACACGGTGAGCGTGCGCATGATCTCGTTGGTGCGGCTGCCTTGCACGCTGAAGTGCATTTGCACCGCGGTCTCTACGCTCTGCTCCAGGCGGCGCACGTGGTGCACCACACGCTCGATGTGCTCCAGTACGTCGCGGCTGCGCACCTGCAGCAGGTCGCGCTCGCGCTGGCCAGAGGGCGTGTCTGGATCGGGCCAGGTCTTCAATGCTTCGGTCCAGTCCTGAATGGCAGCGCGCTGGTCTTCGCAGACCTCGTCCAGGTAATGCAGCGAGAGGCGTGCGTCCAGGAGCGAACCCCAGTTGGTAAAGCGGGCGCGCGGATTCAGCAGTTCTGACTGCCAGTGGTCCAACTGGTGCGTCAGCTCACGGCGCAGTTCCAGGAAGCCGTCCACCATTTGATTCACCACGCGCAGCATCAAATCTGCCGGGCTGGTCGGCAAGCGCGCACCCGCGGCGCGCGACTCGGCGCTGGTGGCTTGCAGCAGTTTGGCGGCATAGGCATCGCGCACGGCGCAGTCGGTGGGGTGCACGGTCAGCAGCACGCGGTCGAACACGGCAAACCCGACGGGGCTGGTGTCAATGCGCCGCAAGATCGGCGGGCCGCCGCGCTGTGGCGCCTGGTGCAAAGGTTCGCCGGGTTGTGCCAGGTCCGTTGCGCTATGTCCAGCGGCCAGGCGGCGAAACACCAGCACGTCGTATTGCGAGGTGTAGTCGTAATGCGAAGGCAACTGGTTGTTCAGCAGGTCGGAGATATGCAGATCAACCAACTGAAAGCCGCATAGCTGCTGCAGCGCAGACTGAACTTGGGCCTGCATGACCTCGAACTCGCGGCGGGCGCAAGCGATCCAGACGTAGCCTTGGTCGGGCATGCCAGCCCCGATCAGGCCCGCAAGCTCCTGACTTTCCGAAACACTGGAGCCGTTGATCTGGAAAATGCGCATGTGCGGGGGGTAAATTGGAGTAAAAAGTGCCTCGGATGCCCGTGGAATGTGCGTAAGCAGCTACTATTTTTGTAGCATTCTGGCGGCGTCAATGGCGAAGTAAGTGAGTATGCCGTCGGCGCCTGCACGCTTGAAAGCCAGCAAACTCTCCATCATCACTGCGTCGTGGTCCAGCCAGCCGTTTTGTGCGGCGGCCTTCAACATCGCGTATTCGCCCGACACCTGGTAGGCAAACGTGGGGATGCGGAACTCGTCTTTCACGCGGCGCACCACGTCCAGATACGGCATGCCGGGCTTGACCATCACCATGTCCGCGCCCTCGGCAATGTCCATCGCCACTTCGCGCAGTGCTTCATCGGTGTTGGCCGGGTCCATCTGGTAGACCTTTTTGTTGCTCTTGCCGAGGTTGCCCGCCGAGCCCACCGCGTCGCGGAACGGGCCATAAAAGGCAGACGCGTATTTGGCGCTGTAAGCCATGATGCGGGTGTGAATCAGCTTCTCGGCCTCCAGCGCAGCGCGGATGGCGCCAATGCGGCCGTCCATCATGTCGCTGGGCGCAACGATGTCTACGCCTGCACGGGCCTGTGTCAACGCCTGCTGCACCAGCACAGCCAGCGTTTCGTCGTTCAGGATGTAGCCATCGTCATCCGGCAGACCGTCCTGGCCGTGGCTGGTGAAAGGGTCCAGCGCGACGTCGGTCATCACGCCCAAATCAGGAAATTCTTTCTTCAACGCCCGCACCACCCGCGGCACCAGACCGTCCGGATTCAGCGCTTCCTTGCCGTCGTAGGTTTTCAGCGACTGGTCTATCACCGGGAACAGCGCCATCACCGGAATACCCAGCTTTACACACTGCTCGGCGACCGGCAGCAGCAAATCCAGGCTCAGCCGTTCGACGCCGGGCATGGACGCAATCGGCACGCGTTGCCCCGAGCCTTCGACGACAAAGACTGGATAAATCAGGTCGTGCGCGGTAAGTGTGTTCTCACGTACGAGGTTGCGTGTAAAGCTGTCGCGCCGCAGGCGACGGGGCCGACCGGCCGGAAATGGTGCATAGGGCGTCATGGGGAAAATTGTGCCTGAATCCGGCCAGCGGCTTGCCAGCACCCCTGTTTTTTGGTAAATTTGACCCCGGGTAGCTTGCTACCTCCCGCTTTTCCTCCCTGAGCGGGGCCTTGATGTGTGACAGCAAATAGGCTTACCACCCCAGCCCACGTGCTGGGGTTTTTTTTGGTCATTTCGGACCTATGAGGAATAGCCGGAAGACATTCCCGGCGCTGGATTGGATGGGGCGGATGTTTTGCTCCGTGTCCCCCGCCCGCTGCGCGGGCTCCTCCTTGACCTGCGCAAAACATCCGCCCCATCCAATCCCGGATAGTTACGCGCTGCTGTGGGCAAGCAAAATTCAAGCGGATGGTGCGGGGTGAGTCCATTGCGAAATCAAGGGGGAGGGCGAAGCCCGGAGGACATTCGCTTTGGGCTCACCCCGTGCCGTCGGCGGGCGATTACCCAACAAGCACTCACTAAAGACTACACTTTCCAGATGCTCTGGATCAAAGCCTTTCACATCGTCTTCGTCGCCAGCTGGTTCGCCGGCCTGTTCTATTTGCCTCGGATATTTGTCAATTTAGCGATGGTCCCAGAGGGCTCAGACGCCGAACGTGCCCGCCTGCTGCTGATGGCGAAAAAGCTGCTGAAATTCACGACGATGCTGGCGGTACCCGCCGTAGTTTTAGGCCTGTGCTTGTGGCTGTATTACGGCATTGGCCGTGGCCCGGGCAACGGCTGGATGCATGCGAAGCTGGGGATTGTGGTTGCGGTGATCGGCTACCACCATGCCTGCGCATCCATCCTGCGCAAGTTTGTGGCCGGCACCATGCAGCGCAGCCATGTGTGGTTTCGCTGGTTCAACGAAGCGCCAGTGTTCATGCTGGTGGCCGCGGTCATTCTGGTGGTGGTCAAACCGTTCTGACGGTGTACCGGTAGAAGCCAGGCATGCACAAAACCACCGCCTGGCCATTGGCCGCCATCTATGCCGTGTTGGTGGTGTATGCCAGCCTGTACCCGTTTGCTGACTGGCGTGACCAAGGCATTGCGCCATGGGGATTTTTGTGGGCCCCCATTTCCCATTACTGGACCGGATTTGACGTTGCCATCAACATGGTCGGCTATATGCCAATGGGCGGCTTGCTGGCGCTGGCGTTGTTGCGCAGTAGCCGCTCAAAGCACCCGGTTTACAAGGCCTTGGTGCTGGCTGCGTTGTTGTCTCTGTGCATGGAGTCGGCGCAGAGCTACTTGCCATCGCGTGTCCCATCGCGGGAAGACTTTTTGTTGAATGCAGCCGGTGCCTGGCTGGGCGCAGTGTTTACGCTGATGCTGGAGCGACTGGGTGCGATCAACCGCTGGAGCGTGATTCGCAGCCGCTGGTTCGTAGAGCCATCGCGCGGCGGCATAGTGTTGTTGGCGACTTGGCCGTTGGCGCTGCTGTTTCCTGCATCTGTTCCTTTTGGTTTGGGCCAGGTGCTGGAGCGGCTGGTAGGCGCGCTGTCCGAGCAACTGGAAGACAGCGCCATGGCAAGCTGGTTGCCCGCGGGTGCGCCCAGCCTGCATCCCCTCGTGCCAGCGTCGGAAATGCTGTGCGTGGCGCTGGGGCTGGTGATTCCCTGCCTGGTCGGGTTTTGCGTCGTGCGCAGGCCGGCGCGAAGGGTGATGTTGGTGGCGCTCGTGGTGCTGGCGGGCACGGCGGCAACGTCGTTGTCGGCGGCGCTGACCTGGGGCCCCGCGCATGCCTGGGCCTGGTTTGATGCCCCGGCGCAGGTCGGCATGGCGGCTGCGGTGTTGATTGCGTTGGCAATGTCTGTCTTGCCGTGGCGCGTGGCGGCGGGGCTGGTGTTGCTGGCGCTGGGCGTGTATTTGAGTCTGCTGAACCAGGCTCCCGAGAGCCCGTATTTCGCGCAGACGCTGCAGCAGTGGGAGCAGGGCCGGTTCATTCGTTTCAATGGCCTGTCGCAGTGGCTGGGCTGGCTGTGGCCCTACGCGGCCAGTGTGTATGTGTTTGGCCAGATCGGACGGCGCGAGTCGCAAAACTAGAATCGCAGCATGACCACCAGCAGCACGCCTCCCCTCCCCTCCGTTTCTTCGCCCGCGCCTTCCTACTTTGAACGCCACATTTTCTTTTGCCTGAACGAGCGCAAGAACGGCGAAGAATGCTGTGCCCAGCACCAGGCGCAAGAGGCGTTTGACCATTGCAAGAAGCTGGTCAAGACCGCCGGACTGGCGGGCCCAGGCCAGGTGCGCGTCAACAAGGCGGGCTGCATGGACCGCTGCGCGGCGGGCCCGGTCGCGGTGGTGTACCCCGAAGCTGTCTGGTACACCTATGTGGACCAGACGGACATTGAAGAGATCGTTGAGTCCCACCTGAAGAACGGCAAAGTCGTGGAGCGGCTGGTTTGTCCGGCCCATCTGGGGCGCTAGATTTCAGGCATAAAAATGCTGTTTAAGCCCGTATTAGAGGCGTGAGCAGCTACTAATTTAATAGCAATCGTGAACTCCCAAACCCAGCGCTCCACCATTGCCGGCCCGGTCGGTGACATCGAGTTGTTGATCGATGAGCCGGTGGATGTGGCGTTGCGTGGCGTGGCCGTGATCGCCCATCCGCACCCGCTGTTTGGCGGCACGATGGACAACAAGGTGGTGCAGACGCTGGCCCGGGCTTGTGTGATGAGCGGCTGGCGTGCGGTACGGTTTAACTTCCGCGGAGTTGGCGGAAGCAGCGGTACGCACGATGCAGGTAAAGGCGAGCTGCAGGATTTGTTGGCCGTCGTGGCAAAGCATGCATCAGACGGACCGTTGGTGCTCGCCGGGTTTTCCTTTGGCGCGTTTGTCACCAGTCACGCTATCGCCGCGTTGCATGCGTCCCGTTCGCTGGAGCGGGTTGTGCTGGTTGGCACAGCGGCCACGCGCTTCGAAGTAGCGCCTGTCCCGGCCGAACTGCATGACCGCACATTGGTGATCCACGGCGAGACCGACGACACGGTTCCGCTGGCGGATGTGATGGCCTGGGCGCGGCCGCAGTCACTCCCCGTTACGGTTGTTCCGGGGGTGGGGCATTTCTTTCATGGACAATTGCCCCTTTTGCGCGGTTTGGTGGTTCGCCACTTGGACCAGCCCATTTCCTGAAGCCTTTCCAATCTGACCCGCCAGCCCTGTGGTGGGTCGCCCCATCCGAATCCATGAAATCCCTGTTCGCTGCCCTTGTGGCCACCTTCTGCTTCGCCGTATCGGCACAAACCGTGCAGCCACCGGAAATCGCCGCGCGCTCGTATCTGCTGCTGGACGTCACCGCCAATCAGATCCTTGCCGCCAAAGACATTGACGCGCCGCTGGAGCCCGCATCGCTGACCAAGCTGATGTCGGCCTATCTGGTGTTTGATGCGCTGAAATCCAAAAAACTGGACATGAAGCAGACGCTGCCCGTCAGCGAACGCGCCTGGAAAATGCCCGGCTCGCGCATGTTCATCGACCCCAAGATGCAGGTGCCGGTGGAGGACCTGATCAAGGGCATGATCGTTCAATCGGGCAATGACGCCACGATGGCGCTGGCTGAAGGCGTGGGTGGCACGGCTGAGCGTTTCGTCGAAATGATGAATGCGCAGGCCAAGCTGCTGGGCATGAAAGCCACGGGCTACAAAAACCCCGAAGGACTGACCGAGGCCGGCCACACCACCACCGCGCGCGACCTGAGCATCCTGGCCTCGCGCCTGATGGCAGATTTCCCGGAATACGTGGGTGTTTACTCACTGAAAAAATACCGTTACCCGGGTACTCCGGCCGCGAATGACACCAACCGCAACTTGCTGCTGTTCCGCGATCCGACAGTGGACGGACTCAAGACGGGCCACACCGATGCTGCGGGCTATTGCATGGTCGCCACCGCGCGACGCGATTACCCCGGCTTGAACCAAGCCACTGCACCGGGCGCAACCGCTGCCCCCAATTCCGGCCGCCGCCTGCTGTCCATCATCCTGGGCGCTGACAGTGAAATCTCCCGCGCCAATGAGTCGCAAAAGTTGCTGAACTGGGGCTACACCGCGTTCGAACCTGTCAAGCTGTTTGATGCGAATCAGGCCGTGGCTACGCCCAACGTCTGGAAGGGCTCGGCGTCTACCGTCAAGCTGGGCAGTTTCAGCCCCATCGTGGTGGCAGTGCCTGCAGGCAGTGGCGGCAAGTTGAGCACGCAGGTGGTGCGCGCCGATCCGTTGGTGGCGCCTTTTGTAAAGGGCCAGAAGATAGCCACTTTGCGCGTATTGTCCGGTGACAAGACCGTGGCCGAGGCGCCACTGGTGGCGTTGGAATCGGTAGACCAGGCAGGCATCTTCGGACGCGCTTGGGATGCCATTCGCCTTTGGATTCGTTAGGCAAATTGCCACATATTTGAGTGAACGTACTGGAGATCGGCATGAACAAGTTTTGGTTGGCAAGTAGTTGCGCGGTATTGGCACTGGCGGGCGCCGCCCAGGCTACCGAGGTGCGCCTGCGCATCATGGAGACCACCGATCTGCACATGAATTTGCTGGACTACGACTACTACCAGGACAAAGTCACCGACCAGTACGGCCTGGCTCGCACGGTTACGTTGATCAAGGCGGCGCGCGCGGAAGCGCCCAACAACCTGCTGTTTGACAACGGCGATCTGCTGCAAGGCAACCCGCTGGGCGACTACGTGGCCAAGGTGCGCCCGCTCAAGGATGGTGAAGTCCATCCGGCGTATCAGCTGATGAATGCGCTGGGCTACGACGCCGCCAACATCGGCAACCACGACTTCAACTACGGCCTGCCGTTCCTGCGCCGTGCGATCAAGGGCGCCAACTTCCCCTACGTCAACGCCAACGTCTATTTCGACGATAAGAACAAGGACCAGCCCAACGCTAAAAACGCGTTCACGCCTTATGTGCTGCTGGATCGCAAGCTAGTGGATGCCAATGGAAAGATGCATGCGATCAAGATTGGTGTCATTGGCTTTGTGCCGCCGCAAATCCTGATGTGGGACAAATCCAATCTGGAAGGCCAGGTGGTGGTGCAGGACATCGTGGAAACCGCCAAGAAATACGTGCCGCTGATGCGCGCGCAAGGCGCGCAACTGATCGTCGCTATCCCGCATGCGGGCCTGACGACAGCGCCAACCCCATTGATGGGCGAAAACATGGTGGGCCCGTTGGCCGAAGTGGAGGGTATTGACGCCATCCTGTTTGGCCACTCCCACGGTGAATTCCCCGGCAAATTCTTCGCGAACTTCCCCAAGGTCGACGTAGAGCGCGGCACCATCAACGGCGTGGCGGCGGTGATGCCCGGCCGCTGGGGCGACCACCTGGGAGTGATCGACTTCACGCTGGACGAAACGAATGGAAAGTGGCGCATCGTGGACCGCAAGGCGACGCTGCGCCCGATCTTTGACCGCACGACGCAAAAGTCGGTTGCCGCGGCTGACCCCATGGTCGAAAAGATTCTGGGCGATGTGCACGCCAAAGCTTTGGAATACGTGCGCAACAAGGTGGCTTTCAGCAGCGCGCCTATCTACAGCTATTTCGCACAGGTGGCCGATGACCCGTCGGTACAGATCGTGGCGAACGCGCAAATCGTTTACACCCAGCGCGCCTTGCAGGGCACGGAATACGCCAAATACCCAGTGCTGTCGGCCGCCGCCCCATTCAAGACGGGCGGGCGCCAGGGCTGGACTTATTACACGGACATTCCCGCTGGCCCACTGGCCATCAAGAACGTTGCCGATCTGTACATGTACCCGAATACGCTCAAAGCCATGCTGCTGACGGGCAACGAGGTACGCGAGTGGATTGAGATGTCCGCCGGCCAATACAACCAGATCAACCCGCAGGGCCCGGCGCAGCAGGCTTTGCTGAATGAATCGTTCCGTTCCTACAACTTTGACACGATTGACGGCCTGACCTACGAGCTGGATGTGACGCAACCTGCCAAGTACAGCGTCTTGGGCGCGCTGGTGGCCCCCACGGCAAACCGGGTGAAAAACCTGAAATACCAGGGCGTGCTGGTGCAGGGTGATGCCAAATTCATAGTGGCCACTAACAACTACCGCGCCTTCGGTGGTGGCACTTTCCCGGGTCTGAATGCGACCAAGGTGGTTTATGAAGCCCCGGAAGAAAACCGCCAGGTCCTGATCGAATACCTGCGCATGATGGACAAGCTGTCCGCCAACAAACAGGTCAACCCGTCGGCGGACGGCAATTGGCGCGTTTTGCCGGTGGCTGGGGTTCGCATGACTTTCCTGTCGGGTGCCGATGGCGCCAAGTACCTGAGCAACCATTCCCAGATTCGCCTGGTAAAAGACAACGGCGACGGCTCGGCACTGTACGAGCTGGCACACTGACCCCAATTTCCCAGTCGGGGCGACAGGCAATTTGCCGCCGGGCCGCCCCAAGGCAAATTAGCCCCCTTGGGGGGCAGCGACCCGCGAAGCGGTGGAGCGTGGGGGCAACACCCCTTGCGGGGAAACCCTCGATCTGATACATTAGAAGGCTTTTCGGAAATTCCGAAGAGATTCACGTTTTCGTAATATTTCAAACGTTTAGGGACGTTTTCAATGCCAACCATTAACCAGCTCGTGCGTCAAGGCCGTGAGGTCGAGACCATCAAGTCGAAGAGCCCTGCTATGCAGAACTCTCCGCAGCGTCGCGGTGTTTGCACTCGTGTGTACACCACAACGCCTAAAAAGCCCAATTCCGCTCTGCGTAAAGTCGCCAAAGTGCGCCTGACCAACGGTTTTGAAGTCATTTCCTACATCGGCGGTGAAGGCCACAACCTGCAGGAACACAGCGTAGTGCTGGTTCGCGGCGGTCGTGTCAAGGACTTGCCCGGTGTGCGTTACCACATCGTCCGTGGTTCGCTCGATTTGCAAGGCGTGAAAGACCGCAAGCAGTCGCGCTCCAAGTACGGTGCTAAGAAGCCAAAGGCCAAGTAAATTGACCTGGGCCCATAGCTGCAAGGCTCTGGATCCGAAAAATAAGAGGTGTTTGTTTGCTGCGTGGCGCAGTAGATAAACGAAGTGACCCGCTGTTTGGGTCGAGTAAGTGAGAGTCTTATTGATTAACTCTCAAGGCGCCCTTAAGTGGGAGCCAACTGAAGCAAAGAGGTGAAAAAATGCCACGTCGTCGCGAAGTCCCTAAACGTGAAATTCTGCCGGATCCAAAGTTCGGCAATGTAGAGCTGTCCAAATTCATGAACGTGATCATGGAAGGCGGCAAGAAGGCTGTAGCCGAGCGCATCATTTACGGTGCTCTCGAACTGATCGCCAAGAAGCACCCTGATAAAGACCCGGTGGAAGCTTTCACTGTTGCTATCAACAACGTCAAGCCCATGGTGGAAGTGAAATCCCGCCGCGTGGGTGGTGCCAACTACCAGGTGCCCGTTGAAGTGCGTCCCGTCCGTCGCCTGGCTTTGTCCATGCGCTGGATCAAGGAAGCCGCTCGCAAGCGCGGTGAAAAGTCCATGGCACAGCGTCTGGCCAACGAAATGTTGGAAGCCACTGAAGGCCGTGGCGGTGCCATGAAGAAGCGTGATGAAGTTCACCGCATGGCAGAAGCCAACAAGGCTTTCTCTCACTTCCGCTTCTAAACGGAACTGGCGCAGGTCCCGCAAAGGCCTCGCCCGCCAGGCTGCAGTGTCGTGTGACATTGCAGCCTGCCTCATTGATATTCAAGTACAACCCAAGGATCCATCATGGCTCGCAATACTCCCATTGAGCGCTATCGCAACATTGGTATTTCAGCGCACATTGACGCTGGCAAGACCACCACGACCGAGCGTATTTTGTTTTACACCGGCGTGAACCACAAAATTGGTGAAGTGCACGATGGCGCGGCCACCATGGACTGGATGGAGCAAGAGCAAGAGCGTGGTATCACGATCACTTCCGCTGCAACGACTTGCTTCTGGAAGGGTATGGACGCGTCCTTCCCTGAGCACCGCATCAACATCATTGACACCCCTGGACACGTGGACTTCACGATTGAAGTCGAGCGTTCCATGCGCGTGCTGGATGGTGCTTGCATGGTCTATTGCGCTGTGGGCGGTGTGCAGCCTCAGTCTGAAACCGTGTGGCGTCAGGCTAACAAGTACAAAGTGCCACGTCTGGCATTCGTGAATAAGATGGACCGTACTGGCGCCAACTTCTTCAAAGTCGTTGACCAGATGAAGCTGCGCCTGAAGGCCAACCCTGTGCCCGTCGTGATCCCAATCGGCGCTGAAGAAAACTTCACCGGCGTGGTCGACCTGCGCAAGATGAAAGCCATCATCTGGGACGAAGCGTCTCAGGGCATGAAGTTCACCTTCGAAGAAATCCCGGCTGACCTGGTGGCTACCGCCAAAGAATGGCGCGAAAAGATGGTGGAAGCTGCTGCTGAAGCCTCCGAAGAGCTGATGAACAAGTACCTCGAAGAGGGTGACCTGACTGAAGCGGAAATTACCCTCGGTCTGCGCACACGCACCATTGCTGGCGAAATCCAGCCGATGCTGTGCGGTACCGCGTTCAAGAACAAGGGTGTGCAGCGCATGCTGGACGCCGTGATTGAACTGATGCCCTCCCCACTCGACGTGAAGGCCATCAAGGGCTTCGACGAAGACGAAAAGGAAATCACCCGCAAGGCCGACGACAGCGAAAAGTTTGCTGCTTTGGCATTCAAGCTGATGACCGACCCGTTCGTGGGCCAGTTGACCTTCGTGCGCGTGTACTCCGGCGTTCTGAAGAAGGGCGACACCGTTTACAACGCGGTGCGCGGCAAGAAAGAGCGTATCGGCCGTATCGTGCAAATGCACGCCAACAACCGTGAAGAAGTCGATGAAATCCGCGCCGGCGACATCGCTGCTTGCGTAGGACTGAAAGACGTCACCACAGGTGAAACCCTGTGCGATCCATCCGCCATCATTACGCTGGAGCGCATGGTGTTCCCTGACTCGGTGATTCGTCAGGCTGTTGAGCCCAAGACCAAGGCCGACCAGGAAAAAATGGGTATCGCTTTGAGCCGTCTGGCTGCAGAAGATCCATCGTTCCGTGTTCAGACCGATGAAGAATCTGGCCAGACCATCATTGGTGGTCAGGGCGAGTTGCACCTGGAAATTATTGTTGACCGCATGAAGCGCGAATTCGGCGTGGAAGCCAACGTGGGCAAGCCCCAAGTTGCTTACCGCGAAACCATTCGCAAGCAAGTGGTCGATGTCGAAGGCAAGTTCGTGCGTCAGTCCGGTGGTAAGGGTCAGTACGGTCACGTTGTGTTGACCGTCGAGCCAAACGAAACCGGCAAGGGCTTCACTTTTGTGGATGCGATCAAGGGCGGTGTGGTTCCTCGCGAATACATCCCTGCGGTTGAAAAGGGCGTTATCGAAGCGCTGAACCAGGGCGTGCTAGCCGGTTACCCGGTGGTGGACGTCAAGGTCACGCTGACTTTCGGTTCGTACCACGATGTGGACTCGAACGAAAACGCGTTCAAGATGGCCGCTATCTTCGGTTTCAAGGAAGGTTGCCGCAAGGCCAACCCCGTGATCCTGGAGCCGATGATGGCTGTGGAAGTTGAAACGCCTGAAGACTACGCCGGTAACGTGATGGGCGACCTGTCCTCACGCCGCGGTATGGTGCAAGGTATGGACGACATGATCGGTGGCGGCAAGGCTATCAAGGCCGAAGTTCCACTGTCCGAAATGTTCGGCTACTCGACCAGCCTGCGCTCGATGTCACAAGGCCGTGCGACTTACACGATGGAATTCAAGCACTACGCGGAAGCTCCGCGCAACGTGTCTGAAGCCATCATGGCTGCAAGGGCTAAATAATTTTCAGTGTGCCGGATCCATATTCGCAAAGCGAATTGGCTCGGGCACTTCTGATCGGAGTTCCCTGTCTGCGACGATGTGCCGCCCTGTTTCCCGTGCGGGGCGAACCAGCAACACCGTGCAGACATAAAACCAATACACGGGATTAGCTCTTTGGAGAATTGAAAAATGGGTAAAGAAAAATTCACGCGTACCAAGCCCCACGTGAACGTTGGCACAATTGGCCACGTTGACCACGGCAAGACCACGCTGACAGCGGCTATTACTACGGTTCTGGCATCCAAGTTTGGCGGCCAAGCCAAGGCGTACGACCAGATCGACGCAGCTCCTGAAGAAAAAGCACGCGGTATCACGATCAACACCGCCCACGTGGAATACGAAACGGCTAACCGCCACTACGCCCACGTTGACTGCCCCGGCCACGCTGACTATGTGAAGAACATGATCACTGGCGCAGCCCAAATGGACGGCGCGATCCTGGTTTGCTCCGCAGCTGACGGCCCAATGCCTCAGACCCGCGAGCACATCCTGCTGGCCCGCCAGGTTGGCGTTCCTTACATCATCGTGTTCCTGAACAAATGCGACATGGTCGATGACGCTGAACTGCTGGAACTGGTTGAAATGGAAGTTCGCGAGCTCCTGGACAAGTACGACTTCCCAGGCGACAAGACACCTATCATCCACGGCTCTGCCAAGCTCGCCATGGAAGGCGACAAGGGTCCTCTGGGTGAAGAAGCCATCATGAAGCTGGCTGACGCACTGGACACCTACATCCCCCTGCCAGAGCGTGCAGTTGACGGCGCGTTCCTGATGCCCGTGGAAGACGTGTTCTCCATCTCTGGCCGTGGCACCGTGGTGACTGGCCGTGTTGAGCGCGGTATCGTCAAGGTCGGCGAAGAAATCGAAATCGTCGGTATTGCTGACACCCAAAAGACCACCTGCACTGGCGTGGAAATGTTCCGCAAGCTGCTGGACCA